>DATMKY010000136.1:0-64375 GCA_035570955.1 Edaphobacter sp. | reverse complement strand
GCCGAAGCACTACATCGACGTCGTCTCCGATGATCCCAAGGATTCGAACCTTCGCCCCGAGGTTCTCGCCGAGATCTCCAATCTCGTGCGCGAGGCCAGCACCGCCTACGCCTCGCATCACTACAACGTCTACCACTTCCTCCTCACGCTCTCTGACGTAGCTGGTGGCGAAGGACTAGAGCACGGCCAGTCCTCTGACAACGGAGTCGGTGAAAAAGGCTTCTCCGACGCAGCTCACCAGCTCGCCGAATCCGATCTGCTCTCCCACGAATTCACCCACTCCTGGAACGGCAAGTATCGCCGCCCCTTCAACTTGTATCAAACCGACTTCTCCAAGATGCAGGAAGGATCGCTCCTCTGGGTCTACGAAGGCATGACCCAATATCTAGGCAACGTTCTCGCCGCACGCTCCGGCCTCAAATCGCAGGAGCAATACCGCGACATGCTTGCTGCCTCCGCCGCCAATCTCGACTACAAGCCCGGCCGCGAGTGGCGCAGCACCGAAGACACCGCCATTGCCGCCAGCATCCTCCGCGGTGGCAACCCTGCCTGGTCCAACTGGAAGCGCGGCCAGGACTATTACCAGGAAGGCGAACTCTTCTGGCTCGACGCCGACACCACCATCCGCAAGCTCACTGACAACAAGAAATCCCTCACCGACTTCCTCCACATCTTCCTTGCCAAAGGTGGGAACACTGGCCCGCTCATCGTCACCTACACACGTGACGAGCTCATCAACGACCTCAACCAGGTTGCCAAAAACGACTGGGCCACGTTCCTCCACGACCGCGTCGACGCAATCAACCCCCGCGCCGACCTCGCCGGTATCGAACAAGGCGGCTACAAACTAGTCTTCACCGATAAGCCCACTCGCTCCGCTCGAACGATCGCCTCAGCCGGTGGCCCACGCCGCGGCGGCATCGACGTCTGGTACTCCATCGGTATCCGCGTCAGCGCCGAAGGCAACGTCACCGACGTCCGCTGGAACGGCCCCGCCGACAAATCCAAACTCTTCCCCGGCGAAAAAATTATTGCCGTCAACGGCAACATCTTCTCCGGCGATGCCCTCCGCACTGCCATCAAAGACGCGAAAGGCAAATCAGAACCCATCCACCTCATTCTGCAAGGCGATACCTTTGTCACCAACGCCGACCTTGACTACCACGAAGGCGAACGCTACCCATCCCTCGTCCGTGTAGACGGCACTCCCGACTACCTTGATGACATCACCAAACCCTTGACTACCCCGGAAAAAGCCCCCGAAGAAAAGAAAGATACAACGAACTAGTCTTCGCAGAAATAAAGCGTGGAGCATTGCGCCTCCACGCTCTATTTCGTACTTCCGTGCGCTCAGGCCTTCGTGGTGCGTTTAGCGGAATTGGGGCTTTCTGTCACCAGTGCGTTATCCAGCACCGAGACCCACTTCGCATTGTTCGAATCGCCGGAAGCGTATTTGTCGTGCCAGTTCCACCACTCGTACGGTTTACTTTGAGGATAACCGGCAGGTGAGTCCTCCCAGTTCTCCTGTCGCCCAAGCGCAGTCATGTCGAGGTAGCTCCAGAGGCTTCCCATCGCTTCATCGCCGCGCTGGTTGATGAAGTATGTGCGAAACACTTCATCCCCATCGCGGATGAACGCGTTATGCCCGTGCCACTCGTCCACGCCAAAATCGACATCAAAGCTGTCGGTGATGGTGTACCAGGGCATCTTCCATTCCATCCTTGCCTTCAGGCGTTCAATGTCCGGCTGCGGCGCCCGCGAAACGTAAGCCAGCGTGGTACCGCGGGCATTCAAATGCGACAGATGCGAAACCTGGTCGGCTCCCAACGAACACCCACGGCACGCATGGTCTGGCCAACCGAACACCCCCGGTTCAAAAAAGGCACGGTACACAATCAACTGGCGGCGGCCTTCGAACAGATCGAGCAGATTTAGTCTGCCTTTGGGTCCGTCGAACTCGTATTTCTTCTCTATTGTCTGCCACGGCATACGCCGACGCTCCGCGGCCAACGCATCGCGTTCGCGCGTAAGCTGTTTCTCTTTGGCAAGAAGCCTCGTACGAGCCTCAAGCCATTCATCCCGCGTAACTATCTGCGGTTTCTCCATCATGCTCGTTGACATTTTGATCTCTCCTTAACGCGGAAACTGGGAAAACTTCTATGATTCGGTTCTCTCATCGAAACTGCAGGGCTTGGGTTGAGCGGGGCTATCGTCTCCGGCGTTCTTCCCGCCAAATCTCCTGACAGCAATCACCGCAATCCCGCCGGTCGAAGTAACGCTCCCTGCAATCAACGCAGCAGTTGTAAGACACATGGGGCACATAAGCTATACCTCCTTCGCGATGGCTTACGCCGGCTGAGGTTCTGCCTGAAGCACTGACCGCTCATCCGCGCTAGGTCCCCAGCTCGACGGCACAGGAACGTCGAGCAGACGCAGGTAGACGCAGAACTGGCCGCGGTGCTGGTACCAGTGATTGAGCATGATATTCCGCAGGAAGGCGGCCCTCGGCATCGCTGCAATCTCCTTATCGCCATCGACGATGCGCCAGGTTGAGTTCATGGCACCCTCATCGAAGCTCGGAAGAACCTCGCGCACAGTTGCAATGCTCTGGTCGAAGGCGTCGAGGATCTCCTGCCTATTTGCAGGTTGGGGGAATTGGAAGGCCGGAGGCGGGATTTGGTCCATCTGAGCGCCGCGAACCACTCCTCCAGGCACCGAAGCCAAATGATAAGCCAGTTGTCCAGCAGTCAAAGATTTAGAGTGAGGCTTCCAGGTAAGTTTATTTTCGGGAAGGCGCTCGAGGAACCTCCGCGTGACCGGAGCCTGATCTTCGAATTCTGCGAGCAAAGACTGCGCGATAGACATGGGATTCTCCTTTCAGGTTTGTGTCTCTCAGGATTGAGAGGTAACAGTTCAAAGCTTCCTCTGCTCAAAGTCGTTATTTGCGTGAGGCCTCGGCGTGATTGCGAACGCGTTCATGCATCGACGCCCAGCCTTTGTTCATTCCCGCCTTGTGCTCTTCGGGAACGAAGCCGAGTGCTGTGTGCTTAAACAAGATCAAGGTTCCTCCATCAACTTCGCTCAGCCGATATTGCACATTCGAAACCATGGGAAAGGAGGCGAACAAAGGGCCAGCGAATTCGAGCAACGTGGGCCGCTTGATAGCTTGAACATTGGCCCAGAAGTGCCCATTATTGTCGCCCAAATCTCGGTACCACCTTCCGCCGGGCCAGGGTTCAATCTTCATGCTGAGAGACTTGCCGTCCGTCGTTTCATTGCCGGGTCCCAATTGCTCGAGCAGCGCAGCAAAGGTCACTTCCAGGGGAGCCTGAACGTGAATCTCCTGGTTAATCGTGAGCGTAAGGTCTTCGAGGGTGCGTTCGGTGGAAATCATCATTTCTCCTTGGGTTTCGACTCTGGATTCGCGATTGGGGAATTCAAGTCAGGTGATCCTTGGCGAACTGTTGCTTCGGCAAGCTCCTTCACCCGGCTCAACTGGTGTTGCCAGTAACGCTCGAACGTTCCGGCCCACTCATGCAGAGGCCGTATTGCCTGGGCGTTAGTCCGGTACAGTTTCTGGCGGCCCTGGCACCGCATCCGAACCAACCCCACATCGTGCAAAACGCGTAGATGCTTCGATACGGAAGGCTGCGGAAGACCGATGGCTGCCACAATCTCTCCCACCGGCCGTTCAGTTCCGGCAAGATAACTCAAAATCTCCCGCCGCCGGGGTTCAGCAATTGCGTTGAAAGCGTCGGATGTGGTGCTCGCTCTCGCCATGTCGAAACATTACATTCCTATATAGGAATATGTCAAGCCGAATCAGAGCCATTTTCCTGAAAATGGCTAAGAAAGCCCTTTTCGTTGAAATCCTGAATCCCTGCGGAGTTCACCGCCGTCAGAACCGAGCCAGCACACGTCAGCTACAACTGCTTCACCAACACCAGACTCCACGCCGCAATCGATCGCTTCAAATCAAGCCTCCCCGCATTATCCGCATGCACAGTCTCCCGCCGCGTAGCCCGTGCCGACATACGGAGCATCTCAGTCTGTTCCCGCGTCGGAGTCTCCGGCTTCCCCATCTTCTCCCATGCCCAAACAGCATTCGCATGCTCCCGGTCGAGCGTTTCAATCTCAAAGGCAGCCCCTGAAGTCAGCCCGGTCAAGTGCAACTCCAGCTGCCGCGCACTCCCACTCGCATCAATCGCATCCGCAGCTGCCAGGGTCTGTGTCACCGGCAACGACACCTTCATCTCTGCCGGATAGTTATAAGCCAATGCCGTCACCTTCCCCGACGCTGTACTCCGCGTCACTACTGCGCCCACAGTCTGCGCGATCAGCTCATCACCCAGCTCATTCATCATCCGGTATCCGTGAAACGCCGGCTTCACCACCTCCTGATAGTTAATCAACCCAAAGCCGCCATGAAACACAGAATCAGTCTTCCTGTTCTCTTCAAACACATCCGTAAACACCCAGTACGACAGCGAATCCACAAGCCCCACTGATTCCAGATTCGTCTTTACCACAAACGCTCCGGCCGCCAGCGAGTCATGCGTATGATCCGTAGGGGAAGGACTCGAGTTCCACTCCGTCAGCTGAATCTGCGCCTTCGGATAGGGACCCGCATCGATCATCTTCCTCAGCGTCCGCAAATCGTCCCGCGTCGCATCGATCGACCGCCGGTACCTCCCGCCCTTCGGCACTCCCGGCTCGTCGATCGCAAAGTCCTGCGGGTAAGGATGCGTCGAAACAAAATCCACCGCCAGTCCATTCGTTTTGCAGTAACTCAGAAAATCTTCAATCCATACCGGTTTCCACGGAATTGTCATCGGATCAAAGGCCTTGCCTAAAGCCCTCGCTTTCTTGATCGCGTCTTCATCCAGATTGAAATTGCTCGTCGCCGGCCCGCCCACACGCAATGCCGGATCGATCTTCTTAATCGTCCCTACCGTCACTTTGTACAGCTCAAAATACTGCTTCTGCGTCCCCGCAAAAAAACCATGGAGATTCGGTTCATTCCAAACCTCGAAGTACCATCGGCGTACCTCCGTTGCACCATATCGCGCAATCCAGTGCGACACACAGGCCTCCACCAGCCCGGACCATTTGCCATAATCCGTCGGCGGACTTCCATTCGCCTGCCACCAGAAAGTAGTTCCGGTTACGCTGGCAAGTTCCTTCGGCACAAACCCAAGCTCCACAAACGGCCTTACACCCTTCGCCAGCATCCGATCAAACAAATCATCGATGTACTGAAAGTTGTAAATCGGTGCACCTTGTTCATTCTCGCGATAGACAAACATGTCGTCATGAAATAACCCATGAAATCGCACATATTCAAAACCGGCCTCGGCATGAGCTGTCGCCAACTCCTCCTGCCATGTCGCACGCAAACCCTCATTCGCGCGCCCCGCCCCCACAACCTTGCTCCAGAAGTGCACCAGCGGTTTCCCAGCGGCCTTCGCATCCACACTGATGCGAATTCCGGTATCGCCACTCCCCAACGGCTGTGCAAAGGCACCGCAGGAAACAATAGGAAAAACGCCTACCAGCAAAAACGCCCACAAACGGCCAATCCTCACCGAACACTCCTTCCTGAACCAAAGGAAAAGTTACCACTCTCGGTCTGTCGACGCGCAACCTTTCTTCGTTCTCCCACAAAGGACCCGTTACGAAATAGCCAGGCAACTCTCCCAAAATTCGGTAATCTGTTTCAAACTAATTGCCAATGCTGACGCTCACGGAAAACATCGTTATTCTCATCCTCGCTGTTGCGGCCTCCATGTTCTTCATGGTTTTGCTCAATCGCGCGTGGCCGCGGGAAAAGCGTCGCATTCACAACGACCTCATCGGTTGGCAGCTCAACATCATCGGCACAACGTACGCCGTCATTCTCGGTTTCATGCTTTATACCGTATGGACAAATTTTGGCGACGCCAATCTCAACGTCGATCTCGAAGCCAATGCTCTACGCAATCTCTATCGTCTCGGAGAAGGCCTGCCCGAGCCGCAACGCAACCAGGTTCGCACTCTGGTTCGCGCCTACGCCGATGCAGTCGTCGATGAAGATTGGAAGGAAATGGCCAAAGGTCACGCACCCGAAAGAAGTCACATCGTCAATCAGGAGTTATGGAAGACGATTATTTCAGTACGAGCCGCCACTCCGACAGAGGCAGTAGCCGAAGATCACGCCATCACAGAACTCAGCGCCCTCACTGAACATCGCCGCACCCGCCTTCTCCAAAGCACCTATCATCTCCCTCCAATCTTTTGGGCCGTCCTTCTCGCCGGTGGTTTGCTCACCGTTATTGGAGCCTCCATGTTCGGTGCCGAAAGTCCAGGTCTTCACTCTCTTCAGGTCTTCTCCTTCACCCTACTCATCACCCTCGTATTATTGGCAATCGCAGACGTCAATCTTCCCTTCCGAGGCTGGGTCCACGTCAGCAACTACGCCTTCGTCCGAGCCCAGGAGAACATGAAAGACTAGGAACTTTCCCTGAGCGCCATTCGTCTCACAACCACAACTCAAATCGCCTCGATGGAGACACAGCAGTCATGATCACCCGCCTTGCCGTCCTCTCGCTTCTCGCTGTCGCAGCCGCCGCCAATGCTCAGACCCCTGCCAGCAAATGGCCCACCCAGGATGGCTCTTACGACATCGCAAACTTCCACTTCAAAGACGGCGAGACTATCGACAAACTTCACCTCCACTACATCACTCTCGGCAAACCCCATCGTGATGCCACTGGCCACACCGACAACGCCATCCTCCTCCTCCATGGCACGGGCGGCGACGCGCACTCCCTCATGAACCCGGTCTTTTCGAACGTCCTCTTTGGTCCCGGTCAGCCCTTCGACATCACCAAATACTTCCTCATCCTCCCCGACGACATCGGCCACGGCCAGTCTTCCAAACCCTCTGACGGCCTCCACATGAAGTTCCCTCAGTACGACTACGACGACATGGTCACCTCGCAGCACACCATGCTCCTCGAAGGTCTCCACGTCGATCATCTTCGCCTCATCCTCGGCACCTCCATGGGTTGCATGCAGTCCTGGGTCTGGGGCGAGACATTTCCCACCTTCATGGACGCCCTTGCTCCCTTTGCCTGCTATCCCGTCGAATTGGCTGGTCGTAACCGTATGACCCGCTACATCGCCATCGAAAGCATCAAAAACGACCCCGCATGGAAGAACGGCGAGTACACCTCGGAACCTGTTCTGGGCCTTCGCGGAGCCGAAGCCATGCTTCTCATCATGGGTTCCGCTCCTCTCCAAATGCAGAAGAACTATCCCACCCGCGCTCAATCTGAAAAATACGTCGACGATTACTTCGCCCGGGCCATCGCGCACGCGGACGCGAATGACATGATCTACTACGTCAACGCCTCACGAAATTACAATCCCGAGCCCAAGCTCTCCACCATCATCGCCCCGGCACTCTGGATCAACTCCGCCGACGACTTCATCAACCCACCCGAAACCGGCGAGTTCATCATCAACCCACGCATCCTTTCCAAAATGCCAAAGACGAAATACATCGACATCCCAATCTCCGATGCCACCCGCGGCCACGGTACCCACACCAATGCCGCCGTCTGGAAGCAATACCTCATTGACTTCCTCGCCCAGACTGAGAAAAAGTAACAAGATCAGTTACAACAATCAGACCCAGAGTAAGAATCCCCATCTTCGCCATCCGGCGACTTGGAGACGGGGATTTATTCTGCCTTCAATTACCAAACTAGCCCGCCAAAAAATCGGGCGCCTAATTTGCCCTGGCTCGATAATTCTGCGCATAAACATCTTTCGGCAAGCCTTCCCTCTTAGCCCTCCCCGAAAGCGAAAAAGCATCCTGCTTGCTCATAGCGCCGCCCAACGCCACTAGAAAAGGCGCATGTCCCGTAGGCGCAAACACCGAAGGATTCAGATCCGGATGACTCTGAGCAATCTCCGCAACCTTATGCTGAGCCTGGTCCTCCTGGTTATAAGTAAACGCAATCACCCGCCACTGCCCACCCACAGCTCCGACGGAAGAACCAGCCACCGCAGGCACCGCGGCGCTCGTCTTGGCGACAGGAACAGGCACCGGATTCGATCGACTCTCCGCCGCGGGAACATTTTTCGGAGCTGCCTCAGGCACGGCAACGTTCGAATCCACCGGCCGTTTATGCAGGAAAATCCACCCCAGCAAAAAAATCAAGACGATACCGACAAGATAAGCCACCCCCCGCGGTCCAATCTTTCCTCGCCCCCCATCGAGGGGCACTCGAAGACGTCTCGCCACAGAAGGCGCGACTACGACCGGTTTCTCCACGGGAGACGATGACGCAACCACGGGACGCACCGCCGGCGGCGAGTCGTCAGGACGCGCAACTGGCGCCGGCATCGGCCGAACCATCGGCGAAGCGGCGGCCGCAGCCCGAAAATCCGCCGCATTCGCCGTTGGTTTTCCCTTCAGTGCCACTCGAATCTGTGCCAGCCCCCAATCCCCACTCACTCCCTTCCGCACAATCTCATCGAACGGTGCTGGCAGCATCCGATCCGCGGCTTTGCGTTGCGTTAGAGCCTCCGCCAGTACCCGTGCATAGTCCCGCACATCTTTTCTCTTCAGCTCAGCACCCTCTTCACCTTCCAAAGCCTCACGGATGCAATCGCTTCTGAGCTTGATCGTCTCGCCCACAGCCATCACATTCGCCGGTTCGACATGCTCATGCACAAACCCACTCCCATGCAGAGCCTCCAGCGCCGCCAGCAGACTCATCGCCAAATCGCGCGTCTCGTCCACCGTCAGCGGTCGATTACTCAAAATCTCCGCGAGATTTCCATCCACCGTCTCCATTACCGCATATACGAGCGGCGTTTCGTCCACCATCACATGCCCAAACTTTTTCAGTTTCACCAGGTTCGGATGGTTCAGAGCCTCCATCCCCCGCCATCGCACCAGAATGTCTTCCCCATCAAAATGCGATTCGATCAGGCGAATCACCGTAGGCGCACCCGTGCCATTCGAGGTCGAGAAAAACGCGCTCCGGCCCTCTGGCCGAATCAGTTTTGTTAGGGGATAGGCGCCGTCAATCGTTCGCCCTTCATATTCTGTCCAAAGATTCATCTTCTTTTCCTTCCTATAGTTACGCCAAGGAAGAAAACGCCCAAGAAGGGCCAGAACAACAGAGCATCCCTCAGAGCAAGACCAGAACAGCCGCTCTAGAGTCAACAACTATTATCGTTCATCACGCCACATGCCTCAACGAGAAACCCGGTCCGAACCAAGCCCCTAACTTCCAGCCGGCATCACCAGGTACTGCTCGAGTTTCCCGTCCGGCATCTCGAAAATCGTTACCCGCACTTGCTTGTTCAGAAAACTGACTCGAAACGATCGGAAAATCATTCCCCCACGCTTCGATTCTCCAATTTGTTTAAAGCTGGCCGGAGTTCCCAGTGGCTTCAGGCTGGCAGCAAAATCCGCGACCGCCTCTTCCGTAAAATAAGCATCACAAAACTCCGTAAGTTGTTTCCGGTCCAACTTCCCATCCTGCAAACCGAGAAAAATCTCCAGCGCCCGCTTCTCTGCCGCAACAGTCTCCGCATTTGAAGCACTCGCTCCGGAAGCCCCACCAAGCGTCAGCGGAGCAATCTTTTGCGCCAGGGCACCTGCTGTACCCGAAGCATCTTCATTTGTCAGCACCGTCACGGCGACTTTGTCGTCCGGAAACACCACATTCTCCGACACAAACCCCGATACCTCGCCACCGTGCTCGATATATCGGTGTCCATCCCGAGTCCCCACCTCCACCCCCAGCCCATACTTCGAGCCCGTCCCATCCTTCAGCTTCACCTCCGTAAACATCTCTTCATACGAAGCAGGCGACAGCAGGCTCCGATTCATCAAGCTGATATTCCACAACGCCAGATCGCTCGCAGGCATCGCTAACTCTCCCGCCGCAAACATCCACCCCTGCCCTTCCTGAGGCGCCGGACGAAGCGGACCCAACGCGTGCTGGTAATACCCCGTCGGATCCGTCGCCGGCAATCGGCTTGCATCCGAATTGAACACGCGAGTCATCTTCAGCGGCCCAAAGATCCTCTCCTTCAGCTGGTCAATCACAGGCTTCCCACCAACAATCTCCGCAATCCGCCCCGCAATCACATAATTTGTGTTCGAGTACTGCCACTGCGTCCCCGGTTCAAAATCCAGCGGCTTCTTCGCCCACCCATCCAGAATGTGTTCCGGAGTCGCCGGCTTCATCATCGAAATCATCACATAATCCTCAGGCCAGAAGTCCTGATAGCCCGATGTCATCGACAGTACCTGACGAATCGTCACCTCATTCGCGCGCGTCAACCCCGGCAGATACTTCCCCACCGGGTCACCCAGCTTCAGCTTCCCATCCTGCTGCAGCAGCAAAATCAACGAGGCTGTAAACTGCTTGCTGATCGACCCGATCGAATACTGCATCTCCGACGTTGCGGGCATTGGCGGCTCCAGCCGAGCCATCCCATAAGCCTTCACAAATGCAATCTTTCCACCCTGTACCACCGCCACCGAAGCGCTCGGCGTCCCGGTCGCCTTCAAAATATCCGCTGCAGCCGCGTCAATCCTCGTTGTCGCGTCTGCAGACAATAGATTCTGCGCAATTCCTGTCGCATTCGCGACCAACAAACACACAACTCCCAGAACCCCAAACAAGCGCAACCTAAGTTTTTTCATGCACGCAAGACTACCAGTCTCGTCCTCTCGAAGCCATTCATTTACGCTCGAAGAAAGCTACTGAAAGGAAGTTCAAGACATGCCCTCCATGAAGATGGCGCGGATAATCCTCTTCACCGCCCAGATCGAAGCGATGAGCCAATTCTACGGACAGGTTCTCGGCCTGAAGCAAGTCACAAATGAGAAGGGTTGGAAAGAATTTGCCGCAGGAGGGGCACGTATCGCACTCCACTCCGGTCCTCCCTCACCGGGCCGCAAGGGTCCGAAGATTGTCTTCTATGCCAAAGACGTCGCTGCCCTGCGCGAGACTCTGGTAGCACGTGGTGTCAAATTCGGACAGGTGCGCACCGGTGATGTCTTTCACCTCTGCGATGGCAAAGATCCCGACGGAAATCCGATCCAACTCTCCAACCGCTAGTCTCCAAATCCAAAGGCCAAAACTCACAAAACGAAATAGTCTGCCCGAACCATTTCTCGAAGCGCTCTGAATTTGCTACCCTTGCGCCCATGCAATTAAGACATCTTTCCCTCGCGTTAGCGGTAACGACCTCAATCGCTTTAGCTCAGTCTTTTACGCCCATCCGCGAGCAGAAAAACCTTTCCCCAGCTGCAATCGCCAAGCTGCACACCATCGAGATGCTCAATTCCCTCCCGGTAGGGGAATGGCGTTTCCATGCCGGCGACATTCCCCACGGCGAATCCCCCTCGCTCGATGACTCTGCCTGGCCCCTACAGAAACCGCGCGCCAAAGCTCCCCAGGACGCCGTCTGGTATCGCCGCGTCATCGAAGTTCCAAAAACCCTAAACGGTTATGACATCACCGGTTCGCGCATCTGGTTCCAGTTCCGCACCGACGCCAATGGCCCCATACCCCAGATCATCTATTTCAACGGCCGCCGGGTCGCCCTCGGCGACGATCTCGAACCCATCGTACTCTTCGACCCAGCCAAGCCCGGCGATAAAATCCTCGTTGCCGTCAAACTCCTCCACACAGTCGACGAAAAAACCTTTACTGGTGTGAATCTCAAGATCGAACCCAACGCCACCTCCAGCACTCGGCCGAACCCCGAAGATATTCGCGTTCAGTGCATCTCTGCTGCCAACATCCTGCCGGCATTGCCCACTCCACGGAAAGATCTCCTTCCTAAAGTAGAAGAAGCAGTAGCTGCAATCGACCTTAAAGCTCTCGAAGCCGCTGACCAATCCGCCTTCGACGCATCCCTCCGCAAATCCCAGGAAATCCTCACCAGCCTTCGACCCGTCCTCTCGCAGGCCACCGTCGACCTCGCCGGGAACGCCCACATCGACGCAGCCTGGCTCTGGCCTCGCTCCGAGACCATCGACGTCGTCAAACGCACCTTCACCACCGCCCTGCAACTCATGGACGAGTACCCCGGCTACACCTACTCGCAATCCGCCGCGCAGTACACCGCCTGGATCGCCGAAAAATATCCCCAGATGAACGACCAGATCCGCAAGCGAGTCAAAGAGGGTCGCTGGGAGATTGTCGGTGGCATGTGGGTCGAGCCTGACCTCAATCTCCCCGATGGCGAATCGCTCGTCCGCCAACTACTCGTAGGCCAGCGTTACTTCCAGAAAGAGTATGGTGTCACCGCCCGCATCGGCTGGAACCCTGACTCCTTCGGCTACAACTGGCAGCTGCCGCAAATCTACAAGCGCTCCGGCATGGACTACTTCGTCACGCAGAAAATGCATTGGAACGACACCAACCAGCTCCCCTTCCGCCTCTTCTGGTGGCAATCCCCCGACGGCAGCAAAGTCCTGACTTATTTCCCCACCGACTATGTCCACGACAACGTTAATCCCACCCGCATCTCGGCCGACTTCGCCGAATCCGTCCAACGCAACCCCGGCACTGCCGAGATGCTCGACCTCTACGGCATCGGCGACCACGGCGGCGGTCCCACCCGTGCAATGCTCGACCAGGCCGACCATTGGATCGCTGCTGCCAAGACAGACGCCGTCCCCACTATGCGCTACCACACAGCGCAGTCCTACTTCACCGCGATAGAAAGGAACCTCAACCCAGACTCCCCCACCTGGAACTACGATTCCATCGCCAAGGGCTACACCGCGCCTCCAGCTTCATCCAGTGGAGCCATGGGCCTGCCAACGTGGAACGACGAACTCTACTTCGAATACCACCGTGGAGTCTTCACCACGCAAGCCGAACACAAACGCAGCATGCGCACCAGTGAAGTAGCCACCCTCGACGCCGAGAAACTAGCAAGTCTCGCATGGCTCAATAACAAGCCATACCCCGCTGACCAACTCACCGACAACTGGAAAAAAATCACCTTCAACCAGTTCCACGATCTTGCGGCCGGCTCCGGCATAGGCGTCATCTACAAAGACGCGCAGAAAGACTACGCCGAAGTCTTCCACACCGATCGCGAGATCACCGCAGCTTCGCTCAAAACCTTAGCGGCGGCCATCGACACGCGAGTAAATTCCGGCGCACCTGTCCTTATCTCCAACGCACAAGCATGGCCGCGATCCGAGACGGTCGCGCTCTCCATTCAGCTTCCCGAGCCTTCCGAGACCATTCATCTCTCGAACGCTCACGGCTCAGGCCTGTTATCGCAGGTTATCTCCCATGCTGCGGGAACCAATCAGTTTGAAGTACTCGCACGTGTTGAAGACGTCCCCGCGCTCGGATATGCCGTTTTGCATGCAGATGGCCGCATGGACGAAAAAACCGGCTCGACCGACTTACATCTCGGCGATAGCCCCTCCGCATTCACACTTTCGAACGGGCACTTGAAGCTCACCGTCGAGCGTAAAACCGGCTGCATCACCAGCCTCGTCTCTGTTCCCTCCAACACCGAATCCCTGGCTCCCAACGCGTGCGGCAATCAACTCCAAACCTTCAAAGACATACCCAAACAATACGATGCCTGGAACATCGACCCCGGCACTCTTGACCACATGGTCCCGATCACCAACGTTGACAGCGTGACGTTGCTCACCGACGGCCCTCTTCGCAAAACTATTCGTGTTATTCGCACCTGGCAGTCCTCAAAATTCATCCAGGACATCTCTCTCGACGCAGGAGCCGACAGCGTCGTCGTCGACAACGACATCGACTGGCACGAAACTCACGTCCTCCTCAAAGCCGCCTTCCCTCTCTCTGCCACCTCTCCCAAGGCCACGTACGAAATTCCTTATGGGTCGATCGAGCGCACCACCACCCGCAGCAACTCGTGGGAAAAGGCAAAATTCGAAGTCCCCGCCCAACGCTGGGCAGACCTCGGCGACGCCAACCACGGCTTCTCTCTCCTCAACGACGTCAAATTCGGGTATGACGCCGAGGGCAACACCCTCCGCCTAACCCTCCTTCGCTCCGCAACCTGGCCCGACGAAGTCGCCGACAAGGGCCGCCAGCAATTTCGCTACGCTCTCTATCCTCACACCGGGTCTTGGAAGCAAGCCTTAACCGTCCGTCGCGGCTACGAGCTCAACGACCCGCTCAAAGCCGAGCAAGTGTTCTCTCACACCGGCTCTCTTCCCACTGAACACTCCTTCGTCAGCGTCGACAACCCCAACGTAGTCCTCACCGCAGTCAAAAAAGCCGAAGACTCCGACGCACTCATCTTCCGCATGTACGAGTGGGCTGGCGAAGCGGCTCAAGTCAAACTCCACATCCCACCCGGAGCCACCAGCGCCGCCGAAACCAACCTCATGGAGAAACCGGAAGGTGCAGCCCTCAGCGTCACCGGCGACACCATCACGATCCCAATCAAACCCTACGAAATCCTGACGATTCAGGCCACCTACCCAAACAAAGTAGCGGCGAAGTAATCGCCGCTACTTTGAGTCTCTGAACTCATCATCCTGAGCGGGTGTAGCCGAAGTCGAAGGACCCTAAGACCGCTCGCCCCCATGCCTTCATTACACTTTTCAACTACGAATCCAACGTGATCCTTGGTAGCTATTCATTCCGCAAAGCAATTACCGGATCGACACTAGCTGACCGTCGCGCCGGAACGATCGAAGCGATCGCCGAGGCCAGCATCAGGCTGAAGCCAGCAAACACCAGCGAGACCACCAACCCTGTTCCCATGGCTGCAAACGCGTGGACAAGAATCCGCTGCGCCACAAACGTAAGCACCAGCCCACCAGCAATCCCTGTCCCGATCAAAACCATGGACTCGCGCATCATTAGCGAGACCACCTGCCATCGCTGCGCCCCCAGAGCCATACGTATCCCGATCTCCGTAGTCCGCTGCGAAGCCGTAAAACTCAGCAACCCATAGATCCCAATCGCCGCCAGCAACAACGCCAACCCACCAAACATCGTTAACAGCCAAACCAACAACTGCCGCGCCGCCAGCGAATCCGCCACAAAACTTCCGAGGGTCTCCACCTCATACACTGCCTCCGATGAGTCCACTGCCCTAACCGCCTCCACCAGCGGCGTCCGCATCGCATCCGGACTCATCTTCGTCCGCACCACAAACACCGCCTCCCCCACTGGTTGTTGCGCCATCGGCCGGTAGATGATCCCCTTATTCTCTTCCACCTCGAGCGAATCTTTTCTCACATGGCCAATCACACCCACGATCTCAACCGGCGGGGAATCCTGCCCGCCCAACCGCAGGTGCCCGCCCACCGCACTCCGCCCCGGCCAGTAAGCCTTCGCCAGCATGTCGTCGATCACAGCCACTGGCGGCGAATCTTTTCTGTCCTCCTCGCTGAACCACCTTCCTTCGAGCAGGGGAATCTGCATCGCCGCAAGATACCCTGGTGTCGCCCATCCCTTATCGCCATGCGGCCCCGGATCGTTCGGCCCTGTAGGCTTCTCCACGATCCGGAAACTCCCCGAAGGGTACATTCCGGTCGCAAACGGCATCGGGTACACAGCTGCCGCCGCAATAACACCGGCCTGCGCACTCAAACGTTCCGTCACATCATGAATAAAGTTAACCTGCTTCAGATCCTGCCCTTTGTAGTTCGTCGCATCCAGCGTCACCTTGCCTGTCAGTACTGCGTCGCTCTTGAATCCCGGATCCACAGTCTGCAACTGCTTCAAACTCGCCAGAAATAACCCGCTTCCTGCCACCAGCAGAAACGCCAAAGCAATCTCGGTACACACCAGCACATTCCTGAATCGCTGCCGTCCCGTCCCTGCCGTCGCTCCTTTGCTGTACTCAGCCAGCCGCAACGATTTGTGCGTCCGCGCCAGCTGCACCACCGGGGCCACTCCTGCCAAAAATGCCGCTAGCAATCCAAACCCAGCCGCCGCCAGTACAACGCGAACATCAGTATTCACTGCAAATCCTCGCGCCAGGTCATGCGGAATCGCGAGCAGCAGCAATCTTCCCAGCAGCGGCCCCGCCAGTACGCCAATCAGCGTCGCAACTCCCGCAAGCAACGCAGTCTCCACTACAAACTGCATCGCAAGTTGCCGCAGCGAGGCTCCCAACGCACTCCGAATCGCCATCTCCTTCATCCGCGCCGAAGCCCTTGCCAGCATCAACCCCGAAATATTCGTACATGCGATCAAGAGAATCATCGCCACTACTGCAAACAGAGCGAGCAATGGTTTCTTCAAAGATCCCGCGGCATCCTCCGTCCATGGCTGGGCAAACATCCCCCACCCGGAGGTCTGCCCAAACGTAAACCCACTCGTCCCCTCGCGCCGAATCTCCTCCAACCGCTTCTGCTCCAGCGCCGCGTTGAGCCGCGTCACCGTCACACCCGGCTTAAGCCGAACCACGCTGTTGTACGACTCATTAAACCGGTTCTGGGCAACAAACTCGATCGGAGCCAGTCCCAGCGGAGTCCACAACTCCACTCCCTTCGGCCAGGCAAAATCACTCCTCATCACTCCAATCACACGGTACGACTGGTCATCCAGCAAAATCTTTTTGTCCACCACGTCATGCTGCCCGCCAAACATCCTCTGCCATGCCGTATAGCTCAGCACAATCACACGCTCAGCGCCCTTCTGATCCTCCTCCGGCAGAAACGTCCTTCCCAGAATCGGCTCCGCGCCAAACACCTGAAACCATTGCTGGCTCACCTTCGCTGCACGCAGATGCTGCGTCCGTCCGTCAAAAGTCGCATTGAAACTCGCGTTCTGCACCATCGCGGCTTTGTCCACGAGATCGTGCATCGACTGCGCATCCTGAAAATCAGGCGCCGACACCCCAATCATCGGCAGATTCAGTTGTGTATACTTCGCATGAAACGAAGCCACGCGCTCCGGCTCCTGCACACCCGAAGGATGCAGCAGCACCGCCTGAATCACGCTGAAGATCGCCGTATTCGCGCCCACACCCAACGCCAGCGTCAGAATCGTAACGATCGTAAAAGTAGGTGCCCGGAAAAGCTGCCGCAGCGCATAACGCAGGTTTTCAATCACAGTTCACCCTCCGTATCCTCAGTTGATACGCAGGATGAATGCACGTTGTTCACCAAATAAATCACCTGAATTGGGGCGCCTCTCTCGGCCGCTCCACCCGGGTCACCCACAAAACCGCGTCCAATTCCGAACTCACCCGTTCATTTCCGGACACCATCTGCGGCTGGCGACGTCTACCAAAGCAGTCTTTCTCTACCCGTCCTTTGGATTAGGGTGCCGGATTTTCTATTTCCAGAATGACATGTGCAAAACGAATTCTCTGAAGAACCTCGGCGCCGCCTTGTGTGCCAGTCTCAATTCCATTGTCCTTGTTGTTTTGTTCGATTAACTTCGCCGGCACAGTGCAAATCACCTTTTTGTTCTTAAGGAAAGAGACCTTAACCTCCGGGGCGGCCCCATCCCAGGTGACGTTGTAGTCACCCGCGGCGACTACGGTCGATCCAACTCGAAGAGGCGATGGGACAGTCACTTTCTCAGAGTTTTCTTTAGCGAAAACGGGTACGGAAAACAGCGCGAACACCATCACACAAATAAAAAACCGCCGCATGGGATCATCCTCCGGGTGCCTGAATACCTATCGCACGTAGATGTGATTACAGCATGGCCATCGACGATCAAATCTTAAGAATGGTTAAGACGCCGCGCTCCATTTCATCAGCGAAGCGATAATAGTGACATCGCCCACTGCTAAGCATTGGCCACGAGAATTAACTATGGATGTTGTCGAAACTTCAGCGCCTCTTTCGTTGTTGCTTGTTGATGACGACAAGAAGCTTTGTGGGATGATGGCAGAGTTTTTCGCGGAAGCGGGTCATAGACTGCACTGTGAGCATGATGGCCACCGAGGTCTCGTCAGCGCAGTCAGTGGGACCTACGATCTGATCATTCTGGACGTGATGCTTCCCATCTATGACGGCTTTTTTGTCCTTCAAAAGTTGCGGAGCCGTAACGACGTCCCCGTAATTATGTTGACTGCCTGCGTGGAACATAATCAAAGAATTCAAGGACTGAACTACGGCGCCGATGACTATCTCCTTAAGCCATTTGATCCTGATGAGCTTTTGGCGCGAATTCAGGCAGTTCTGCGACGCGCAAATCTAGCAAGGCGTAAGAACGCCACGGAAATGACCATCGGCGACATCCGGATCGATACCGCGTTAAGAACAGCTTGGCGAGCGGATGTGCCGGTTGAGTTGACCCAGATGGAATTTCAGATTCTTGAAATGCTGATGCGTTCGGCGGGCAGAACAATCACACGAGATGAGATGACGCTGGTTATCTTTGAGAGCCAGACAGAACCCTTCAGCCGTCAACTCGACGTCCACATCAGTAACTTGCGGCGTAAATTGGAGGTCGGTCGAACCTTGATACGAACCATTCGAGGAGTCGGGTATGTCTTTGCTAAAACGGCTTGATTTGTTGCCGCGACGATCCCTGTATCACTCGATTCTGCTGGCGATGATCGCCACATTATCTCTGTCGTTCCTCGTATTTCGCGAGATCTCGTATCGACTTGAACGACGACACTTCGGGCAGGTCTATGATCGGCTTGACGAATTTCAGCTCCAGGCCTCTCGCCGGATCTTCGAGAGTGAGGGAACGGGGGCCTTAAGCAAATACCTCAGCGGCCTGGATCGGCTTGCCGCTTCGCGGCATTACCTTCTTAAGTCCGATGGAACGGATATCGTCTCCGGAACTAGCAGAACTTCTCTGCTTCCTCCGGCTCCTTCTTCCCACTGGAGAGTTCTCAACAACGGACGTTCTATCGCTGCTCAGCGATCAGCAGACGGTCAATATTGGTTCGCCGCGGATGGCCCGGGAAACCGCTTACAGCTTTGGCCTTATCTTCCGTACTATTTCCTCGTGATCGGCGCGACAGGGATCTTATGTTGGTTGGCTTCGATCAGAATCGTCTCGCCCATTCGCAGAATAACCACCACCATGGCCAACTTCGGAAGTGGAGATCTCTCGGTTCGAGTGAGGAGCGACCGACCTGATGAAATCGGGCAACTGGGAACGTCTTTCAACGAAATGGCGGAAAGCCTTCAGCGCAAGATTGTGAGCGAGCGAAGGCTGCTGGCTGACATATCTCACGAATTGCGATCGCCTTTGGCGAGACTCAAATTCGCGGTAAGACTTGCAAGAACTTCGACAGACACTGAAGTTGCCTTGGATCGAATCGCCTCTGATATCGATCGCATCGCTGGCCTGGTATCCGATCTGGTTGAGACGGTAGTCGTCGAAGGCGAGGCAGATACTCAACGGGCGACAACAATTTGTTATGGCGAAGTGCTCGGCGAAGTCATTCGCGACTGCAGCTTGGAGGCTCAGGCTCGCGATTGCAACATCGCATCGAATGATTGGCCGTCGGGAGAATTGATCGGCAATAGAGAATTGCTGCGACGGGCCGTCGAAAATGTCATTCGAAATGGAATTCGTTATTCGCCAAAGCGGTCGAGTGTTGATGTATTTGCGACAGAGAACCCTGACGGATTGGACATTACGGTCCGAGACTACGGTCCCGGAGTTCCCGAGAATGCATTGACCAGAATCTTTGATCCATTCTTCCGCGTGGAGACGGCACGTGACGCTCTTGGAGGAGGTTCCGGGCTTGGCTTGTCGATCGCGAAACGCGCGATCCAAATGCACAACGGCACAATCACAGCAGAAAATGCGAATCCGGGGCTGCGCGTTCATATCAAGATACCGATCGCTCGCGAAGCGACTCAAAGCGTTCGCTGATTGCAAAGACCAGCTCCTATGCGAGATCTGCTCTTTCCCTGTAAGCCTTTGCATTAAGAAAAACTCAAAAATCGCAATATTCAAGTTTCAGGCATAAACCGATTCTCACCAACAACATCCGCGTTGCGGTAGGCCTGACCCAACCGGCGCTGCAACCTCAAAAATGAGAAAATAGAGACTGGAAAATATGCCTTATACCCCCAACAACGAGAGCGAGACCATCGCAGTAGCTATGTCCGGGGGAGTCGACTCCTCCGCCGTAGCCGCGCTCCTCCGTTCCCAGGGCTACCCCATCATCGGTCTCACCCTTCAGCTCTGGAACCAGCGTCGCCTCGCCGGACACGAGGGCATGCCCGAGGCAGTTCAGGGCCGCTGCTGCTCCATCGACGACGTATATGACGCGCGTCATGTAGCCGAGCAGCTCGACATCCCTTACTACGTCGTCAACCAGCAGGATCGATTCGAAGCCGAAGTCGTCAAGCCCTTCGTCTCCGAATACCTAGCAGGACGCACGCCCATCCCCTGCACACTCTGCAACAATCACCTCAAGTTCGATCAGCTTCTCATCACCGCGCGTCAGATCGGCGCAGACCGCATCGCCACCGGCCACTACGCCCGCAACCACTTCGACGAAAAGCGTGGCCGCTGGATTCTCTCCCGCCCCACCGACAAGTCGAAGGATCAGACCTACTTCCTCTTCGGTCTCACGCAGGAGCAGCTCAGCCGCACGCTCTTCCCACTGGGCGAAATGTGCAAGCCCGAAGTCCGTGAGATGGCCGCCGATGCAGGCCTGGCTGTAGCCACCAAGTCTGACTCGCAAGAAATTTGCTTCATCCCGGGCGGCGACTACAACACCTTCCTCAAGGCCTACCTCGAAGAGCAGCACGAGGCCATGCCCGACTCCGCCGGCGAGTTCGTCACCACCACCGGCGAAGTCATCGGCCACCACGCCGGCATCCAGAACTTCACGGTAGGCCAGCGCAAGGGTCTCGGCCTCACCTCAACCAACCCGCTCTACGTTCTCAATATCCATCCCGACTCCCACCAGGTCACCGTAGGCCCCGACGAAGACCTCTTCTCCCGCAACCTCTTAGCCAACCGTCTCAACTGGATCTCCATACCACGTCTTGCCGAAGGCGAAACCATCCGCGTCAGCGCAAAAATTCGTCACCGGCACCCGCCTGCCATGGCCACCCTCAGCCGTGTTGATGGAAACACCGTCCACGCCCTCTTCGACGAACCGCAGCGCGCCATTACCCCCGGCCAATCCGCAGTCTTCTATCAAGAAGATGAGGTGGTTGGCGGGGGCTGGATTATCTGAGTTCGCTCGGTTGAGGCGCCCCGCCTCTTTTAAGGAGGATGAAGTATTTTGCCTTTAGGCAAATCTTTTCCTACTTCATGCTGCAGCTTTGCAGATTTTAATCCTCCCCGCGTGCAGAAGATTCCTCAAATTGGCGGAAGCCATTGAAAATCAAGAAATCGGACTGTTTCAGCTTTTTGGCCGCACAGTTGCTACTAAGGGAGTAACTGAAATAATTTCCCGGTCTCCCAGGATGTTCATGAAGAAAATTGCCTTGGTTCTCTCGGCCCTTTGTCTTGCCTTTTCCTTCTCAGCAAAAGCTGACACACTTCAATTCGTTAGCTCCAACGGAGAAATCGGCCCCTACAACCTCAACCTCAACGGCAGCCCGGTTGATTTGTTCTGCATGAACGATCAGAACTACATTCAGGCTGGCGAAACCTGGAACGTAACCGTCGTCAATGGCTCGTCTTTCTTCGGAAGCGCTCCTGGAACCGATGGCTTCAAATTCGAGGAAGAGGCATATATCTATAGCCTCTACGACGGATCGAACGCCACCGACATCCAGGATGCTCTCTGGACCATCTTCGATACCGGTACGTCCAACAGAGACGCCGCCTCGGATGCCATCGTTCTTGCAGCAGCTAACTTCGGCGGCTATACCTCTGACTTCCTCTCCCATGCAACGTTCTACATCTGGGACGGTGGTCCAATTACCAACCGGTATGAATGCTATCCTCCGCAGAACTTCATCGGAACGTCTCCTGTTCCAGAGCCTTCCACTCTCGCCCTTCTCGGGACAGGTCTGGTCGGTATCGCAGGTGCCGCCCGTCGCAAGTTTGTTCGTTCGTAAGCAATGTTCCTCTGAAAAAATAATGCCGCCGATAAGGCGGCATTTCTTCTATTCGCAACGAATTCGAAAAACAGTGAAGCGAATCTACCACTCTGTATCGCGGTTACGAGCCGGCGCCACCGGCCGACCGCGTCCAAACTCCCTCGCACGCCCCACCAGGACATCGAGACCCGCCTTGAAACCATTTACCAGCCCGGCAAACTCCTTCACTGGAACCTTCACTGCACGCTGAATCGTCTGCGAGATCTCGGAAGTCGTATCGAGAACCCCGCTCACCATCCCATCCACGCGCGCTGCCTGTGCCCGAGCCTTCATGTTCATTTCAGTCGCCGTTGCATCGAACTCTACAGCTTTGCTCCGTACGATATGGCTCGTCTCCATAAGGTTGTCAGTAATTACCTTCACCTTCGGACCGGAGTCCCGCAAAATCTCATGCGTACTTGTCACTACAGGCATCACTTTCTCACGTACCTCTTCGGCAATATCGAGCGCCCGTTTGCTCGCCTTCGCTGTACCGACTGCCAGCACAATCACCGCGACCGCCTGCACCACCATTGCCACCGCAACCATGCCAACAAACCACATCAGCAACTTCGAATTCCCCGAAGAAAGCGAACCCGGGTCCTGCATCCACATTCCTGACATCACGATTCGCACCGCTTCCATATTGTCTCTCGCTCTCTTACTAAAGGATGAGCCACAATCATAAGGCCCGGTCACCTCGAAAAGCATGACCGGGCCCATCGAAATTTATTCCCCACTACGAATCAGTGGACTCGCCCGTCGTGTTCGAGTATGCGCTCTTGCCTGCTTCCACCGCCGCAGCGATCCGATCCTGATGATCCTGGATCAGCCCTTTGCCCTTCTCCACATATTGGGCCCACTGCGTACGTCCGCGGTCATAGTACTCTTTGCCACGATCCACATATTCGCTCACTTGCTCTTTGCCCTGCTGAGCAAAGACTGCAGCCTTCTCCTGGGCCTGTTGAGCTAGTGCTGCCGCCTTGTCACGTGCATCCAGTGCGCTTGCCTTCAAATCCTCACGCGTCTCTTTGCCGGCCTTTGGCGCATACAGCACACCAACCAGCGCGCCGATACCCAGACCCGCCAGAAACCATCCCAATCCGCTAATTCCACTGTCGTTATCATTCTCGGACATAATCATTTCCCCTTCAGGTTTCAAATATGCGGAATCTCGCTCCTCCGCCTTTATAACTCAACTTCCGGATTTATGCTGTGCCCAATAGGCTCAGCCTGCATCACCCTTTCGCTCTCCCACGCTGTAAATCCACTTACATCCTAAGAAGGATGCCCTCCTCAGGTATTAGGTTGCGCACCACTTGAGCGAAGTAGGACGGACCCCACTTCTCTATCCCAGACTGACCCCCGTCATTGCATCACCTTTCCCCAATCCATTCCGTCCTACAAAAGAGCCCGCGCAGGAATCGGCCCGCGTAATCCTCACATCGAATATCACGTCAATCATTTACATTGTTCGCAACGCACTTGTTCGCCACGGAAAAAAGGGAACCAATGAACGTCATTCATCGCTCGATCCTTCCCCTCTCGCTTGCCCTCACCCTGACACTTGCAGGCTGCAAACCCTCATCCACTCCCACCGACGACGCCAGCCTCACCGCCGCAGTCCAAAGCCGCATCGCCGGCGACGGAGCCATAAGCGCCGAGCCCATCCAGTCCGCTGTCAAAGATCAGGTCGCCACTCTCAACGGTACTGTCAGCAACGAAGCCGCCCGCTCCCTCGCTGCAGCCGACGCGGCCCAGGTCACCGGCATCAAGACTGTAGTCAACAACCTCACAGTCCAGGCCCCAGTTTCCGCCGCAGCCATGACCGCCATGACCGGCCCGCCATCTCCGGCACCCGCACCACCAGCTGCACCCAAATCAAAACCAGCCCCACCAGCAAAACCCAAACCTGCGCCAATCGTCCGCGAGTCCCCTCCTCCAGCTCCTCAACCCCCGGTCCCGGAAGTCGCCGCAGTAACTCCTCCGCCGGTAGAAGCTCCCAGACCCGCACTTCCACCACCTCCTCCTCCACCAACCTTCCGTAACATCACCGTTCCGGCCGACACCACCATTCCGATCCGGATCACCCAAACCCTCGACAGCGCCACCACCCAACAAGGTGATCTCTTCACCGGCACAGTAGCAACTGACGTCATTATCGATGGCCTCGTTGTAATCCGTCAGGGCACCTCCGTCTCCGGCCGAGTCGCCGAAGCTCAGGAAGCCGCCCACTATAAAGGCAACTCGCTCCTCACTGTCGAACTCACCAGCATCAATCGCCACGGCGAAAAAATCCCTGTCACCACTGAGCCATACAGCGTGAAGGGTGCAGGCCGCGGAGCCAACACGGCCGAAAAAGTGGGCGGTGGCGCAGCCATTGGAGCAATCCTCGGCGGCATCATCGGCGGAGGCAAAGGCGCAGCCATCGGGGCTGCTGCTGGAGGCGGAGCAGGCGCCGGAGTTAACACGGTTACCCGAGGCCAACAGGTTCAGATTCCCTCCGAAACCCTCATTCGTTTTCGACTCACCACCATACTCGCCATCAAAGTGCCAACTAACGGAGACACTAGCAATCCCGACTCAACTCCAAGCCTGCAACAACGTCCTTCGAATCCATCGCAACAGTAGCGACGTCGCTTGCATCCAACAACATAAGAGCCGGTGGGCGACATCAACCGCCGGCAATTCACCTCTCAAACACGCGCTGGTATAGACTCAAATCAGGAAGCCGCTTACCTTCACGTCGACAACTGCAGCCCTAACCAAAAAGATTTTCTTTTGAGGTGTTCTGTCTTGACTAAGGCAACGGCAACTCGGCCCGCAGGCTATCTCACCTTCACCCTGCACGCGCATCTGCCTTACGTCGTCAATCACGGCACCTGGCCCCATGGCATGGAATGGCTCCACGAAGCTGCCGCCGAGACCTATCTCCCGCTCCTTCGCATGCTCAAAAACCTCGAGCGCGACGGCATCCGGTTCAATTGCAATCTCAATCTTTCCCCAGTTCTCCTCGAACAACTCTCGCACCCCGTCTTCATCGCCGAGTTCCCCAATTACCTCAATCGCAAGATCGTCGCTGCCCGCGAAGACGAAGCCTTCTTCATCCAGTCCGGCGAGACCCATCTCGGCGAGACCGCTCGATTCTGGTACCGCTTCTTCTCCCAGGCGCTCGAAGACTTTAATCACTTCGACCAGAACATCATCAAAGGTTTCCGCCACTTCAACGACATAGGCCTCATCGACATCATCACCTGCGGTGCCACCCACGGCTACATGCCTCTTCTTGGCACTGATGAATCCGTCCGCGCCCAGATCCGCACTGCGGTCGACACCCACATTCGCCACATCGGCAAACACCCCCGAGGCATCTGGGCCCCGGAGTGCGGCTATCGCCCGTCTGGCTTTTGGAAGTATCCCATCGCTAACGCCGACGGTACTCCCACGCCTCCCGGCTTCAATCGCATCGGCGTCGAACAAGCTCTCTCCGAATCCGATTTAGAGTTCTTCTTCGTCGACACCCATCTCGTGGAAGAAGGCCAGCGCGTTCCCTCACCCTACGAACTTCGCAGTGGTGTCGTTCCCACCGACGAGCAGACCGAGCGCATGACCCACCAGAACCATCGCTCGCTCTATCAGCCATACTTCGTCGACGGTCCCTACGACAAGCGTTACGCCACCACGATCTTTCCTCGCGACCCACGCACCGGAGTCCAGGTCTGGTCCGGAGAGACCGGCTATCCCGGCGATGGAGTCTATCTCGACTTCCACAAAAAGCGTTGGCCCGGAGGTCATCGCTACTGGCGCGTCACCGGCCCCAAGATCGACATGGGTGACAAGCTGCCCTATTACCCCCAGCAGGCAGCCGAGCGCGTCAAATCCCACGCCTCCAACTTCGTTCATCTCGTCTACGAAGCTCTCAAATCAGGCTTCAACGACAACATTCCACCTATCCTCTGCGCTCCCTTTGATGCAGAGCTCTTCGGTCACTGGTGGTTCGAGGGAACCCTCTGGCTCGAAGCCATCGCCCGCATCCTCCACGACTACGACACCCGGCTCGAGCTCATCAGCTGCGCCGAATATCTCGACAAATATCCTCGTGCCGGATTCATCGCCATGCACGAAGGCTCCTGGGGAGCCGAGGGCAACAACCACGTCTGGATGAATCCCGAGACCTCCTGGACCTGGACTCACATTTACCCCGCCGAGCTCTACACACGCGAAGTTTGCACCAACGGCCACTGGCGCAGCTCCGACCTCGGTAAGCGCATCATGCAGCAGCTCGTCCGCGAGCTTCTGCTCCTCGAATCCTCTGACTGGCAGTTCCTCATCACCACAGGAGCCGCGCGCGACTACGCCGAGATCCGCTTCCTCACCCATAACGATCAATTCAACGAAGTGAAAAGCATCTGGCAAAGCTTCGAGTCAGCCGGCGTCCTCACCAAAACTCAAGACGACCGCCTCACTGAAATCGAACGCCGTGACAACATCTTCCCCAACATCGACCCCGGCTATTGGGTCACCGGCGCCAAACAGATCCGCGAAGAGCCGCCGACCAATCCCACAACATAACTTCCGCTGAGCCATGGAGTGGGTGGCCCATCCTTAGTGGCTTGACCGTGGAGATTCTCTCTCGCTTGTCTAGGTTTTTCTTTTCTCTTGAGGGGTGTCCAAAGGGGATGTTTCTCTTTTCAGAGGGCTGCGCGAAATCATGAAGGCAGACGAGCTGCCGATCCCGGGCAAAGAACTTCCGTGGCGGAAGGCCATTCTTGCGTGTCGATCGCGGAGCACTGCCGATACGGCACTGGAGATTTAGCGCCAAATGCAGAATCTTTCGTTCTCATTGACGTACTTTTAAATCTGCTGAGTGGGCAAGACTGATCGCTGCGCTGTACAAAACGAAGTAGACAGTCTACCTCCAGTGGGAGTAGAGTGCCTACATCCATGAACGAGAAAGACCAGTATAAGAATCGAATCGAGCTGCTGCAGGGAACACTCGACATGCTTATTCTTCAGACCCTGCAATGGGGACCGCAGCACGGATACGGAATTGTCCAGGCTTTGCGTTTGCGATCCGGAGACGTGCTTCAGGTGGAGACCGGATCACTGTATCCGGCTCTCCATCGATTGGAGCGTCAGAGTTGGGTGCAGTCTGAGTGGAAGCAGTCAGAGAGCAAGCAAAAGGCCCGATATTACCGAATCACGGCCAAGGGGAAAAAGCAGTTGGCCTCGGATCTGGGCCGATGGGAGCGGATTGTCGAAGCGATTGGGTCGGTGATGTACGTCGATCCGGAGGAGAGTGAGTCATGAAGTGGTTCCCGAGCTTCGGTTTTCAGCGGCGCAAGCGTGAATTGCAGGATGAGATTGATGCGCACCTGGAGATGGCGATTGCAGATCGGGTGGCGCGAGGCGAGATGGAAGAGACGGCGCGACAAGCGGCGGCGCGGGAGTTTGGAAATGTTCCCCTAGTGCTAGACGTGACGCGCGATATGTGGGGCCAAACGTGGCTTGAACAACTAGGCCGGGATGTCCGTTACGCGTTACGGCAACTACGCAAGAGTCCCGGCTTTTCGATCACCGCGACGGCGATGTTGGCAGTAGCAATCTGCGCCAACAGCACCGTATTCAGTTGGATCGACGGCACAATGTTACGTCCGATTCCTGGCGCGCAGGGTACGGGCGATCTTGTTAGCCTGCAGCGGGGGGAACGGAGCTTCTCTCCAACTCCGCCCTTCTCGTATCTCGACTATCGCGATCTGCGCGAGCAGAACCATACCTTCGCCGGAATACTCGCATATCATCACGATTGGATCACGCTGACCGGCGGCGCACAGCCGGAGCGTGCCTATATTGCGAACGTGTCGGCAAACTATTTCGATGTGCTCGGCATCAAGCCGGTGCTGGGGCGTCTCTTTCTGGCGGAAGAAGAGACACGTCCAGATTCTGTCGTGGTCCTGGGGTATTCCCTTTGGAAGACGCGTTATGCCGAGGATCCGGCAATTGTAGGCAAGTCGATCGAGATCGCCCGGCATCCTGTGACGGTGATCGGTGTGGCGCCGGAGGGGTTCGTCGGAGCAATGCCCGGGATCCGCGAAGATCTGTGGGTAACGCTCGATCCCCTTGGGACGGATGCGTGGCGGATGACGCATCGCAGTGGTGGTGCGGTCTGGCTAAACGTAATAGGAAGATTGCGGCCCGGCGTGAGTCGTGGCCAAGCAGCCCAGGATCTCGACACGCTGATGCACAACATCGCGGTGACGTACCCGGACGATCATCTGGGCGAGAACCGGATCACGCTGGATCCCATGTGGCGCTCGCCATTCGGCGCCAACGGATACATGGCGGCGACGCTGCCTATTCTGCTGGCCTTCGCCGCTGTGGTGCTGTTGCTGACCTGCGCGAACGTGGCTACGCTCACGTTGGTGCGGTTTGTATCCCGGCGTCGTGAACTTGCGATCCGGCAGTCGCTCGGGGCGAATCGTATTCAACTGGTGCGGCAGATGGTGATGGAGGGCGTGGTGCTTTCCATCGTTGCAGGAGCCGTGGCCCTTCTGTTGACATCGTGGACTTCGAAGACCTTCGCATGGTTCTTTCCGGCAAACTCGAATCCCCTCATACTCAACGGGAGCATGGACCATAAGGTGGTAATCGGCATTGCGGTGTCGTCGCTGTTGGCCGGCATGCTCTGCGGCGCGCTCCCCGCCTGGCGTTCGTCCCACGCGCCGGCAGTTGAGGTACTCAAGGCAGAGTCTGCAAGTATCTCCGGCGGCTCACGCAACCGGAAATTGCTCAGTGGGCTGGTGGTGGCGCAAATCGCGCTCTCACTTCCTCTGCTGTTGTGCTCCGGGCTATTTCTGCGAACACTGCGGAATCTCGCCGGCGCAAATCCCGGATTTGAGCAGGACCACATTCTCACTGCGTCCGTGGGGCTGAATATTGCCGGCTACAGCCACGACGAGGAACAGGTGATCCGTCACAAAATTCTTGATCGCGTGGCGGCATTGCCTGGCGTGAAGGTTGCGACTCTTACGGACTGGATTCCGATGACCCTGAGCCACAAGGGGGTCGATGCGTATCCCGAAGGGTATGTGCCACACCCCCATGAATCTTTGCAGGTGGTGCATGCCGAGGTATCCCCACGGTATTTCGAATCCCTCCATATACCCATCCTGGAAGGGCGCGAGTTTACACCGGATGACGATGAAAAGGCTCCGAGGGTGCTCATCGTTGATCAGACCGCGGCGAGGCGCTACTGGCCAGGGCAGGATCCGCTGGGAAAGGAACTCAGGGTGTGGGGCAGTCTTTTCACGGTAGTAGGCGTTGTGAGGAATTCAACACATACATTCGTGAATGAGGCACCGGAGCCTATGGTGTATATGAGCTTTTTCCAGGCGGGGTACGAGACGATGGTGCAGGTGGAGACCGTAGGAAATCCGGTCGACCTGGCGCCAACGGTGCAAAACACGATCCATGAAATCGATACACGGCTGCCGGTTTTCGATGTACGTTCCATGCGAGAGAGTACCCAGATGGCGAGCAGTTTCGCCGTCATACAGAGCACCCTGGCGGGAATGTTCGCGCTGATTGGGCTGGTTCTTGCGATAACCGGAATCTACGGAGTCGTAGCATATCGAACCCAATTGCGGACCCACGAGATCGGAGTACGAATGGCTCTGGGCGCTTCGCGCGTCGATGTGCTGCGGCTCGTGCTGTTGCAGGGATTATGGCTCACAGGCATCGGGATGGCGCTAGGGCTGGCGTTTGCGTTGCGACTGACACGCATTATCGTCCGGCTGTTGTACGGAATCGGAGCGAACGATCCCATCACCATAGTTTCCGTCGTCATGCTCCTGGGAGCAATGTCTTTGGCAGCATGCTACCTTCCGGCGCATCGAGCGATGCGCCGAAACCCTGTGACAGCGATTCGCGAACTGTAAACCGCAGCTCGGGCTCGACGTGAATTGGACGGAATCGGACCATGCGTGACGCTCCACCTGGTTGGCAAGAAGGGTAACCGCATTCCACCGATCACAAACCAATCTCAGCAACTTTGGAATTCAAGACTGCGACTTCGATCCCTTCTGCTTCATCAAGCGCAAATGCGAGATCCAGAGAGTAAATCCCCGTTGCTCCAACGACACTCAAACCCGCGATTTGGCTTTCCGCAGCCAGACGATGAGAGCCCTGTGCCCACTCGAATTATTCGGAAAGCTATTTTGCTCGGCTGGCTGATGCATGCGCTGAATCGCCACGGTGAGACTTTTGGCACTGACATCAATGCCGCAGTACATCGTTTCCTGGACCCGTATGGATCGGCATTAAGATTGGCCTCGGCTCCCGTCCATGTCCGCAGTCACGGACTGGCTCTTGTCGCCGCAGGCTCGATGCCTTCGATTCTCCACGGCGTAACAAGAAAGAGACAGTGGCCGTTCTCTGCGACAGGCTCTGGATTGCTCCGGCCTCAGGTGGGTACGGCCTTTCTGCCGAATCGCAACCACATCGTCACGCCTTGATTCGCAAAATACAAGGGTGAGTTGCTATGTTCTTGCCTTTCTGTTCGTCATCACGGAAGAGTCTGCCTTGAGCAAAATTGAATGATGGATCTGTTGCGGTCGCTCCGATTTCAATTCCAAAAAACGCTAAGCATCTACACGCGAAAACGAGTCATACTCAAGCGTCAATCGTTCAATTGCCACATGCGAAGTATCCGCATTCAACTCTGAGACCGCCTCATACGCACTGGGCCAGCAGTTTCTCACCCTGAATGTCACCACCACATTTCTCTGCCCATCAAGAAGCTGGATCGAAATATCTCGCCGAGGCACACCCCCTCCTCCTGCTGCATCAACCACATCTGCAGCCCAAGTCTGAAAGTCAAGATCGCCCCGGACAATCTCACGCTCGAGCGTGATCGGTGTATACGTCGTAAGCCCCGGCGACTTCTGCGGAGCATTTGTAATATTCGAACCATCACGATGACTTACTACCGTCGTACTCCACCGCAAAGGACTCACCCGCATCATCCCAATCCGTGTCCCGCCCCACTGCACCACAAACGAAAAATCCTCCAAAGGATCGATACTCGCCATCTCTCACCTCACGAAAATTGAAGTCCCGGCCCGGGATCCCGCAACGCTATAGCCCACCGTCTCCCCACGCACACAAGCTATCACCCGATGCACTTAACCACCACGTTATAACGGGGTTTTTGCATACACCACCAGTGAAGTGACCACAAAATTCCATCGCAAGCTGTGCTTTTGCCCTTTGAGATCGACCCTATTTCCCCTTAAAACGACCTGATTACGCATCTTTAGCAACCCCAAAAAACACCCAAATCGACGTCAGAACGCATCTATAACCAAATGAATCCGATTCGATGGCCTAAGACGCGTTACCCAGCCCTCCCCCCTACTCAGGATTCGGACTCCCTCCCCCCGCTGGAACTAGACAAGTCCGACTACGAAGCCGCAAACGAAGCCTTTCGTCAGCTCGACGACAGCTTCTTCGAGGTCGTATTCCTCAAGGAAGTCGCAGCTCGCCACTGCCGCGAACGCCAACTGAAAGCTGCACTATCGCGTGGGAAGACTACCCTCTCCTTCGATCGTGCCTACAACTCTAAGATCAAATAGTGGCAGCGACCGGCTTCGATCGTCCTTTCGGACGAAGGCATTGCCCTGCTTCAAGTTAGCCAGCCGATTCTATGAGGCAATTCTTGAGGAAAATCTTTGCTACTAAAGATTAACCTAAATGGAATCAGCACCTTGCGGGATTCCCTCTTTAGAAAGGAGGGATCTTCCAGAAATATCTCTAAAGCTAGGTTATTTGATGGAATACCGTACCCAAAAAGCAGGCGGGGCGCTTTAAGTAGGCTACTGAACGACCCGAAAATCCTCAGGCTCTTCCGCCTTCGGATTATCCCATCCACCTGGTGGCAAAACGATCGCATCAACCTCCTGCGGCCCCCAAGTGTGTGGTTGATATGGATAGGCTGGAGAAGCCGCCTTCAGGATCGGGTCTACAATCCGCCACGCCTCCTCAACATAGTCTTGACGAGCAAAAAGTGTCGCATCCCCAGCCATAGCGTCCGTTAGCACCCGCTCATACGCTTCCATCTCACCCGGCTTTGAGTGTCGACACGCTACCAGTTCCACCTCCGCTCGCTTACCCACTCCACTAGGGGGTGTAACCGAGACAGCCATCGCAATCGTCATCTCCGGACTGATCCGAAAACGCAAATAATTTTGCGGCGCATCGAGCTCGGTCATGTTGGTGGCCGGTGGCCTCCGCAAACGCGCCATAACCTCAGTGCAGGTCACAGGAAGATTTTTTCCTGAGCGGATATAGAACGGTACCCCATCCCACCGCCACGACTTGATCTCAAGCTTTAACGCAGCAAACGTCTCGGTCTTGGAGTCTTTCGCAACGCCCTTCTCATCGAGATAGCCAACAAACTGCCCACGAACGAGATTCTTCCCCTCAATCGCTGGAATCTCCCGTAACACCTTAACCTTCTCGTCCCGAATAGCTTCACTGTCCCGTCCAGCCGGACACTCCATCGCAAGATTACACATGACCTGAAAGATATGGTTCTGGATCACATCGCGGATAGTTCCCGTCTGGTCGTAAAAGGACCCCCTCCCCTGCACCCCAAAATCCTCCGCCATCGTGATCTGCACACTTTCAATGAATTGGCGATTCCAAAGAGGCTCAAGAATCGAATTCGAGAAGCGGAACGAGACCATATTGTGAACCGGCCCCTTAGCCAAATAGTGATCGATACGGAAGATCGAAGATTCAGGAAATGACGACAGCAAAATACGATTCAACTCTTGCGCGGAAGCCAGATCATGACCGAAAGGCTTCTCTACAATGATCCGTGCACCCTTAGCCGAGTTCGACTTAACCAGTTGCTCTATGACCGTCTCGAACATCGAAGGCGGGATGGCCAGATAATGCGCAGGATGCTCTGCAGCGCCCAGAGCCTGTCGCACCGCCACGAATGTAGCCGCATCCGCATAATCGCCGTCAACATACTTCAGCAGCGAACTCAGCTTCTCCCATGCAGCCGGGTCCAGGCCGCCATGCTGCTCCAGACTATCCTTGGCGCGCGCTTTCAGCTGATCAAGCCCCCAACCCGCCTTCGCCACCCCAATCACCGGCACACCCAACGTACCGCGTTTGACCATCGCCTGGAGCGCCGGAAAAATCTTCTTATAGGCCAGATCGCCGGTCGCACCAAAAAACACCAACGCATCGGAATGAGGTTGACTCACAAATCTTCTCCTTCAAATTGTTAGTTACTTCGTAACTGGCTTCTCAAGATGCCCGCCAAACTCATAACGCATCGCAGACAGAAGTTTATTGGAGAAATCCCCATCGCCGCGTGAGCTGAATCGCTCATATAGCGCAGTCGTCAGTACTGGCGTTGGAACCCCTTCATCGATCCCGGCTTTGATTGTCCAACGACCTTCGCCGGAGTCCGAAACGCGACCTCCGAACTTCGACATCTCCGGATCTTCCAACAATGCGGCAGCGGTCAGGTCGAGCAACCATGAAGCAATCACGCTGCCACGCCGCCAAACCTCGGTCACATCCGGCAAATTGAACTCATACTGATAGTGTTCTGGATCTCGCAGCGGGGTAGTCTCGGCATCAATCTCACCCTGGTGCTTGCCCACATCGGCGCCTTTCAGAACACCCAAACCCTCGGCATAGGCCGCCATCATCCCGTACTCAATTCCATTGTGCACCATCTTCACAAAGTGGCCGCCACCGTTTCCGCCACAGTGCAGATACCCTTCCTCCGCTGTCCCACTCACCTTCTCCCGTCCAGGAGTGCGGGCAATATCCCCAATCCCTGGGGCAATCGCCTTGAAGATAGGGTCGAGATACTGCACCGCAGCGTCAGATCCCCCAATCATCATGCAGTACCCGCGTTCCAACCCCCACACTCCCCCGCTGGTCCCAACATCGACATACTCTATCCCTTTTGAAGCAAGCTCCTTCGCGCGTCGGATGTCGTCGATGTAATACGAATTGCCTCCATCGATCAGAATGTCGCCGGCTTCAAGATGAGGAGCAATCTCTTGAATCGTCCTCTCCACAACCCCCGCAGGAATCATCAGCCAGATCGCTCGCGGCTTCGCCATTTTACTTACCATGTCCGCTAGTGAAGAGGAGCCGGTAATCCCTTTGTCTTTAGCAATATCCTCAACTACTTTTGGTGACATATCGAAGACAATGCACTCATGTCCATGCGCGACAAGCCGCCGAACCATGTTTGCTCCCATTCGCCCCAGGCCTATCATTCCAAGTTGCATATCGCCCCTTTTCGGTAGTTCCCTGATTTCAGGGATCAAAAACAATCATCTTGCCGGAGAGTTGGACTGGACCTTACTTATTCTTTCGATATCTCCGAATAAGATTAGTCGTGGAAGAGTCATGCACTAAATTGGGTTCAGCTTCACTCTCCAATTCGCCCACGATGTGTTGTGCAAGAACCTTACCAAGCTCTACACCCCACTGATCGAACGAGTCGATGCTCCAGATTACGCCTTGTGTAAACACTGAATGTTCGTATAACGCAATCAGCTTGCCCAAAACCTCAGGAGTCAGTTCGTTGGAAAGAATCGTATTCGATGGGCGGTTACCTTCAAAAACACGATGCGGAACCAACCAATCCGGGGTTCCTTCTGCTTTCACTTGTTCCGCCGTTTTACCAAATGCCAGTGCCTCAGCCTGTGCAAAGACATTCGCCATCAGCAGGTCATGATGACGACCCAGCGGATTGAGCGTTTTATAGAATCCGATAAAATCGCAAGGAATCAATCGGGTTCCCTGATGGATCAGTTGATAGAAAGAGTGTTGACCATTTGTTCCCGGTTCGCCCCAGTAGATCGGACCTGTGTCTGCTGCAACCCGAATCCCATCCAACGTGACGTGCTTACCATTGCTTTCCATTGTCAACTGCTGGAGATATGCAGGAAATCGCTTCAAATATTGCTCATACGGCAATACCGCCATCGTCTGCGCATCGAAGAAATCCGTATACCAGATCGTCAACAGCCCCATGAGAACTGGAAGGTTGCTAGCGAAGGGTGCCGTCCGAAAGTGTTGGTCCATCCGATGGAACCCATCAAGCATCCTGCGAAAGTTTTCTGGGCCAATCGCCAACATCGTCGAAAGGCCAATCGCCGAATCCATTGAATAACGCCCGCCCACCCAGTCCCAGAATTCGAACATGTTTGCAGTATCGATACCAAACTTTGCGACCTCGGGTGCATTGGTGGAAATTGCCACAAAATGCTTCGCAACAGCTTTTTCATCATGCCCTAGCTTCGTCAACAACCAACCGCGCGCTGTGCGTGCGTTTGTCATCGTCTCCAGTGTTGTAAAAGTCTTCGAGGCAATGAGAAACAGCGTTTCTTCGGCATTGAGATCCCGCACTGCCTCTGCAAAATCTGTTCCATCGACATTTGATACAAATCGGAATGTGATGTCCCTCTGACTGTAGAACTTCAGTGCCTCATATGCCATTACCGGCCCGAGATCAGACCCTCCAATCCCAATGTTGATGACATTACGAATCCGTTTGCCGGTATGACCTTTCCATGCTCCGGAACGAATGCGATCAGCGAATGCCGCCATCTTGTCGAGCACTGCGTGAACTGTTGGTACAACATCATCTCCGTCGACAAAGATCGACTCGCTCTTTGGCGCACGGAGTGCGACATGCAGCACGGCCCGATTCTCAGTGATATTGATCTTCTCTCCGCGAAACATCGCCTCAATATGAGCCTTTAATCCAGACTGCTCCGCTAATTGGAGGAGTAATCGTAGCGTCTCATCTGTGATGCGATTCTTGGAGTAATCGAGAAATATCCCATCAGCCTCGACTGTAAAGCGATCACCTCGCGAGGGGTCTTCCGCAAAGAGTTCTTTCAGATGTCTGTCCCGAATCTGTTCATGATGCGCTTGCAGGGCTTTCCATGCAGGACGATCGCTGAGAGGCGTCAACTTGGTCGTCATCAATGTGCTCCCGTTCTCATTTGTGTCATTAGCTGGTTCACTGTGGATGGACTACAACATCTATTTTTAGCCTTCCTAGATGGCGCGTACGTTGAAAGCTAAATTCGTTAACTTCACGTCAATTCATGAAAAGACCGTTGCTCTAGAGCATATTTCGAATCTCGCCAAAACTTAGATGCCAAGTTCGGAGTGAATGGCGGCAGCAATTATGTCAGCGTGATGTCGCATAAGCAGCTCCGACTCCGCTTCGATCATCACTCTGGCCAGTGCTTCGGTTCCGCTATAGCGGATGACGACGCGGCCGGACTCAGCAAGGTCGGCTTCCGCTGCACGAATCGCAGCGGAAACTTTGGGAATACTTTCAAGAGGTTTCTTCTCTCGCACTTTGACGTTTACGATAACTTGTGGAAAGACCTTCAAGTCAGCGACAAGATCCGCTAAAGATTTGCCGCTGCGGTGGATAATATCTAACAAAAGAAGTGCGGTCAGCAGGCCATCGCCGGTTGTGCTTCTGCCGGAAAAGATGATGTGGCCTGATTGCTCCCCGCCTAACGCCGCGCCAGTAGCAACCATTTGTTCTAATACATATTTGTCTCCCACTGCTGCGCGAAGCATGTGAATACCGCTACGTTTGAGTGCCGCTTCGAGACCCATGTTGGACATGGTGGTTGCAACGACAATTGAGTTTGTAAGAAGCCCACGTTCCTGTAAATCGCGCCCGGCTAAGAGGAGCACCGCGTCACCATTGACCACACAGCCGTTTTCATCGGCAAATAGAGCGCGGTCTGCGTCTCCGTCAAACGTAATTCCCATTGAAGCGCGACTATGTTTGACTTGCGCAGCAACTATTTCTGGATGCAAAGCTCCACAGGCCTCATTGATATTGCGGCCGTCCGGGCTGGCGTGAGTGATGACTACCTCGCCACCGAGGTTAGAGAAGAGCTGAGGTGCGATAGAGGACGCCGCACCATTTGCACAATCGACGACGATTCGGCGTCCATCGAGTGAGAGTCCAGGTACAGCTGCCAATAGAAAACGAACGTATTCGGCACGATCATTTTCGTTGACCGGGGGTGGGATGCTCTGCTTAGGTGATGACAAACCTTCGAGTTGGTTAAATATCTCGTCTTCAATAGCCAGTTCGACAGAATCTGGCAGCTTGTAACCATCTGGTCCGAAAAGTTTAATGCCGTTATCTCGCCATGGGTTATGAGACGCTGAGATTACCACCCCTGTCGCAAAGCCATGAGTATGCGTCAAGAAGGCCACGGCAGGCGTGGTGATGACGCCTGCACTTTCGACCGTAGCTCCCCCCGTGAGGAGGCCCGCGGTAAGCGTTGCTGCGATCCACTCGCTAGACTCTCGAGTATCCATTCCCAATAGGACACGGGGTTGTGATGCCTTTGCTGCAAGAGTATGGGCTAATGCGAGACCAATTGCATAGACGGTAGATGGATCGAGCGGTGCCTGGCCCGCGACGCCACGTATACCATCGGTTCCAAATAACTTCTTCATAGACTACTCATCTCCGTTGCCTGTTTCAGGTGATGTTGTATGCATAACAACCGCTTCAAGAGTTCCATGCGCCAGACGAGCCCGTACTAGTTCCCCCGGAGTAACCTGGTTCGTCGTGCGCAAAAGACTGCCGTTCGCCGCATAGACAATGGCGTAGCCGCGGGACAATACAGCAAGAGGTGAAAGCGCCTCAAGCCGAGTAGTCGCATGGTTAAGACGAATTCGCCGGGCAGTAAGAGTTTGACTGAACGTATTCAAAAGGAATTGGTGGGAGTTTTGTAGACGTCGGTGGATAGCCCCGACGCGAACGGGGATATCGTGTCGATAAAGACGTTCAGTAAAAGCCGCGAGTCTTCCGATGGGGAATTGTAGATGGCGGCGAATACAGTTCTCGAGACGTAGACGCATCTCATCGAGGTGCTGTTCGCGGCGGCCGACGGAGTTGTGAAGACGGTCAAATACAGAGTCCGCTGAAAGGCGAATGTAATCCTGACGAGCCTGGATGAGATGGAACCGTCCAGCGCGCTCGACACGGGATGTCAACTCCTGGATGCGTTCTTCCACTCGATGTTGTGCTGTTGTAATTAGTTCAGCGGCCGCGGAGGGCGTGGCTGCACGTAGATCCGCCACAAAGTCTGCGATCGTGAAATCGGTCTCATGACCTATGGCTGTCACAACCGGTATCGATGACGCTGCGATAGTCCGGGCAAGCACCTCGTCGTTGAATGGAGCCAGGTCTTCAAGTGACCCTCCACCGCGAGCGATCACAATTAAATCCACAAGAGACGAATTTGCATTGAACCAACGAATGGCCCCGGCGACCGAATCCGGACTTGACTCTCCCTGCATCGTGGCGGGATAGACGAGAAGGTCCAATCGACTATGACGTCGCCGCACGATTGTGACGATGTCACGAACTACCGCGCCGGAGGGTGACGTGATGATTCCGATACATTTCGGGAAGGCCGGTAACTGACGCTTTCGCTCAGTATCGAATAGGCCCTCGGCACGAAGACGCTCCTTCAGTTGCTCAAAGGCGAGTTGAAGCGAACCGGCACCACGAGGTTCCAGGATCTCTGCAATCAACTGCAACTCGCCACGGCCTTCATAGATGGACACTCGTCCCCGAACCAAAACCGCCATGCCGTCGGTTGGGCGGAAACGTGACAAGGCGGCCTGTCTGCGAAAGACGACGACTGCGAGTTGGGACTCTCCGTCCTTGAGAGTGAAGTAAATATGTCCAGACGAGGCCGAGCGGCAGTTGGAGATCTCTCCTTCGACCCAAATGTCTGTATAGTTCGTTTCGATTTGGTGCCTAATCCCATTAACCAGGGCGCGAACTGTCCAAATCCGGCGCTCCACGGCCAGAGTCGTAACTCGGTCCGTTCCAGCTTTCAGAGCTTCGACAGCATCTTCTGGACTTTCATAGGTTTTTTCAGGCTCAAAGCCGTACCGTCCGGGCTCAGGGAAGAGATGAGGTTGGATGTATTGCTCGTTGCCAGGAGAAGACATTTTGCCCCTCCCCAAGCTTAGGTTTCCACGTCGTGCTCGAAGGCTGGCTAAGCTCGCCGGTTTGTTGTCACTGTCGGACACATCGCTGAGTCTAGCATTGTAGCGGTGAGTTGCAGAGTCACCGGCGTAAGCGACCGATGACCCACAGCAGGAGAGTCAGGAGGATGCTAAGGGCGATCGAGGTTGCCAGAGGGAAGGAGACAAACCAACCCTTTCCCCGCCAGGTGAGGTCGCCGGGCAGCCTGCCAAGAGGCAGATTGAAGCGGCTGAGACCCAGGATGGCGGCACCCACCAACGCCAACAGCAGGCCAAGAACGAACAGGATGCGACCGAGATCATGCATGTCACTCCATCTGAAGCAGCACTGCGGCTTCTCGGAGAACGATGGAAGGTTGGCAGGGTTTGGTCAGGATTCCAATGGGGCGTGAAAGCCTGCGAGCCCGGTCGCGAACGTCCTTGAGGTTTGAGTAGAAGCCTGTAAGCACGAGGATGCGACATGTGGGCAGTTCGTACGTTACGTCCTCGACTAGCGAGAGACCGTCTCGGCCCGGCATGGTGACATCGCACACGAGAAGGTCGGGTCTAAATTCGCGGGAACTCTTGAGCCCTTCTTCCGCAGAGTATGCGGACTTTGCAGCAAAGCCATTGCTCTCAAAAATCAGGCTCAGGGTGTCTGCAACCAGACGATCGTCATCCACGATTAGGACTCTCTGCATCGTGTTCCCCTTCTCGAATTTGATGCTGTTTTATTTCTTCTCACTCGATCATGTCAGTTTTAGGCGCGAAAAAATAGTTTTGTCGAATGAAATCACAGAACTTTGAACTTCAGCGAAGTGTCAGTGCGGGCTTTGATAAGGTTTAGAAAGGATTTTACAGAGCCGGGAGGGAAATAGTTTGCATGTTGCTGCGTTCGTTGCCGGACTGATCTGCTGTTTGGGCGTGGCGCTTGATGCGTTCCAAACGATCATTTTGCCTCGGCGTCCGACGGGACGTTTTCAGATTACGCGGTTGTTCTTTATCGCGACGTGGGCACCCTGGGTAGCGATGGCAGAACGAACGAACAACAGGAAAGTGCGGGAGCAGATTTACAGCGTCTATGGACCTATCTCACTTCTCCTGCTGCTGTTCCTGTGGGCACTTCTCCTTATCGTCGGCTTTGGATTGTTGTATTTCTCAGTGCGTGTTCCGTTGAGTGATACGGTTTATTCTCATCCGGGCTCCGAGTGGGCGCAGCTTGGCACAGATCTTTATCTGAGCGGCACAACGCTGTTTACGCTGGGGCTCGGAGATGTCACTCCGCACAGCCGGCTTGCGCGTGCGGTCGTGATTGGTGAGTCCGGCGTCGGACTTGGGTTTGTTGCGCTGGTAATTGGTTATCTCCCTGTGTTGTACCAGGCGTTTTCGCGCCGTGAAGTGAGTGTGGCGTTGCTTGACTCACGCGCCGGCTCACCTCCAAATACTGCGGAGTTGTTCCGGCGTCATGCGTTTGAGGGTGGACAGGAGGCGTTGACAACGCTTCTTGCTGAGTGGGAGCGATGGTCCGCGGAGATTCTGGAGTCTCATATCTCGTATCCGATTCTTTGCTACTACCGCTCGCAACATGACAGTCAGAGCTGGCTCTCTGCGCTTGTCTCCATTCTGGACACTTGCTCGCTGTTGATCTCGGTGATCGAGTGTACCTCCTCCCGACAGGCGCAACTGACATTCGTGATGGCGCGACATGCGCTAGTCGATATCGGTCAGGTGTTTCAGGTGAAGGAGACCGAGGCATGGAGACGTCAGGCAGAAGTCGATCGTTTGCCGGCGCAGGATTTTTATCATCTGTGCGAGGCACTTGGAGCGAACAATCTCCGGTTATGCGGAGACCCCGCCGCGGCGAAGCGATTGACTACAATTCGCGCGCTGTACGAGCCCTATGCCTATGCTCTTTCTGAATATCTGAGGATGCCCTTGCCGGTGTGGGTCACGGCTCCTAAAGTAAACGATCAGTGGAGCGTTCTGACGAAACTCCGAACCGATGCCGAGTCTGCTTCGAATGTCCGGAGCGGCGGCTATATCGCGGGCCACGGAGAATAAGGGTAAAGTATTCTATCGAAATACCTTAGGTGGCTCGCATCAGGCAATGCCCTCATTCTAAATGCTTTATATAGAAACTATTGACCCTAAATGATTAAGGTCTCTTGGGGCTTAACATACGATCTTGCGGGCTTTTTGGAGAATATCTTTTATCGTTCTGAAAAATATGAGAATTATGCCTTTCGAAGCCCTGGAAGAGCAACCGCAAGTTCTCGCTTCGTAGAGGGGATGACTAAAACAAGAGTCAAGGCAAAAGAAATTCGGCAACTTCAGTAGCATCGAACAGGCGAGTAGAGCACACCATCATTCGCATCTAACTCGAACTACGGAGAGATAACAGATGCAAGCGAGTCGCGAAGCGCCGCCGTGGAAGCAGATTAGTCTCTTCGTCCTAACGCTTGGTGTGCTCATCCTCTGCGGGCTGCTTCTATACCCATTTTTTTCCGCCATCGTTGGGGCCATTGTCCTCGCAGTCATTACCCAGAGACCTTACGATTGGCTTGCAAGCAAGATAAAAAGCCGCTCACTTTGCGCGGCAGTTGCTCTGATCGTAATTACTCTTGCGGTTGTTGTTCCCATATTTTTTCTGGGCCAGGAGCTCGGCCAACAGGCCTACGCGACGATCAATGCCTTCCGCGCCGGGGCCCATCAGGAAAAGATCGCGGACTTCATCGCAAACAGGCCAGTTCTTGCTGATCGCATCGAGACCTTCACCAGTTCGATTGATCTGACCAATGCCACTCGCAGCGCGGCAGCTTATGTTGGTGGGCATCTTGCGGGCTTTCTGGGCAACTCGGTCCACATGATTACTCAAGTTGTGGTGATGCTGTTCCTGTTATTTTTTCTTCTTCGCGATCGCGCGATAGCGTTGACGTCGCTACGATCGCTCCTTCCACTGCGTGACAACGAAACCGATGAACTGATGAAACGAGTGGGCGATACCATTCTTGCCACGGCGCTCGGCCGCCTCACGATTGCAGCGGTTCAAGGCATCCTTGCTGGACTAGCCTTCTGGGTTCTCCGGGTGCCGGGAGTCATTTTATGGTCTGTCACCCTGACTGCCTGCGCGATGATTCCGGCCTTTGGCTCGTTTCTCGTATGGGGACCGGTCGCGGTCTATTTGGGCTTGAGTGGACACTGGGGCAAGGCCATCCTTCTTATTCTGTGGGGCAGCTTTATCGTCAGCACAATCGACAACATCTTGTATCCGATTCTTGTTGGCTCGCGGCTGCGAGCTCATACTGCGACGATTCTTCTGTCGGTGTTGGGAGGTATTGCGGTGTTCGGGCCTGCCGGAATTGTCCTGGGACCGGTACTCTTTACTATCGTTGCCGACCTTCTTGAGATCTGGCACCTGCGGCTAACGGCCCAACCGTCCTAGGGTGGCTTACGGCCTGCCAACCGCGCCAGGAGGGCCGATGATATGGATGGTGTGCAGCCATGTTTCGGCAAGAGCAGGCCAGTGCGAGATAGGCAAGTCTGTGGGGCGGAGACCGAAACCGTGTCCGCCCTGCGTGAAGAGGTGAAGCTCGGCTGGAACTTTTGCATCCTTGAGGGCCTGAAAGTAAACAAGCGAACTCTCGACGCGGGCGGTATAGTCGTTTTCCGCCTGAACCAGGAAGGTGGGTGGAACCTCCAGTGTGGGTTGAAGAGATGGGTTCACCTTACCATCGGACCCAGCAGTCCAGCCGGGATAGATGATCATCTGAAAGTTGGGGCGAGCATCAATACTTGAGGCTGGAACGTTTTTTCCCTGGAAGTCAGGATGGGTGCTGAGCGTCGCGGCAAGGTGCGCTCCGGCAGAGAAGCCGATGGCTCCTATGCGATTGGAATCGATGTGCCACTCGGCTGCGTGGGCACGTGTGATTCGCATTGCCTGTTGGGCGTCTTCGAGGTCTTCGACGTTTTCAGGATAGTGGCCTTCTTCGGGGACGCGATATTTTACGAGAATGCATGTCATGCCGAGGGAGTTAAGCCAGTCGCAGACCTCCGTGCCCTCGATGCTGATGGCCAGACGGATGTAGGCACCTCCCGGGAAGACGAGTGCAGCGGCGTGGGTGTTCTTCCCAGGATCGGGTGAGTAGACGGTGAGACTTGGCTTACTGACGTTGGTGACCCTAGTTGTGACTTTGCCTGAGACGATGCGGTTGGCGTCAGTGGTTGGATCGATCTCAGGGCCGGTGATTTCTGATGGCTCAGGGTTGCCGTTGGGCCACAGAAGAAGAGTTTGATTTTGCGCAAAGGCCGACGTCGCGAAAAGAAGGGCGAGGAGGATCGCGGAGGTTCGCATGAAGGTATGGTAGAGCGAATCTTCGATCATCGAACGATGAAATTACTTGATGTCACGCCAGTTCTTACCGACGCCAACGTCAGCTACGATTGGGACAGAGAATTCGGCGACGTGCTCCATCTCGTGCTTTACGAGTTTCTGAACCTCTTCGGACTCTTCAGGAACAACGTCGAAGAGAAGTTCGTCGTGAACCTGGAGGGTCATGGTCGATTTGAGTTTGCGGTCTCGGATGAGCTGATCGATCTTCAGCATTGCAAGCTTGATGAGATCTGCTGCGGTTCCCTGAAGCGGAGTGTTGATCGCTGTCCGTTCGGCAAAGCCGCGCATGTTGGGATTGCGGGACTGGATATCGGGGATAGGGCGGATGCGGCCGAAGTAGGTCGAGACGGATTGATTGCGGCGAACAGTATCAAGTGTCTCATCGATGAAGCGCTGCACGCCGTGGTAACGCTCAAAGTACGTTTCGATGTATTGCTTCGCTGTCTTCTGGTCGATGTTGAGCTGTGCGGCGAGACCGAACGGGCTGATGCCGTAGACGATGCCGAAGTTGACGGCTTTGGCACGAGCGCGGGTTTCCTTGTCCATGGTTGCTGCATCAACACCAAAGACTTCACTGGCGGTTAGGGTGTGGATGTCTTTGCCAGTGCGATATGCGTCGAGGAGCAAGGGGTCCTGGGAGAAGTGCGCCATGAGCCGCAGCTCGATTTGGGAGTAGTCGGCCGACATGAGCAGGTTGCCGGGGGCCGGAACGAAAGCTGCGCGGATCTCGCGCCCAATTGCGGTACGTATGGGGATGTTTTGCAGGTTGGGATTTGTTGAGGAGAGACGGCCCGTTGCGGTTCCCACTTGATTGAAGGTGGTGTGGACACGGCCTTGCGCATCGCAGAGTTGGGGAAGTGAGTCGAGGTAAGTTGACTTGAGCTTGGCTAGTTGGCGGTATTCGAGGACAAGCGCGGGAACGGAGTGATGCTCGGCTAGTTCTTCGAGCACATCCACCGCGGTGGAAACGACCTTTCCCTTGCCGTACTTCATCGGCTTGGGTAATTGCATTTTGTTGAAGAGGACGTCGCCCAGTTGCTTGGGGGAGTTGATATTGAAGCGGTGAGCTTCGCCGCTGCCCATGGCTTCGCCAGCTTGCTTGTAGATACGTTCGGCGAGGTTGTCGATCTCGAGGGCGAGGCGGGTGGACATGCTGCGGAGGAATTCGGGGTCGATGCGGACACCGGTTTGTTCCATCCTGAGGAGAACGGGGACGAGCGGCTTGTCGATAGCTTCATACACACTCAGCAATGGTGATTGCTTCCCGTTGCCGGATACTTGTTCCTTGCTCCTATTTGTCTTGTCTGCGAAGAGCATTTCGGGGGTGACAGCGCCGCCGAGAGCTGGATCGTCGGGCAGTATGGTGTGTTCGGTTGGAGTGTATTCGTCGATCTGCTGGCTGAGTGTGGAAGCTAAACGAACGATTGCGGCCGCAGCTTCGGGCAGCCGCTTGGGATCAGTGGGATTGTCCTTTGTCGGTTGATGAAGAAGTGCGCGGCTTGTGCTTCGAGCAGCGATGTCGGGAAGTGTGTGAGAGCCATGCGTGGGATTGATGAGATAACTGAGGAGCATGACGTCGTTGCGGACGCCGGCGAGCGAGATGTTATGGGGAGAGAGTGCCCGGAGAATCGCTTTGAGATCGTGGACGTCTTTGGGGAGCGCGGGGTCTGCAAGGGCTTCTTCGATGCCCAGTGCGTCGAGCGATACTTCCATCGCGAAGGTGTCGGATACAGCAATGCCGAGATTGCAGGCTGGGTCCAGCGTGGGATTTGGATTGAGGGGCTTGGCGCTGGCAGAGGATGGAGTGGCGAAAAGAGACATGTTTTCGGCTGGAGACAGCTCGGGCTCAAGCGCGTCCTCGGTGGGCTCTGCTGCGACTTCTTCGGCGATGGCACGTGCGTCTTCGAAGATTGCGATGGCGAGACCTTTTGGCTTGCCGGCGCTTTCGTCAATGGCGCGAGCTTCCTGGAGAAGTGATGCTATCTCTTTGGGGGTGGGTTTGAGATTGTAGGTGGTTACGGTATTGTCTGGGGCGGGTGAAAGCTCTTTGAGCAGTGTCGTGAATTCCAACTCCGAGAAGAGTGCTCGGCAGGCGGCGAGGTCGGGAGACTGCGTGCGCATGTCATCGAGGGAGTACTCGATGGGCACGTTGGTGTGGATCGTTACGAGTTCTTTTGAGAGAAGGATGTTGTCGCGATTGTTCTGTAAAGACTCCCGATAGGTTTTCTTCTTTACCTCCGAGGCCTTATCGAGCGCGGCTTCGACTGTGCCGAACTGCTGGATGAGTTCAACGGAGCCTTTGTCGCCGATGCCAGGTGCGCCTGGGATGTTGTCGACGGAGTCCCCACGGAGGGCCATGACGTCGATAACGCGTTCGGGAGGAACACCCAGGGTCGCTTCAACGCCTGTGGGGTCAAGGATGAGGTTGTCTTTCGTTGGATTGAGGATGCTTACATCTTTATTGACGAGCTGCATCATGTCCTTGTCGGACGAGACAACGAAGACCTTGTGACCGAGGGCGGCGAGTTTACATGAGAGGGTACCGATGACGTCGTCAGCTTCGAAGCCTTCGTAATAGAGAATCGGGATGCGGAAGGCTTCGAGTGCGCGGCGGATGTAGGGCTGCTGCTGGATAAGGTCGGGCGGAGTTTCAGTACGGTTGGCTTTGTAGCCGCCGTATTCCGTGGTCTCGAATTGCTGAGTTTTTATATTGAACTTTTTGACGTCTTTGAACTGGGTTGCCAGTTCGTTGCGATGGACGGGGGCTCCGACGTCATAGACTGCGGCAAGGTATTGAGGCTGGAAGTCCTTGCGGAGCTTGTTGATCATGTTGACGAAGACATAGGTCGCAGCAGTCGGGATGCCGGTTCGCGTGGACATGGGGCGGGATCGCTGCATGGCGTGATACGCACGAAAAATGAATGCCATGCTGTCGAGAAGGTAAATTGGCGGCTTTGCCTGCGAGGTCTGTGACGAATCGGACGTTGGTGTCATTGGTGTTTTGATGGTAGCGCGTGGCGCAGAGGTTCGGGATGAGTTAGAGGAGAAGCATGCAATCACCGTAGCTGAAGAAACGATATTTCTGCGCGACTGCATATTGATAAGCAGCTAAGACTAAGTCGCGTCCCGCGAAGGCGCTCACGAGCATGAGAAGGGTAGATTGTGGGAGGTGGAAGTTGGTAAGGAGACCGTTGACGATGCGGAATTTGTGGCCAGGCCGGAGGAAGATGCTTGTTTGGCCAGAGTGCGGTTTCAGAGGCCCGCCGTTAGCGATTTGAGCACAGTGCTCGAGGGTTCGAGTGGTGGTGGTGCCCACAGCAATAACGCGATTTCCCTTTGTTTTCGCGGCATTGATGGCTTCTGCGGTAGAGGGTGGGAGGGTGTAGTGCTCGGCGTGGAGGTGTATTTGTTCAATATTTTCAACTCGAACAGGTTGAAAGGTACCTAAGCCTACGTGAAGCGCAAGGGTTTCGACTTCTATCCCGTTTTGTTTCAATTGGTTGAGGATCTCGGGAGTGAAGTGGAGGCCGGCGGTGGGGGCGGCTGCGCTGCCGGGTTGTTGGGAATAGATTGTTTGGTAGCGTTCTCGATCTTCGGAGGTGTCGTCACGATGGATGTACGGTGGGAGCGGCATGTGGCCTATTTTGTTGAGAATAGCCGTGAAGTTCGGGGTGGGGTCGAAGCGCAGCGTGCGTTCGCCAAACTCACCGGCTGCCAGTATCTCTGCTTCCAGCAAAGGCTTAGGTTCGTTTGGTGCGTGAAAGAGGAGGCGTTCGCCGCATTCGACTTTGCGGCTGGGGCGGACTAATGCGCTCCATTCATTTTCTGCAAGCCGTTGTGTGAGAAGGACTTCGATGCGACCTGTGGGTTCGGGGGAGTTGGCTTGGGTGTGAAGGCCGGCTCGAGTGGCGTAGAGACGAGCGGGGATGACGCGGGAGTCGTTAAGTACCAGTAAGTCGTTTGCTTGGAGGAGATTTGGAAGATTGCTAAAAAAATTATCTGTGTAGGTTTGGTTGGTGCAGTCTACGACGAGCATGCGGCTGGAACCGCGAATTTCCGGCGGGGTTTGGGCAATCAGCTCTTCCGGTAGATCGAAATTGAAATCGGATACGCGCATTTTGTAGTCGTTTTTTGTGGTTCTTAGCGTATTGGTAAGCGCAAAATCGTGGTCGTTCGCTGGTGGATAAGTGCTTAATTTTCGTGGTCCAAAAACATGCCACTCCTTGAAGATATTTTCAGGATTTTCCGGATTCGGCCAAGACTACGGAGCGATCCAAGGCAGCCTGGAGAGAGGCGAGGTCAGCAGCTTCAGGGCGAGTCCAGGCAACGGTAACTTTAGAAAACGGTTTGGGGATGAGGAAGCTGTCCCAGGAGCGGAGCTGCCAGGCGCGATGCGGATGAAGGTAGCAGGTGCGGACTGGTGCGTCGACGAGTTGGGCGAGATAGGCTGCTCCCGGTTTGGCTATCATGGCTGGCCCGCGTGGACCGTCCGCGGTGAGAGCGCAGTAGTGGCCTTCGAGGTAGGCGCGCTGGAGGTTGCGAAGTCCGGGGGCTGCGTCGCGTGAGCTGGAGCCGCGTACGGTGAGGAAGCCCATGAGTCTTGCGGTACGGGTGAAGAGTTCGCCATCGAAGCTGCGGCTGACCAGGAGCGTGAGGCCGTAATTGCGGAAGGGCCAGACACCGGTGAGCAGGCAGCGATGCCAGAAGGCATAAACGGCGGGCGGAGGGACATCGAAGCCGATGGTTGCTCCGGGTTCGCAGATGTGTTCGAAGCGGAGAGTGGCCCCGAGTGCGAGTGCGACGATGCTGGCGATGGGCGGACCTATCGCCAGAATGATGCGCTGCTTCAGGGTGTAGGTGGAGGACACGGATTCAGTTTACAGTTCGGGAAAAGCAGGATTAGGGAATAGGGGAGTAGAAGGCAGCATTGGAAGCGGGATTCGTTGCTCTTTGGGGCTATTCTCGAAGTTGATGATGGGGTTTTCTTTTCCAATCTCGGTTTGGGTGGCGGCTCTGGTTGTTCTCGTGCCGTTTTTTGTCGCGGCGTTTTGTCCATCAATGCTGGAGCGGTTGCAGCGGCTTCCTTTGGCCTTGAGGCTTGGTCTTCCCTGTTTGTTGTGTCTTCCCTATGCGTTGGTGGCGTTGGCTTATGGAGAGTTTCGATGGAGCTGGTTTGGGCTTTACGTATTGTTGCCAGTAGCTGTCTGCTGGCTGCTTTACCGGGCTTCAATTGTTGATATTGAGCAACGAGGTGACTGGCGTGATCTTGTAATTCTTGCCGTGCTGGGACTGGCAGTGGATCTTCGATGGTTTGAGCCGGGGTGGCCGCCGCATCTAAGTGTGTTCAACAAGATGCTGTTGGTGGATGTGGGGATCTATGGGTTTCTAGTGATTCGCAGATTGGATGGAGTGGGTTTTGATCTGCGATTGCGTCTGGCGGATTTGCGAGTTGGGCTGCGTGAGCTTGTGTTTTATGCTCCGCTTGCGGTTGTGCTGGGGTTAGCGCTTGGCTTTCTGCACTTTCATGCTCAGATTCCTACGATTTCTCGTGCTGTTCTGGCGTGGGTGTTTACGTTTTTCTTTATTGCAGTGCCAGAGGAGCTTTTTTTTCGCGGGTGGATGCAGAATCTGCTGGAGCGGCGATTGGGAAGACTTTGGGCGTTGGGGTTGACCGCTGTTCTCTTTGGGCTATCGCACTTCAATAAGCGGGCTTTGCACTTCAACTGGCAGTATGTGTTGCTTGCGGCTATCGCAGGGTTCTTTTATGGGCGTGCGTGGCGTCAGGAGCGGCGCGTCGGAGCTTCAGCAATCACCCATGCTTCAGTCGATACGCTCTGGTCCCTCTGGCTGCGATAGTACTGTGGCTGGATCGATCGAACGAGAGAAAACTATGCGGATGCGGACGGTACCGGAGATAGCCGAGACCTACTCTCATGTGGTGGTGGATCGAGTTGGGAACGGTGACGGCGATACAGAGACCCATGATGCCGTGGGCGATACCGAGAGCATAGATGTTTCGGTAATGAAGGAAGAGGAGGCAGGCGAGGATTCCCCAGATGAGGGTAACTGGGGTGAGGATTGGATTGGGGATATGTGCGATGGCGAAGATTCCGGCTGCAGCGATGACAGGGGCTGCCCTGCCCGGCAACAGACGCAGAAGACGGAGCAAGAAATAGCTTTGCAGGATGAACTGCTGCATGAGCGCCCAGATGATGTAGGCCCAACTGTGTTGGAAGACGGGTGTGGGGCCATGGAGCGGATGCAGCGTGTGGTTCCGACTCGCTATGAAGACGGCAATGGCTGAGAGTACGAGCGCCCCGGCGGCAATCCAGAGAGATTGCAGGAGTCCTTTGCTGCCGAGGCCGAGGGCTGTCCACCCTTCGCGGCGAGCCCATGTGGTTGCCACGATCCAGAGGAAGGCGAGCCAATAGAGAACGCGCTGGGTGGGGTTGGGCGTCCAGATGGTGGCCATGATGAGGAGATAACCGACGGCAAGCTCAATGAGATCGCGGCGGGTAGACGCTGGGCGTTTCGTTTTGATGCTGGCCGTCACTGCCGGTTCCATTGCCACTCGAGGATGTCCCAAAGTGCTTTCTGGTGTAGGTATACATCAGCGCAGCCTTTTATGTTCTGACGAAGATACGTAGGTCCGGGTCACCATCTTTACGATCTTTTGATTTCGAATGTGGTTCGCTTAATGGAATTAAGTGAGAGGTATGCCATGCGACTGCTGACTCGATCCTTCCTTCGTGCATTTCTTTTTATGTTTGTTGCTTCGTTACTTTGTTCTGCGGCACAAGGACAGTCCGCTTCGAATTCTGAAGGGAACGAGACTACCGAGTTACGAAGAGAGGTGCGGGAGCTGGCGCTGCGCGTGAGTGCACTGGAGGAGGAGTTGCATCGGCGGCCTGTGGCGACGGAGAGTTCTTCGCTTAAGCCTACGTCGCTGAGTTTGCCCGCGCCGGATATGCGGACAAGCGTCGAGAGTATTTCCAGCAGCGGGGTTGCGGAGACGACAAGCGCTGCGCAGGTTGCCACTACGTCAAATGCCGCTAAACCAAAAGAGACGGTGGCTTCGCTACTGCCGACACAGTTGCCGGGTGGATTTACGTTGAACTATGCGTTGGATGGGTATTACCAATACGACTTCAATCATCCGATCGGGAGAGTGGAATATCTGCGAGCCTTCGATGTGTTGAGCAATGCGTTCAGCATTAACCAGGCAGATGTTGTGTTTGCTCTGGATCCGGATGAGGCTGGGGGGCGAAGGTATGGGATGCGGTTCGATCTGCAGTTTGGACAGGCGACGGCGACTCTCCAAGGCAATCCGATCAACGAGGCGCGGCCGGATGTCTATCGAAATATTTTTCAGGCGTATGGGACTTACGTAGTTCCGGTGGGCAAAGGATTGACGGTGGATGTTGGGAAATGGGCGAGTTCGCTGGGGATTGAGGGGAACTACACGAAGGACCAGGTGAACTATTCGCGGTCGTTCTACTTCAACTATCTGCCGTTCTATCACGAGGGTATTCGCATGAGTTACAAGGTTAGCGACAAGTTGACGGCGAACTACTGGGTGGTGAACGGGACAAACCAATCGGAGCCGACGAACTCGTACAAGGACGAGTTGTTTGGATTTACGGCTCAGCCCACGAAGAATATTTTGTGGAACTTCAACTACTACATTGGGCAGGATCATCCTGATGTTGCGGCGGCAACGAACTGCACGGTGCCGGTGCAGCCGGGGTTGTGCCTGCAGGAGATCAATCCTGCGCCGGATGGGAAGATACATATCTTTGATAGTTATATGACGTGGAATGCGACGCCAAAGCTGACGTTTTCGCTGGAAGGAGATTATGTGATTCAGCGCGAGTGGGCGAATGCTGCGCCGGGTGAGTCCTCGGCGCCTTCGCATGTGGATGGTGGAGCGGCTTATACGCGGTATCAACTGACCCCAAAGATGGCGCTGGGAGGGAGGACGGAATATCTGTCGGATAGAGGCGGGCTTTTCAGTGGGAGGACTCAGGCACTGAAGGAGTTTACGGGGACTTATGAATATAAGTTTGGCGAGGGATTTTTGACGCGGGTGGAGTTCAGGAGAGATTGGAGCAATGTGCCGTTCTTTTTGACGAATAAGCCGGGAGTGCTTGCGGGTTCGCAGCCCACGTTGACCGTGGGGATGGTTTGGTGGGCCGGCGGGAAGCAGGGAAGTTGGTGAACCCACAACCTGGAGTCAGGCGTGGGTTCGGATTTGGAGAGGCTAGCTGTATTTGAGCCAACGAAGAATTTCGGGCAGATTGGGTTTTTTGCCGTACATGAGGATGCCTACGCGATAGATTCGGCTGGCAACCCAGAGGATGGCGTAGATCGTGGCGATGAGGATGAGGATGCTTAGCGCGACCTGATAGATGGGGGGCTGATGCACTACGACGCGGGTATACATGATCAGCGGCGAAGTGAAGGGGAAATAGGAAAGGACCTGCGCGAGTGCTCCGTCGGGGTCAGTGACGACGCGGAAGATAACGACGGAGCATGCGATGAGCGGCAGCATGAGGAAGATATTCATCTGCTGGAGCTCCTGTTCGGAGTTCGTCATGGCCCCGAGGGCCGCGGCGACGCTGGAGTAGAGGACGTATCCCAGCACGAAGAAGAGGATGAAGAATATCAGTTGCGAGGCCGACGGAAGGAGCTGAATGCCGGTGCCGATGAGCTGCATCTTGGCTGCGCCCAGTCCAACGACGATCCAGATGCCGACCTGCGAGAGGCCGACTGCGCCGACGCCAATGACTTTGCCGGCCATCATTTCGGAGGGCTTGACGGTGGAGAGAAGGACCTCGAAGACACGTGAGGATTTTTCTTCGATGACCGAGCGGGCGACGTTCATTCCATAGAAGAGAATGACGAAGTACATAAGGAAGAAGAGGCCGTAGGCGCTGGCGAAGGCGGCCCCGGAGCTTTTCTTTTCGTCGGTGCTGGCGCTGGTAAGGTTGACCGGCTTGAGGAGATCGTCGACTTCTTTAGCTCCCATACCTGAGTTGGCGAGTTTTTCGCGGGTGAGTGCACCGCGGATCGCGTCGGAGATACGACCTTTGGTGACGATGTCGGCCTTGGCTTTGGGGTCCCACTCGAAGGTGCCGCGAGGCGCATCAGTTGAGGGCGGAGTGACCCATAGGTAGCCGCCGAGGTCGCTATTCTTCTGCTGCATCTCCGTGTTGAGAGTTTCGCGGAGGTCGGGTTGTGTTGGTGGATAGATGTCAACTGTGGTTTTGCGATCTCCGCCGGAAAGCTCGTTTTTGAAGTCTTCGGCAAATTGTTTGTCGCTGGTAACGACGGCGATGTGGTTGGCGCCGAGGCTGCGGTTTGCGAGGGCCGAACCGAAGATCAAGCCTCCCATGAGCAGAGGGATCAGAATAGTCATGACGAGGAAGCTTTTTGCTCGGACGCGCTCGAGGTACTCCCGTCTTGCTATGAGCCAGATGTTATGCATCCGTTTTGCCTCCTACGGCTTCGATAAAGATTTCTTCGAGGGTTGGCTCCATGACTTCGAAGCGGGAGATGCGAGTACCGTTCTGGACGGCGGTGGCGAGGAGCTGCTGAGCGGCTGACTCGTCGCGGAGCCTGATTTCAGCTTGACCGGAATAGTTTTTGAATTCGGCGATACCCGGATGCTTAAGGAAACTGTCGTTGCCTTCAAAGGTGACTTGAACGCGGTTGCGAGGGTAGCGGCTTTTGACTTCGCGCATGCCTCCGGAGAGGACGAGGTTGCCACGATCGATGAGCGCGATTGCATCGCAGAGCTTTTCGATCTGATCCATGCGGTGCGTGGAGAAGAGAATAGATTTGCCCTGTTTGCGGAGGTCGACGAGAGTGTCCATGAGAAGAACCGCGTTGACGGGATCGAGGCCGCTGAAGGGCTCGTCCATGATGACCAGCTCGGGTTCGTGAAGAAGTGTTGCGATGAACTGGATCTTCTGCTGCATGCCTTTAGAGAGCTCTTCAGTCTTTTTGGGGATGGCTTCGGTGATCTCCATGCGCTCGCACCAGGCGTGGGCGCGCTTGCTGGCAGTGGTGGCGTCGAGGCCGTGGAGCTCGCCGAGGAAGATGAGCTGGTCCATAACCTTCATCTTTTTGTAGAGGCCGCGCTCTTCGGGGAGATAGCCGACACTCTTGAGGTGTTCGCGACGGAAGGGCTGGCCGAAAAGGCTGACGGAGCCCGCGTCGGGGACCGTCATGCCGATCATCATTCGGATGGAAGATGTTTTGCCAGAGCCGTTAGGGCCGAGGAGGCCGAACATGGTGCCTGGCTCAATAGAGAAGCTAAGGTCTGCGACGGCGACTTTGGTGTCGTAGGCCTTTCGGACATGCTGCAGTTCTACGATGGGCATAGGGTTGGGGTCAGTTTATCAGGAGGGGTTTTTTGTGCGAGCAGAGGCGCACAGAAATGGCGCGCGACGGTGCCAACCTGCTGGAAGGAAGAAAATCTAGGCCAACTGGTCGTACATGGAGAGGAAGTCGAAGCTGTTCCAGGATTCGACGACATGACCATCTTTGACAAGAGCCATACAGATGCCGGCGAAACGGACCGGTTTGCCGGTGGGAGCGATGCGAAGGCCATGGCCCGTGTGAGTCCCCGTTACGACGACGCGCGCTACGGTTTTGTCCCTCTCGGTTACGGTGTCTTCAACGTGGATGCGGAGATTGGGGAATGCGGAACAGAAGTTAGTGTGGAAAGTTTTAAAGGCGGCTTTAGTCTCGACATTACCGCCGTGGGTGGCGGGTAAGCCGTGAACAATTTTTTCCGGAACCCAGAGCTTGTCGATCGCGTCTACGTTGCGTTTATTCCATACTTCTTCAAACCAGTGCTCGAGAATGGTCATCGAAGTCCCTCCTGTACTCCATTGGGAAAGGTGGGCCGGAAACAGGCCCATTATAGGACGATGAGATTGCATTGCAGGAGCGGGGGCCAGGATTCTTTTGCACATGTTGATGTTGGTAGCATCGGTGTGTGCTGGAACTCTCCACACCGATGAAGTTTGTGAAACGCGTGGGGGAACGCGTTGCCGGGGAATTGGCCAAACGGGGCGTAGAGACGGTTGAGGATCTGCTGTATCACTTGCCGTTCCGGTATGAGGATCGGCTTAATCCGGTGCCGATCAGTGCGCTCCAGGCTGGGACGATGGCTTCGGTGATTGGTGAGGTGCGTGGGTCAGTGCTGCTGCAGACTCGGCACATGCCTCTGTTTGAGATGACGGTGGGGCAGGGGCTGAGTACGGTGAAGGCAATGTGGTTTCGCGGGAGTTATCTGCGGGACAGGTTTCGCGTAGGGCAGATGGTGGCTTTGTATGGGAAGCTGGAGTCTTCGCGGTCAAGCGCGGGCAAGTTCAAGATGATTCAGCCGCAATTTGAGATTCTGCCGGGTCCAGGGGATGCTCAAACTGAGTTCGCAATGCTTGAGGTCGGAAGAATTGTTCCGGTGTATGAGTCGCTAGGTGGGACTACGGCGTGGGGAGCGAAGCTGGGGTCGAAGTGGTTGAGACGGGTGATCTGGTCGCTGCTTGAGGAACTTGGAGCAGAGGAACTCAAGGCAAGTTCTTCCTCGTCAACTCCGGTCAGGGAACCGAATGACAACAAAAAAAATGACTCGCAGGAACAAGACACCAGAGTTGCTACGGAGACTTTGCCTGAGGCGTTGATTGAGAGGCTTCGATTCCCGGGGCGGCTTGCGGCTTTGAAAGCAGTGCATTTTCCCGAGGCCGGGACACCGATGACGGAGCTAATGTCGGCGAAGACTGCGGCGCATCGTCGACTCATCTTTGAAGAGCTGTTTTATCTGGAGCTGGGGCTCGAGTTGAAACGGCGCAAGCTGCGTGAACGCGAGGGGACGGCGTTTGTGACGGATGAGACGGTACGACAAGCGCTGAAGCAGGTGCTTCCGTTTCATCCGACATCGGCGCAGAAGCGAGTGCTGGGGGAGATTGTGAACGATATGCGTAGGCCGCAGCCGATGCGGAGGCTACTGCAAGGAGATGTGGGGTCGGGAAAGACGATCGTTGCGATGCAGGCTGCGCTCGTGGCAATCGAGAACGGATACCAGACGGCTTTGATGGCTCCGACGGAGATTCTTGCGACGCAGCATTATCTTTCTGCGCGGAAGCTGCTGGGGGAGGCGCTTTCGCCAAGGACAGGGAAGCCTTATCGTGTGACTTTGCTGACGGGGTCGCTAGATGAAGGGGCGAAGCGTGAGGCGCGCGGGAGGATCTTTCGCGGAGAAACTGATCTGGCGATCGGGACTCATGCACTGATTGAGGACAAGGTCGATTTTGAGAAACTGGGGCTGGTGATTGTGGATGAGCAGCACCGGTTTGGCGTGCAGCAACGATTTCGCTTGATGAAGAAGCCGGCGGCGGATGGAACATTTTCCGAGCCAGATGTGCTGGTGATGACGGCGACGCCAATTCCGCGGACCCTGGCGCTGACGCTGTATGGGGATCTTGATGCGAGTGTGATTGACGAGATGCCACCGGGACGGACTCCGATTGTGACGCGACGGACCACGGAGGAACGGGCGGAGGATGTTTGGGATTTTGTGAGGAAGCAGGTGGAAGCTGGACGACAGGCTTATATTGTCTATCCGGTGATTGAAGGGGCGAAAGACGATCAGCCTGAGCTGGATTTTCCGAATGATGAGGCGGTTGATGGGGAGGCGAGCGTCAAAGCAGATTCCTCCACTGCGCTGCGGAATGACACCAGAAAGACGGATTCAGGAAAAGTTGGGAACACGACAGCGAGGTCGAAGGTGAAAGGTGCAAAGGCTTCGCCGAAGACTGAGAAGTTGATTGAGCCGAAGAAGGCGCTGCGAGCTGCTTCAGATATGTATGAGGAATTGCGTGTGGGTCCGCTGGTGGGGTTGCGGCTCGGACTACTGCACGGTCGGTTGAGTGCGGATGACAAAGAGGTCACGATGCAGCGGTTTCAGCGGGGCGATATCGATGTGCTGATTGCGACGACGGTGATCGAAGTGGGCGTCGATGTGCCGAACGCTTCCGTGATGGTGATTGAAAATGCGGAGCGGTTTGGGCTGGCACAGATGCATCAGCTGCGTGGACGCGTGGGGCGCAGTGCGGCGAAAAGTTACTGCATTCTGATGACTGGTGGGCGCGTGACCGAACAGGCTGAGGCTCGGCTGGATGCAATGGTTCGGACACAGAATGGATTTGAGCTGGCGGAGCTGGATCTGCAGCAACGAGGGCCGGGAGAGTTTTTTGGCACGCGTCAAGCGGGCTTGCCGGAGTTTCGCGTTGCTAATCTGGTCCGCGATCGCGCGGTACTGGAGCTGGCGAAGGTTGAGGCTGCTCAGTTTGTTCAGTCACCTGACCCGGACGTATTAGAGGAAGAGCGATATGAGGTTTGGCATCGCCTGAAGCATCATTGGCAGCGGAGATATGGGTTGGTTGAGGCTTAGGAGCTGCAAGCCGTCAGCTTTTTTGTGAAGCTGACGGCTTGCGGTTTTGCCTTCTTAGGATGCGGTGGCGTGAACGAAGGCCGGGGTGGCTTCAGTTTGTGTGGATGTGGGGACGACTGCTTTCTTCGGGCCTCGCTTGCGAGCTACAAGGACACGGATGCGCTCGATCATCTCGGCCGGCGATGAGGCGCCTTTGGGTAGAAAAACGTCGGCGTGGAGCGCGCGATCGAAGGCGTTGACTGTGCCAGAGACAATCATGGCGGGGAGGCCGGGATGGAGTTGCTTAGCGCGACGAACCAGTTCGTTGCCGTCCATTTGGGGCATGAGGAGATCGCACAGGATGAGGTCGAGTGACCCGGGAAGGGTTCGCTCGAGAACTTCGAGTGCCTCCCGTGCGTTCTGGGCTGCGATGATGCGGTAACCGCGGGTTTCGAGGAGGAAAGTTCGGACGGAAAGAACTTGTTCGTTGTCGTCTACGCAGAGAATCGTCTTCTTGGGGCGCATGCGGTCTCGCTTCTGCCGGGTGCCACCTTGTGGTGGTCGCGGCCGATAAGCCAGTCTGGCGAGTCTGCTGGTTTGCAGATGCACCGGACCGGTGGGTCCAAAATTGCCCCGAGGCTCGGCTAGTGCAGCGTTCAGACGTGATGGATCTTTCCGGTCCGTCGAGCAGGCGACGAAGAGCAAAGCTCTCCTGTCTGCTCCATTTCAGGACCAGCGACCTACGTCCGACGAGCATGCTGCCGAACCGCGGGGTACGAGAGAAGCGATATGCAACGCAGGTTGCCTAGCGGTTCCACGAGGGCATGGGATCACTCTGTCGCGAATACAGCGAGGAAGATGCAAAAAAAACATCGTCCCCCGTGCTTGTGCAGACAGCGAGGTTGCGCTCTGGGAGTCGCGACTGCGAAGCGGTCCAGCTTCTCTCAACTCAAATTGTCAGAAAAACAGGCGAAAGCAATTTCATTTCGGACGCCGAAGCACGTTGCATGCTGCGTCGTCCTTAACGCTTTCCAACAGTACGAATGGTTGGCTGGGTTGGCAACAGCGAATCTAGAGCGAAGATCATCAGGAATTGTGCTTGCGCATCCACCGCAAGCTGGCAACGGTGCGAATTCATTGGAGATTCACGATAGATGGCTGTTGAAATCTCGTGCATCACGGCAGGAAAAAGCGTCCGCTTGCAACAGGAATTGTGCGACCACCGACGAACACTTTTGTGACGATGTTGTCTTCGATCGATGCGCTGACAAGGATTCGGCTGGGTCGTGATATCTCAATTCCCTGCTCAATGACAATCTGCTGCCCGCTCGTGGCGAGGTTGTGGCGCACAAGGTACGAGATAGCGCATCCTGCGGCTGAGCCAGTGGCGGGATCTTCGCCGGTGCCGAACTGCATTCGCGCGTGCCAATCAGCTTTCGAATTCGATGGAGCACGCGTGATGCAGTAAAAGAATTTTGCGTCGATGTCATCGAGAAAGGGACGTGCGGTGTGCGAAGAGATTTGCAGACGCGTGGCAACTTCCATCGACCGGAGAGGCACGATGCAAAACGCCATGCCAGTTGAAACTACTTCGGCAGAAAAATCCGGGTCAAGATCGTCAACAGAGAGATTGAGCGCGGCGGCAAGAGCTTCGCGAGCTTCTATAGTGCTGCAGGTTTCACCGAAGGTTGGATTTTTCTGTTGCATTGTCCCGAAGACACCTGGCTCGCCGGGACTCGATTTCTTGAAGCGCACCGTGATGGGGCCAACACCAAGGTCCAGCGTGATCTGGTCGGCACCACGGAAGACTGGATGATTCCAGTAAAGCCAGCTTGCAGTCCCGAGAGTCGGGTGGCCGGCAAAGGGAATCTCTTCAGTGGTGAGAAAAATTCGAACCTTCACGCCCTCTTCGCGTTCGATCTCAGGAGTGCGGGGATAAATGAAGGTGGTTTCACTGAGATTTGTTTCACGCGCGATGGCCTGCATCTCTTCGGTGGCGAGGCCGCGGCAATCGCAGAAGACAGCGAGAGCATTGCCCTCGAGAGGGGCTTCGGCGAAGACATCGACCTGGGCGAATTCATAGGCGCAATGGGCGGTTTCGGGCGCTGCGACCGAAGTTGCAGAGGAAACCGGAGACGGGCTGGTTGACATATGGGCTCCTCAGAAGTATGGTTTGGACAGACCGCAATGAGGCAAACCTGCTTCATGCTAGCTTAGCTGGCACGCGGTACAAAAGATCAATCATGACGATGATGCCGAACACGACCATGCCGCCCTGCTGCTGTTGCTGCAGCTCGGTGTGGGTGCGTGGATAGCTAATCGAAGCAGGCATCTTCGAGCAGCATCGGCCCACCCAAGGTAACAAGCGGGTGGGTTTTTTCATGTACCGCAGAAAAACGACGCGGGGATTCCGCAGATAGGGTGAATGAATTATGTCGCTTCGCATCAACGATGTTGCTCCTGATTTCACAGCAGAGACCACGCACGGTACGATTCGTTTTCACGAATGGATTGGCGACAACTGGGCAGTTCTCTTCTCCCACCCGAAGGACTTTACGCCAGTCTGCACGACAGAACTGGGCGCTGTTGCCGGTCTGGAGGCTGATTTTGCAAAGCGCGGAGCGAAGGTGATCGGGCTTAGCGTGGATCCTGTCGAGAACCATGGGAAGTGGGCGATCGACATTCAGGAGGTAGGCGGCGCTGCTGTCAACTATCCGATTATTGGCGATACGGAATTGAAGATAGCGAAGCTCTACGACATGCTGGCCAGTGAAGCTGGAGAAAGCTGCGAAGGTCGCACACCCGCGGACAATGCTCCGGTGCGTACGGTGTTTGTCATTGGGCCAGACAAAAAGATCAAACTGACGCTGGCGTACCCGATGACAACGGGGCGGAACTTCGATGAGATCATCCGGGTGCTGGATTCGATGCAACTTACTGCCAAACACAAAGTTGCGACCCCAGCAAATTGGAAGCAAGGTGAAGATGTGATCATTACCGGTGCAGTGTCGAACGACGATGCGGCGAAGATTTTTCCCGGGTATAAGACGGTCAAGCCGTATCTGCGTATGACACCTCAGCCAAAGTAGATCGAATGAATTGCCGATAGGAGCACGATGTACTCTTATCGAAGGTCGTCACACCGTGGTGAAGGTGTGACGGACACGAGCACCGGTGGCGAAGTGGCTAACGCGCTGGTCTGCAAAACCAGTATTCATGGGTTCAACTCCCATCCGGTGCTCCAATATTGTCAATAACTTATGACAACCTCGCTTGGCGGCCGCTTCGACGATGTGGGGGAAATTGTAGGAACTAAATCCTTCCTCTGACTGGCTTGCTGCACAGGTCTTTAGCCCTACTGAATGTGCATCTATCGCCTGCTTCGTGTCCTCGGATAGCACTGGCGGTTGTCCCTGGACAAACGCACGGCAGGTGCCAATCGAGACGCAACAACCGCAATCGCTGTGAGCGAGCTTCATTTTTGGGTTTCCTTTTTCAAATAGCCCAGACCGGGCATCTAGTCAGTAGCGGCCAATCTTTACGGCGCGTTTCAGTTGCCTGGGTTCACGCCGGACAAGCTGAATCTAGAACTGTTTGACCTGGATGTCTGCTAGGGCCCAAGCAACCCGTACACAATCCACACGGGGATCGTGCTGAAGAGTACGAGACATAGCGTCGTCAGAAAGACGGCTGGCGATTGGGAACTAGAAAGGAACCCGATGACTACTGCTATGGCTCCGAGGATGGTGTTGGTGACAGAGAGTTTGTACAGGCGGGAAGCTAATTTCTCCATCCGGGTTGTGGGTTCAGTGCCTGAGTCGACCATCATTCTCGCTATCCAGAAGACGCCTGCGAAGTTTGACGTTTCAGCCGAGGGCATTTTGGCGCTGCACGCGGCTGACATTACCGAGCCGGCGCTCAATCAGATGTTTCGTGCGGCAACACCGCAGAAGCAGAGCGGTCCCTCGTTTGGTGTCGCTACAGGCACGTTTCCCGTGAAGGATGCGGCTGGTAAGATGGTACACTTCAGCGCCTGGATCAAGACCGAGAATGTTCGTAACGGCTATGTGGGTCTCTGGTGGCGTGTTGACGGTCCCGGCGAGGGTACCAACCGTCCCAGCTCGCTTTTGACAACTCCATGGTGCGGGTCATCGATGGCGAGCCGTCACTGGCAATGGCACTCTTCGCGGCGCAACTGGTACCACGCCATGGACCCTCTACGAGTTCGAGCTACCCGTCGGCAAGACCGCTTCCAACATCAATTTCGGCGTGCTCGTCACAGGCACCGGAACTGCCTGGGTCGACTCGATGAAGGTCGTACTTGATGGTAACCATACAGCAACCCGAAGTTCGATTTCGACTTCGAATCTCCCAAGGCGAAGGGCTTCTACACCGGCTGCGGTGGCAACGCCGTCTGCACTGACTACAAAGTCAGCATTGACCACACAACTTCTACTACAGACACCAAAGCCTTCAAAATGCAGTTCGTCGGAGATGGAGCAACCCAGAAGTAATCTTGTTTGAACAAGGTAAGTTTTATTACACTCCCCCAACCCAACTCAAATTTAGGGGGTTAAGCAGCAGGGACCCAGACGCAACATTCGCATTATCCTCTATCCACTTGCTCGATTACTCTACTGTTGTACCGATGCCAGCTTGTGGTTCACTCCTTCAACGCCGGTTTCCGCGGCAGAGCTTTCCTCGCTGTAGCATGGCGGCTGGTCATTGGGCTGCCCCGCCTCAAGATTGGGATATTTCTTCACACTGGCTGCGTAAGCCGCAATGATTGGCCCGATTTCTTCGCCCAGCCATGAGTTCTGCCACATGATGTTCCAACGTTCCTTCGGGTCTGATGCCAGGTTGAAAGCCCGCGGAAATGACCAGTTTTCGATTACTCCATCGACGCGGTCGAGACCGTCCAGGTGAATCTTGAAATTCCGCCATTTGATCGCCATGAGCTTCTGGCCGAGAAACAGCAGAACGTGCTCACGGTTGGATTTTTGCTGCCGCCCCATAAAGAATTCGAGTTGATCCACACCATCCATCGGACGGTCGATCGGAACTTTGCCGCTGGCGACGCGCGCCAAAGTGGGGAAGAAGTCGACGATCCCAACGATTTGATTGCTGGAGCGACCGGCAGGTATCCTGCCCGGCCAGCGAAGGATGCAAGACGTGCGGATGTTTCCTTCCAGCACTGTGCCGATCTCACCGCGCCAAGGGCCTTCATCCCCAATCGTCCACCAAGGCGTGACAGTCGGAAGTGGTGACGGCCCATTGTCGCTTGCCCAAACAACCAAGGTGCTGTTGGCAATACCGGCGGCCTTAAGCGCGTCGAGAATTCGCCCGACGTTGTAGTCATGCTCGAGCAGGCTGTCACCAAACTCGCCGGCAGGCGAACGGCCTTTGAAGTCAGAGTGGGCGAGCACCGGATGATGCGCGAAGGCGAAAGGAACATAAAGAAAAAACGGCTGATCTCCACTCCCATTTTTTGCTATGTAATCTACAGCATGATCGGTCAGCATCCGGTCGATCTCTCTGCGCGTATCTTCGTCATACAGGCGCACGTTTCGCGGCTCTTCGTCCCTCCTGGATTCGCGGATGTAGTCGACATCCTTAAGTGGCATGCCTGGGTTTGCCGTCCAGTAGATGATGTCGGTGCTCTCGAAGCCGAACCACTCATCGAATCCCTGATCTGTTGGGAGGCGCCCTTGTGCTGCACCAAGGTGCCATTTGCCAAAGATCGCGGTGCGGTAGCCGGCATCGCTCACCATCTCTGCAATCGTGATCTCCCAGGGATGTAGCCCCCCGGGAGCACCAGCAGCAATTGCCTTCCCTATTCCCGAGCGGATCGGAAGTCGCCCGGTCATGAGCGCAGCGCGGCTGGGCGTGCATTGGTTTTCGACGTTGAAGTTCGTTAGGCGGAGGCCCTCGGACGCGAGTTCGTCAAGACGGGGCGTCGCCGTATCGAGGATGCCGCCGTTGTAGGAAGACAGTACGCCAAATCCGACATTGTCGGCCAGAATGAACACAATGTTCGGTCGTGATTCCTTTGGAGGGGGTAGCTGACCTGTCCTGTTTGAGCTCATGTTCTGTCCTCTCTTACTGCCCACCCATCGCTGCTGTGGCTGATCTCCCAGGTCGTGGGGAGGGACGTGTTCCATAGTTTCGGCTTGCCAATTGAGTACGTCGCACCGGCTTGTATCTGATGCTCCCAGGACCCGCAGATTCAGCGGAGGCATTGAAGAGGTTAGCTGTAAAACGTGTATTGACTATGGGGAAGATCGGACTCAGTCCGTAGTATCCTCCGAGGATCTTCTTCTCCGTGGTCACCGCATAGGCTGCCATAAGATCAGCAGCGCACAAAATGGTTTCGGGTTGGTAAAAGGATGCAAGTGGTTACTGCAGATCCCTTGAGATGAAGTCATTTGGAATCATCGCCGCCCGCAAAAATCTTACGCTCAGTGAGTTATAAGTCAACACTCGCAGGATATCGCCGTCGTAACCGAGATTTTCGGAAATAATCGGCTGAAACTTGGCGATAATACGACTTTTGGAGAATTTGGTTCCCCGCTCTAGAGTCAGTGGACGCGCCTTCCGGTGATGGTGTATTCCGCATCGGGAGGATCCTCAGAGACGATCACCTTCTCCTCCGCAGGCCTCTTCGCCTCTGCAGGTCTCATAGTCTCTGCAGGTTTCTTCTCCTCTGCAGGTTTCATCGGCTCTGCGGGTTTCATCGGCTCCGCAGGTTTCATCACTTCTGCAGGCTTCAGCGCGTCCACAGGTTTCAATGCCTCTGCAGGCTTCTCTGGGATCATCGCCCACGCGAAGCCGTGCGCCAGCCACAAAAAGAAGCTGGCGAAGAGGCACACCAAAACAAGTCCGGCGAAGAGGAATACTACCTGGCCTTTCGTATTGGCGGCGGCATACAACCCGATTGAGAAGAAAGCCACGGTTGCGAATGAGAAGCCGCCCGCCAAGCGCCCAAGTCGACGCGATAAAACACTCATGCGATTACTCATTTAGGTCCTCCGTCGCTTGCGAAATAGACCCGGAGAGCTTATTGAACAGAGCCGCTTACCTGTCCAGATAGGTTGCGCCCTCCGTCCAAGGCTTCAAGTCTATTCCGATTCTTCGAGGAGGGTTGCTGTGCGAATTACCAGTTCGTGAACTTGTGAGGAGGCGGAGGTTCGGGATTCGCGGCAGCCGGCTCAAGGCTTCGATTCAAAACACTGCATAGGGGTCGCTACGGACCGTGCGGTCCTCCACGCCCAGACCCCATCTGTACGTATTGTCGGCATGTCGGACAAGTGGCGTCCCGTAGTTCCCTCAAGACGGTGTTTTCGGAAACTTCACTTCAATTGAGTGATTCCAGCATCTCTGGTACTCTCACCAACCCAGATGACCGTACCTCTTTATGTTCGCGGTAGACAGATACAGTGAGCCTCGAACCCGG
>DATMKY010000135.1:0-39117 GCA_035570955.1 Edaphobacter sp. | reverse complement strand
CCTGCCTCGTGATCAGCAGCATGCCCCCTGAGCCATCATCCGGAGTCATCGGAAACAGTAACCGCCCCCGCGGCCTCAAAGCATCCAGCCAAACGTCCATAGGCCCAGTGGCCCCGGCGTTCACATACAAAACATCGCACTCTGGCAGCGGTTCGTCAGTACCGGACCGCCCGTGAACCGTAACATAAGGAAACTCGGCAAGGTTGCTCGTAGCACGCCGGACGAACTCCGGCACGACCTCGTAAGCATCTACCCTGCCGGACTCGCCCACTAGCTTGGCAATCAAGGTCGTGTAATAACCCGTGCCAGCGCCCACATGGACGATCCCATCACCCTTCTCGATATTGAGTGCCGCCAGGCAAAACGCATGCAGCGTCGGCTGCCCGTTGTTGAAAGGCCCATCGCCTCCAAGGGATATCACAACATCCTGATACAGCATTGCCGGATCGTCCGTCGGCGACTCCACATAACCTGACCGCGTAAAGATCCTCCATGGCGCTGGCCCAACAAATCGCTCGCGCGGCGTCGAGGCAAACGCGGCCTCCAACTCACTTCCTGGCGCAATCCCTGCATTTGCCGTAATCAGCTTCGCAAAAGACAGCCGGTGCGCCTCAAGGCGATCCATCGATTCTCCCCTTCTTCCCTTTCAGAATCATCCTAAGCGTTAGTGGACTATCTCATCGCCCCGCGCCCGGCTATACTCTCCAATCGATGACCACTACGCCCCCAATCCGTGTCCTCGTAGCAAAGCCCGGTCTCGACGGCCACGACCGCGGCGCCAAAATCATCGCCCGTGCCCTCCGCGACGCGGGAATGGAGGTCATCTACACTGGCCTCCGCCAAACCCCCGATATGATCGTCTCCGCGGCCATCCAGGAAGACATCGATTGTATCGGCCTTTCCATCCTCTCAGGAGCCCACAATGTGATCGTCCCCCGCATCACTCAGCTCCTGCGCGAACAAAAGGCCGAAGACATTCTCCTTATTCTTGGTGGCACCATTCCCGATGAAGATCAGCCCAGATTAAAAGAGAACGGCGTCGCAGCCATCTTCGGGCCAGGAACGCCGCTTGAATCCACCATTACCTTCATCCGCGAAAACGTAAAGCCCCGCACCTCGCTTCTGAAATAGAAGTCTTCTTTACCAGGGCAGTGGTTTGCCCAGATGAACATACGCACCAGTAGGTCCGCTATCCTGCAGCGTTGCCAGTTCAACCGAAGTCTTCGCGCCAGTCTCAACATCCAACTGTGCCCCTTCGCCGCCCATCTCCGTCTTCACCCAGCCCGGGTGCGCCGAGTTCACCTTGATCTTCGTATCCTTCAGCTCATGCGCCAGGTGGATCGTAAACGAGTTCAGAGCGGTCTTTGAAGCGTCGTACGCAAAGGTCTTAGCATCGTAGATAAAGGACCCCGGAGTTGCATGAAGCGTGTTCGAACCCAATATGCTCGACAGATTCACAATCCGACCACCCAGACTCTTCCGTAGCAGGGGCAGCAACGCCTGTGTCAGTCCCACCACAGCAAAGAAATTCGTATTGAATGTCTTTCGCAGAGTATCCTGCGAGGTCTTTGACGTCTCATTCCCCTTTCGGCTGTCGATCATGATAGCGGCGTTGTTGATCAAAATATCTAATACTCCGTAATCCTTCTCGATCAGCTTCCTCACAGCCTCATAGTCGGCAGCGTTGTCCACATCCAACTTTACCGCGCGTGCTTCAACGCCATCCTTCTTCAACTCCGCAACAGCCTTCTCGCCTTTTTCAAGATCGCGCGCGCCAATCAGAACTGTAATTCCAAGCTTTCCCAACTGCCGTGCCGTCTCCAGTCCAATTCCCTTATTGCCACCTGTCACCAGGGCAACCTTCTTGGCTTCACTCATTGATGTCCCTCTTTCAGTCTCACTGCAATCAGTTATGTGATGAGATACTCCGCAAAACGTTCCGAATATTTCGCCGGTAAGCACATTTTCTTCATATCTTTTCCTACGCAAACATGCATCGTCTCTCCCTCACACAGCAACACATCGTCACCTACGCGTCGAATCCTGTAGCCGAACTTAACCACCGCTCCGCGTGCAGCGAGCAGCCGCGTCTCAATTACCAACTCATCGTCATACCGCGCTGGCGCGCGATACCGCGCATGCACATCGACGACAGAAATCCCACAGCCATCTTCCTTCTCCATCTGCCTATAATCCAACCCCATCCGGCGGATCAACTCCACCCGTCCCACCTCAAACCAAATCAGATAGTTCGAGTGATACACCACACCCATCTGATCCGTCTCAGCATACCGTACCCGCACCCGCGCCTCACCTACACGCCCATTGCCATCTAGATCACTCATCGTTTCAGTCTAACGATTTAAGTCACTTTGAGAATTGGTGTTATCGGTGTCCCTCGGTTAAGACTTCCAGACAGGCTTTCTCTTCTCCAGAAACGCCGCAATACCCTCACGAAAATCATGCGTTCCCCTGGCCTCAGCATTCGCTGCCAGCGCCTTCGCAACTGCAGCATCCAACCAGTCCTTATTCTGCGCCGCCAACAATCGCTTCGTCGCGGCCAAAGCCTCGGGGCTATTCGCATTCAGCGCCGATACGATCTCCAGCATTCGCGGCTCTAATCGCTCCATCTCGATTACTTCGCCCACCAATCCCAGCCGCAAAGCTTCCTCTGCCGTAAACAGGCGTCCCGTCAGCAGCAGGTCTCTTGCCTGCTTCTCGCCAATCTGCAGGGTCAGAAACGCTGATACCACCGCAGGCACGAATCCAATCCGCACTTCGGTATACCCAAACTTCGCGCCTGGAGCCGCCAGCGTAAAGTCGCATATCGTCGCCAACCCGGTTCCCCCAGCAATCGCGGCGCCGTGCACCAACGCAATCGTGGGTTTCGGCAACTCATACAATGTACGAAACAGCAGCGCCACACGCTCGGCATCCGCGGTGTGCTCCACTGCTGTTTTATCGTTCATCCTCTGCAGAGCGCTCAAATCCAAACCCGCACAAAATCCCTCACCTGCTCCCGCGAAGACCACCACCCGACAATCGTTCACCGCAGCTTCCTGCATTGCTGAAATCAACTCCTCCTGCATCTCCGGAGTCATCGCATTCCGCCGCTCTGGACGGTTCAGCGTAATCCGCAGGATTCCATCCGCTTCACTCACCAGCAAAGTCTTCATCCTTAGAACCAGCTTTCTTTAGCTTTCCTTTTCTACTGCACCCTCTCTCCGTACTTCCGCGAAATCTCCGCACTCGCCGCAATCAAACCTTCCAATGGACGTAGAGGAGACAGCTCCGCACCCAGCGTCTTCAACTCCGCCAGCAACGTCTCTGTCGCCATATTTCCCACTAGGGCATCCTGAGCAAAAGGACATCCTCCCAAACCAGCGATCGCTGCATCGAACCGGCGACACCCTGCTTGATACGCTGCCTTTACCTTCGCCGCCGCATTGTCCGGCCGAGCGTGCAGATGCACCCCAATCTCAATATTGTCGTGCACCGCCATCACATCGCTCACCACATCGGCCACCTGCTTCGGCGTCGCCAGCCCCACAGTATCCGCCAGTGAAATCTGCTTCACCCCGTTATCCGCCAACAAATCGCAAGCTGCGACAACCTCGTCGACATCCCAGGCCTCCTCATAAGGATTCCCAAATGCCATCGAGATGTACGCCACCACATCCATCCCCGCCTTGTACGCCAACGTTCCCACCTTCTCCAGCTCGTCCAGCGATTCCTCCGGAGTCTGGTTCTGATTCCGCTTCAAAAACTCCGGCGAGATCGAGTAGGGGAACCCCATCGTCTGCACGCACCCCGTTTTCACCGCGCGCTCCGCCCCCTTCGCATTTACGACGATCCCAATAATCTCCACATCATCCGGCGGATCCAGATACTCCAGCACCAGTTCCGAGTCAGCCATCTGAGGCACCGCAGTCCGCGATACAAAACTCACCGCATCGATATGCTTGAACCCAGCCGCAATCAATACCCGCAGATAGTCCGCCTTTATCTCTGCCGGCATATTCTTCGGCAGCCCCTGCCACGCATCCCGTGGACACTCAATAATCTTCACCAAATCACTCATCTGACTCACCACGACTCATTTGTTCGTCCACCTTACCATCGGTATTTGTTTGTCATTTCGCAGCCTAGCGGAGGAATCTGGTGTTGCTCTTACCTTCCTTGAAGACGCTCCCACAAAACAACTCCGATCATTACACCAACGATTCCGAGAACAATCGTCGCCGCCTTCTTCCATCCTTCGAATACCTGATCCCATTGAAGCGGCACTTTGCCAATAATTTCTGGTTTCGCATTTAGATGTTTTTTTACGCGATAAGACCCAATCGGAATCGTCGGCATGGAGAGAAAAACAATCCATCGTGTCACCGTGGCGATAGCTCGGTGTCTGTCTGACTCACCTAGAAATTTATTACCTCGCAGCTGCAAGCCACTTCCTCGGTAGTCATATGGATTATGCCCAACCATCATTTGCAGTCTTGTCTTTTCTTGCCGCTCCCGTAACACTTTAATTTCGTTTGCCCCCATAGAACGTCGACGCATCTCCGCTTTGAGAGCAATATCGGCGTCTTGCCGCAAGCCTCCTTCAGCAGCAAGCTGGGTGAGGGACTCATCTGATAGAACCTGATATTGGGTTAAAAAATCTTCGGTAGTCTTTGAGGCGGCGTCGATGCTCACGTCTGCAAAACCCCAACATTAAACTTCGCTACCTCCGGATTCATCGCACAAGCCTCCAGCGCCATCATCAACACCTCCCGCGTCTTCACAGGATCAATAATCGCATCGATCCAAAGCCGCGCTGCCCCATACCTTGGATCAGCCTGTGCATCGTAAGTCGTCTTGATCTCGTCGTAAATACCCTTCCGCTCCTCCTCCGAGATCGTCTTTCCCCCTCGCTCTAACTGCTTCACCCTCACCTCAACCAGTGTGTTCGCCGCAGAAGCTCCACTCATCACCGCATACCGAGCCGTAGGCCACGCAAACAAAAAACGCGGATCATAGGCCTTCCCGCACATCGCATAATGCCCCGCCCCAAAACTCCCGCCCACGATCACAGTTATTTTGGGAACCACACTCGTGCTCACAGCCGAAACCATCTTCGCCCCCGCGCGAATAATCCCACTCCACTCCGCATCCTTCCCCACCATGAAACCATTCACATCGTGCAGAAAAATCAGCGGCACCAGGTTCTGATTGCAATCCATAATGAACCGCGCAGCTTTCTGAGCACTCTCCGTATAAATCACCCCGCCAAACTCGGTCCGCTTCTCCCCTGCCTGAGGCCCAACCGCAACCACCTGCGACTGATGCATCTTCTGATTCGCCACGATTCCCACAGCCCGCCCACCGATCCGCGCATACCCACACAACACAGTTCGTCCAAACTCTTCCTTATACTCATCAAACTCCGAGCGATCGACGATCCGCGCGATCAGGTCGTGCATGTCGTAAACATTCGTGGCCGCCTTCGCCGGATCAGGATCGATCAACCCATACAGGTCTTCAGCTGCAAACTTCGGCCCATCGACCTTCGCATCAAAATCCACTCGCGAAAACGGAGCCCCGGCCCGCTCCCCAATCTTCCCCACCAAAGAACGCAGGCGCGCTAAACACAAATGATCATTCGGTTCCTTAAAATCAACGGTCCCGGAGATCTCCGAATGCATCGCAGCCCCCCCCAACTCCTCTGCCCCTGTCTTCTGCCCAATCGCCGCCTGTACCAGCGAAGGCCCTGCCAGAAATAAGCCCGACCCCTCCGTCATCAACACCGTATCGGTCATAACGGGCAGATAGGCGCCGCCCGCCACACACATCCCCATAATCGCCGTAATCTGGGGCACCCCCGTTGAGCTCATCACCGCGTTATTCCGAAACACCCGCCCAAAATCATCCGTGTCCGGAAACACATCCTCCTGCAGTGGCAGAAACACCCCTGCGGAATCCACCAGGTACAGCGTAGGAATCCGATTCTCCAGCGCAATCGTCTGCGCCCGCAGCACCTTCTTCGCCGTCATCGGAAAAAACGCACCTGCCTTCACCGTCGCGTCATTCGCGATGATCATGCAGAGCCGCCCGCTCACCTTTCCCAGCCCCGTCACCACCCCGGCCGCTGGAGCCCCACCATACTCTTCATACATCCCACGCGCAGCCCAGAGTCCAAGCTCCAGAAACTCCGTCCCCTCGTCCAGCAGCAGTGTCAGTCGCTCGCGAACCGTCAGCCGTCCCTTGGCCCGCTGCGCCTCCGCTGCCTTGACCCCACCTCCGAGCCGAATCTCGTCTTCCTCTACCCGCAAAGCCGCCAGCAACACCCTCAGCGCCTCGCGATTCGCCCCAAACCGCGCTCCTTTTACATCCAACTTCGACTCCAAAACATTCTCCAGCTTCAAATCCGTCATCACACCATCCAGTAAAATTCGGCTCGCTTAGCATCTTAGTCACACAACATGCTTACCGTCTTGTTCGAAGACGTGTACTCTATCCCACCAGGGCTTACCGCCCTGCACGGAGACGGAATGAACCTCCGAACCTATCTTGCAAAACTCGCTCTTATCGCAGGTCTCGTCATCTCGGCTCGCGCTCAATCCACTCTAACCTCGCTCGACAAATCCATCGACCTCTCCGTCGGCGACCATGCCAGAGTCCACACTGTCCTCACCACACTCCAGCAGGCCGTAGCAAAACACGACACAGCCACCGTAGCATCCCTCGTCCATTACCCCATCAAGGTCAATCCGGGCAGAAAGCCATTCACCATCAAAAACGAAAAGGCCTTCATCAAAGCCTATGACGACATCATCACAGCCGACATCCAGGACGCCATCTTCAAACAAAAGTACGAAAACCTCTTCGTCAACTCTGAAGGAGCCATGATCGGCGACGGTGAGGTCTGGATTAGCAGCTTCTGCCGGGACAAATCCTGCAAACAATCCGACATCAGAATCGGCACTATCCAGGACACCAAAAACCTCAAACCCTAATCTGGATTAATGTCGATCATCTTCCAACCCACCGACGCCCTCCTCGTCATCGACGTCCAGAACGACTTCATGCCCGGAGGCAGCTTGGCCGTCCCCGATGGAGATGCTGTCGTCCCTGTCATCAACTCCCTCGCAGAAAAAATTGATAACGTCATTCTCACGCAGGACTGGCATCCTCCGCAGCACATCTCTTTCGCTTCTACCCACGGCAAAAAACACTTCGAAACCATCAATGTCCACTACGGCCCCCAAACCCTTTGGCCCGATCACGTAGTCCAGCACAGCCACGGAGCAGACTTTCACCCGGGCCTCCACATCCCCCACGCCGAACTCATCTTAAGAAAAGGATTTCGTCGACACATCGACAGCTACTCAGCCTTCCTCGAAAACGACCACCTCACTCCCACCGGCCTCGCTGGCTATCTCCGCGAACGCAACCTGCAACGCCTCTTCCTCTGCGGTCTGGCCTACGATTTCTGCGTCCGCTACTCCGCCATCGATGGCAAAGACCTAGGCTTCGAAACCATCGTTATCGAAGACGCCACCCGCTCCGTCAACCTTGGCAACTCTGTAGCTGAAACCAAAGAGGTTCTCAGAAACGCAAACATCTCGCACATCCGTTCCGAAGCGATTCTCTCGGCGCCATAGCTCTATGAATCACTTTGTCAGCTCCAAGATCGGGAACTTTTCACAGAACGACACAACAAGCTAATCAGGCAACAACTTCTTTAACTATGGAAATAGGTAGAACTACACGGCAGAGCCAGATAGTCCCAATTCCCCCGCTCTCGCCTGCATCGCACGCAAACAATTCTCCACATGCTCCTCCACACTCAACCCAAGCAACTCCGCTCCCCCCGTAATATCCTCTCGCTTAACAGCCCGGGCGAACGCCTTATCCTTCATCTTCTTCTTTACCCCGACAACTTCCACATCATTGATCGACTTCGAAGGCTTCACCAGCGCACAGGCCGTCAAAAATCCAGCCAACTCATCGCAGGCGAACAAAGCTCTATCCAGATGCGACTCCCTGCCCACACCCGAATAATCCGCATGAGCCAGAATCGCGTGCAGCACATCCTCGGGCCATCCCACCGAACGCAAATGCGTTACGCCAATAAATGGATGCTCTTCTGCCGTCGGATGCCGCTCGTAATCCATATCATGCAGCAATCCCGCACAGGCATACTTTTCGATGAAAGCCTCAGTATCCTCACCGTTCAAGCCGAGGCGATCGGCCTCCATCACACCATAAGCCTCAGTACAAACCGAGACCGCCATGCCGTGCTTCCTCAAACTCTCACCCTTCGTCCACTCCTCCAGCGTCGCAAGTGCCTGTGCGCGGCCCAACCTCTCACTCATTGCAAAACCTCCAATCTCAAACTAACTCACAAATCTCCAATCACAAACCAGCACCCTTGTTCATTACCAACTTGGTTCATCTTCGGTTTTTTTCGGGTTTCTTCGGCTTTTAGCCCCTTTTCCTGTTGACTACCTTTTGTACCAGTGTCAATCTAGGCACATCGAACGATCCGTTATCGGACGTGCGATGCGGTCCACGCTCTGGGTCCGCCCGCTACAGATAACTTATGGCAACTATGATGGCACCCGTAGAACAACGTGAGGTCTTGCGTTGTGATCATTGCAGCTTGGTGCAGTTTCGGACAGCAAATGCCCTGTGCCGTCGCTGCCACAAATGCTTAGAGGTCGAAGAGCCCGAACCAGCTCCCGCTCCTCTGGCAATCGTACCTTCACCCACCCCGGTGGAGGGCGGTCTACAGGTAGCAACAGCAGTCCGCGATCTGCGTCACGTACGCAATCTTTCGCAACGGCAACTCGCCACCCGTATGGGAGTGCCGCGCACTTACATCTCCAAGATCGAGAATGGCAAGGCGATGCCGACCCTGTCCTCGCTCGATCGTCTCGCCAAGGCCCTTCAGGTCGATATCTCTACGCTTCTTCGCGACTCCAACACGCGCCATCGCGACGAGACGGCGGTTCTAATGACCGACCCGTTTCTTGCCGAGATTGCCATGTACACCGCGCAGCTCGACGACCTCCAGCGCTCCATCTTCCTCAACCACGTCCGGGAATTAGCCGCAGGCCGTCGCCGCACTGCATAAGCCGATTTCTGGCAGCGCCCGATCTACCTTTCCGGAAAGTGCCGCCTTTTGAGCGGCACTTTCCCCTCCACTTTCTTTGGAAAATCCAAAGATATGCGCATCTTGCTGGAGAAAGCAGGACCGTGGGAGGAAATAAAAGGCTTAGACCTGCTTTCATGGGCTGATCCTGCCTGTCGCGAATGTTGTCTCAAAGACCTTCATTGCACACCCCCCATCGGTGTGCTAGCGTCAATAGTTGCGAGGTCGCATTTGCGCGCATCAACACCCCCATCGGCTTCCCCCACATCGTCCAGCCGCGCTCCCAATCGCAGCCACGAACTCGCCCCCGACCAACTCGCCCTCTACCGGCAGCTTGACCCTGCAAAAATTCCCCAGCACGTCGCTATCATCATGGATGGCAACGGTCGTTGGGCGGGCAAACGAGCTCTCAAGCGTTTCCTCGGCCATCAGAAAGGTGCCGAGTCTGTCCAGTTTGTCGTCGAAACAGCCTCCCGCATCAATCTTCCCTGGCTTACGCTCTACGCATTCTCGCTTGAGAATAATCTCCGTCGCCCCAAATCCGAAGTCAGCTTCCTCATGAAGCTCCTCAAGAGCTACCTTGTCGGCAACGTCAAGCGCATGAATGACAACAACGTCCGCATGGCATACATCGGCCGTACCCACGACCTCCCACAGGAGGTCCAGGACACAATGCAGTGGGCCAGTGAAGCGACTGCAAAGAATACCGGAACTACCCTTACTTTAGCCCTCAACTATGGAGCCCGTTCCGAAATAGTTGATGCAGTCCGCAGCATCCTCACCGACCTCGCCACCGAAGCCCACACACGCGGATGCTCGGTTGACGACCTTCTCGGCGCCGGCGTACTCGAAGGCCTCGACGAGTCAACCATCGCCGGAGCTCTCTACACCCGCAACATGCCCGATCCAGACCTTGTCATCCGTACTTCAGGCGAGCAGCGCATCTCCAACTTCCTCCTGTGGCAGATTGCCTACTCCGAGATCTTCGTCACTGACCGTCTCTGGCCCGACTTCAACGGACTTCATCTCCTTGAAGCCATCGCTGCCTACCAGCGCCGCGAACGCCGTTTTGGAGGTCTTGGCGAATCCTTCACCGACGAAGACCTCAACAATCTGGAGCCAGCCGATCAAGTAGCAGCCGAGATCCAGGATCACCTGCTGCCCAGGCAAGAGACCAACCCAGAAACCAAATCAGATCCGGTCCTCACCCGCCGCTAACCGACAGTTTTCCCCATCAACTCTGCAATTGGCCAGGTCTCATCAGGCCCTCTCGATCTGCTTCGCAGCAGCATCGATGATGTCGGTAATCGCATGAATTTGCTCCAATGTCAGCGGCCCCTTCTTCATGCGTAGCGCCAACCGAAAGTTTGCAACGGCCCGCTCGATCTGTTCGGCTCGCTCCTCTCCGTGCTCATTCCGCGTTCGGTCCATCTTGGCAAAGATCGAATCCACGATCGACTTGTTCTCCGCCAGAGCCTTCGATCCCTCTTCCGTGATTGTGTAGAGCTTCCGAACGCCTTCGGAGATCACCGTCGCATAGCCCATTTCTTCCAACATGGTCAGCATCGGATAAATCACACCCGGGCTTGGAGCATACATCCCTCCGAGCCGCTCCTGAATCGACTTGATGATCTCGTAACCATAGCTCGGCTTCTCGGAGATCAGGTGCAGAATCACATAGCGCAGATCACCTGCTCCGAAGACTCGCATTGGTCCTCCTCGACCCCCGCGAAACCCATGCCGCCATCCCCCGAACTCTCCGCGGCCGCTGCAATGTCTATCTTCCCTTTGTCTCTCTCTACGGCCTTCTTCCCCGCCAGAGAAACCTCTGAAATGTGGATGTAAGTGTTCATGTAGGTTTTTCATGAACCAACCGTATCAAGATATATCTTGATATGTCAAGACTATTATTAGACCTAACTGTCTTTGCATATATCCTGTCTAAGCCCAATGAAACGAATCTTCACCGCCACGGTCCTGATCCTCGTCGTCTTTGCCCTCGTCTTCTTTGGTCAATTTTGGATGATCACTCTCTTCGCGGCCATCGTCGCTGAGCTGGCTGCCTATGAGTATCTCCAGCTGGCTGCGGGCGGTGCCGAGGCCCACGGTGCAAAGCTCTGCATTCCAATCTGGTGGATGGCCGTTGGCACCGTTCTCGCATTCGTTGTCACACTGCCTGGTTTTCCTGTCGAAGCCCAGCTTCCGGTCCTCAGCGCCCTCACACTTGTCCTCTTCGCTTGGAACGGCTTCCGCTCGCCGCTCAATCAGGTTCTTCCGGATACAGCCTTAGGACTTTTCGGCCTCATCTACATCGCCTATCCCCTCACTCTCATTCCAATGCTTTGGAAACAGGAGGATGGCCCCGCCCTTCTGGTCTTCCTCTTGGTCTGTGTTTGGGCTGGCGACATCGCCGCGCTTTACATTGGCCGCGCCTTCGGAAGACGAAAACTCGCACCTCGCCTCAGCCCCGGAAAGACATGGGTCGGCTCCGTCGCTTCGATCCTCGGCAGCATGGTCGCCGCGAGTCTCGTCGTCTTTGTCTCCAACCTCCTCATCGCCAGGGGAAACACCGCACTCCACATCGCACAGCCTCTATGGCAATCACTGCTCCTTGCCGCCATCCTCAACATCGCCGCCCAACTAGGCGATCTCCTCGAGTCCGCTATCAAACGAGGCGCTGGTGTCAAAGACTCCGGCACGCTCCTCCCTGGACACGGAGGCATCCTCGATCGCATCGATGCACTTCTCCTCGCTGCTCCTGTCCTGTGGTTCATTCTGCTTCTAACGGATTACTACGGACTGGGCCGCTTCTAAACAAGCGGAGAATCTGCTTCTACCGCTGGTTTTCATTGCGCTTAAAAAGCGTCCTGTCGCTTTTGACAGTTTCAGTCTTATCCTCGCGCGACTAGTTTGGACGAATATTCTTGCTACTCGAAACTCGTCTTTTGCGAGGACAATCTGATGAACCGACTCGAGCAATCAACACCTTCTGACGGCAGCGCTCGCCTCAGCCGAAAAAATACGCAGAGCCTTGCTCGCTTAACGGCTCCGATCCTGATCGCAGGCTTCGCGCTTTCCCTTCCCGCCGCATCCCCTGTTCTCGGAAAAGCCAAGTCTCAGGCTGCGGCAACTGGGGACTCTGCGATAGAACCCGAAGCAATGGCGGGGCTGAACAAAATGGGGACGTATCTTCGTACCCTTAAAGCCTTCCAAGTCCAAGCCGAGATCACCACCGATGACGTTCTCGACAGTGGGCAGCTCATCGAATCCAGCAAGAAAGTCGATGTCGTCGCAGTGTCGCCGAATCGACTTCGCGTTGAAACCACCACCGATAGCGAACACAGAATCAGCTTCTTTGACGGGAAGAACTTCACCATCTTCGGATTGAATACAAACTACTACGCCACGGTCCCCGCCCCGCCAACCATCGTCGAGCTGATCGACAACGTCAACAAAAAGTACGGCATCGAACTGCCGCTCGTTGACCTTTTTCAATGGGGCAACAATCCTGATCTCGTGAAGCGTATCAAGAGCGGAATCGATGTCGGCCCTACCTCGGTCGATGGTATCACCTGCGAGCAGTATGCGTTTCATCAAGAGCAGGTTGACTGGCAAATTTGGATTCAGCTTGGAGATTATCCCCTGCCGCGCAAACTCGTCATCCAGACCCTTACCGATGACGCCAGACCACAATACAGAGAAAAGCTTGTGTGGAATCTTGCGCCCTCCTACAGCGACGACGCCTTCACCTTCGATCCGCCGCCCAACGCGCAGCGTATCAAGATCGAAGAGGTCAAACCCGACGCAACCAACAAATAAGGGAGCCATAGTATGCGATCTATCCAACTCTTCGCCGTCTTCGTCATCGCAGGTTTGCTTTGCGCAACCCCGCTTTCAGCTCAGCGCCGAGGTGGTGGTGGCGGCGGTGACGCGGCTAACCGAAATGTCCGCAGCAGTGCTAACAGCAGCGTCAACCGAAACCAGAACGCCAACGTCAACCGAAATGCAAACGTTAACCAGAACGCCAACGTCAACCGCAATGCAAACGTTAACCAGAACGCGAACATCAACCGCAACGTAAACGTCAACAACAACGTCAACGTCAATCGGAACGTCAACGTAGACGTCCATGGCGGCGGCTACTACGGTGGGGGGGGGTACTACGGCGGGGGCTGCTGCTACCACCCCGTCGCGGCAGCAGCTGCAATCACGGCAACTGCCGTCGTCACTGCCGCCGTTGTGGGTTCAATCGTCGATCGTCCGCCTTCAACAGGTTGCACTACACAAATTGTGAACGGCCTGTCGTACACCCAATGTGGCAGCACCTGGTATCAACCTCAAATATCCGGCGGTTCGACAACCTACATTGTGGTCAACGCACCCAGATGACCGCAAACTGGATTTTTTCATGTTGGACTCTTCGGCTGATTCTCCTGGGGCCGTTGCATCGGTGTGTCTAAAAACTCTATCTGCCTTAGCATCGAGTCTGCGAAAATAGAGAACGTGAAGAAACTCGCAATCCTTGGCTCGACAGGTTCAATCGGCAACAGTACTCTCTCCATCTGCGAGTCCTTCCCGGATCGATATCAGGTTATCTCCCTGGCCGCAGGCACCAACATCGACGCGGCCTTAGCCCAATGCCTCCGTTGGCATCCCAAAGTGATCTCTCTAGCCACCGAGCAGCTAGCCGAAACTCTAAAGACACGCCTCAAAGCAGAAGGAATCACCAGCATTGAAGTCCTCTACAGCACCGCGGGGACAATTCACGTGGCCACATTGCCTGAAGTCGACTTCGTGGTCTCCGCCATTGTCGGAGTCGCCGGTCTCGAAGCCACCTACGCCGCTGTCTGCGCAGGCAAGACCGTGGGCCTGGCGAACAAGGAGTGCCTCGTGGCTGCTGGCGAACTCATCATCGCAGCCGCAAAGAAGCACAACGTGGCTCTCCTCCCGATCGACTCCGAACACAATGCAGTTCACCAGTGCATGCGTGGAGGCACTGCGGCCGAGGTTAGACAGATCTGGTTGACCGCTTCCGGCGGTCCATTCCGCAACACTCCGCTCGTCGAATTCGACCGCATCACTCCCGCTCAGGCTCTCAAACACCCAACCTGGGTCATGGGCCAACGCATCACCATCGACTCCGCCACAATGATGAACAAAGGTTTCGAGGTCATCGAGGCCTGCCGTCTCTTCTCGCTCCCTCCGGACCAGGTTCAGGTCACTATCCACCCTCAATCCACCGTTCACTCACTCGTCGAATTCGTTGACGGCAGTATTCTCGCGCAGATTTCCGTCACCGATATGCGCCTTCCCATCCTCTATGCACTCGCCTACCCTGAGCGCGTCCCATCCGACCTCACCTTCGACCTCAAAACACTCAGTCAACTCGACTTCTCACCGCCCGATCTCTCACGTTTCCCCTGTCTTCGCTTCGCTTACGAAGCCGCTGAAGCCGGTGGCCGCGCCTGTATCGCACTCAACGCAGCCGACGAGATAGCCGTGGCCGCATTCCTCGTCGGGGATATCCCCTTTCTCGGCATTCCACGTACAATAGAAGCTGTGCTGCAGCTAACCTCCGGTCAACCGCCGGCGTCCATCGCCGAAGTGCTTGAATCAGATCTTGCCGCGCGTGAGCGTGCGCGCGAAGTGATAATCGGCCAGTCTGCCGGTGTGCGACCATAGCGAATCCTAATCTCTGCAACGAGGGCTTTCCCGATCTTCATGTCAACCATCATCGAGCTTCTCATCGTCCTTGGCATTATGGTTCTGGTCCATGAGTTTGGCCACTTCGCCGTTGCCAAACTTTGCGGAATCCGTGTTGAGGTCTTCTCCATCGGTTTCGGCAAACGTCTCTTTGGCTTCCGCCGCGGCGAAACCGAGTACCAGCTCGCTGCAATTCCTCTTGGTGGATATGTCAAGATGGCCGGCGAGATGGGAGGTGCGGGAACCAATCTCTCCTACGAGAACGAGACCGCTCCAGCAGACGATCCGGGAAACTTCAACGCTCATCCCCGATGGCAGCGCATGCTCGTGGCGCTTGCCGGGCCTGTTGCTAACTTCCTCTTAGCCTTCGGTCTGATGACCGGCGTCTCAATGGTTCATAACGAAGTCGAAGAGTTCTTCGACGGTCCGGCTCACACCGACTACATTCCGACAAACACACCCGTTGCAAAGACTGGCATTCATAACGGCGACACCATCGTTCATTACGACACTGTCGAAAACCCGACTTGGCATGACGTTATTGATCGGTCATTACTGAACCTGAACCAGATGGTTCCATTCTCTTTCGTGCATAATGGCCAACGTGTCGACGCCAAGCTTTTCGTTGAAAATAAAGGCCAAGCCGACGATTTTTCTCTCACCAAGCTTGGGCTGATTCCCAAGATGCAGGACACACCCGTTGTGGTGAATAGCCTTGAGGCGACCATGCCCGCAGCTCGCGCGGGGCTTCAGGAGAAAGACAAGATCGTGAGTATCGACGGGCAACAGTTCCATTCTGTGCCTGCCATTCTCGCCTATCTTCAGGATCAAGCTGGAAAGCCTGCAAACCTTGTTGTACTTCGTAACGGCACTACTGTGCCTTTGCAGATTACTCCGCAACTTACGGATATGGGGGACGGTACGAAGGACTATCGCCTTGGGTTCGGGTATCTTCCGCCACCGGTTAAAGTGCAGCGTTTGCCGTTCGATAAGGCACTTGTTGCTTCGTGGCAGTTCAATAAGAAGAACTCCATGCTTATTGTCGAAGTGATTAAGAGGCTTTTCACGAGGCAGGTTTCGGTGAAGCAGTTGCAGAGCCCGATTGGGATTGGGCAGGCGATTCATCAGGCTGTTCAGATGCCGGGATGGATGCCGCTTATCGGCACGATGGCGATTATCTCGCTCAATCTGGGCATTTTGAACCTCATGCCTATTCCCATCCTCGATGGGGGTTTGATTGTCTTTCTTATCATTGAGACCATCATGCGGCGAGATGTGAATCAGCAAATTAAAGAACGGGTGTATCAGGTCGCCTTTGTCTGCATTTTGGCGTTTTTCGCTTTTGTGATCTTCAACGACCTTACCCGGCTCAACCTCTTTACCAAGCTCAAACCGTAAATATTTTTCTATTTTGTGGTGTGAGTGGCGTTTTTACAGCGGGCTTTGACATCCCACAGGGGAACGTGGTCGTTAGCTGGTGCTTGGTGCTCTTTTCCCGCTTCCACTTTTAGCCAGAAGTCCCCTGCAGCTCCGTCACAATCTCTCCTACAGCCTTCCGCGCCTCGTCCTCCCGATCGGGGGGGAAACTGATCGCACCGACGCGGGCGTGACCGCCACCGCCGTATCGCTCGCAGATCGCTGCCAGATTGACCAGCCTCGACGGTTCAATCTTCGTCCAAGGATTCGTTCCAACAGAAACCTTCGTACGGAAACTGGATTTGCTCAGGCCGACGTTGTAGGTCGCGTCCGGATGCAGATAGTACGGGATGAATTTGTTGTATCCCTCCATCGGCTGGTCCGAGATATCGAATGAAATCACACCCCGTTTGACCGTCGCCCTTGAGCGAATGAGCTCCAGTGCCGCCCAGTGGCGCTCCATCAATGGGCCCAGCAGCTCCTGTACAAAGCTCTGGTCCAATACCTGCTGCAAACTCATCTCCGTCAGCAGTGGAATGAGCCGGGGCACCAGCGCGTGATCTGCTGCACTCTCGATCACCATTGTGAGCTTCATGGCAGGGGCTTCCATCTCTACAGCCGCCTTTGGGCTTTCGTACCGGGCGCCATCGACAATGTCAGCCCACCTGATTAGTTCAAGAACCGGAGCTGTATCAAAACCAAAATCCAATCGTCCGATATCCGCGATCAGGCTTGTGCACGAGACATAATTCGGATTGAAAAATTTTCGCATCCGTTGCGATCCGTCTGCCTGTCCGTCGCGAAAATCCTTTTCATCTGCCGGATTGAGGAACGCACTCTGATGATGATCGAACCACCAGGTCACCTTGGGGGAAGCCGAGTACTTAAAGTCCACAATCGCATTCTCGCCACCGATGAACGCACTCTCGTCAAACAGTGCTCCTGCTCGATGCACCAGGCCATGAAAGGAAAACTTGTCAACTGTTTTCACGCATTCGCGATGAAACCGCATGAACAGTGAGGCCGAGCAAGCACCGTCAAAGCATTTATCGTGATAAAAAATTCTGCAATCCAAAACTGCACTCTCCCAATTCCACCACCGCACACGGAGGCGAAGCTTTCAGCATAGCGCACGACCGTCAATCTGGTTGCGCGACCGGTTATGAGAGCGGAATTCCCAGATACTGGCTCTCCGCCAGATCGAGTTCCCTCTCCATCGTCCGCAACACGTCATCGCCGATTGCTCCACGGTCGCGCAATTGAACCAGCGTCCGTCTTTCTGCCTCGATTGCGCCTTCGGCGATCGCGCGCTGTCTGGAGTACGAAACGACATCGACATCGCCTACGCCTTCATCTTCCTTTTCGCCGACAAGTGCCAGCTTGTGCCGATAGCGATGGACCAGGTCATCATAGATGTGTTCGATGTTCGGAGCGCAACCCTTCCTTCCCTCCTCCAGAAAACGGATCGCTGCTTTCAGCACGATTCGTCTGGCTTCTTTTTCTTCAGGGTCCATACCGACACTTCCCTGCAGACCTAGACTGCGAATCAGGGCAGGGAGCGTGAGACCTTGCAGAACCAGCGTTACGAAGATCACGCAGAACGCAAGAAAGACGATCAGGTTTCGCTCCTCAAACGGCTGGCCGTTGGCCAGCACCTCAGGCACCGAGATGGCCGCCGCCAGTGCGAGCACACCGCGCATCCCAGTCCAGCCTACGACGAAGATTCCGCGTGGCGGCAACTGTTCGTCGCTACGGTGCCCCAGCCACCTGCGCTCGACATACGATGCAATCTCTACTGCTGGAAATACCCAGATCATCCGGAGCAGGATCAACACCGCGCTGAATACCGCTCCGTAGAAGATCAGCGTCCCGGTGGTGTATCTACCATGAATCCCCGCCAGCACATAAGGCAGTTGCAGCCCAATCAGCACAAAGACAAGCCCGTTCAACATGAACACCAGCGCTTCCCATGCGCCATTCACTTGCAGACGTACGGCTGGAGAGAAGAACTTCGTGCTCTGCCTGCTCATGTAGAGTCCGCAAGCTACAACTGCCAATACCCCTGACGCATGCGCTTTCTCTCCTGCCAGATAAGCCGCATATGGCACAACGAGACTTACCACCAACTCTATCGGTCCATCATCAATAAACTTCTCGATCCAACCCACGACGACGCCGATCAACAACCCGATTGTTAAACCGCCGACGATTAGGTAAACCAACCTTGCTAATCCCTCTCCAACGGTAGGCATCTGACCACGAATCAGAAACGCCAAGCCAATCTCCAACGCCAGCAGACCTGTCGCGTCGTTCAGGAGGCTTTCGCCTTCGAGGATGTCGACGATCTTCCGAGGCAGGCCAATACTTTTCGCAATTGAAGTTGCCGCTATTGCGTCTGTCGTCGAGACCACAGCGCCCAGCAAAAAACCAGCTTTCCAATAAAGTGCCGTGATGAACCTGTCTGAAAACTCAGCAACCCCCCACACGGTGAAACCCACCAGACCCACCGCGAGCAGCCCGATTACGACTGCGTTCTGACGGAACTCCCGCCATGACATTGCCCACGCCGACGCAAAGAGCAATGGCGGAAGGAAAACTACAAATACGACATTGGGATCTAACGGAACTCGCGGAACTCGCGGAACGAAGCTGATTACCAATCCGGCGAGCACCAGCACAATGGGATACGGGACCTTCACCCTTCTGGCGAGCACTGCAAATCCGGCTACCAGCACCAGCAGCAGCAGAATCACGGTTTCAACGGCATGCAAGCTTTCGCCCGTACCCATTCGCGGCCTCCTCGTCCGGTCAACCCCTAACCTGCAACTTATTCCAGTAAAGCAAATTAAATCCCAACCGCGCGACCACTCGCAACGCCGCGGAAAGCCACGCCACCATTTACACTTGGCAAGAAGCCATGGCCCTTCCCCATCTTACAAACCCGGACGTCGTTCCCGACCAGCCGCTGACCCCGGATGAGGCTGCGCGTCAATCCCGCCGTCGCCGGATCATCCGTCGTATTGCCTTCTCCCTCGCTTCGTTGATTGTCGTAACTGCAGTCGCTGGTTTCTTCTTTGCTCGTCACTGGGCCAGCCAGGCGATGCATGAGTCGCTTCCTCAACTCGACGGCTCGATCGCGCTCCCAGGGCTCGCTGCCCCTGTCAGTATTCAGCGCGACACTCATGGAGTTCCTCATCTGCGCGCTTCATCGCTCGACGATCTTCTTTTCGCGCAGGGCTTTGTTACGGCGCAGGACCGGCTGTGGCAGATGGATGCATTACGCCGACACGCAGCAGGAACGCTCGCCGAGATTCTGGGCCCATCCCTGGTGGCTCATGATCGCCTGCAACGAACGCTGGAGCTGCGGAACTCTGCCGAGAAGGCCTTGACCACACTGCCACCGGACCAACTTCACCAACTTGAGCGATATGCGGCTGGCGTGAATTCGTCTATCCAAGTGCAGCGAAACCATCTGCCAATTGAATTTCGCCTGCTTCGCTATGAACCGGCTCCGTGGACGCCACGCGACACTCTTCTTGTAGCGTTGGTGATGTTTCAGGATCTGACTACAAGTTTTTCGTCTGAACTCAACCGAGAGGCGCTTACTGCAAAACTGCCTGCGCATCTCGTGGATGATCTTTACCCAACCGTTACATGGCGCGACCATCCGCCTGCACAACCGATCGTGGATCTCACCGCTCCGCAAAAAGATATTCCCGATATTCCGCTCGACGAATCGCAAACCAGGCTCGACAAGCCCACGCTATCGACGACTTCGGCAGACCTGATTGCGCTGCAGAGGACTCTGCGAAACCCTGTCTGCGATGGCTGCTTTGCCGGATCCGGCAATTGGGTCGTCTCGGGCTCACATACTGCAACTGGCAAGCCCATCCTCTCGAACGACATGCACCTTACGCATAACGTTCCGGGCATCTGGTACCAAGCCGACCTTCAGGCCCCAACGGCAACGGGCAATCTTCACGTCGCCGGGGTGTCTCTTCCCGGCGTTCCCTTCATCATTGTGGGACATAACGAGCATGTGGCGTGGGGCTTCACGAATCTTGGGGCCGAGGTTCAGGATCTCTACATCGAACATGTTCGCGGTAACGCAAACTCTGCAGAGTATGAATCGACAAGCGGTGTGTGGAAACCACTGTTGCGCGACCGCGAAGTTATCCATGTGAAGAATGGCAAGGATGTTGTGATCGACATCGCCGGGACGCAACATGGGACAGTTGTTACACCCATCATTTCCGGCATTCTGCCCAGCGAAAGACGTGCGATTTCGCTTCGCTGGATTGTCTATGACCCCGGCGCGCTAAATTTTGCAATGCTTGGGATCAACAACGCCGTCGATGGCACGAGCCTTGTCGAGGCCTTCTCTGCCTTTGGCGGGCCTGCGCAGAATCTTGTCTATGCGGACGATCAGGGTCACATTGGCTATCACGCCATTGGACGCATCCCTCTTCGCGGCAGCGTTATGACACCGAGCCCGATCAGTCCTGTGCCAACCGATGCGCTCGACTCGACACAAGAATGGGTCGGGACGATTCCGTACGAGCGGCTCCCGCAGGCAGTCGATCCAACCAACGGAATTCTTGCAACCGCTAATAGTCGCATTACGCCGGATGATTACCCATACCCACTCGCTCTGAACTGGGGTGCGCCTTATCGCAATCAGCGGATATGGAAGGTGCTCACCGACAAATCTATTTCGACGAAAAACAAGCTCACCCCCGCGGACATGCTGGCGCTACAAACGGATATTTACTCCGATCTCGACCGTGTGATTGCGCAGCGCCTCGCGTATGCAATTGACCATGCCAGCAAGACTGAGTTGACAAAAGACAAGCAGCTCCACCAGGCTGCGGATTTGCTACGTGACTGGAATGGGAATGTTGACGCTGATGCCGCTGCCCCGGCCATCGTCGTTGCTACGCGCGCTGCGCTTTGGCCGTTGCTCATCGATCCGCAGATCGTAGCGCCGGCGAAGGCCCAACCTAACCCCACCGCGCAGGCAGAAGGAAAGGCCCAGCCTCTTCCGGCGGCAGCGCTGTACACATGGGGAAACAAATCTTATGCCGAAGAGTGGCTGATCATGCACACACCTGCGCGGTGGCTGCCAAAAAACTACACGACGTGGGATGACCTGTTAGCGGCTGCGGTCGCCGACAGCCTCCGTCTCGCAAAAGCCCCGGCAGACCTTAGCAAATGGCAATACGGCCAATTCCGTCAGCTCGACATCGAGCACCCCGTGTTTGGGCAGTCTGCGCTGCTCCAACGCATCATCGGCGTTCCTACCGGCCCCGGAATTCATCCTCAAAGCGGCGACGATGCGACTGTCAAACAGGTTGGACACTCCTTCGGGCCGTCGGAACGTTTTACTGCGGACCTTGCCGATCTGGACCACAGCACGCTTAACCTTGTGCTCGGCGAATCCGCGAACCCTACCAGCCAGTGGTTCATGGACCAGTGGCCTGCCTGGTACAACGGCACCACCTTCTCGTTACCGTTTTCGAACGCAGCAGTCGACGCGGCCACCACACACACTCTGACTCTCGCCCCGCGCTAGGTTTACTCGGTGCGGAGAGCCTGCATTGGTTCGATATTTGCTGCACGACGCGCGGGAACAAATCCGGCCAGCGTGGCTGACAACAACAGGACGCCTACTGCGGTCATCAGGCTTACCGGATCCCAAGAGCGTACCTTGTAAAGCTGATCCGTCATCCAGCGTGCCGCGATCAGCACGACTGGGACTCCAATGGCAAGGCCTATCCCCGCCTGCAGAAGGGCTCCACGGAGAACCATTTTCACCACGGAACTGCGATTCGCACCCAGCGCCATCCGCAATCCAATCTCGCTGGTGCGCCGAGCCACCTGGTACGACGTGATTCCATAGAGTCCCACTGAAGCAAGAATCAGTGCGAGCACTCCAAACAGCATTGTGAGCCTCGAGATCAGGCGCTCCTGCGTAAAGTTGCCAGCGACCTGGTAGTCCAGCGAATGGAAGTCGATTACTGTCAGATTCGGATTGATCCCCTGCAGCGTCCGGCGCACCATTGCGTCCAGATTCGTCGGTACGCGCTCGAACCGCAATGTAACGGAGTTGATGTAGAGCGAGCGGCCCTCAGCCATCTGCGCATTGGCCTCGGTTACTCCTGTCATCTGCTGCGTCAATGGTCTGAAGTACATTGCGCGCACCTCGCTGCGCGGGTTGTTGTACTTCGCGTCGGCCACCACTCCCACAATTTCAAACGAAGAGGAATACTTCTGATCGAAGATCCCGAAGTGCTTTCCCAGGGGATCTTCGTTCGGGAAAAACTTTTTGACGAATGCCTGATTTACTACGGCAACCTTCTGTGTCGTGGCTGTATCCTGCTCTGTAATTCCGCGCCCGCGAACTACCGGCTGCCCTACGGTCTCGAAGAATTGTGGGTTGACACGGTCCCAGGAAGCTCCATTGTGCGAGTTCACTCCCGGAGCAGGCCTTCCGTCCACAAACACGCCTTCTCCCCAGTTATTGCCTTCGAGGGTGCTGTAGAGAGCCAGCCCTACGCTCTTCACTCCGGGCAACGCACCGAACTGCTGTTCGAGCTGCTGGTAAAGCGCGGGCAAAGTCTCCGGCTTGTATCCCGCGCCCGCCGGGTCCAGATGCAGAACATATCGGTTCTCCGTCTGCAATCCAAAGTCCTGATGCTCCATGTTGCGGAGGCTCTTGGTCAGCAGTCCCGCGCTCATCAGCATAACCAGCGACAGCGCAGCTTGAAAGACAATCAGCGAGCGTTGCGGCAGTGAAGTCGTGTCTCGCGTCGTTCTGCTCACCCCACGTAGTGCCTCTGCAGGGTCGGAGTGCGAAGTGATCCATGCCGGAACCATTCCAAAAATGATGCCCGTCAGCAGCGATAGTCCAAACGCAAACCCAAGCACCGGCAGCGATGGGCTCGCTGAAATCGGTAACTGCGGTGCGTCAGGAAACGCTAGCGAAAGAATTGTTTTCGTTCCCGCATACGCTACTACCAATCCAGCTAATCCTCCGATGCAAGCCAGCAGCACACTCTCGGTGAGCATCTGCCGAATTAGCCGTCCGCGTGCAGCGCCGAGCGCCATCCGCACAGAGATCTCAGCGCGTTTCGTCGCTCCGCGGGCGAGCAGCAGGTTCGCTACATTTGCGCAGGCAACGAGCAGGACAAGCCCAGAGATCGTCATTAGCAGATAAAGTCCCTTGCCGGTTTCCTGCTGGAGGTTCTTAATTCCTGCGCCGCCCGGGACGATGACCACATGCTGCTTTGGAATAATCGAAGCGCCGCCATTGCGGGTGTATCCTGGCTGCGTTTGCAACCAGTCGCGCAAGCGGCCCGACATCTTGTCGGCGACGCCGCCAAGAGTCGCACCCGGCTTCGCGCGCCCGATGATGTACAGCCAGTTACTCTCAGCCACGTGCAAAATTGAATTCGTTCCTTCGATCACCGGTTCGCTCGCAAGCGGAACCCAGATTGACGGTGGATTACTTCGAACGCGATCGCCAAAGAAGCCCGGAGGGGCGACTCCAACCAAGATCATCGGTTGACCCTGCATGTAGAACGTCGAACCCACCACGGAAGGATCCGCACCGTAATCTGACTGCCACGCCTGGTAGCTCATAACTACTGCCGGCGCCGCACCAGCGGTGTCGTCCTCATCGCGCAACACGCGGCCCAGATAAGGTCTGATCCCGAATGTCGTAAAGAAATTTCCAGAGACGTACTGAGTACGCACTGATTTCGCCGGTTCGGATCCGCGCCGGACCGTCATCATGTTGCCGCCAGACTGCATCGCGGCCATCTGCTCGAATTCCGGCGTCGTCTCCTGAAGGCGTTTGTACAAATCCCACGAATACAGATCGAAGTCACCGTTATCGTTTTCAAATCCACCGTTCACGCAGCAGTCATCAAGGTCGCCGACGCGATACAGTGTCTTCGGATCAGCCACCGGCAACGATTTCATCAGTACGGAATGCACCAGAGTGAAGATTGCCGTGTTCGCCCCAATCCCCAGAGCCAGCGTGAGTACCACGGTCACGGCGTATCCGGGTGACTTCAAAAACTGGCGAAAGGCCATCGCAATATCGCGCATCAATGAGTCACCCCAGAAAATGGAAATTAGCGGCTGCTTGCCGTATGAACTCCGTTACGCGGAAAACCGTGGATCGGTTCCATCGTAAAAAACCAAAGAATCCCGAACACCCTGCCGTTCATCCCATTCGGGTACAATTCGCGTTCGCAAGATTCGGGCCCTGCACGTCAATTTCGAACCGAGAGGATTCACACCATGGATAATCCCTTCTGTCACGTCGAACTCGCGTCTACCGACATCGGCAAAGCCAAAACGTTTTACTCCACTCTCTTCAACTGGAAACTCGCCGACAACGATATGGGCGGCGGCATGATCTACACCACATTCAAGGCCGAAGGCGGCCCCGGCGGCGGCATGATGCAGCACCCCGTTCCGGGCGCAGCCTCCGCCTGGCTCCCCTACGTCCTGGTCGACGACGTCGATGTCGCGACGAAAAGGGCCGCCAGCCTCGGTGCACAGGTCATGAGAGACAAGACCGAAGTTCCTCAAATGGGCTGGTTCAGTATCATCGTCGACCCTACTGGCGCGCCGCTGGGTCTCTGGCAGACCAACCCCAACGCCCCCAGACCCTAAACGATTCGTAGCTGCCGGGAAGCTGCCGTTGCCGGAGAACCCATCCTTCGCACGTTCCTTCGAGGGATGGGTTGTTCGCGTCATGAGGGGAACCCGCGCCCTCAACTTCTGCTGGATTTTTGATTGTCCTGCCTTACGGGCTCGGATAAGATTCACGCTATCGGAGTCGCTCAATGAATCGGGTTGCAAAACTGCTGTCCCTCTGCCTTCTTACTCCCATCGTTCTGCGGGCTGAAAGCAAGAACCCCGCTGACTATCCTCTGCGCATCCACGTCTTTGGCCGCAGCGAAACCACTTTCTACCACAATCGTTATGCCGAAGAGGCAAAGGGAGAAGGGCGCGCCAACATCTTCGAAAACGGCCAGGCTCGCGGCGTCGACTTTACCTTCGATTGCTCGGAAAAACTGAAGGACTCCTTCGGCTATGAAACTTACCCCGCCCGGTGGAAGAAACCCGGCCAGCAGCTGGTCGTTTTGCTTCCTGTCTTCGGAAAGACGAACTCGTATTTCACCTGCGAGTTCAAGACTGACGTCAAAGACTTCGCGTATTTGCGCCGCGACGGCAAGATGACTTCCGAACCAGTGGTCGAATATAAGAAGTGGATGGTGAAGCATGACTACGATCCTGAACATGGGAAGAATGATCCCATCAAGCCCCAACCCGGAGAAGCATCTGGAACTTCCCCATCGCAGGACTAGAAGCGTCATAGACTAATAACAAATGCGCCTCACGTTTACTCTGCTCACCTTTGCCTTATTCATCCCCTCGGCCCACGCTCAATTCGATATGGAAGACTCGCACACCAGTGCGAGTCTGCGTGGAATTCATAACGTGGGCGGCGGAGTTGCGTGGGCCAGCGGAACCAACGGGACCGTTCTACGTACCGAAGACGGTGGTTATCTCTGGCAGACCTGCAATATGCCGCCGGGAGCGGAAAAACTCGACTTTCGTGGTATTCAGGCTTTCGACGAAAATACCGCGATTGTGATGTCCTCAGGGACGGGCGATTTGTCCCGCATTTACAAGACCACCGACGCTTGCCAGACTTGGAAGCTCGTCTTCAGCAACCCGGAAAAAGACGGCTTTTGGGATGCGATCCTTTTCGTCGATCGCAACAACGGCATACTCTTTGGCGATCCTGCCGTCGGCTTGGACGGAACCTATGCTCTTCGCCTGCGGGTGACTCACGATGGCGGGCTGACCTGGGCACCGATTACAGATCCCGAATCTTCTGCTCCGGGCAAGAACCTCATGCCAGTAGCAAAAGAAGGCTTCTTCGCTGCCAGCAACTCCAGCGCGACAAGCTATGATGGATGGCTTTGGATGGGGACCGGCCTTGGTCGCATCTTCCGCCGTCGTCTTTACACCGGGTCGAACAATAAGGGAGCAGCCTTCCAGTCAGTTTATTGTGCAGGAGTTTATGAACCTATTTCACATTCTTGCGGTATTCCGTGGATCGACTGGAATGTAACCAACCACACGCCTCTCTCGTCCTCAGGAAGTACCTCCGGAGTCTTTTCTATTCATTTCCGCGATTCTGAAAGCGGGATCGCGGTAGGTGGTGATTACCAGAAGCCCGACGCAGTCATATTTAACTCCGCTTTCTCCCTCGATAGCGGCACAACATGGCAACCTGCTCAAAACCCACCCCACGGCTTCCGTTCCGCGGTCGCCTACGACGCTGAGCAGAGACTCTGGATCACGGTGGGTCCCAATGGTACGGACATCTCCCGCGACGACGGCAAAAACTGGATACCTCTCGGTCCCAGTCCACAAGATCCACCTGATGCCGATAGAAATTGGAATGCTCTCTCGCTTCCCTTCGTCGTCGGTCCCAAAGGTCGCATTGGCCGGCTTCGCACCATCATCGAATCCGGAAGTCCTGCCTACAAAAAATAAACTTTAGCGGCCAAGACCAGCTATCATCTCTCCGATCTTTTTGAGAGCTCCGGGCTTTCCCATGGCGCGAGCCGCTGCGCTCGTCTTTTGTAATCGCTCGCGGTCGGTCAGGAATCCGGTTAGCCGCTCCAGAAGGATCTCGGGTGTAAGTTCAGACTGCAAGAGCATCTCCGCCGCTCCTCCCTGTACCACCAGTTCCGCATTTTTTCGCTGATGATCGTCTGCGGCGGTTGGCAGCGGCACGAGCAGCGCGGGCTTTCCTGCAGCCGCCAGTTCCGCCACTGTGCTGCCTGCCCGGGCCAGCACCAGGTCGGCTGCTGCGTATTGCTGCGGCATATCGTTCAAAAACGCAGTGACCACGACCTTCGCCGGATCGACGCCATTCTGAACGTAGGCCTCTCGCGTCGCGGGCAATGCTCTTTCGCCGGTCTGATGCACGATCGAGAGGCTCGAAACTCGCTCGAGCAAACTTGTCGCAATGACGGGCAGTGTTTCGTTGAAGATCTTCGCTCCATTGCTGCCTGCCGTGATCAGCAGCCGGCGCTCCGCACCTGGCGTCCGGTCCGGCACGGCGAAGATCTCGTCACGGACCGGCACACCCGTCACGGTCGCGTTGCGAAAGTATTTCGCGGTCTCGGGAAAGTTGACGGCCGCGGCGCTGACGTATTTGCCTACCAACCTATTCGTCATACCGGGAACCGCATTTGGTTCATACGCAAGTGTGGGAACACGCAGCAGGATCGCTGCTATCATTGCCGGTCCACTCGCATAGCCGCCGACTCCAACCACCACGTTGGGTCGGAACTTTCGCACAAGCTGGATGCAATGCAGTACACCCAGGGGAAGGTCCAGCATTGTCCGAATACGCGTCGCGAGGCTTACATTTTTCAACTGTCCGGATCGCACCAGTTCCAGCGGGAACCCTGCCTCAGGAACGAGCTTTGTCTCAAGGCCTCGGGCCGTACCTACGAACCGGATCTCCGCTCCATAGCGGTCGCGCAACTCCCGGCCGATCGCAAGCGCGGGAATCACATGACCGCCCGTTCCCCCGCCGGCGATCAGAATCCGCAGTTGTCTTTGACTTTCGATTCCCTGCTCCCTAGTCAATCTCGCGCGTGATATTCAGCAGCACACCCATCCCCGCCAACGTAATGAAGATCGATGTACCACCGGATGAGATAAACGGCAGAGGAATACCTTTCGTCGGCAGTAATGCGAGAACGACGCTAATATTGAAGAAGGCCTGGATCAAAATCGCCGAGGTCAGGCCAAACGCAAGAAAGCGCGCAAACGGGTCGGTCGAGAGAAAAGCCGCACGGAATCCGCGGTAGCCGAGAGCGACAAATAATCCCACGACGAGCAACGCTCCTATCAGTCCGAGTTCTTCACAGATGTTGGCAAAGATAAAGTCCGTCTGGACCTCTGGCAGATAGAAGAGCTTCTGACGACCCTCCATTAAACCAAGGCCGCGGATTCCGCCAGTTCCTACTGCGATCAGCGATTGCAGGATATGAAATCCGGTTCCCTTGGGATCGGCCTCCGGATTGATGAATGCGAGCATCCGGGCGCGGCGAAACGCGACGTGAAAGAGCATGAAGTACAACACCGGCGCGGCGAATGCTGCTCCAATTGCGAAGTATCGTGTCCGCGCTCCGGCGAGATACAGCATCAACCCGGTGACCGCCATGCAGACCAGACCTGTTCCCAAATCCGGTTCCTTGAGGATGAGAGCCGTGAATGCCAGCGGCACGGCAACTGCACGCAGGATCGTTCCCTTCCAGTCATCCATCTGGTGGATGCGAGTCTGCAGGAAGTAAGCGAGAAACAGCACTAAGACCGGTTTCGCCAGTTCGGAAGGCTGAAAGGTGAAGAGGTCGCCGAATCGAAACCAGCGATGTGTGTTGTGCGAGTCCCTTGTCGCAAAGACTGCGATCAACATCAGCGTCGTGACTGCGACTGCCGGAAAGACAACGCGGGGATTGTTGTATTTGCGATAATCCACCCGCATCAGCCAGACCATTACCAGCAGACCGAGGAGAGCCCACTTCGCCTGCTTCATTACGTAGGGATACGGCGAACCCAGCGTCGACTGCGCCATGACCGCCGAAGCTGAAAAGACCGTCACTAGCCCAAACAAGACCAGCAGCAGCACCACTCCGAAGAGCCACTTGTCAACCCCTACCCTCTTCGCCATGCCATCACTTCCCTGCCGTGTCTTTAGTCAAGTTCCATCACCGCCTGCCGGAACACACGGCCGCGATGCTCATAGTTTTCAAACTGATCGAAGCTCGAACAGGCCGGAGACAACAACACCACCTCGCCAGGCGCAGCAGCCTTCGCGGCTTCGGCGACAGCTTTCTCGATCGTCTGCGCTGAGATTATCTTCAAGACTCCGTGGAGTTGCCGCTCAATCTTTTCGGCAGCCGAACCAACGGTATAAACAACTTTGACGCGCTTTTTCAGGAGTTCGGTCATCGTGGTGTAGTCCGAATCTTTATCCTTGCCCCCCAGAATCAGGTGGATGCCTCCGGGGAACGATGCGACGGCCTTCATCGCCGCGTCCACATTGGTGGCTTTGGAATCGTTATAGTACTCGACCTCATTCAGTTTTCGTAAAAACTCCAACCGATGTTCCACCGCCCGAAAGGACTTCACCGATGTCCGCACGCTCTCCGCTGGAATCTTGCTAAGCCGAGCCGTACAGACCGCTGCCAGCACGTTCTCGACGTTATGTGCCCCCTTGAGAGGTATCTCTGAGATTGGGATTACGGGTTCGGTTGTGCCGCCTTCCTTTTCAACCCATACGATGACTCCGTCGCGAACGAATGCACCGCGTCGAACAGCTTTGGTTCCGCTGAACCAGTAAACTTTGCTCTTTGCCCGCGCCGCACACACCTGCGTTACGCGATCATCGCCGTTCAATACAAGGAAGTCCTTCGCATCCTGTCGGGCAAAAATTCGTTCCTTAGCCTTCACATAACTCTCAAAGCTTCCATGGCGATCGAGATGATCAGGCGTGATGTTCAGGATTACCGCGATCCGAGGATGGAACTCTTCCACCGTCTCTAACTGGAAGCTTGATACTTCGAGCACGTTGACTGTGTCAGATGTGCTCCCTGCAACCAGGTCGATTACGGGCAAGCCAATATTTCCTCCTACTTGTGTTGGCACACCTGCGTCGCTAAAGATCTTTCCAACCAAGGTTGTTGTGGTCGTTTTGCCATTCGACCCGGTAATTGCTACGACCTGTCCCTGAAGATACCGGCTTGCCAGTTCCAACTCGCCGATTACCGGGAGGCCGAAGGCGATAACCTGCTTCACTTCGGGCGTATCCATGGGGACGCCGGGTGAGATCACGATGAGGTCTTGTCGCCGGAAAGTAAGCAGTCCGTGGCCGCCGGATTCGACCATGATCCCGGCCTCCAACAGGGCGGGGATCTCCTTGGCCAAAGCTACGGCGCTGCGCGTATCACTTACCGTGACTCGCGCTCCCTGTCCGCGCAGAAACATTGCTGCCGATAGGCCGGACTTTCCTAACCCAACCACTAAAACTCGCTTATTTTTAAGATCCATGTCGCCAAGAAGCTCCCTGTTGATCTTACGTCCTCAAGTCATTACGACAAAAAGATGACGAGAACTATCGTTACAGGAATTAACATCCATGACGCGGATAGGTAGTACCAGCGTGGAGAAAGCATTCGCCCTGCAACTATGCTCGCGAGCAGACCTAATATCCAAAGCCACCATATTCCCAGCCGAAAACTCTTATCTCGCCCAGCGACCGTGGCTCAGGCCAAAACACTCCGAAACAAAGATTACAAGAGATATGATCGCGGACGTTCAGCCGATTTGCTTCCATTCCGTCATCTACACTCTTCTACCGCAGCTTCAGCGTCGTCAATGCAAAGAGTGCAAACACCAGAGCCAGAATCCAGAATCGTGCAATTACCTTGGATTCAGACCACCCCATCAACTCGAAATGATGATGGAGCGGGGCCATCTTGAAGATTCGTTTTCCATTGCGAAGCTTGTAACTTCCAACCTGCAACATCACACTGACGGCCTCGAGAATGAACACTCCACCGATGAAGGGCAGGAGTAATTCCTGCTTGATGACGACTGCTACGGTTCCGATCGCACCACCAAGCGCCAGACTGCCAACATCCCCCATGAAAACTTCGGCTGGATGGGCGTTATACCAAAGGAATCCGATGCTTGCGCCAACCATCGACCCGCAGAAGACGGTCAGCTCGCTTACCATCGGCATTCGCTGCAGTTCCAGATAATCTGAAAACACGACGTGTCCGCTGACATAAGTCAAAACCGTCAGTGCGCCCGCAGCGACGATCGTACAGCCAATCGCCAAGCCATCCAGACCATCGGTTAGATTCACCGCATTACTGGAACCTGCGATTACGATCATGACAAATACGACGAACGGCACAAAGACCAACCAGTGCATGTGCGGGATATGACCCATCCACTCCCAAACCAGGTCTGGGCGGAATCTCTTTGCGAATGGGACCATCAGTCGCGTTGAATAGGCACCTCGAGTCTCCATGGCAACCAGTGCTGTCGCGACGCATGCGCTTACCAGAAATTGCAGGGTTAGCTTTGCTCTCCCCGTCAGGCCGAGATTTCTCCGATGCACGACCTTGATGTAGTCATCCGCAAACCCAATCGCTCCAAAGGCCAGGGTAGAGAGCATGACCAGCCACACATACGGATTCGAAAGATCCGACCATAGCAGCGTTGGGATCAGAATCGAGATACAGATGAGGACGCCGCCCATCGTGGGGGTGCCGCTTTTTTTCTGATGCGATTGCGGTCCTTCTTCGCGGATGTATTGGCCGATTTGAAACTCGCGTAGACGTTCAATCACGTACGGGCCGATCAGCAGACCGATCAGCAGCGCCGTCAGGCTCGCAAATACCGTTCGAAACGTGAGGTAGCGAAAGATTCGAAACAGTCGGAAATATGGAAAAAGTTTTTGATACAGCAGCCAATAAAGCAAAATGTCCCGCCTTTACCCGCAGCCAAGGTCGTTCTCGCGCTGAGAGTCAGGGTTATCTTAACAGTCTTTATTGAGGAACCATGGTGCTTATCTCCGGCGAGGAATCAACACCATGAACCAAATTGAGGCGGCTCTTGCTGAGGAATTCACCCAGTCAAAGGCCGTTCTCCAAGGCAAAACAAAGCGAGTCTGCGGCCATGGCGAGCTCAAATGCCAGTTGAGCATCGAGTTCCTTATTTTCCGCCTGTCGCAACAACTCGACGGTCACCGGAAACAGGTCCGTTCCCTTTCCCCGATCCGCATGTTTAACCTGCTCCATGCGGCGATCTGTCTCTGCAATCACTTTGCTTAGCCACTCGGGCGTGGGCGAGGCTACCTTTTGCTTGTGCTTATCCCGCGCCGCGTAGAGCCCTGCCATCGAGAGATGCTCAGTGGCTCGTAACACTCCAATCGCTCGCAGCACGATCTTATGTTCAGCGTTACCCTCCATCGCTTTGCGATAGAGCGTCACACCTCGTTTGAGGAGATCTCGCAGATCTTCACCCGATCCCTTTTCCATCAGAGACATCACTACCGAAGCTCTCTGCATATGATGAAAGGCCGTCATCAGTCCATGATCGACGGCATAGACTGTTCTTGCTCTGGTCGGCTGGGTCCCATTTGACTTTCGCGCGGGCTTCCGGATCTTCTTCGCCACTTTTTTCGAGGCAGTCGCAGCTTTTGTTCCGGGGTTCGTTTTTTTCCCACCCGCTCCTCGTGCAGTCTGATTTGCCATAGCAAATACCGATGCCTCCTGTTGGGATTCTACTGAGAGCCCGTTGCAATCGCCGTCAAAGCCTTCTCCAGTCGTACGCCACGAGAGGCCTTCAACAACACTACGTCTCCGGCCCGCACATTCGCAACCAGCCACTCCCCCGCCTCTTCGGGGGAAGTAACAAAAAGCCCCTCGGTGCCGCTTTCTTTGGCGGCGCGGACCATCGCCCCAGCAGCACCTCGGACGCCGAGCAAAAAGTCTACGCCCTGTTTTGCCATACGCGCCCCACAACTTTCATGAAGCTTGGCGGTGTCCGGTCCGAGCTCCAGCATTTCGCCGGCGACGACGATACGACGTTCTGCCGGAATCGCCATGAGGGCATCCACCATCGCATTCAAGGCCGCGGGATTTGAGTTGTAACAATCATTTATCAGGGTTGCTCCGCGCCACTGCAACACCTCGCCGCGTTTATCTCCCGCCCGCATCCCGCTTACGGCCCCAGCGCATGCATCGAGACCTATCCCGCTTTGCAGCCCTGCCGCAATCGCCGCAAGCACGTTAGGAACGTTATGTCTGCCCAGCATCTTCAGCTGCACACTCACGCGGTCGGCGCCGGCCTCAACCGTAAACACCACGCCTTCCGCACCTAGCTCGGTCACGTGCGTCGCACGTACATCTGCACCTTCACCCGTACCATAGAAGACTGCACGTGAACCTAGACCATTTCCAAAGGTCGACACAAAGGGATCGTCGTAGTTCAATATTGCGATTCCATCGGCAGGGAGCGCCTCGACTAATTCGTATTTTGCCCGCGCAATCCCGGCGAGCCCATCTGGAAAGAATTCAAGATGTACGGGGCCCACATTGGAAACGACCGCCCAGTTCGGCTCTGCGATCTTCGCCAGTGCGTCAATTTCTCCAGCATGATTCATTCCCATCTCAATTACAGCAACCTCATGCTCCGGTTCCAGTTTTAATAGCTGCAACGGTAATCCATAGGCGTTGTTCAGATTCCCCGCTGACTTCAATACATTGAACTTCGCTCCGAGAACGTGCGCGACTGCTTCCTTCGTGGTTGTCTTCCCCGCCGATCCTGTGACACCGATCACTTTGCGACCCCATGCGCGACGGACTGAACGGGCTAATTGTTGTAATGCCTGTAAGACGCAGTCGTCGCAATCCGCTACCCGCAGCAAATATCTCTCATCGATCTGTGACGTTGCGATCCATCGATTGCTGACGACGGCCGCGACTGCCCCGTTCGCCAGTGCCGCCTCTACAAAATCGTGCCCATCGAGTCGTTCGCCGCGTACTGCAAAGAACAACTCCCCTGCCCCGATCGTTCGCGAGTCGATTCCGTAGCCCAGCGTTTCTGCCGCCGTATTGAATTCACCGTCCGCATGAATCCAGTCCGCAATTTGGCCTAATGTCAGCTTCACGCGATCTCCCTCAAAACCTGAGTAGCGACTGCTACATCGTCAAAGGGTACTGCTCCGTCTTTAAATATCTGCACTTTTTCATGCCCCTTGCCTGCTATTAGAACGATGTCCCCTAAGCGTGCCTCGCGAATCGCATCGCCAATCGCCTCAGCGCGATCTTCCCGCAGAATGCAGGCGGTTCCCGTCTCCACTACTCCCGCTAAAGCCTCCAGAATAATCGCCATGGGCTCCTCGCTCCGTGGGTTATCGCTCGTCAAAACCACCAAATCACTCCCTTCACCCGCGGCCCTGCCCATCCGCGGACGCTTCGTCCTGTCGCGATCTCCGCCGCAACCGAACAAAGTGATGACTCGTCCGCCACGCTCCTTTACCAGCTCTCGCGCTAGCAATATCAGGTTTCTTAAAGCATCCTCGGTGTGGGCATAATCCACCACCACCGTCACCCCGTTTGACGACGGCACCACCTCAAACCTTCCTGGAACCTGTAGCCCTTGAGCCGCAGCAACACTGACTTGCTCCAACGTCAGTCCGCGAGCCAACGCCGCACATGACGCGGCAAGAAGGTTGTACACATTGACGCGTCCCGTCAACGGCGACCAGATTGGCACATCCCCATGCGGCGTTTTGAACAAAAACCTCGTCTCACCCGCCTTCAGGACTAAATCTTCGGCTCGATAGCCTCCACCCTTCTCAATACCGTATCGCATGAGTTCGGAGTGTGATGCACGATAAGCCAACCGTTCGCCTCCGCCCCTGTCATCCACATTGATCACAGCCACACGCGGAGGGGGAGCTCCAACACCATCAAACAGCTTCGCCTTGGCGTCGAAATAGCGTTCCATCGTCCCGTGAAAATCAAGATGGTCCTGGGTCAGATTCGTAAACATTGCCACATCCACCGACAATCCCCACACGCGCTCCTGGTCCAGAGCATGCGACGACATCTCCATCACGGCTTCTGTTGCCCCTGTGCTAATACCGTCCGCGAATATTCGCAGCGTGTCGGAAGCCTCCGGTGTCGTATGCGGTGATATCCGTACTTCGTTACCGACATGCGTTTCAATTGTCCCAATCAGCACACATGTACGCCCAATGCTGCGCAGCATTCCTTCCAGCAAGAATGCAGTCGTCGTCTTTCCGTTCGTACCTGTTACGGCACTCAGCGCGAGATTTCGCTCCGGATGCCCGAACAGATTTGCTGAGATCTCAGCGAGAGCACGGCGTCCGTTGGCGATGAGATAAAAAGGTAGGTCAGAATACACCAAACGTTGTTGATCCCAAACCGCTCGGGAGTCCGTAACAATTGCCTGGGCTCCGCCTCTGATCGCTGCTCCGATATATTGATTGCCATCGGTTGTTTCGCCGCGCATTGCGACAAAAACATCGCCTGGATTGACCTTACGCGAATCATATTGAACGCCAGCGACATCCACCGACAACTGCGATCTTTCGATTGTGTGAACGCCGTGCAGCGCTTGCTCAATCAACATGATCGGATTTTACTTTGGCGGCATAGATTGGCTGCGTTTGGCTCATAAGGGCTCATCGGCTGAACCGAACAACAATCTCGGTGCCGGTTGGAACCATGGTTCCCGCTGCCGGTATTTGATCTCGTGCCAGTCCGCTGCCCACAGCTTGCACTCGCAGTCCGATGGCATCGGCCTTCTCGACCACACTGCGCAACGCAGCACCTTCAAACGAAGGAACTGAAACTCTCAGCGCTGCATTCACTACCACGGCGTCCTTATGCTTTGCGGTGGGAGGGGGATTTGGCGCAGGGATTGAGTATTCCGGAGTGTTCGTATTCTCTTCGGCATGAGTTTCCAGAGCCACTTCCTTCTGAAGCGGTTTCCAGGCTGCGTTTACTCTATTTCCAGTTGTCGCGACCAAGGTCGTCTGTTCATTGGCAGGCTTTGAATTTACTGCTGCGCGCAATGGGTCGTCGGCGGGTAGATTGTTAACATCGTCGAACATCGCGTTCAGGTCCGCAGTACTATCCGCAGGAGCGTCGTCCACCACATCCTTCTGCGCTACCAGTAGATCTTTCTTCGTCTTCAGAGGCTGATCGTGCGGAACTCCGAGATACTCCAGCACCTGCTGCGCAACCTCTGCAAATACTGGTGCGCTGGTCTCAGCGCCGTACCTTGTACCTACCGTTGGGGTGTCGATAACTACGGCAACCGAGATGGCGGGATTGCTCACTGGCGCAAACCCCGCAAAGCTAGCCACCAGCTTCGTGTGCGAATAGGTATGCGTCGCCGGATCGATCTTCTGCGCCGTTCCTGTCTTTCCGCCAGCGCTGTAGCCGTTCAGCGCGCCCCTCCGACCAGTTCCCTCCGTCACAATACCCTGCATCATCATCCGCATCTTGGCAGAGGTCATTTCCTTGATCACACGGTGCGCCCCATCGGGAAGCTTGTCCGGTAGTTGGTTCGAGGGACGAAACGCAGCAGGCGTCAACCGAGGATCGCCCTTCATCTGGTCGGTCGATTGCAGCAGCACATGCGGCGGCATGTAGACGCCGCCATTTGCAATGGTGCTTACCATCGTCACAAGTTGCACCGGCGTGACGCCAACCTCCTGTCCGATTGCCATGGACAAAATGCTGGTAGAACCCCACTTCCTCGGATTCCGCAACAGTCCGCGCGTCTCACTCGGGAGTTCGATTCCTGACCGGTCTCCGAAGCCAAAGCCCCGCATGTAGTCATAGAACTTCTGGTTTCCTAACTTCAGCGCCATCTTCGCTGCGCCAACGTCACTCGATTTCTCCAGCGCATACTGCACAGTGACCTGTCCGAGGTGACCGTCGGACTTGTCGTCATGCAGCGTGCGGCCATACATCGTCAACGCGCCTCCCTGGCAGTCCACGATGTCCGTCGGTTGCACACCTGCTCCATCGAGTGCCGCCGAGTACGTTACCAGCTTGAATGTCGACCCCGGCTCATATACATCGCTTACTGCGAGGTTCTGCAGCACACTCGCTTCCATGTGGCGTTGATCGTTGGGATTGAATCGCGGCGAGATCGCGAGCGCCAGAATCTGTCCTGTGTGCGGATCCTGCACTACGACCGTTCCATGCGCTGCCTTCATCTTCTCCATCTGCGCATCCAGCGCACGTTCAGCCATGTACTGAATGTTCGCGTCGATTGATAGCACGAGGTTTTCGCCAGGCATCGGCTGGTTTTCTTCGCTGCCGAGCACACGCCGTTTTGCGTCGACCGAAGTGAGCATATGGCCCGGCTCACCATGCATCTCTTCGTCGAACTTCTGTTCCAAACCTCCAAGCCCTGTGTCGTCAGTACCTACGTAGCCCAAGACCTGGGCTGCCAAATCGTTGTTCGGATAGAACCTTTTGAATTCCTTCTGAAAATAGACGCCTTTTAGGTTAAGTTCCCGAACCCGCGTTGCCGTGTTCTCATCAACGCGACGCGCCACCCAGGCAAAATTTCTGGATGCGTTGAATCGGGCGAGCATCTGCTGTTTCGATGTGAAGGAATCACGCGGATCGGCGTGAACAATCTCGGCGAGTATCTCTGCCGCACTTGCGCGATTGTCCCCTATCTCCGAGGGTACCGCGAAGATGCTGTCTACCTGGACCGTAACGGCAAGTTCGCGGAGATTGCGGTCGTACATTACCCCTCGCCGCGGGGCGACCTCAAATGTTCTCTGTTGCTGCATCGCAGCACGCTTCACAAAATCGGAATGGCGAACAACCTGCAGCCATGCAAGCCGCACCCCTATCAGTCCGGTCCAAACACAGAAAAACAGCGCCACATAAGCAAACCGGATTCTCCGTATCGGAGCGGTTAACGTCTGCCGTGGCGCTTTATCCATTCCATTTCCTATTTTTTCTTTTGACTAGTGAGAGACTACTGAGCCATCTGCATCCGGACAGTGCTGGCTTCAGCTAAGACTGCGGCGTTCAGATCTCCACCCTCGGGTCGCACCACCTGTCCTGGTTGAGGCTCGTTCAATCCAAGCTGCCTTGCAACACGGTCGATACGGCCGGGATCGGTCAACTGCGCTTCCGATAGCCGAAGCTGGCGATTCTCTTCCTGTAAATGTTCGACCTGCTGCTTCTGTGCCTCAACGTGATAGCCGATCTCGATTGCCGAGAAGTGTTGCCACACGTAAACCATCACGAGGAGGAAAAGCACGCTCATCACCGCGGTAAATGTGCGCATCTCGCGGCGTCGCTCCGGATCATCGGCTTTTACAATCCGGCTGTTGTCGATGTGCTTGGCAAAGAAAACCTCGGGCGTGGGTCCGCGACGCGCGCGACGCTGTGTTTCATAAAGCTCGCGGTTTCGCGCCGCCACCGACTCCGAGCGTTTCGCCTGCACTCGCGAGCCCATCAAATGCATCTGTTGTCCTGCCATCGCCGAAGCGGCCATCGCACACCTCACTTCCTGTTGCCTGCCCGGAATCGATTCCCGGGCGAATCTTTATGCCACTCTCCAAAACGTGCGAACCGGGCCGGGATCGCTATTGGAGGAGGGACTTGTGTTGCAGAGTTGTCTTTCGCCTGAAAGAAGGTGGGACAACCCCGGCCCGATTTCTGTCTTCTTCACAACGGTGAAGAAACCTCTTACTAAACTTTTTCTGCCGCCCGCATCTTTGCGCTTCTCGATCGCGGATTTTTCATCTCTTCATCTTCACCGGCCACAACCGGCTTCTTCGTCAAAACCTCAAACTTCTTTTCCCGGCCCCACTCACGAAATGCATCCTTTACCAGCCGGTCTTCTAACGAGTGGAAGCTGATCAGCACCAACCTTCCTCCCGGCTTCAACAGAGATCCCGCGCTCTTCAGCAGCGATTGAATCTCTCCCAGCTCGTTATTCACTCGAATTCGAAGCGCCTGAAAGGTTCGTGTCGCCGGATGAATCTTGTCACCTTTCATTGATGGGGCCGCGGCCGATACAACTCTTGCCAATTCTGCAGTTGTCGTAATCGGCCGGGCCCTAACAATGGCTCTGGCGATTCTCCGCGACCTCCTTTCCTCTCCGAATTCGTAAATCAGGTCGGCGAGTTCGTTTTCGTCTTCCTGATTTACCACTTGCTCGGCCGTCTC
>DATMKY010000134.1:0-4171 GCA_035570955.1 Edaphobacter sp. | reverse complement strand
GAGATGGCAGCCTCAGGGGGATCGAGCTCAATCGTCGTCGTAGGGAAGGTCATCGGGGTTGACGTCTATGTAGTCGGGTTCGGGGTCGTGGATAAAGCGAACCGCTTCGATTTCGTAGAGGCCCGTCAGCAGAGCCTTGCCGACGCGGTGCATACCATCCATGACGCGGCCGTCGCTCGAGAGAATTACAGGATGAACGAGGTCGGATTCGTTGATGAGGCGGGCGTGGTCAACAACTTCGCGACAGGTTAGCTGTTTCGTGCCTTCGTTGCACCAATAAGGCTCGTCCAATTCGCGAATGGCAGTGAGCGGTACGCGTTCTCGCGGGAAAGCCCTAGTGAGATCAAGAAGACGGTGGACGTTCCAGGCGCGGAGGCCGTTTGGTGACTGGCGGAAGTGGTATTGCGCACGCATTTACGATTCCTTTTTTCTTTCTCAACGATAGCGGCTCGGATCGGTTTTTCAGTGGTGAGTTATACACTGCTGCGGAGGTTTCCACATGGCGATACTCTTGACTCTAATGGCGGTGGGGCTTTTCCTCCTGGCATCTCTCTTCTGGCTTTGGATGCTGGTAGATTGCGCGATGAATGAATCAGGGGATGGAAGCGATAAGCTCGTCTGGATCATCATCATCGTCTTCACGCACTTCATTGGTGCAGTGGTCTATTTTTTGTTTCGGCGACCGCGGCGATTCGAAGGAACGAATTCGCCGCAGTCCAGACGTGGAATATACCCGTCTCCACCACCCAGGCCATAACTGCTACATCCGTTCAGGTGCACGGATGAGATTGCGGAGGCACGCGTTGTTTTCCTGCGGTCGATAGTAAGCTTGGATTCGATGCGATTTGAACTTTTTATTGCGGCGCGGTATCTGCGGGCGAAGCGCCGGCAGGCGGTGGTTGGTGTGATTACTGCGATCTCCGTCATTGGAGTAGCTGCCGGTGTGGCTTCGCTGATTATTGCGCTGGCGATTACGAACGGGATGCGGCGGGATCTGCAGGAGCGGCTGGTGGGGTCGACGTCGCATGTGGACCTGATGCGAATTACAGGGGACGGGATCAAGGACTGGCAGCCTTTGCTGGAACGGCTGCGGAAGGTTCCGCATGTTACGGCGGCTGCTCCTGGGTTGTATGAGCAGGTGCTGATCTCGCATGCGCAGCGGTCGGCGGGAGCGCTGATCAAGGGTGTGATCCCGAAGGATGAGGAGACGGTGGGAGATCTGTTGCAGAGTTTGGTGGCGGGTTCGGTTGAGGCTTTGGAGCCGGTGAGTGTAGCGGCTTCGGAAGAAAGGCAACCCACCCTTATCCACCCCGGCGAGCAAAAGCGCTCCTCAGGGACCCCGATTCGCGGTGAAACTGCGAAGGATGGGCCACCCAGATCGGTGTCGGCGCAGGCAATTCCACCGATTGTGATTGGGCAGGATATGGCGGACACGCTGGGGGTGAAGGTTGGAGATGGCGTGCAGGTGATCAGTCCGCAGGGAGAGTTGACGCCGCTGGGGATGATGCCGCGGTATCAGAAGTTTCAGGTGGTGGGGATTTTCAAGTCGGGGTTTTATCAGTACGACTCGAGCTATGCGTTTATTCGACTGAAAGATGCGCAGAGGCTGTTCAGCGAGCCGGACTGGATCTCGATTATCAGCTTCAAGGTGGATGATCTTTATCAGGCGGATAAGATCGGTCGGGCGATTGAAGCGGCTGCGGGACAGGGGTTCCAGACGACGAACTGGATGGAGCAGAATCGCGAGCTGTTTCGTGCGCTGCGGCTGGAGCAGATTGTGACGTTTATCGTGCTGGCGCTGATTGTGTGCGTCGCCGCACTGAATATTCTGATTGCGCTGACCATGATGGTGATGGAGAAGACGCGTGATATTGCAGTGCTGATGAGTTTCGGTGTGACAGAGGCCCAAGTGCGAAGAATTTTTCTGATGCAAGGGCTGCTGATCTCGGTAATTGGAACGGTGCTTGGGCTGATTGCTGGTTATGGGTTGAGCTGGCTAGGGGGACATTACAGGTTTATTCATCTCGATGCTTCGGTTTATTCGATTGATTATCTTCCGTTTGCGCCCCGGATTTGGGATGCGGTGATTGTGGCGGCGGTGTCGTTAGGTGTGAGCTTGATTGCTACGCTTTATCCCAGTGGGAGTGCGGCGAAGGTTTTGCCTGCGGAGGCTTTGCGGTATGAATGAACCGAGATTGAAGTATGGGCAGCTGGCGCCTGAGGGTTTGGCGAAGATGCGTGAGTTGGAGCACTACCTGAATACTGGTTCGGGGTTGGATTCTTCGTTGCGGGAGTTGGTGCGGCTGCGGGCTTCGCTGATGAATGGGTGTGAGTACTGTGTTGGGCTCCATACGATGGAGTTGAAGAAGGTTGGGGAGTCTGAGGAGCGGATTGCTTCGGTTGCGGAGTGGAGGAGTTCGCAGCTTTATACGAAGCGGGAGCGGGCGGCGCTGGCGTGGGCGGAGGCGGTAACGAATATTCAGGATGGACATGCGGCGGATGCGGTTTATGACGAGGTAAGGGAGCAGTTCAGCGATGTGGAGACGGTGAATCTGACGCTGGTGATTTCGACGATCAATGCGTGGAACCGGATTTCTATCGCGTTGGGGAGGCACTCGGGACATGGGAGCGGGAAGGTTTCGGTGGAGAGATGACGGGCGAGAAAGAAAAAATGCGGGGGTCCCTTCGGCAAGCTCAGGGCAAGCTTTTCCGCTACGGCGGCAAAGGCGCCGCTTCCGGTCGAGATGACGCTTCCTTTAGTGGGGTGAGGGCTTGATCGATTCGAACAATGCGGACAAGCAGTTGGAGAACGAATGGACGCTGGAGCCGCTGCCGGGGCTGCGGGAGCGGACGGTAGTGATGCGGGCTGTCGGGTTGACGAAGATTTATCCAGCGGTTTCGGGTGGCAGTGAGCGGGGAGAGCTGGAGTTGTTTCGCGGGCTTAGTCTGAATGTGCATGCCGGAGAGATGGTCGCGATTGTTGGGGAGAGCGGAGCAGGAAAGAGCACACTGCTGCATCTGCTGGCTGCGCTGGACACGCCGACGGCTGGTGAGGTCTGGTGTGGGGAGAATCGGGTAAACGGCTTTACGGCCAAGCAAGCGGCGGAGTTTCGCAACCGCGATGTGGGGTATGTGTGGCAGTTTCATTATTTGCTGCCGGAGTTTTCGGCGCTGGAGAATGTTGCTATGCCGCTGTTGGCTCGGGGAGTGGGTCGGGCTGCGGCGATGGAGAAGGCAACGTTCTGGCTGGCCGAGGTGGGGTTGGCGGATCGGACAGCGAATCGGTCGGGGGAGTTGAGCGGAGGCGAACAGCAACGGGTGAGCCTGGCACGGGCGCTGGTTACGGAGCCTAAGATTCTGCTGGGTGATGAGCCCACAGGAGATCTGGACGACAAGACGGCCGAGGCGGTGTTTGGGTTGATTCAGCGGCTGCACGAGGCGCATGGGCTTACGAGTGTGCTGGTTACGCACAATCTGGAGTTTGCAAAACGTTGCGACAGAGTATTGCGGCTGCGGAAGGGGACGCTGGGGGAGGAGCCTCCGACTGGGGATTCGCGCGGATGAATTTCGATTTAAGAGCTTTGTTTTGTTGGCCTCGGTTACAGAGGTAAAACGATTGGTTCTTGTCTGGGTCTAACGTATCAAGCCGCGCCAAATCCGCAGTCGAGATGGCTGCACCTAGTTTGGTGCGGGTTTTGCACAACAAGCATCTAAAAGAGTGCTAAGTTAGGCGTAACTTTCGAGGGATTTTCGGATAATTGGAAATCGCGTCTAAACTGTACTGAATGGGATGGCCACTTTGTAGAGTTGGAAGTGACCTGGTTTGTCTCCGGTGAGTTAGCAAGCGCGGAGATGGTTGTGGGACCAATGGCGCTATCTGGCCTTCGGGCCGGGTGGCGGCCGGGCTGAAGGGGAGAATATGTTCGAACGCTATACGGAGAAGGCGAGGCGGGTCATCTTTTTTGCCCGCTATGAGGCTAGTCAGTTCGGGTCGCCTTACATCGAGACCGAGCACCTGCTGCTCGGGCTTTTGCGTGAGGACAAGGCGTTGACGAACCGCTTTTTGCGGTCCCATGCGTCGGTGGAATCGATACGCAAGCAGATTGAAGGGCACACGACGATTCGCGAGAAGGTGTCGACTTCGGTCGATCTGCCGCTTTCGAATGAATGC
>DATMKY010000133.1:0-2403 GCA_035570955.1 Edaphobacter sp. | reverse complement strand
ACGAATCCTACGCTCGACCTCGTATTCGACAGAATTCATCCCGACGACCGGGAGAGGATGCAGCAGCTCAGAGATCGTGCCGCGCAGAACGGCATGGATTTGAATGTCGAGCATCGAATTCTTCTGCCCGATGGCACCGTCAAGTACCTGCAGGCGGTTGCGCATGCTGGACGAGACAGCTTCGGAAATCTCGAGTACATGGGCGTCGTTACTGACATGACCGACCGCAAACGGGCCGACGAAGAGCGTCAGGCACTCTCTCGCAAATTGGAAGAGAGTAACGCCAGGCTTGAAGAATCCCAGCGCGTCGCCCATCTGGGCTACTGGATATGGAATCTTGACACAAATCGAGTGGTCTTTTCGAACGAAACGTGCCGCATCTATGGGATTAACCAGCAGGAAGATCCCATTGATCTAGAGGCAATACGCGAGCTGATCCACCCTGAAGACCGAGGATACGTGTTCGAGAACGCCGAGCGATCGGTTCGTGATAAGGTACCCATCGAAACGGAACACCGCCTCATTCGTCCCAGCGGTGAGATACGTATCGTTTACAGTCGCGGCGCTTTGACGAAAGACGCAGCGGGGCGACCCTACGAAATGTTCGGTACGTGCCAGGACATCACTGAGCGAAAGCTAGCAGAACAGGCCTTACGGCGAAGCCAGTTCTACCTAAGCGAAGGCGAGCGCCTCGCTCATATAGGAAGTTGGGCGTCCAGTGATCTGGGCATCTCTTTGTCCGAGGATCTGGGTCTCTATTGGTCGGACGAGGTATACAAGATTTTCGGCCTTGCTCCGGAGAAAGGGCCTCCGCGCCTTGAGCAGTTTCTGGCCGCGATCCATCCCCAGGACCGAGCCTCCATGGCCGAAACAATAAAGACGCTGCATGAGCAGCGCTGCGGCTGCGATGTCACGAAGCGCATCGTTCGACCAGACGGGGAGATACGCTACGTTCGCTGTGTTGGCATCCCGGTGGTTGAAGATGGAGTTTTTCAGGGATTCCGCGGCACCACAATAGATGTCACAGCGCAAGAGCTATTGACTCAAGAGTTGCGGCGGGAACAAGCGTACCTGGCGGAAGCGCAAAGCCTGGCCCACATCGGCAGCTGGGCGTCCAATTTGGAGACAGGGGAGGTCCATCACAGGTCTGATGAGACCGCTCGCCTGCATGGTTTCGATCCCAAGGAAGGCCTCATTCCACTGGAGCGCTACTTCGACACCCTGCACCCGGATGATAAGGCCGATGTGAGGTCAGCCATTGAAGATGCGGTCCGCGAAGGTGTTGATTACGATATTCAAGGGTTCCGGATTTGTCGTGCCGACGACGGCCAGATCCGATTTCTGCGCACCGTCGGACATCGCAATCCTGCTGGAGAAAGCGGGGAGTACTTCGGCGTCACCATGGATATAACCGAGCTAAAGCGTGCAGAAGAGGAACGCGAAAGGCTGCGCCAACTGGAGGCTGATATCGCACACATCAACCGCGTCAACATGATGGGAGAACTAGCCGCAGCGCTGGCACACGAGATCAAGCAGCCGATCGCCGCTGCCATCACAAGCGCCAGCGCCTGTTTGCGATGGCTCGGTCATGTTCCGCCAGACGTCGAAAGAGCATGCGCGGCAGCCGCCAGGATCGAGCAGGAGGGAAACCGTGCCGCCGATATCATCAACAGTTTGCGCTCCTTCTACAAAACGGGCACACCGGCTGAACGCCAATGGGTCGATGTCAAAGGCACCGTACGCGAAATGAGTGCTCTGCTCAGAACCGAGGCGGCCAGGTATTCCGTAACGATACGTACCGAGTTCGAAGTGGACCCACCTCACATACTGGTGGACCGGGTGCAACTTCAACAGGTCCTCATGAACCTGATGCTAAACGCGATCGAGGCCATGAAAGACATCGGGGGCGAGTTGACGATCAGATCGCACGTGAACCCCGAAGGTCATCTAACCGTTTCCATCAACGATACCGGCGTAGGGCTGCCGGCGGAGGGTGCGGATTTGATTTTTGATCCTTTTCATACAACGAAGCCTCAGGGGACGGGTATGGGGTTGACCATCACCCGCTCGATTGTGGAATCTTACGGAGGAAGAGTCTGGGCAACCGCCAACCAGGGGGCGGGCGCGACTTTCCATTTCACGCTTCCCACCGGAGCGGAGGCGCATGCATGAAGCCCGCGGCTGTTCCTACGGTTTTCATCGTTGATGATGACTCTGGCATGCGTCAGGCGGTCCAGGATCTCGTCGAGTCTGTTGGTCTGCGCGCCGAGTCGTTTTCAACGGGCGAAGAATTTCTAAAAAGACAACGAACCACTGACCCGAGTTGCCTGGTTCTCGATGTAAGGCTGCCTCAGATGAGCGGCCTCGATTTTCAACGCCAGTTGACCGAGATCGGCGTGCAAA
>DATMKY010000132.1:0-16422 GCA_035570955.1 Edaphobacter sp. | reverse complement strand
GCTTCTCAGGCACCAGCCCCGCGATCGACACCCACTCCAGTTCCTCCTGCTGCGCTTCTGGCTTCTTCAGCATGACTCAAAATTACAAAAGACCCTCGTGGAAAACCAGAGCCTTTCTCGGTACTTTGTCAGCAATCTGAGCCGCCTCGATGAGGCGGCTTTTCTTTGGTGAAGGAGACAATGGCGCCTGCTAAGTAGCTTTGTTTTCCAATAGACTGGAGATCTATGAGTAACGACAAAAGTCTTGCGCAGCTGAACTCGCTTGCTAAGGCATCCTCTGCGTATCTGCGGTCTGCGATGCATCAGCCGGTCGATTGGCAGGAGTGGGGAGAAGAAGCCTTTACCAAGGCCAAGGCGGAAGACAAGCCGATTTTGCTGGATATTGGCGCGGTGTGGTGTCACTGGTGCCATGTGATGGACCGTGAATCGTATGAGAATGCCGAGACGGCGAGGATCATCAATGACTTGTATGTTGCGGTGAAGGTGGATCGCGACGAGCGGCCGGATGTTGATACGCGGTATCAGGCTGCAGTGTCGGCGATCAGCGGACAGGGCGGGTGGCCGCTAACTGCGTTTTTGACTCCTGAAGGGAAGCCATACTTTGGCGGGACTTACTTTCCTCCGGCGGATCAGCATGGGCGGCCGGGATTTCCGCGAGTGCTGCTGACAATGGCGGAGGCTTTTCAGAAGAGGCGCGAAGAGGTGAACGATTCGGCCGGAAGTGTGATGGCCGCGATCGAACATAACGAGTCGTTTATGGGGAGAGCTGGGAATCCGGGGCCGGAGCTAGTGGCGAAGCTGGTGGATTCGGCGCTGAAGCAGTTCGATGCACGGTCGGGCGGGTTCGGGTCGCAGCCAAAGTTTCCCCATTCAGGAGCAATCGATTTGCTGCTGGATGTGGCTTCGCGGGTTTCAGTAGGTGGCGCGGAGGGAGTAGGCGAGAAGGCGAAGAATGCCGCGATGGTGACGTTGCAGAAGATGTCGCGAGGCGGGATCTACGATCATCTGGCGGGTGGGTTTCATCGCTACTCAGTCGATGACCGGTGGGTGGTTCCTCATTTCGAGAAAATGGCCTATGACAACAGCGAGTTGCTGAAGGACTATGTTCATGCGTTTCAGACGTTCGTTGAGCCCGAGGCTGCGCGGGTGGCGCGCGAGATTATTCGGTGGATGGATGAGTGGCTGAGCGATCGCGAGCGTGGCGGATTTTATGCGTCGCAGGATGCGGATTTTTCACTTGACGACGATGGCGATTACTTTACGTGGACTCTGGATGAGGCTGCAGAGGTTTTGACGCCGGAGGAGATGTCGGTGGCGAGTGCGTATTACGACATCGGCGAGATCGGCGACATGCATCACAACCCGGCGAAGAATGTTCTGCATGTGCGTGGGACGCTGGAGGGAGTGGCCAAGGCGAACAAGATTTCGCTCGAAGTAGCACGAGAGAGACTGGAGTCTGCCAAGACGAAGCTGTATGCGGCTCGGAAGAAGCGGCCTACGCCTTATGTCGACAAGACCGTTTATGTGGGATGGAACGGGATGTGTATTTCCGCGTATCTGGAGGCGGGGCGTGTGCTCGATATGCCGGAGGTGCGGGCGTTTGCGCTAAAGTCGCTCGATCGGCTGTTGGCGAACGCCTGGGATTCGACGGCGGGAATGGCGCATGTGGTTGCGTATGGTGAGACGGGTGGAAATGGCGGGCGTGTGGCTGGAGTTCTCGATGACTATGCGTTTGCCGGACACGCGGCTTTGGATGCGTGGGAGCTCACTGGGGAGATGAAGTACTACGGAGCGGCTGAGGCGATTATGGATAGCGCGCTGTCGCGGTTTTATGACCCAACCGGTGGTGGATTTTTCGATACCGAGGCTGCGGGTAAGGGTGAGGTGAGACTGGGTGCTCTGGTGACGCGGCGGAAGCCATTACAGGATTCGCCCACGCCTGCGGGCAATCCTGTAGCGGCGGCTTTGTTGCTGCGGCTGGAGGCCTTGAATGGGCGCGAGGATTATTCGGTGAAGGCTTTGGAGACGCTCGAGACTTTTGCCGGGGTGGTTGAACATTTCGGGTTATATGCAGCGAGTTATGGATTGGCTTTGCAGCGGATGGTTTTGCGGGCAGCACAGATTTGCGTGATTGGCGACGATGCAGCCGCGAGAAGATTGGAGGCTGTGGCTCTGGCGCGCTATGCGGTGAATAAGAGTGTGATTCGGCTGAGAAGGGATCAGTTAAAGGATCTGCCTCCGGCGTTGGCGGAGACGCTGCCGCACCTACCGGGACTGAAGGACGCCGGAAGTTTTGCGGTGGTTTGCAATGGGAAAGGCTGTTTGCCGCCTGTGTCGAATGTGGATGAGCTGATTGCGGCGATGAATCAGTCGTTGTGAAGTTTGAGTGAGGTCAGTGACTGGTTCGATGTTGGTTGCAATCAGTGGTGGGCCCGGAGCGGGGAAGACGACGCTGTTGCTTGAGCTGGAGCGGCGTGGGTTTCGGTGCTCGCCAGAGGTGGCACGGCAGATTATTCAGGAGCAGGTGCGGAGTGACGGCGATGCGTTGCCTTGGGCGGATCGCGTGAGGTATTGCAGGCTCATGCTGGAGCGGTCGGTGGCTGCTTTTCTTGAGCATACAGACTCGACGGAGATTGTTTTCTTTGATCGTGGGATTCCGGATGCTCTTTGTTATTCACGGCTGGCTGGACTGCCGCTGGAGGATGAGATTCTGACTGTTTGCCGACATTATCGTTACGATGCGAAGGTTTTTCTTGCTCCGCCATGGGGTGAAATTTATGTGACCGATCCGGAGCGGTGGCAGGATTTCGACGAGGCGGTGAGGACGTACGACTTGATGGTGACGACTTATCGGGATTGTGGGTATGAGGTGGTGGAGATTCCCCGGGTGTCGCCTGAGGAGCGTGCGGATTTTATTGTCCGCGAGTTAGCCAGATAGTTCTTTTATAAAAGAACGCGGTCGCCGTGGCTCGGGGGTTGGCTGGTGACGAGGATTCGGGTGGGGCTATTGCTTCGGTTGAAGGCTTGATGTTTTTGGCCAGGGGATATTTCGAGGCCTTCACCTGCTTGAAGAATAAATTCATGATCTTCGACTTCGAGGGTGAGCTCGCCTTCGAGGACGTAGAAGAACTGGCGTGCGTGGCGATGCGAGTGACGGACTTCGTTTGCGCTCGGTGGAATGAGTTCTTCGATGATGCTGAGTTCTGGTGTTTTGACGAGGTTCCAGCCGTCGCAGTCGGTTCCCCACTTGTAGTGTTCGGCGGATTTTGAGCTGATGATTTGAGTTGGCATAGCGACTGGATGTTTTATTTGTGCTGGAAACGAACGGCTACGGCAAGGAAGAGATTGAGGACGAAGAGCACGTGGATGCCGATATGAAAGAGATTGGGACGCGGGTTATCGCCGCGACGGGGAAGGATGTTCCGTGTTCCTTCGTACATCTTCCGATAGTCACTTTTCTGCTTCTCACTTGTTCCTTTCAAATAAGGGATGTACCACATGGTGACTGCTGACAGGAGGGCGATGGAGCAGTAGACAAGCCAATAGTTCGGGACGTAGTCAGGCTTCGGCTTATTCCAGAAATAGATGGCAAAGCCTGCGGCAAAACCAGGGAAGATGGAATTAATCAGGGTCGCGAGCCATACTTTGCGCCGGCCGATATGGGTCTGTATCTGAGACCCGTGAATCCACCCGGGTATATCAATCAGATCGTGCGTTGCGATGATTACAAACTGCAGCGTGATGAGGCAGGAAAAGAGGGTGATCATCCCAGACCTTCGCGGTGACATCGGTAACCGATATCGTATCGCGTCGGTTGGTGAAAGGAATGAGAAAAGAACCGCTAACTACCGATGAGAGGTTGCTGGGCCGGTGGGGCCGTGGGGTTGGGAGCCCGAAGAATGAGCATGTTTGTCGGATCGATACCTAGCGGGATGCCGTCTTTCTCGAAGGCGAGAATGATGCGGCGACGGAGTTCGCGCAGGACAGGATCGCGCTGGTTGGTTCGGACGCGGAGCTGGACGGGATAGGTGACTGCGCGGCCTTCGATCTTGTCGACGCCGAGGACGTTAGGGTCGGCGATGGCGATGTCTTTGTAGGCATCGTCGTTGCGCAGATCGCGGGCAACCTGGCCCAGGATAGCGATTACTTTGTCGGGGTTGGCGCTGGCATCGACGCTTACGTTAAGGGTGGCGACGGCATAGTCGCGGGAGAGGTTGGAGACAGTGGCGATTTGACCGTTGGGAATGATGTAGAGAGTGCCGTCGGCATCACGCAGAGTGGTTCGGCGAAGCGAGAGATCTTCGACCGTGCCTTTGAGGCCTGCGATGTTGACGATTTCGCCGACGTTGTACTGATCTTCAACGAGGATGAAGATGCCGTTGAGCACATCCTTGAAGAGGCTTTGTGCGCCGAGGCCGATGCCGATGCCGAGGATTCCGGCTGAGGCCAGAATTGGTTCATAAGGGATTCCGACAAGGCCCAGAACCTGGAGAAAGACGATGAATCCTAAGAGAGCGTAGGAGGTGGTGCGGACGATCGCTGCGGTAGTGCGGAGTTGGCCGGCGCGATGGAAGTTACCGTGCTGGCGGTCAGCCCGTCTGCGCAAGCGCCTGACGAAGTAGAGAACAAAGCGGTGGAACAGATACGCGATGAAAACAATGGCGAGAACTTTGGGAAGCCTGTCCCGAAGGATCAAGATGAAGTCGTTGTGCCAATCCCTTTCGACAAGGTGCAGAATGGTTTCAGGTCCATCTTGCGGGGCCATATCCAGAAGGTGCATGATTACAACGTCTCGCTTTCGGGGTCTATAGATCAGAATGCGCTAGACGTTGATAAGATGCAATTCCGGCCGAGCAGAGGAGTGGAGGCCCGTTTGCGCGGCAGATATGGGGGTTATCGATGAACCTAGTTCGCGTTGCGACGATTGGAGCGGTTTTGCTGACCACAAGCTCCGTGAAAGTGACCGGCGGACCGATGTCTCCGGGGGAACCGTTGCCGGGACAAGCGCTTGGGACCTCGCGCACAAATAAACCGGTGGACAAACAGCCGGATCAGGAACCTTCCGGACCAATGACCGAGCGGCAAAAGCAGTTTGCGGCCGATACAGACAAATTATTTGCACTTGCGACCGACCTTAAGGAACAGGTTGCTAAATCGACCAAGAATACTCTCTCAGTGGGTGTGATCAAGAAGGCCGATGAGATAGAGAAGCTAGCCCACACCATGAAAGAGCGGATGCGATGAGGGAGTCCGGCCGTCTGTACAGCTGGATTTGGGGATCAATATGAAAATGCTACGAGTTGTGATGGTTGTAATGATTCTGGCAACTACCTGTTGGGTGAAGGTAAGCGGAGGTCAGATGTTTCCGCTGCCGCAGCCACCTACAGGGCAAGGGCGCCAGGGGCAGGGTGTGCCGCGATCGAGAATGCCAGACGAGGAGAATCCGTTAGATCCAAATCGTGAAGAGAAGCAGGCCAAGCTGCGAAATGACGACCGGCAGAAACGGCTGGTTGCGGATACGGACAAGATACTGGCTCTCGTGACAGACCTGAAGGCGCAGGTAGACAAATCAAGCAAAGATGCTCCGTCAGCCGATTTGATCAAGAAGACCGATGAGATCGAAAAGCTGGCGCACAGCGTGAAGGAACGGATGAAAGGGTGAAAGGGAGTAGGGGACAGGGTGTAGAAGGCGGGCGGTGGCGGTTGTGCTTCTTTTTCGTCTTCTCCTATTCCTTGCTCTCTGTATCCAGGGCTGTCGCTGCGTTTATCTGGGGGACGGGTAGGCCTGGGGTGGGGGTTGCCGAGTTCCGCATGGTGGAGACGATTGTGTCAGCGCTCCAGTCGGGGTGGGCGCCGCGTAAGAGAGCGGCGACCCCTGCGGCAAGGGGGGCAGAGGCGCTGGTTCCCATTGCCTGAACATACGAGGTATGTCCCAGATTGAAACATCCGTAGCTGTGGTTGGCGTCGGAGGGCGGGCCGTCGACGGTGTTGGGTTTGCCCGAGCTGCAGGCTCCGCGAATCCAACCGCTAATACCGGTGTCGGTTCCGTCCGGATAGCTGCCGCCGGGTGCGGCCAGGGCATTGAGCGGGCCGCCGTAGTTGCTGTAGTAGGGGAGCGTGACAGGGCCGGGGGCGCAGGTGGCTCCGGGGGCGATGTTTTCTGCACAAGCCGGGTTGGTGGAGGCGATGATGGCGAGCACCCCGCTGGATTGCGCGGGTAATTCGACGTAGCGCGGGTTAGAGAGATCAAAGGCATCGTTTCCGGCTGACGCGACGAGGACGATGTTGGCCTGTTCGGCAGCGTAGGTGATTCGGTTGAAGGAGGCGAGCAGGCCGGCACCGTCTCCAGTGGAGAGATCGGCGAGGGTTCCGATTGAGAGGTTAATGACGTCGGCGCGATTGATGATTGCATCTTCGATGCCCTGCACGACCCAGCTGAGGAGGCCGCTGGCCTGTCCGGATTCGCACTGGTCAGCCAGATTGGTGTCGCCGGTTATGATGGCAGGCATTCGCTGGAGGACTTTGATGTTGAGGATCGTAGCGGAGGGGGCGACGCCGATGACTTGTCCGGTTCCGGGACCCATGGCGCCGGCGGCGAGAGAGGATGTCCAGGTGCCGTGGCCGGTTTGATCCTGCGGAGTGCCGTCGTCGCAGGCGCTGGGGTAGGCGGTTTGGTCGACTTCGGAGAGGTTGAGGGCGAGGTTAGGGGCTAGGTCGGGATGGGACTGATCGACGCCGCTGTCGATGATTGCGATGCGAACCCCCTTGCCCATGGTGGTGTCCCATGGACCGTGTGCGGGGCCTCCAGGTACATTGTTGCCGTAACCGCCGACCTGCTGGACGGCCCAGTTTTGCGGAGTGGTGTAGAAGGCGTCGAAGAGCGGAGAGGCGGGGGATTGAGAAGGCGGAACATCAGGTGGCGCGGTGTTGATTTTGCCGTGAGTGGGAAGTTTGCCGATGGTGGTAGTGGTGGTGGGTGATTGCTGGGTTCCATCAATGTTGAGAGAGGCGGGGTTAATCGTTTTAACCCAGAGTCTGTCGGCATAGACGATCCGATCGTGGAGGACATAGTCGACGTTAGGCTGCGCGGCGAGACGGTGGAGGGTCGTCTCGTCGTCTTCTTCGCCGGCTGATTGGACCGCAGCGATGCCGAGATGCTCATTGCGCCGAGAGAGACGCGCACCTGCAGAGGCGACGCGCGCTGAGGCATCGGCTGGGATTGCGGCGTTTCGATAAACGACCAGATAGTGATGGAGAGCGATGCCAGAGGTGTCGATCTGCGCACCCCCGGTGCGCGCTAGTACAAGCAACAGAACAACGATGCGAGTGAAGAGAAAAGAGCAGAGCTGGCGCGGGGCAGGAGCTTGGAGCGTAGGCGTAGAGAGGACAAAGGAATTGTGAAGAGACACATCTGCACCTCAGTTGTTGCGCTGAGGTGTGAATCGGCTGAGGAGGGAATTTGCGTGAGGAAGTGGTGTAGTGTGCTATTACTTTGGTTTGGATATTTCACGAAGCGGACGAAACTTCCAGTGCGCGAATATCGGCATCGAAGCATGTGTCAGAGGATCTGCGGACGATGCCCATGGGAACACGTTGACCCCCCTTGATTTGACATGCTCTAATTGCCGCCTTTGTGAAACAAAAAGAAATTTTGTGTTGTAAGGAGAGCTTTGCATGCATGGAGTGAGTTTTCTGGCAGCCGTACAAGAGCAGGTTCCGGGCACGCCTGCCTATGCCGGTAATGACGGGGCGATATATTTGTGGGTTGCGCTGGGTGTGGGGATACTGGCGCTGGTGGCTGCACTGTTGCTGGCTCGTGCGGTGATCGCCTCGGATACGGGTACGGTGGAGATGCAGGCGATCTCAAACGCCATCCGCGAGGGAGCTGAGGCGTTTCTGCGACGGCAGTATAAGACGATTGGCGGAATTGCCGTTGTGTTGGCAGTGGTTGTGTTCTTCGGGTACAAGATGTCGCCGCGAACCGAGCCGTTTGCCTTGAAGACGGTGGTGAGTTTTCTTGTCGGAGCTGTGTGCTCTGCGCTCGCGGGGTATACGGGGATGTATTGCTCGATCCGTGCAAATATCCGTACGGCTTCTGCGGCTCGAACGAGCTTGAACAAGGCGCTGCAGATGGCTCTGCGGGGCGGTGCGGTGACTGGATTGGTCGTCGTTGCGCTGTCGCTGCTGGGTGTCGGGTCGCTGTTTCTTTTCTTTGGTGGACTGCAGCACCCAGAGGCTGTGCCATATCAGCTGGTTGGATTCGGGTTTGGCGCCTCGCTGGTGGCTCTGTTTGCACAGTTAGGCGGAGGAATTTATACCAAGGCCGCCGATGTGGGAGCGGATCTGGTGGGTAAAGTCGAGGCGGGAATTCCGGAGGATGATCCGCGGAACCCGGCTGTGATTGCAGATCTGGTGGGGGATAACGTCGGCGACTGCGCGGGGCGTGGCGCGGATATCTTTGAATCGACCGCTGCAGAGAATGTGGGTGCGATGATTCTGGGCGCGGCGCTTTATCCCGTGTTCGGCGTAAAGGGAATCTTGTTTCCGCTGATTGTGCTTGCGATTAATCTGCTCGCGAGCCTTGTCGGCGTGTTTGTGGTGCATACGACCGAAGATGAAGATCCGATGCATGCTTTGAATCGCGGGTTCTATGTGACGTCAGGGCTTGCGCTGCTGGGTTTTGCCGGTTCGGTCTATGTGATGTTGAACGGGCCCCAGGTGCAGTGGCTTTGGCTGCTGGGATGCGGAGTGATCGGATTGATTACTTCGTTTCTGTTTGTGTGGATTACGGAGTACTACACGGAGTCGGTGTATCGACCGGTGAAGTCGATTGCAGAGGCTTCGTTGACCGGGCCGGCGACGAACATTATCAGCGGACTGGCGGTTGGGATGGAGACTCCGGCTCTTCCGGTGATTGTAATTTCTGCGGCGCTGTTGCTGAGCTACTACTTCGGGGTGCAGGGACTGGCTGGTGTGGCGGGAATCAGCGACTACGCGAAGGGAATTTACGGAACTGCGATCGCCACGATGGGCATGCTGAGTTGCGCGGCTTACATTCTGGCGATGGATACGTTTGGGCCGATCACGGATAATGCCGGTGGAATTATCGAGATGTCGCATCAGCCGGATTCGATTCGTGTTCGCACGGATAAGCTGGATTCTGCGGGGAATACGACCAAGGCTCTGACGAAGGGCTATGCGGTTGGGTCGGCCTCCTTGGCAGCTTTCCTGTTGTTCTCGGCCTATCTTGAGGAGATCAAGGTAATCGTTTCGACGAAGGTTGCGAATGCGGGAGGGTTTATGCCTGCGGGCTGGAGCTTCACCAATGTGAATCTGGCACAGGTCCCGGTGTTTGTCGGAGCGCTGCTCGGAGCGATGCTGACCTACCTGTTCAGTTCGATGGCGATCAAGGCTGTCGGACGTACGGCCCAGATGGTGGTGCAGGATGTGCGGAATCAGTTCAAAGAAAATCCAGGAATTATGGCTGGAACTTCGAAACCGGACTACGGGAGATGCGTTCACATTGTGACCGGCGCGGCATTGAAGGAGATGGTGTTGCCCGGAGCGCTGGTGGTGGCTCTGCCGGTAGCGGTCGGATTGATCTTCCGGCACTTCAGCGCGAGCTACCAGGCGAATACGGCGATCTATGCCGTGGGAACGGTTCTTCCTGTGCCGGCGATTGCGGGTAAGGCGGTGAATCTGGCCGGCGCCGAAGCTGTGGCGGGGTTACTGATGGTGGGGACGATCTCAGGCGTGTTGCTGGCAATGCTGATGAACAACGGCGGCGGTGCCTGGGACAATGCGAAGAAGTTTATCGAGACAGGTCAGTACGGCGGGAAGAAGTCCGAGGCGCATAAGGCCGCGGTTGTGGGCGATACGGTCGGTGATCCGTTCAAGGATACGGCCGGGCCGAGCCTGCATGTGCTGATCAAGCTGCTGGCTACGATTACGCTGGTGCTGGCTCCGCTGTTCGTCTAGACAGAAGGAAAAAGTAAAAGGCGATCCGGCCGGGTGCTGGATCGCCTTTTATTTTGATAAGGTTGCGGTATGGCCGAGACAGTGAAAACGGGCTCGCGCAGATGGACCCCCTCGTCGGCCTGGCGACGTGACCGACGCGCGTATTGGCGGTCGGTTCCCATGCGCGAGCTCCGCTATCTGATGATCGCGGTGTTTATCTTGTTCGGGACGGGGGGATTTCTTGCGGATGTAACGGCAAAGGGACGGCTGCCCGTCGCGGTGGTCGTGTTGTGGGCGGCTCTAAGCGGTATCTTTGCGATTTTGTACGTCATTGGATTCGCGCGGCGTCCGGTTGTCATACCAGGAGTCATCGCCCTCCAACTCATTGTCATTCATTTTGCAGTTCGTGTTACGAACGCAATCATTCAGTCGCATCGATTTCCTGTTCCGTCGATGGAGTGGGGACTGTCGTTGTCGGTGAATGGAATTTGGGTGACGCTTGTCGGATCGTATCTCTTTTTTGTTGGGTTCATTCAGACGTCCGGGAGACGGGCGATGATTGCGCAGCGCGAATTGGAGTTGGCGCAGGGGATTCAGGCTACTCTTGTGCCGCGAATCTCGTATCGAGATCAGAGATTTGAGATTTGTGCGATGACTCTGCCGAGCGAGAAGGTCGGTGGAGATGTGGTGGACCTGGTGGTGCAGGACGGAGTGTTGTTCTGCTATGTGGCGGATGTCTCCGGACATGGGTTGCAGGCCGGAATTCTGATGGGAATGGTGAAGACGGCGGGCCGTACACTGCTGCTGGATGGGTGCGGGTTAGCGGAGATGCAGGACAAGATGAATCGTGTTCTGCCGTCAGTAAAGGAGCAGCACATGTACATGACATTTGCAGGGCTGCGTTTTGATGCGAGCGATGAGGCCGAATATGCTTCGGCGGGGCATCCACCCATGCTGCATTGGAGGGCAGCGACGAAAGACTTCGCAATGCTGGCCGTGGATCAACTTCCTATCGGGATGTTTGAAGGTGTGCAGTATCAGACGGCGCGGGTGCGGTATGAGGCGGGCGATATGTTTGTGATTACGACCGATGGGGTGCTCGAGGTCGAGAATAGTGTGGGGGAGGAGTTTTCGACTAACCGGCTGGCGGGGATCATAGAGCAGAGCGAGATGCAGCGGCCTGACCAGACCGTTGAGGCGATGGTGAAGGCGGTGCAGGCCTTCGGAAAGCAGAAGGACGATCAGACGATTCTGGTTTTGCGGGTGTTGTAAACCGGCCGGAACCTCAAATTGAACGGTGAGTCAGAAAAGTGCTTTTTGGGGGAGTCAAGTGGGGTGGCTTCCCGGTACAATCGAGTTCGGTAACTTAGGTTCGTTGCCGAGGGTAGGTGCATGGCAAGACAGGCCGGTACGGTTGTAGCGGAAAGCAGGAAGACGGCGATCAAGGCGCCAGATTATGCCGGGTTGAGCCGGGAACAGCTGGTGGAGTTTTACCGGCTGATGTATCTGTCGCGGCGGACGGATGACCGCGAGATTGTTTTGAAGCGCCAACAGAAGATCTTCTTCCAGGTTTCGTGCGCAGGGCATGAGGCCCTGCTGGTGGCTGCCGGCATGGCAATGAAGCCGGGGTATGACTGGTTCTTTCCGTACTACCGGGATCGCGCGATCTGCCTGGCTTTGGGGAATACGGTTGAGGAACAGTTGCTGCAGGCTGTGGGTGCGGCGGATGACACTGCGAGCGGCGGAAGGCAGATGCCTTCTCATTGGTCGAGCAAGAAGCTGAATATTGTCTCGTCGTCTTCGTCGACGGCGACGCAGTGTCTGCAGGCGGTGGGGTGCGCGGAGGCGGGAAGATATTTCACGCAGCATCCTGAGGCGGCGGAGAAACATGATGGGGACTATCGCGAGTTCAAGGACATTACCTTTCACAGCGATGAGGTGGTGTATGTGTCGATCGGCGAGGGGTCGACGAGCCAAGGAGAGTTCTGGGAGTCGTTGAACTCGGCTTCGAATGGGAAGCTGCCGGTAGTGTTTGTTGTCGAGGACAATGGGTATGCGATCTCGACGCCCGTGGAGGTGAATACTCCGGGAGGAAACATCTCAAAGCTGGTCGCGAATTTTCCAAACTTCCACTTTGCCGAGGTGGACGGAACTGATCCGGTTGCGAGCTACCAGGCGATGGTGGATGCAGTGGCTTATTGCCGTTCGGGGAAGGGGCCGGCGCTGGTGCATGGGCATGTCATTCGACCTTATTCTCACTCACTGAGCGATGACGAGAGGCTTTATAGGTCAGCAGAAGAGTTGGCGGAGGATGCGGCAAAGGATCCAATCTCGCGGATGCAGATGTGGCTGCTGCGCGAGGGGATTCTGGATGCTGATGGTATCAACCGACTTGAAAAGCAGGTGGATGAAGAAGTGCAGCGGGCGTCGGATCGTGCAGTAATGGCCACGCTGCCTACTGTGGCTTCGATTACGAAGTACGTGTACTCGGAGGACCTGAGTCCGATGGATGAGCGCTTTGATACGAAGCCCGCGACGACTGCCGATCCGACAGAGCGCACCATGGCGGATCTGATCAATTGCTGTCTGAAGGACGAGATGCGGCGGGATGAACGGATTGTGGTCTTTGGCGAAGATGTGGCGGATGCGAGCCGGGACAAGGCTCTGCGCGCGGGCAAAGTTAAGGGTAAGGGCGGTGTATTCAAACTGACTGCGGGACTACAGGCCGAGTTTGGCAACGACCGGTGCTTTAATTCTCCGCTGGCAGAAGCAAATATCGCAGGCCGCGCGATTGGAATGGCGGTGCGCGGGATGAAGCCTGTGGTCGAGATCCAGTTCTTCGACTACATATGGCCGGCGATGCACCAGATGCGCAATGAGCTGCCACTGATGCGGTGGAGATCGAACGGGGAGTTCAGCTGCCCACTGGTGATGCGAGTGCCGATTGGCGGATATCTCACGGGTGGGTCGATTTATCATTCTCAGTCGGGCGAGAGCATTTTTACGCATACGCCGGGTGTTCGGATTGTGATGCCCTCGAATGCGTTGGATGCGCTGGGACTGCTGCGAACGGCGATTCGCTGCGACGATCCGGTGATTTTTCTTGAGCATAAGAGGCTTTATCGCGAGACGTTCGGGCGAGCGGCTTATCCGGGGCCGGATTTTTGCATTCCGTTCGGGAAGGCGAAGATTGTTCGGCCGGGCAAGGATCTGACGGTGCTGACCTACGGCGCGGTAGTGCCGCGGGCGCTGCAGGCGGCTCAGAAGCTGCATCGCGATACGGGTCTGGATGTGGAACTGATCGATCTGCGGAGTCTGACTCCTTACGACTGGGAAACGATCGCTGAGAGCGTAAAGAAAACCAACCGCGTGATCGTTGCGCACGAGGACATGTTGAGCTGGGGATACGCGCAGCAAGCTCTGCGCCGTATCCCCAGCTCAACATGTCCTCGACGCTCCTGTCAGGCGGGTTGCGGCGATGGATACCTTCGTCGCCTATCAGCCGGTGCTGGAGGATGCGATTTTGCCGCAGCCGGAGGATTTGTACCGGGCGATGCAGGAGTTGGCGGCTTTCTGAGGCCGTTCTAGGTGGGAAATTTCCTGCGCAACTGCCGGTCGGGAGACGGGTCTGAGAGGGCAGTGGTATTTCCCGGGCAGCGGTGCAGAGTGCTGGAAGGCCAAGAAGGAGTTCGTATGCGATTCAAGCTAAGGTCTGCCGCAGTTTTGAATCCGACGGCACGAGCTTTGATTGCCAGTGCTTTGTGTGTCTTGTTGGTGGAACAACCGCTGGTGGCTGCTGTGAAAAAGCCTGCGAAGAAACCCGTTCAAACAAAGGTGAAACAGATTGAGGGGCAGGAGCGGGTGCTACACACGCTGAACAGGTTCACGTTTGGACCGAGGCCAGGGGATGTTGCGGCGGTGGAGGCGATTGGGCTGGATAAGTGGTTTGAACGGCAGTTGAATCCTTCGACGATCGACGATTCGGCGTTTGAGGCGCGGCTGGATATGTTTCCAGCGATGAGAATGGACCAGGTGGAGTTACTGCGACGCTATCCGGGGCCGGTGGTTTTGCGGCAGATCATCGATAAGAATCTGCCTCTGCCGACAGACCCTCTGGAATACGCAATCTACCGGAGTGAACTGGCTCTTTACAAAGCTCAACAAGCAAAACAGCAGGAGAAAAAGGCCGAAGCCGAAGCTGCGGATAAGACAGATGGAAGGATGAAGTCTGCCACGATGAGCGAGTCTTCAAGAGACAAGACGGCTCTGCCAGGAGACAAGGTTGATCCCGGGGTTCCATCGATGAAGGTGCATGAAGAGCAGCTTTACTCGGGGTTGGAAGCGGTGAAGATCATCAACCTTCCGCCGGAGCAAAGGATTATGCGAATTCTGGAGATGACGCCGGATGAGCTGGTTGCGTTTCGGAAGGGTTTGAATCCACAGGAGGTGGAGGAGCTTGTAGAGGGTCTGACACCTCTTCAGCGGGAGACGCTAGCTGCACTGCAGGGCTCGCCGAGGATGATTGGCGCCGAGTTGCTCGAGACGCGGATGCTGCGCGACATCTACAGCGAGCGACAGCTGGAAGCAGTAATGACGGACTTCTGGCTGAATCATTTCAATGTCTATGTCCGCAAGAATCAGGACGAGCCTTATCTGCTAGCCGCGTATGAACGGGATGTGATTCGACCCAATGCGCTGGGGCGATTTGAAGATCTGCTGGTGGCGACGGCCAAGAGTCCAGCAATGCAGATGTATCTGGATAACTGGCAAAGCATTGGACCGAACTCGGTGGCTGCGGGAAATGGGCAGAAGATTGCCCAGATGGCGCTTAATCCCCAGGTGAAGCAGGCATTGACCAATCGCGGTTTGAACGAGAATTATGCGCGCGAGTTGATGGAGCTGCACACACTAGGTGTGCAGTGCGAGGTTAGTGAGAATCATCCGGTGAGCAAACTGGATAAATCGTGCGGGCAAGGCTACACGCAGCAGGATGTAACCCAGGTGGCGAAGGTACTGACGGGATGGACGATCGATCAGCCTTACCGGAGGGCGAGTTACCGCTTTGATCCGCGATGGCATGAGCCGGGAACGAAGTCGGTGCTGGGGAGGACGATTGTCGAGAGCGGGCAGGACGAGGGTATCCAGGTGTTGCACATGCTGGCGAGCAGCCCTGCGACAGCGAAGTTTGTTTCAACGAAGCTGGCTGTACGATTTGTGAGCGATGCACCACCTGCTGCGTTGGTTGACCGGATGGCGAAGTCGTTTGAGGCTAGCGATGGGGACATCAAGACTGTGTTGCGGACGATGTTTAGCTCGCCGGAGTTCTGGTCGACGGATGTGTATCGCGCGAAGATGAAGACGCCGGAGGAATTTGTGGTTTCGGCGGTTCGGGCAAGTGGCGCGGAGGTGAAGAACGCGATTCCCCTGACGCAGTCGCTGGAGAGGCTGGGGATGCCGCTCTACGGGATGCAGACTCCGAATGGCTATACGTGGACCCAAGAGCCGTGGGTGAATACCGGAGACTTGGTGAACCGTATGAACTTTGCTCTTTCGCTGAGCAGCGACCGGGTTGCCGGAGTGCAGACAAACTGGACTGGATTGCTTGGTGCGAGTGCCACAATACAATCGGCTAAGGAAGGGAAGCTGGAGGTTTTGCTGCTGGGGCAACCGGCGAGTGATCGGACAAGAGCTACTGTGCTGGCGCAATTGCAGGATCCGGCGACGCCGCAACAACAGCAGCAGGCGGCCAAGAGCTTTCCCGTTCGTGTGAATGAAGTTGAGCTCATGGGGCCAGCACTCAATCCTGCCGCCTTGAACAGGCAAGTGCGTCCGCCGGTGGACCGCGAGGCAGCGATGATGGCCGGGCTGCTGTTAGGCTCTCCTGAGTTTCAACGAAGGTAGCAATTTTGCTGCGAGAGTTGACTTGACGACAGGCGGGATTCTGCTGCCCAGAATTTTCTGGTTTTGTTCCCGGGCAAAGAAGAGTAGTCGCCAACTGACTGAAAGCGGTTAGGATAGCTGCGCAGGATTTTGCGTTCCAGCGACAAGGTGAGATGCTGACAACTTCTTCGCCGCAGATGCGTTTGTAGGGACAGGCGGAGACTGCCTGTAAGCTCGACGGGTGATGGACAGGAGCAGGGAAATGGCGAATTCAAAATGGTTTGCGGACCACAGTGATTGGGGATGCGATATTCATGGCCGCGACGCGGCTCAGCGAGTGGTTACGCGAAGAGGGTTTATGAAAGGAGGCGCGCTGGCGCTGATTGGCACGTCGACGATTCCCGCGTTTTTGTCCCGTAGTGTTCTCGCCGAAGTGACGACTGCTGCGGCGAACAACAAAAAGCTGGTGGTGTTGTTTCAGCGCGGAGCCGTGGATGGGTTAAACGTGGTGGTGCCGTACAAAGAGAAGAACTACTACTCGATGCGTCCTTCAATTGCGATTCAGGAGAAGGAAGTTCTCGACCT
>DATMKY010000131.1:0-163024 GCA_035570955.1 Edaphobacter sp. | reverse complement strand
CTGGTTGAGCATTGCCATGACGGTGATGCCTGCTTCGAGACCGCCTGCGCCGCCGAGAAGATGTCCAGTCATGGATTTGGTGGAACTGACGAGGAGCTTATGGCTGGTCGCATGTTGGCCGAAGAGATTTTCGATTGCTTTGGACTCGAGCGCGTCACCGAGGGGAGTCGAGGTTGCGTGCGCGTTGAGGTAGTCGATCTGCTCGGGGGCGATGCCGGCGACTTTGAGAGCATGCTTCATAGAGCGGTAGCAGCCTTCGCCCTCAGGAGCCATGCCCGTCATGTGGAAGGCGTCGGCGGAGAGCCCGTAGCCAACGATCTCGGCGAGAATCTTCGCTCCGCGCGCTTTGGCGAATTCCAGGTCTTCGAGGATGAGGATGCCTGCGCCCTCGCCGACGACGAAGCCGTCGCGGTCTTTGTCGAAGGGACGGGAGGCGTGGGTCGGATCGTCGTTGCGCGTGGAGAGAGCCCGCATCGAGGCGAACCCGGCGACGCCGAGCGGAGTGATGGAGGCTTCGGTGCCACCGGCGATCATAGCGTCGGCATCGCCGCGCTGAATTATACGGAAAGCATCGCCGATGGAATGGGCAGAGGTCGTGCAGGCTGTGGCGGTGGCTTCATTGGGGCCACGTGCGCCGTACTTGATAGAGACATGGCCAGCAGCGAGGTTGATGATCGCGCCCGGGATGAAGAAAGGCGAGACCTTGCGAGGACCACCGTTGAGCAGGTTGATGTGTTCGCGCTCGATCACATCGAATCCGCCGATGCCTGAACCGATGTGGACCCCTATGCGGTCACTATTTTCCGGCGTGATCTTAAGGCCGGAGTGGGCCATCGCTTCTTCAGACGCTGCGAGAGCAAAGTGGATGAAGCGGCCCATTTTACGGGCCTCTTTTTTGTCGATGAAGGCGAGGGGGTCGAAGTTCTTGACCTCCGCGGCGAACCGCACTGGGTGGCCAGTGAGATCGAATGCAGTGATCTCAGCCATACCACTGCGTCCGGCCAGCAGGCCGCTCCAGACTTCAGGCGTGGTATTGCCGACCCCGCAGAGAAGCCCGAGGCCGGTTACGACGACACGACGTTGCTCCATTTTTTATTTTGCCGCTTTCTGATTCTTTTCGATGTAATCGATGGCATCTTTGACGGTTTTAATCTTTTCGGCATCCTCGTCGGGGATCTGAATATCGAACGCTTCTTCAAACTGCATGACGAGTTCGACGACGTCGAGAGAATCGGCGCCAAGATCTTCCTGAAAACTTGCACCCGGGGTGACTTCAGCCTCATCCACCTGGAGTTGCTCGACAATAATTTGTTTTACCTTTTCGTCTACTGCTGCCATTTCTTTCTCCTGTTAACATCTGAAATCAAAGCTTGAATTTGTGCGTGCGCGCACCCACAGCCATCCTCAAGCATACTGAGGGCCTAGGTGAGTGTAAAGCAAAGCCGGCCGGAGGTGTGTGACAGAAAGCACGGTTTGTCAATCGTCTTCGCCAGAGGCGGCTAGTAGTGGTGCAACTGACGCCATCTCCTCAAAGCCAATCAGGTTCGAGACGGGAGCCGCGGCGTCAACGCTGGAGACGTTTTTGAGTGCACGATTTATGGTGCGCGTCTTGCTTGAGAGGTCGCCAAGCGTGTTCTGCACGGTATCAACCTGTTTTTTTACCTTGTCCATCAATCCGCCGAACTTTTCGAACTCCGTCTTGGTCGATGAAAGGACACGCCAGACCTCGTCACCTTTCTTTTGGATGGCGAGAGTATGGAAACCCATCTGGAAGCTGGTGAGGATGGCCATGAAGGTAGAAGGCCCAGCGATGGTGACGCGGCACTGTGATTGAATCTCTGACTGCAACCCTGGGCGCCGAACAACCTCGGCATAGAGTGCTTCTGTGGGGAGAAACATGATGGCATGCGGCATGGTAGTGGGCGGGTCGATATATTTGTCGCAAATACGTTTGCCCTCAGCCCGTATCGAGCGTTCAAAAGCCTTTCCGGCAGCCTCGATCCCTTCCCCGGCCTCATAGGCGTGTTCGAGTCGTTCCCAGTCCTCCTTGGGAAACTTGGCATCGATGGCCAGAAGTGTGTGGCCGCTGCCGTCTCCATTTGGAAATTTGAGCGCATACTCGACTGATTCCTGGGTGTTGGACTTAATCCGAGCATTTTTGATGTATTGCTCCGGGGAGAACATCTGCTCAAGCTGCTGACCGAGCTGGAACTCACCGACGACGCCACGGGATTTCACATTTGAAAGAACTTTTTTCAGGTCACCAACGCCGGTGGCCAGTTCTTTCATCTCGCCAAGGCCCTTCTGCACTTCGCCGAGATGAGTTGTTACCTGGCCGAAGGACTCGGTAAGGCGAGTCTGCAGAGTTGCGTGAAGTTTTTCATCCACGGTAACGCGCATTTCTTCGAGTTTGGCAGCGTTGTCCTCGTTGAGTTTGGTCAGACGGTCTTCGACAGTGAAGCGGAGCTTTTCCTGCTGACTGGAAGCTTCGCCAGAAAGTTCAGTCAGACGGCTATGTAATGCTTCACGTGCCTCTAACAGACTGCGATTAACCTCGCCGATGAAGTACGTGAGACGCTGTGCAATGGAGTCGAGGTTCTGCTGAACGGCTGTGCGCAGGGCTTCATCCGAGCTCTTGTTGTCTGAACGAAAGCCGTTGAGGCCGGTGTTAAGCAGGTTGCTGAGTTCGGCAATGGTGCTGGTGATCTCGGTGCGGAGGTTAGTGAAGTCAGTCGCGGCGGACTCACGAGTGCGGCTGGCGTCGGCAGCGTTGTCAGTGCGGAGCTGGGCGAGCTCGCTGCGGAGATGGTGATCGAGTCCCTCGAAGCGAGCGTCAAGGCGAGTCAACTGGCCTGGGATCGCTTCCGCTAACTGATTGAGTCGATAGTCTTGTGCCGGTCCAGATAATTGGCGCCATAGAACGAACACCACTCCCAGCGTGACAACTTGAAGCGCGATGAGCAGAAGGAGCAGTGAGGTCATTTCGTCTTTCCTTCGCCTAGAAGGATAGCATCGATTGGAACGCGCGTGTTGTGGATTCCGGCGGACGGGTACTTTCGTTCAGAAGATAAATTCGCATCCAACTGAATACGGAGGGGCTTATGAAAGAAAGTTCGGAAAATAAGTACGCTGATGAGATTTTTAGCAAGATAGGACCGGATGCTACAGCAATGTTCGACGACTCTGCGAGCAATCCAACAGAGCATGCCAGCAGTGAGGCAACCAACGCCGCGACGTCGGTTGACCCGGAAGATGAGCGACTGGAAGACGAAGACGACGATGCTGCAGAGTTGGAGGAAGACGAAGAGGAGAATGAAGAAATTAATATTGAGGATGAGGCTGGGCTCTAGGATAAGCGCGGAGAGGTACGATGCCGATTGCGAACTATAGTGTGTTGGCAGGCAGACCTACGGCGGGTAAGGTCGTTACCGGAACGAGTGCGCATTATCAAATCACAATGCAGGCGACGGGCGGACCATTTACCGTCGCGGTAAATATTCAATCGGTCGACGGATCCGAAGTTCTCTATTCAATTGTCGAGGGATTTACACCTCCGGATCTGGCTGGATTCACTGCACTGAAGATGGGGATGACCTCGCTCAATCCTGCTCCGGGCGGACTCGCTCTGGATTACGTGCGAAGTACAGTGAATGGAACTCCGATGATTACAAAGGGAGAGATGACTCTGCTGCCCAAGCCGAATGAGAAGACAGGAGGTATGAGCGCGGAGGCAGAGGCAATTCAGCTCGCCAAGACGAGAGCGCTGGAAAATGCCGTGATAACCCTATTGAATATGACGATTGCGGACAAGAATGGCGTGATCTATGCGTTCGGCAGCGCGTTTTCCGATGGAGGCAAGGTGGATGGAATACATGACATCCACATGAATCAGGGAAATCCGAAGAACAATCACGGGGGGGACAATGGAGTCTGGCAGGATGGTGCGCTGATGATTCATCTGCCGGCGAAAAAAACTTGGACCACGGTATTTATCGCGTTTCAGACAGAAAGCTGGACAACCGATTTGTCCGGAAATCCAATAGGGGACTAGCGCGGCGTTCATCCGTTCAGTTTTAGATGTTTCTGAGGACCTGGTCGGCGATTGCAGCAGCTTCAACGGCGGGGCGAACGTCGTGGACGCGGAGGATATGGGCCCCGGCGAGGATCGCGGTTACGTTGGCGGCGGTGGTCGCGTTGATACGATCGTTGCTCGTCGGTGCGTTTTCAGCGTAGAGAGCCGCGAGGGTGGGATTTTGTGTGAGGGAGTGGGCGAGGAAGCCTTTGCGGGAGGCTCCGATGAGGATAGGCAAATTGAACTGATGGAGCTCGTCGAGGTGCGCGAGAATGGGGTAGTTTTCGTCGAGGCGTTTACCAAAGCCCAAGCCGGGATCCAGAACGATTTTTTTGCGAGTAATGCCAGCCGTCGTGACTGCTTCGAGACATTGGGTTAGTCCAGAGACGACGAGGGGAAGGATTTCCTCACGGTCGAGTGGCGGAAGTGTGGGCCAGTCCTGCGGTCGGCCATGTGTGTGCATGAGGATTGCTGCGCAATGGAGTTCAGCGCAGGTGGCAGACATGGCAGGATCCCAGAGATGGCCACTGACATCGTTGACAATCTCTGCGCCAGCCTCGACAGCGCGACGGGCGGTGCTGGCATGAAAAGTGTCGACAGAGAGTATCGCGTGCGGGTGTTGTTTAAGGATGGATTCGAGAACGGGTAGGATGCGTGACTGTTCTTCATCGGCGGAGAGCGGAATGGCGTTGGGACGAGTGGATTCGCCGCCAAGGTCAAGTATGTCGGCACCTTCGTCGAGGAGCTTGTTTCCATGTTGGAGAGCACGCTCGGGGGCGTGGGCGGGAGAGTAGAAAAGTCCGCCGTCGGAGAAGGAATCCGGGGTGACGTTAAGAATGCCCATTATTAGGGTTCGCCGGCCGAGGAGAAGCGTGCGGGTGCGCAGTCCCCAGTCGTGCTGAGTGCGTGAGGCGAAGGGCATGGCCAGATTTTAGAGGCTGGAAGCAGGAACTAGCGAATGACAGCTTCGGGGAGTGCTAGACTTCGCGGATGATGCGGACTTTTGTGCGTGTGGCTATTTGCTCTGCAATTGCTTTAAACGGGATGGGTTTTTCTGCCTCGGCCCAGGATAAGAATGTTGGGTGCGATGGCGCGGTGTTGTTGAAGGCCGGACGGGGTGGTCCTTGTTCGGCGTTGGCGAACACAATCGCGAAATTACTCAATGGACCCACCGTGGGTCGGGATCACTGGGGGATTGCGGTGACTTCAATGGATGGGTCGGCGATTTATTCGTTGAATGAGGGCCAGTTATTTCAGCCAGCGAGTAATGCGAAGTTGTTTACGACTGCGGCGGCGATGGCTCTGCTAGGGCCGGACACTACGTTTGAGACGAAGGTTGTGGCTAAAGGAGTCTTCACAGGCAATGAGTCGCTGCGAGGTGATTTGGTGCTGGTTGGCGGCGGCGATGCGAATCTTTCGGGACGAGAGATTCCTTATGTTGCTCCTGCGCTGCGGCCGAAAGTTGAGAAGGGTGCCCCGCCCTTGCCGGAGGTGAATCCGCTGAGATATCTGGAAGCGATGGCGGACCAGGTGGCGGCGGCAGGCCTGAAGGTGGTCAATGGCGATGTGGTTGGGGATGACTCCTTGTTTCCTTGGGAACCTTATCCGCAGGATTGGTCGATTGACGATGCGGTGTGGGGATATGGGGCTCCGGTGTCGGCGCTAACGATTAATGACAATCAGATTAAGGTGACAGTAAAGCCCGCTGTGATTGCGGGTGAGCCCGCGACGGTGGTTGTCGACCCTGGAGTGCCTTCCTATTACACGCTGGATGTTTCCGTAACGACCAGTGAAAAGAAGAGCGGAAGCCATGTCCAGATGGAACGGGCGCTGGGGTCGAAGGTACTGCGGGTGTATGGGACGATCGCATTGGACTCGGAGCCCGACGAAGAGGAAGTGGCGATTCACGACCCTGCTGAGTATGCGGCGATGGCATTGAAAGGAATGCTTGAAGCGCGGGGAATTGTGGTGACGGGGAAAGCCAGGGCACAGCATAGGATTCCTACGGAAGCACAGGGTTTCTTGGCGAGGATGAAGGAGTCAACTCAGGAGCAGGCAATAGTTAGTGGTGGATTGGAGGGAGGGTCGTGTCTGTCGACTCCGCCTTTGGAGGGGCGAGAGAGAACACTGGCGACGCATCGCTCGTCGACACTATTGGAGGATGTGGTTGTAACGAACAAGGTGAGTCAGAATTTGCATGCGGAGTTGTGGCTACATCATTTGGGGAAGAGGGTTTGGTGTAGCAAGGGCTCAACTGTAGAAGGTGCGCGACTGGTGCGGGCGTTTCTTGAGCATGCCGGAGTTGATAAAGATGATTTTGTTTTTTTCGATGGGTCGGGGCTGAGCGGGCATGACCTGGTAACTCCGCGGGCAACGGCGCGACTGTTGCAGTATGCGACGACGCAGCCCTGGTTCGCGGGTTGGAAGAACAGTCTTCCGATTGGCGGGGAGGACGGATCGCTGATTTCACGGTTTGGCAAGGCTCCGCTTAAAGATCACGTGTTTGCGAAGACGGGGACGCTTGGGGAGGCTCGCGCTTTGAGCGGATATCTGGAGTGTGCGAGTGGGCGGACGGTGATTTTTTCGATCATGGTTGGGAATCATCTGCCGGGGATAAGTGACGACCGTGAGGCGATGGATAAGATTGCGGCGGCGATTGCGTCGGCGAACTAGAAGAGAACAGGAGTTGCGGTTTGGCCATGCTATCGATGGCAATTTAAACTAGCGCGATGGGGAAGCCGCAATTACCGGTGATACGGATTGTCACCATATGAGTCACTTGTTGGATGCGACTGCGGTGCATGTGGTGATCGTGATATTTGTGGCCACGCTGTTTCGCTCTGCCTTTGGATTTGGCGAAGCCTTGATCGCCGTGCCTTTGCTTGCGCTCTTTATTCCACTGAAGATTGCTGCTCCGGTTGCGGTGCTTGTGTCGATCACGATTGCTGCTGTCGTTGTAGCGCAGGACTGGCGCAAGATTCATGTACGCAGCGCAGGGTGGCTGGTGGCGTCTTCCCTGTTTGGGATTCCGTTGGGTCTGTGCCTGCTTGCTAGCTCGCATCAGAAGGCGGTAAAGATTGCGCTGGGCGCGGCGATTGTTGTTTTCTCGGTCTATTCATTTATCGGCCGCAAACCTCCTGAACTGAAGGACGACAGCAAGCGGTGGCTTTTGGTTTGCGGATTTGTTGCAGGCATCACGGGTGGGGCATATGGAATGAATGGACCTCCGCTGGTGATCTATGGAGCAATGCGAAGATGGTCCGCCCAGCATTTTCGCGCGACGCTGCAGGCTTATTTTCTTCCGGCAAGTTTGATCGGAATGGTCGGATATTGGGTCGCAGGGCTGTGGGTACGCCCTGTGACACACTATTATCTGTTGTGTTTGCCTGTGCTGCTGCCTGCCGTATGGCTCGGTAGGGCAGTGAATCATCGGCTGCACGGAGATGCCTTTCTGAAGTTTGTTTATGTAGGGCTTGCAGGGATTGGGTTGATATTGCTGGCTGAGTCGTTGCGGGGATAAGGTTCTGATTGGATGAGACGAAGAAGAGTTTTTTTACTGATGAGCGTTTGCGGGCTGGCCGGATGCAAGTCTGCGCTTCCGCCTACTCCGCTGGAGCAGTTGAATACGCAACAAATGCAAGGGCACGCAGTGTTTCAGGCACGTTGTGCGCAGTGCCACTACGACAGGAAGGACAAACCGCTGCATGGGCCTCCGATGCTTGGGTTGTTCAAGAGGCCGACCCTGCCGAGTGGTGCCCCCGCGAACGATGAGCGAGTAACGGCGACGATTCTGCATGGCCATGGGCTAATGCCTGCGATGGGCAATACGATGAACCAGCAGGATATTGAAGATCTGCTGACGTATCTGCATACGCTTTAAAACGTGAATGGTCAGGGACAGCAGGCAAGAGGATGCTGCCGGATGGGGTTGAGTTGAACGACGAGAAAAAACCAGCAAGAAGAGAGATGCTGCCCGGAATTGCAGGCATCTGCATGTTCATGATCTTGATGACAATGCTGAATGTGTACGCAGGGCTGCGTGGCTCCTTTGGTAATGGCTCTGCCAAGTACGGGATTCTGTCGGTGTGTACATTGCTTGCGATCGGAATTTTTGGGCTCCTGCGGTTGAAAAAATGGGGTTGGGCGTTGGTAACAGCGGGATGTCTGCTACTTAGCGTGGGCGACTTGTTCTATTTTGAAAGGACTCGAACAGCATTCTTTCTCATACGGGGGCTCTTCAATCTGCTCTTCTTCCTGTATCTGGTGCGAACTGAGGTCAGAGAGCGGCTGAACTGAGTGGCAATGTAGTTGGATACAATAGAGGGGATGACTCCGCCTGTTGCCCCAGCCACTTCTCAGCTCCACGAAGAGCTGGTTCAGATCGATCTGACGCCGAAGAAGCCTTCCCCGAAGCCGGTGTGGCTGAAGGCGAAGGCCCCGATGGGAGAGACCTTCCACAATTTGAAGAAGATGGCTCGTGAGCTAAAGCTGCACACGGTTTGTGAGAGCGCGCAGTGTCCGAACATTGGCGAGTGCTGGAACCAGAAGGCTGCGACCTTCATGATGCTAGGCAATCTGTGTACACGACGATGCGGGTTTTGCGCCGTGCCCAAGGGAAGGCCGGAGCCGATTGATTTGGACGAGCCGCGGCGTGTGGCATATGCGGTGGCGCAGCTAGGACTGAATCATGCGGTGATTACGAGCGTGAACCGAGATGACGACAACGTTGGTGCGGCACGGGCGTTTGTGAAAGTGGTGGAAGAGATTCGTCTGCAGGCTCCCGGATGCAGGGTCGAGATTCTGACGCCGGATTTTCAGGGGGTAGAGGAGGCTCTGCGTCTGGTGGTAGCGGCGCGGCCTGAGATTCTGAACCACAACATTGAGACGGTGCCTCGGTTATATCGTGTCGCGAAGTCAGGTGGGCGTTATGAGCGATCTTTAGAGTTCTTGCGAAAGACGAAGGAAATCGCGGGCGAGTCGGGCGAGAATCAGGTGACTAAGACAGGAATCATCGTCGGTATGGGCGAGGAGATGCATGAGTTGCTGTCGGTGTTTCGCGATCTGGCTGACCGGAAGGTCGATATTTTGACGATCGGTCAGTACCTGAGGCCAAGCCGGGATCATCTTCCCATGACGCGGTACTACACGCCTGATGAGTTTGCCTTTCTGAAACATGAAGCTGTCGGAATGGGCTTCAAACATGTGGAGAGTGGTCCGCTGGTGCGGAGCAGCTACCACGCTCAAGAACAGGCAGAGTCTACCGGCTTGGCATAAAGAAGTGGGCCATTATCCGGTGTTGCGCAGCCCAGCGCTGATCCCGTTGATCGTGGCGGAGATGGCGCGGTTAAGTTCTGGAGATTCAATCTCGCCATTCGCGGCTGCCGCACGTTTGCGGCGAATAAGCTCGACCTGAATCAGCGACATCGGGTCAACATAAGGATTCCGAAGGCGGATCGAACGTTCGAGAACAGGATTGGTTTCGAGAAGCCTTTTTTGGCCCGTGATCTCGAGAATCATGCGGTGAGTCAGGTTAAATTCGCTTTCGAGCGTGGCGAAGACTCGATTCCGCAGCGCTTCGTCGTCAACCAGAGAAGCATAGAGTCGCGCAATGCCGAAGTCAGCTTTGGCGAGCGCCATCTCGACGTTACGAATGATGTCGAGAAAAAGCGGAAAGTCGCGAGTCATGATTTGCAGCCGAGCAAGACCATCTGTATGTTGTCGTATGAAGTCATTAAGAGCGTGGCCGACGCCGAAGTACGCAGGAACAAGTTGCCGCGACTGCATCCATCCGAAGACCCACGGAATAGCGCGAAGGTCCGCCATCGATTTCCTGGCACTGCGTTTGGTGGGTCGTGAGCCAAGACGCGCGTGTTCCAGCTCTGCGACGGGAGTCGCTTGCTCGAAGTATGCAAATGTATCAGGATTGCCGACGATGTGTTTGCGATAGAAAGCGTACGAGGTGGACGAAAGCTGGTCCAGGACCGCCTCCCATTCCGGAAGAATCTCCCCGGTCAGATGTGGTGTCTTCTCATCTTGCCGGAGTATTGCATCGGGGCGCCCAAGCGCATCGAGACTGGCTGCAATCATAAGCTCCAGATTGCGCTCCGCGAGGATAACGTCAGAGTACTTCCAGTTCAGTACCTCACCTTGTTCGGTGAGACGCAACTCGCCATTGAAGCTCTCCATCGGCTGCGCGAAGATAGCGCGGTGCGTGGGACCGCCGCCGCGTCCGACCGTGCCTCCGCGTCCGTGAAATAGACGAAGGTTCACATTGCACTCCCGGGCGACTTCATGAAGAGAGCGATGTGCCTTATAGATCTCCCATGTGCTTGTGATCATGCCGCCATCTTTGTTGGAGTCGGAGTAGCCGAGCATCACCTCTTGGCGGCGATCCCAGGATTTGAGAAGAGGTGCGTAGGCGTCGCTGCTCCAGAGCTCGCGCATGACTTGGGGCGCATTTTGAAGATCTTCGATTGACTCAAACAGAGGGACAGGTTGCAGGCCGGGGTTGTCGCCAATGGCCTCGACTCGTACGCCGCCGAGACGAGACAGCCACAGAACGCGTAGGACGTCTTCGGCAGTCGCAGCGCCGCTGATGACGTAATGGCGAATTGCCTCGGGTGCGTAGGTTTGCTTCAGTTCCGCGATGGTGCGAAAAGTATCTAGGACCTCGGTGGTCTGCTCGCTCAGGGCCGCTGGAAGCGCGAGCGTCTGCGAAGAGTTCACAAGTTGCCATGCGGAAATTTCGGCGATCGCAGCGGCGTGAACACGGGCATGTTGACGAATATCCAGCGTCTGCAGGTGCAATCCATAGGTGCGCACCTCCATCACTAGCGGATCGATCAGAATCTCAGCCAGACGGCTGCCCTGGTGCTCTGCGAGCGAGTTGCGAAGGGTGGTCAGGTCGCTAAGTAAGTCTGCGGCGCGAGAGTAAGGCAAGAGAGCTGGATTTGCGGGGACCGGAACCGCAGATTGTGGAGTGGCTCCAAGGCGCATCATGATGCATGCGATAAGCAAGCGCACAGATTCGTGAGGGAAGCGGCTCTCGAGAGCATTCTGGCCAGCGGTGCGAAGCTGTGTGAGATAGCCATCGAGTAACGCGTTGAGTTCTGCGGAAACCGGTACTTGTTGCGTGGAGCTTGCCAGTTGTTCGAAGATGTTCTGCAGGCGCCGATGATAATGAGTGAGCAGCAACGAATGAGCCATCGCTAGTGCGTCGCGTGTTGTATGCGAGGTTACAAAGGGGTTGCCGTCGCGATCGCCACCGATCCATGAGCCGAACCGTATGAGTTGGGGAAGATCGCAAGCACTTGTAACTTCTTTAGTTGCTTTTTCTCGTGGATACTCCGCCGTGAGAGCCGACGATACCTCTTCGTACACAACGGGGAGTGTGTCAAAGAGGCTTGATTCATAGTAGTCGAGGGCCATGCGAATCTCATCGCGTACCGTGGGACGCGCGCTGCGGACATCATCGGTCTGCCACAGTGCCGTGATCTCAGCCGTGAGGTCGCGTTCCAATGCTTCGAGCTGCGTTTCAGGAACAGGAATGCGATCAAGCTGTTCAAGGATGTCAGAGATGCGGCGGCGCTTGAACATCACGCTCCGACGCGCGACCTCCGTTGGGTGCGCGGTAAAGACGGGAGAGACGCAGATACGCCGAAGCAGTAGGTGAGCTTCTGCAGCGGACACGCCTGCCTCGCGCATGCGTCGGAGAGTTCCGCGTAGATCACCCCGTTGGATGGATCCCGGAGAGGTTTCTTCATTGAGCTGATGCGCGAGCCGGCGGCGCTTGCGATGATTGGTCTCGGCTAGATTGATCAGTTCGAAGTAGAAGCCGAAAGCCCGCGTCAATTGATAAGCCGTAGAGAGATCAAGGCTGCGGACGCGATCAAGTGCCTGCTGCAGGTGTTCTGCCGATGAAGCTGCACCTGCGAGCCGCCCTTGGGAAGCCTCGGCCTCGCGACGTGCGATCGCAGTACGGCGAAGCGCCTCGACCGCCTCGTAGAGCGAGTCGCCAGCCTGTTCGCGAATTACCTCGCCCAGCAGCATGCCGAGCGAACGAACATCGCGGCGCAAAGGCGCTTCTTTCAGCTCTCCGGAAGAGGCTTGAAGTTCTGCGAGTCGCTGAGGCCAGCCAGTTGGCGTCCAAAGTGAGGGCATGATTGATTATGCACTGCACGTTCGTCGCATGCCTTGTCGCGGAGTAACTCACTCACAAAGAACGAACGCTACTTGTGAGAGCCGCCTCCCGCCGCCGCACCGCCGCCACCACCTCCACTGAAGCCCCCACCGCCTCCATGGGAGCCACCTCCACCACCGAAACCACCTCCACCACCGTGCGAAGCTCCGCCACCGCTAAAGGCCCCACTTCCCCCGTGAAAAGAACCTCCGCCGTTCGACGTATGGCTGGGCGATCCACCGCCTGAACTGATGCCCCCAAATCTGCCGGACGAGCCTCCACGCGCACCGGACCATGCCTCGCGATTCCCGCCAAAGTGTTCCGTCACCATAGTGTTCTTACCCCCGAGCGTCACCTGCCGGGCCAACTGGAAACTCTGTGAACGGTGATCGAAATTGATAGGAGTCCCAATTGCTTTTTCGCTGCCCGCTTTACCGCCAGCGAAACTGTCCTTCACTAGATGCGCTTCCAGATGAGGCGTCTCTGCGTGCTGAAGCGTCGGAAAATACGGTCTTAAAAATTCCTTCGGTGCGCCGTCAAGCAATTTAACGGAAATGCTTGCATTGAACGCGACATGCTGAACGGACTCGCCTCTTCGCCCCGTCGTTTCAAAGACACCGTGTTGGATGTTGATCGGAGGCTTGCCTGCGACGTCATGCGGATGAATCGGCACGTAGCCCTTCGTGCCGCCATACTTCACCCAATGGACAGGACAGATATGGTGCCTCTTTGTGCCCGCCACCCACGCATAGCCTTGACCGTGATGGATCCATGAGCCTGTATGGCATACGGCCCAGTAATAAGGCGACTGCATCTGATTGATCTCGGTACGTACGACTCTCTCCTTACCGGTCACAGGATCGCGCGCGATAACCCGGCGAATCTGGTTCGGCGAACAAGGAAAGGGTGCTTCATATTCGGTGCGCAAAATGGGGGAAGAGCTTCCGGACTGCAGGTCCTTCACAGAAACGGTATAAGGCGATGACTGTTGCCGCGAAGGAGCGGCAGGTTCCTGGGCATCGATCAGCTGCGTCGCCTTTTGTTGGTTCCAACCTCCCGTTGGCTGCCAGCACGTTCCATAAGGAGCGCAGGCGAAAAAGGTTCCTTGGTCTTTGATCTCCGCCAAGCCAGGGATCGGCGCCGTCAAACCAGCCTCTTTCATCATGGCGGAGATTGCTATGTCTCTTGTAGCGATGCGTTCGGCTGTCCATGCATCCCAGTCGGCGAACTCATTCGGGGATTCTGGAGTCGCAGGGATGACCTGCCCGTCACGTTTATAGATGGTGGTTTGTCCTTTTGCTGTCTTTTCTGTTACCAGATCGAAATGAAAGGCTGCATCTTCCTGGGGAGTCAGCGCCATGGCGTCAAGGTAACTGTTAACCCGCAAAAAATTTTTATCGGGATATCGCACTAGAATTCTACCGACTGGAGATCGAAAGATGAACAGTTCTCCCGGAAACTCAGGCTGCAGGTGCAGAGTCGCGACACCACTCACCAAGGTCACATCCATGCGTGGAATACCATCCGTGGCCGTGAGCTGGTTAAAGACCATCACGGAATTTTCGCCGAGATAAACCGTGGAGGCATCTTCAAATTCGATCTCAGTGCGGCCTTTCCCCGTGACGAGGCTGAAGCCCGTTTCAACCGGAACACCGGCAGAGGCCTGTCCCCAATCTCCGCCGGAGGCGTGTTCAGCGTCCTTGCCGCGGGAGATGCGTACATCACCTTCGACCAGGCTCAGCCGAACAATCTGGTCGTAGGTCTTAGGTGGATTCTGAGAAACAGTGGGTGTTGGCGATGTGGAGGAAGGCTGCTGGGTCTGCCGGGAGGCCTGCGTATTGGCAGAGGAAGCATGCACTGCGAGTGGTATACAAAGGAGCAGATACGAGAAAAAGCGGCAGAGAGAGATGCTCATGGAGCCCTCCAGCAAAACAGCGTCTTCACCGGGTGGGTACAGTTGTCTCGGACACAATCCGTATGGCTTCCGGTCTATTCGCAAACAGTTTCAACTCGCACCAGCCGCGCGGCCTTTGTGCCGCACAGGTCATAAGACGTACGATGCCGGGCCCAGGCCGCATAAATTTTACAAATCTTTTGGGTGCCATCAATCCGGGGAGGGTAGCCTGACCTACCTTGCAATCGGAAGAAATATCTCTTTTATGGGACAGAGATACTTACATCACTTGGGCAATCTTTTCCAATTCTTCCTGCAAACACCGCGTCGAGCAACTGATCGATTCCATACGAAAAGCTGCGGACCGCGCATCCTGCATTGAGACGCCATAGCCACGCGCAGCAAGGAAACTGCTAATGAGATCGGCGGCCTGCCAGGAATCGAGGCCCGACTTCATTAGGTCCTCACGTAGGCCGTTGAGATCGGCTTCAGAGAACCGTTCAACTTGGACAGAACTAGCCTTTGCCATTGGCCGCTCCCGTTTGAAGTAATGTCCGACCGTGACAGTAAAATTTGTTAGACGCGAAACGAGTAATGGAAGTCTAATTTGTCTTCATCAAACGTTTCATAACATAGAGACCTGCTGAGAGTCTTTGCACAAGAATGCGAGAGGGGTCCAGGGCCGTTACAAATTTGTTTCGATCAAGTGGGCCGAAGTGGATTACGTCGCGCGGTCTGCCAGCAGTACGGGAATGCCGTCGATAACCAGATAGCGCCGACCGCAGACCTTACATCTTAGGGTCTCTGTTTCAAGACCCAGAGGTTGGCGGCAGACCGGGCAGACTACCCAGCGCAAACTTTCTGCAATGGATGCTTGTCCGCTCATGACTCTATCTTAGCGGCCCCGAAGCAAAACTGGCCCGAGGCCACGATACCATGGAAAAGATGACCAAAACTCCTCACGTTTTAGACGGCATCGCCATTGCCGGCGCGATCAAGGCCGAAGTCGCGAGAGAAGTTCAAGATCTTAAGTCTCGCGGAATCACTCCTGGCCTGGCGGTCGTGCTCGTCGGCGAGGTTCCGGCGTCGCAGATCTATGTTCGCAGCAAGGTAAAGACCTGTGGTGAACTTGGCATCTTTAGCGAACTGATCACGCCACCCGCTACCATTACAACCTCCGACATGCTGGCGCTGATTGCCGACCTGAACGCCCGCGAAGATATCGATGGCATTCTGATTCAACTCCCGTTGCCGAGCCACGTAGACACAAAGCGTTTGCTCGATGCCGTCTCGCCGGACAAGGATGTCGATGGTTTTCATCCAGTCAACGTTGGTCGGCTGCAGAGTGGACAACCTGCGCTTGCGCCCTGTACGCCTGCGGGAATCATGGAAATTCTGCGCCGAAGCGATCTTCCTATTGCCGGACAGAACGCCGTAGTCGTCGGTCGGTCCGACATCGTAGGCAAGCCCGCGGCGATGATGCTACTCAACGCCTCGGCCACCGTAACCATCTGCCACAGCAAGACCGCCAATCTTGCAAAGTTCACCCGTGATGCGGACCTTTTGATAGCAGCCATCGGTCGTCCGGGGTTCGTGACACCGGAGATGGTAAAGCCGGGTGCAACCCTGATCGATGTGGGAATCAATCGCATCACCGACCCCGGCGAAGTCGAGAGATTCTTTCCAGGCGACGCTGCACGTGCCGCAACCCTGGCCAAACGCGGCTCGGTCGTGGTGGGAGACATAGATCCAGCAGCGTTCGCCAGTGCCGGGGCTTACACCCCCGTGCCCGGTGGCGTCGGAGCGCTGACGATTGCGATGCTGATGCAGAATACGCTGACCGCGGCTAAGCACCGGCACGACATCTCCCGGGAGAAGAAGTAACTCGATGCTGCGCGTCGGCCTTACCGGCGGTCTCGGAAGCGGAAAATCGACCGCCGCTGGACTGTTTGCCGCGCATGGAGCGCACATCCTGCAGTCTGACACGATAGGGCGAGCACTGATGGAGCCTGGAGAGGCTGTTTACGCTGCCATAGCCGATCATTTCGGCAGATCGGTGGTCTCGCCCGATGGCCGACTCGATCGCGGCGCGCTTGCAAAGATCGCCTTTGCTGACGGTCGCGTCGAAGAATTGAATGCGATTGTGCATCCGGCAGTGATCGCCCGTCAGACCGAGTTGGCGGAAACTATCGGTGCGCGAGATCCACGTGCTGTCATTATGGTCGAGTCCGCGTTGATCTTTGAAACCCGCTTCGCCGGTACAAACGAGACCGGCAGCAAACCTTGGTACACACGCTTCGACCGCGTCATCCTTGTGACGGCACCGGAGGAAGTCAAAATCGCCCGATTCGTGGCTCGTTCGGCTGAGGGCCAGCAGATATCTGAGGTGCGAAGAGAGCAGCTCGAAACCGAGGCTCGCCGCCGTCTCGCCCAGCAAATCCCCGATGAACAGAAAAGCAGCTTATGCGATTACGTCTTGACCAACGACGGCCCGTTAAAGGAACTGGAATGGGCGGTTGACCACCTTTGGCCGATTCTGAAGGCAGCAGCCTGAGCCACCTTGAAAACCCAAAAATGTTGATAGGGTACAGCTTATGGCTCATCGCCAGACTTCGGAACGGATAGCTCGGTACAATCGTATTGTCAGCAGCATCGCTGCGATTGGAAAAAGACTAGGTCGTGTACCCGATGAAATTGCGTCCCGTTCTGCTTGTCCTTCTTATTCTTTCGGCTTTCTACTATTTGACGACCCATGTCGGCGCGTCGAAGGATACTCCTGCTTGGCTGCATCGCGTTGCGCCGGGATCCGCCGACCCCGCTACGAGCACTACCGCCGTCAGCGGTCCGATGGGAAACTTCCAACTAACCCAGGCCGCCGCCGCTCCTGCCTATGACACCGAGGAGCAACAGAACATTGCCGTCTATAAAAAAGCTCTCCCTTCTGTCGTGAACATCACTTCCACCGCCGTCTCCTGGGATTTCTTCTACGGGGCGGTCCCTCAGCAGGGCCAGGGCTCCGGCTTCATCCTCGACCCTCAGGGCCATATCCTAACGAACAACCACGTCATTGATAACGCCCAGCGCGTTGAGGTCACCCTCTACGACAAGAAAAAGTACAAGGCGACAGTTGTTGGGGTGGACCGCGGACACGATCTTGCCCTGCTGCAGATCAACAATGCTCCGAACCTGCAACCCGCGACACTTTCGGAATCGAACAATCTCACCGTCGGCCAACGCGTCTATGCCATTGGGAACCCCTTTGGTCTATCAGGTACCATGACGCGCGGCATCATCTCTGCGATCCGCTCCATTCGCGGACCCAACAACAATCCCATCGAAGATGCGATCCAGACCGACGCCAGCGTTAACCCCGGCAACTCCGGCGGACCGCTGCTCAACTCGCGCGGCGAGGTCATCGGCATCACCACGCTTATCGCTTCAAATGGCGTCGAACAATCCGCAGGCATCGGCTTTGCCATTCCAGTCAACACTGCGAAGGCTGTCATCGCCGACTTCGCCAAGTATGGTCGCGTGCGACGGCCTTCGCTGGACATCGCAACGCTCCCGATCGGGCCCGATATCGCGGAGCAGATCGGACTCGCCGCTGACTACGGCGTTCTGATCCAGCGTGTGCTCCCCGGCGGAGCCGCTGAGAAAGCTGGCCTGCGCGGCGGCACTCAACGGGCGGGATATCTCGGCAACATCCCTGTGATGGTTGGAGGCGATCTCATCATCGCCATGGACGGTCAGGACATAACCAATACGCAGGACCTGGCAGCAGCAATGAACTCCCACCGGGCCGGCGACGAAGTTACCCTCACCGTTTTCCGCGGCCGCAAGAAGATGGATGTCAAAGTAACCCTCAGCGACGCGACAGAAAAGCAGGCGCCGGCAGGTCAATCGACCTGATCGTCTACATCATCGGGGCTCGATGCGTCGATCAGAACAACGATCATCGCTGCTTCGTATGCCTCAGGAGAAATTATGGCTCCTCCCTCGAAATGAGATACGGGAAGGGTCTCTTCCGCCCTCAAGATGTACTCCTGGCCGAATGCGAAATGCACGCGAAAGTATCCCCGAGTGCAGATGAAAAAACCTTGCCGTGCACTCCGCGAGATTGTCGTCTCGGATTGATATTGGCTAACGTGAGCTTTGTAGCGATCTCGTCGCACCATCACGTTGAAGTCGATGGTCGGCCCATCGATCAGAGTCGCCTCAATCTCATCTTCTCCACGAAAAGAGTAGGCTTCCGCGTCTCGAGTGATCGAAACGCCTCTTCCATCGCTCCTATGAAGATGCAGGCCGGTGCCTTTCCAGACAAGAATGGTCCGGTCGACTCCGGGAAATGTAGAAAACTTTCCTGGCGAGCTTACCTCCGCAAAGCTGAGCCGCCAGAGAAATTCATCGAAGCCTGCGCCATCCGGTTCAACGGCAAGGTTGCGAGTGATGCCGCCTCCGTTCTTCCACGGGATTGGCGGGAGAGACGAAATCAGAATTGGTTCACCTATCTTCATCGCAGGCTCTAGCCGCATTATTTTGGTTTGGAAGAAATCGGCAGGTAACGTCGATTCTGAATTGCATAGTTACCGCTCAGCACACGCGCAATCGCCTCTGGATATGCAAGATGCTCCTGCTCGAGGATGCGCGCCGATAGCGTCTCGGCAGTATCGCCATCATTGACTGGCACTGTTTTTTGCAGAATGATCACGCCATGATCTACCGCTTCGTCGACAAAGTGAACCGTACATCCAGCGACCTTGGCGCCATACTCAAGCGCCTGCCTCTGCGCGTCGAGTCCCGGAAAAGCGGGCAGTAGCGACGGATGTACATTCAGGATGCGATTCGGAAATGCCGAAACAAACGCCGGCGAGATAATTCGCATATAGCCAGCCAGACAGACGAGGTCAACCTTATGCTGATGCAATCGTGCGATCATCTCGGCATCATGCTCAGCCCGTTTACGTCCTGCCGACGAAATCGCAAGCGCAGGAAGCTGCAGCGCATGTGCGGCAGAGAGTCCCAACGCGCCTTCCACGTTCGACAACACAACGGCAATCTCTGCGCCAGGCAGTCGGGACTCACTGATCGCTTTGGCAATTGCAAGAAAGTTCGAGCCTCTGCCCGATAGAAGAACGCCGATACGATGCATCCAAAGCTCCTTTCCTCAGAATAAAAGCGGCGATACTCAAAGATCATCGCGCGTCGGGCAACAATCCCTGCTCAACCAGCACAGGAGGTCTGCGATGTTTCGTCGCCTGTTCGTACGCATAGGCCCAGCCCAGCAGATCGCCATCACGCCACGGTCGTGCCGAGATCTCCAGACCAAACGGCAATCCACTCGGATAGAATCCACCCGGCACAACAACAGCCGGCACACCGATCATGTTCACCCAGCCCGTCGCAGAGTGCGGCCCTCCGCTTATGCCGCCATCCTGTGGCATCGTTTCGTCCGGTGGAGGCATCTGGGCCGCGGGATAGACATAGCCATCGAGATGCAGCCGGTCCAGGGTTGCATTGTAGGTATCCAAAGCCTTTTGCCGGGGTGTGAAAAAGTTAGCTTCCGCCTGAGGATCGCTCTCAACCAAAGCCTGCGGCACGAGCGGCCTGCCGCCTCGCCCGACTGCATAATCTCCAGTGATCGTCGCTGGCAGAGGAGAACCCACAGCCTTCTCGTACTCAGCCGCGGAATGATATTGTGCCGGCCCGTACGTCGCGAGAAACTTCTCGGTCCCTTCGCGAATGTATGGAATCGTCCCCACGCGAGCGACCGTAACCGCGAAGCTGTCGGGAAGAATCGAGTCGTCAAAGACCACGGTTGCGCCGGCTGCGCGCAGTCCCTCAATCGCCTTCATAAAAGCTTCACGAGTTTCAGGGCGAAGGGGAAGAACCGAATCCGCAGTTGCTGCCGCTACCTCTGCTGGTGTTGCTGAAGAGGAGATGCCCTGAAAAGGAATGCCCGCTCCCGCGAGCACAAACGCGGGCACGCCAAAGCGTTTACCCTTCAGCGCATCAGCCTTCAGATACTGTATATAAGGTCCCTGCTGCGCCTTGGCCGAAGAACCAAGAGTGCGCGGATCAGCCGGATCCTCGCCCACCATCGCATCCAGTGCAATCACTGCATCCCTCACATTCCGTGCAATCGGTCCGGTATTATCCAACAGCCAGTCAAGCGGGGCGATTCCAGCAATACTCACGAGGCCCCGTGTGGGAAAAATTCCAACCACCGAACTCGTTGCCGAAGGCATCCGGATCGAGTTCCCGGTATCTGTCCCATTGCCCAGCACAGCCATATTCGCTGTCACCGCCGTCACAGTGCCACCCGAAGACCCCCCGGGGCTGAACCGCACATCATAAGCATTCCCCGTCCGCCCGTACGCCGTACTGCGATTCGTGTCGCTCGCTGCAAAGTCGGGCATATTCGTCTGCCCGATAATCACAGCACCTGCAGCACGCAGCCTGGCCACGATCGTCGCATCTTTCGGAGCGATCAGTTCGTGCCCCGGAATCATGTAGCCCTTCCATCCATCGGTCGTGATCAGCCCTTTGATGCTGGTGTTCGCCTTCGTCACAATCGGAACACCCCATAATGGGGCGCGATGAAAGTTCGCGCCTCCCGCCGCTGCCTCCGCATCCTCACGTTCCGCTGTAGCCAGGGCCCCTTTGAGGTCGAGATTCTGCAATGCGCGATAGATTCCGTTGTACTTAGTAATGCGCGTCACATACCACTGGACTACTTCGGTGACAGTGTACTTGTGGTTCCGGTACATCTCCTCGAGTTGAGGAACGGTAACCTCCATCAGATCGCGATCCATCGAGCTCTGCGCAGAACTTTTCGGCGCCGTTGTCTGCGCGCTAGAACCGCTGGTGACGATCGCTAAAACAACTAGAATATACCCACAACGATTCCGCAATGAACTACCAGAACGAGCGCGCATCCTCACAAGATCCTTCCAAGGGAATAGTGCCTTCTATAAGAACACAGCCATGCCGAACCGACGGCATCGCTCTCCGCTTTATATTCTTTCGCGTTGAAATGGGGGGTGACCCGCACCCGACCGTTCCGATACGATTATCTATCGCTAAGATCATCTATCGCTAAGATGTTTGAATCACAAGCGCGCGAGACATAGCCCATGCTTCGTTTCATCGGCGGTCTAATTCGGCCCTACCGCGGCACTCTGGCGTTCATCTTCCTCGCCATGCTGGTCGAGACGGCGATGAGCCTGGCAACTCCATGGCCTCTCAAGATCATCATCGACAGCGTAGTCGGGCACCACAGACTTCCTCATTGGCTCGAAAGTCTAATCGGCCCATTACCCGACGACGCCGCCAGGCTTCATGTTGCCGTAATCGCAGCTTCGGCCTTTGTGGCGATCGCGGTTATTGGAGCAGTTGCTTCTTACATCGACAACTACTACACCGAGAACGTCGGCCAGTGGGTAGCGCACGACCTCCGCATGCGGATGTATCACCATCTGCAGCGGCTTTCGCTCGGCTACTACGGTACGCACGATACCGGCACGATTCTCAGCACCCTTACCACCGACATCCAGACCATCCAGGGTTTTGCTTCTTCATCCACGCTGAGCATTATGGTCGATCTTCTCACCATCGTTTGCATGCTCGGCCTCATGTTCTGGCTCAACTGGGACTTCACCCTTATCGCCATTGCTGTCACGCCATTCCTGCTTCTCTTTGTCGCAAGATTCAAAAAGTCGGTCAAGGGTGCGACCAAGGAAGTGCGTAAAGAACAAAGCAAGATCGTCGCTGTCGCCCAGCAGGGACTCGAATCGATGCAGGTCGTCAAAGCATTCGGTCAGGAGAAGACTGAAGAAAACCTACTTTACGAGGTGAGTGAAGCCACTGTAACCGCGGCTCTCAAGGCTCGCAGCATTAAGGCGCTCCTTTCGCCTGTCGTCAACATCGTCGTCGCCGTCTGCACCGCTATCGTGCTCTGGCGCGGAGCCGTTTTGATCCTCGCCCACTCGATGACCGTTGGCGAACTCACGGTCTATCTCGCGTATCTCGCCAAATTCTTCAAGCCGGTCAAAGATCTCGCGACAACCACAAACGCTGTCGCTCAGGCTACAGTTGGTGCCGAGCGCGTCCGCGAAATACTCGACACCGATACCATCATCCCCGAGGACCCCGACGCCCTCGAGCCCGAAGGTCTCAAAGGCGCAATCGAGTTCGACCACATCACCTTCGCCTACGATTCCGCCAACCCCATCCTCACTGATCTCAATCTCATCATCGAGCCGGGGCAGTTCGTCGGCATCGTCGGTCCCACCGGTAGCGGCAAATCAACAGTTGTCAGTCTTATTCCGCGCTTCTATGACCCGCAATCCGGCACGGTTCGTGTCGACGGCCAGGACATCCGCAAATACAAGCTCAAAAACCTGCGCGACCAGATCGGCTATGTCCTGCAGGATACGGTTCTCTTCCGTGGGACCATCTTCGAGAACATCGCCTTCGGCCGCCCCGGCGCAACGAAGGAAGAGGTTATCGCTGCTGCCAAACTCGCTAATGCGCACGACTTCATCATGGCGATGCCTCTCGGTTATGACACTCCGGTGGGGGATCGTGGCCTCACTCTCTCTGGAGGCCAACGCCAGCGCATCGGCATCGCGCGCGTTATGGTGCGCAACAGTCCCATCCTTCTTCTTGACGAGCCCACCGCAGCGCTCGACAGCGAATCAGAAAAACTTGTCATCGATGCCCTCGAAAAATTAATGAAGGGTAAAACAGTCATTGCAATCGCTCACCGTCTTAGCACCATTCGAGACGCGGACCAAATCGCTGTTATCAAAGACGGTGTCGTCGCAGAAAATGGAACTCACGACCAGCTTATGGCCCGCAACGGCCTCTATGCCGAACTGCACCGTACCCAATTCGACGCCCGTTCAGATAAAGTTGTCACAGAAACTGTGGCTAAGCTCACTTGAGTTGTCGCAACGCCGGGCCTCACCGAAGGAAACTCATGTCTCGTTCCATCATCGTTCTTCCCGAAGATTCCGGTCAGCCTATCCTCGATGCCATCGCAGGCGCGAAAAAATCGATTCGCATCAAAATGTTCGTCTTTTCTGATCCATCACTTTTACAGGCAGTTATTGATGCCCACAAACGTGGAGTCGACGTGCGTGTAATGCTCAACCCCGCCCGCCGCGACGGAAAAGAAGAGAATGCACCCTGCCGCAAGACCCTTACTTTCGCGGGGGTCAAGGTTGCCGACAGCAACCCCGCCTTTGACCTGACGCATGAAAAATCCATGGTCATCGACGACACTGTCGCCTTTGTCCAATCTCTCAACTGGGAGACCGAAAACCTCACCACTACCCGCGACTATGCGATCGCCACCACCCATAAACACGAGGTCGACGAGGTTGCTCAGTGTTTCGACGCCGATTGGAAGCGCGACAAATTCGATGCTGGACAAGACAAGCACCTCATCTGGTGTATCGGCAATGGTCGCCAGCGCCTCGGCCGGCTCATCGACAGCGCCACCCATTCCCTATGGCTGCAGAACGAGCGATACCAGGACCCTGTTATTATCGAGCACCTAATCCGCGCCCACAGCCGCGGCGTCAAGATCCACATCATGGCCCGCCCACCGCATAAACTGAAAAAAGAAAAACTCATCGAAGGCGTTAGTGGTCTGCGCTCCTTGCAGGACATCGGAGCGAAGATTCACAAACTTAAGGGAATCAAACTTCACGCCAAACTCATCCTCGCTGACAACGCACGCGCCATCATCGGCTCCATCAATCTTGCCCCGGGCAGCTTCGACAGCCGGCGCGAACTAGCCATCGAAGTCGACGACCCTGCTATCATCAGCCGCATTCATAAGACCCTCAAGCAAGACTGGGACAACTCGCACCCTCTCGACCTCTCGGACGAAGGCCTTCTCGCCGAGCTCAAAGACTACGACCCCAACGTAAAGGAAGATCTCGCCATCAGCGCCGGCAAACTCCACAAAGACAAATAGTGGTTGCATTCGATGAGAACGATACCTGTAGTTCGTTATGCAATCTGGACCGCGCGTTTCGCATTCAGCGCAACCTTGCTATCGGCAATCGCCGATCGTCTCGGCTTTTGGGGGCCGCACGGTGCACACAACGTCGCGTGGGGAGATTGGTCACACTTCGTCCATTACACCGGCGTCCTCAACAGGTACGCACCCGCAGTACTCATTCCCATCATCTCCTGGATCGCAACCATCCTTGAGGCGCTCTTTGCTGTCGCATTTCTTCTCGGTTTCAAATTGGAGTGGACCGCTTACGGCTCAGCAATTCTATTCGCGCTCTTCGCCCTGGGCATGACGTGGGGAACAGGCGTCAAAACGGCACTCGATGCATCTGTCTTCGTCGACGCGGCAGGTGCGCTCTTGCTTGGAGCGCTTCTAACCGCGATCCGCAAAAATATCCGACTGGCACCAGCATCGCCTCAGGCGTAGCTAACCTTCCGCTCCCCGCGCACCACGCGACCAATCAGACAGTGCCGCTCATTCGCACGATTCAGAATAGCCTTTGCCTTTTTAATCTTTTCGGCCGGAATCACCGCAATCAATCCAATCCCCATATTGAACGTCCGCAGCATCTCATCCTCTTCCACGTTCCCAAGCTGCTGCAGATGGGTAAACAGCGGTGGCACCGTCCAAGAGGCGCGATCGACTACCGCACCCATTCCCTTCGGCAGAATCCGCGGTAAATTCTCAGTAATCCCGCCCCCGGTGATGTGCGCCATGCCGCTTACAACTTCGGCTTGGGTCAACTTTTTGATCACAGAGAGATAGCTGCGATGTGTTCGCATCAAAGCTGCTCCGGTCTTGTCCTTCAACTCATTCACATACTGGTCAGGCCCATATTTCGCAACCTCGAACAAGAGTTTCCGCGCTAGCGAGTAGCCGTTCGTATGCAACCCATTGGAAGGCAAACCGACCAGTACATCGCCCACCTGAATCGTGTCTCCGGTAATGATCTTGTCGCGGCTCACAGCACCGATGATCGTGCCGGCCAGATCATACTCCCCCTCGTCGTAAAACCCGGGCATCTGCGCTGTCTCGCCCCCGATCAGGGCGCACCCGTTAGCGCGGCAAGCCTCGCTCAGACCCTGCACAACAGTTTCGACGATCTCATTTTCAAGTTTTCCGGTCGCCAGATAATCGAGAAAAAACAGTGGTGTTGCCCCCTGAACCGCAATGTCATTGACACAGTGATTCACCAGGTCCTGACCTACCGTATGATGAATTCCCAGATCGAACGCAACTTTCAGCTTCGTACCTACGCCATCCGCGGAAGAGACAAGAACAGGATTGGGAAATTTCTCGAGATCGAGCGCAAACAATCCTCCGAAGCCGCCAATCTCACTCAACACCTGTTTGTTGAAGGTCTTTCGCGCCATCATCTTGATGCGCTGTTTGCTCTTCTCCGCCGAACTAATGTCGACGCCTGCATCAGCATAACTGATGCTCTTTCCGCCGCCAGAAACACTGCTCGTGCTGTTTCCTCCCTGATTGCGCCCGGCCTTTTTATTCGTCAGGGCAGCCACTCGCAACGAAGGCTCCAAGGGCGTAACTGTAGTGGTTGTGGTCGAATCGGGCTTAGGGGAGATCTCATCCGGCAAGGCAATGCTCCAGGGTCGTGTGCTTAAACGAAGAATTTCAGTCTAGCAGGATGATCGTCACAAGCTGATAAACCAGAAGTTACCGCGCACTCGAATCCGCGGAAACCGCGGCCGGTTACCGGCCAAGTGCTGCATATTCTTTTCGCGCCATCTGCAACAACGGAAGATCCTTGTCGGCATCTTTCCAAAGCGTGAAGAACTTCTCATACTCCGCTCGGCTTTCCTGAACGTTGCCTGTGTATGCTTCCGCGCGGCCCAAACCCAGGTTTGCGAGTGGATACAGAGGAGAGAGGGGATTCATTCCCCTGTGGGCGAGGATGTTTCTGTACTCAGTGGCGGCGTTCTCATTCTGACCGGCTTTGCGGTAGGCTTCAGCCCGTTGGGCAAACGCCACAAGTCCTCCAGCCAGTTCATATGGAGCAGCGGGTTCCAGAGCGGCAATCGCGTCCAGAGGTTTGTTTCGCTGCAGCGCGACCTCCGCGCGCAGTCGCGGAGCATACGCATACTTCACCAGTGTGCCAGGATGCTCATCATTTGAGTACCGTCCCAGCATTCGTTCGGCGAACGAAACATCCCCAAGCTGCGCTGCGAGGAAGGCAAAATCAGGATTGTCAGTATTCTCTTTTCTCACCTGCCCGAGCGTTGTGCGACCCGGAAGCGACATGCCGCAAGCGATCTCCGCAGAGGCCTGATCCAGCAGAACCGCGTCGGCGGTCTCGGCTAAATTTTCGTGTTGCACAATCCCATAGGCGCGGCGAAAGAGTTGTTCAGCCTGCCTGCATTTTCCCTCAGTGGCCGCGGCAGTTGCCTGCAGATCGAGCAGGCGCCATTCGGCTGGCTTGGCCCGGCTCCAGGCAAGCTCGGCTCCCATCGCAGTATGGTCATTTTCGAGGAACGCAAGTTGATAGAGAAGGGAATGCAGTTCGTAAGACTCTTTGCCCATCTTGATGGCACGTTGTACCGTCGATTTGGCATCGGCATAGCGGTTGGCCCGCAGATAGGCACGGGCCAGCACGGTGTGGTTGATTCCCCGGCTGGCATCCAGTCGCAAAGCCTGTTCCCCGGCATTAATTGCTGCCGAATATTGCCCGGTCAGTGTATATAGCTTCGCAATGTTCAGCCATGAACCCCAATCGCGGGGATAGGTCTCCGCCCAGAGCTGGTACTCCTTGATGCCCTGCTGCAGGTCGTTCTGGCTATCGGCGTAGTAGTGTGCGCGGATGTAGACCCTTTCCTTCTCACTCACTCGTCCACTCAGGTCGAACGCCTTCTGGTAATACGGCGCGGCAAGCTTTGGCTCATTCAGGTTGTAGTAGTCGGTTGCGACGGCTGCATAAGCCATGGCAAAGTCTGGATCCAACTCGATGGCTCGTTGAAAGAGCGGCAGTGTCTCCGTCTCGTCTTTGTTGGCTCTGCCCAGCATGTCCTCGCCGATCGAGTAGGCCTTGAGTGCCTCGAGCGAAGACGTTGTCGCTTGCGCAATCGGCACCTCAAACCGCTGGACTGACTTTGTTGACTCACCCAGACCCGAACGCAGTTTGTCGGCGATAGAGTCGAGCGCTGCGAGCACCTTCTCCTTGCTCGCTGCCTCAGCCTTTGCCTCGATAAGTTTTTTGCCAGAAACGCAATCGACCGCTTCCAGAGCCAGCAGGTACTGGTGACCGAGATTGGCGATTGACCCTGACACCATGACCTGCCGGTTGTCGCGCATGCATACCTCTTTCGCAACGTCAGGCGTAACGGTCGCATCCGGGTCGCGGCCCATCAGCCGCAGCATCTCCATTGCCTCCTGTTCGCTCATCATGTCGAGATACGGAGATTGCGCAAGATCGATCTCCAGCGCCTTCTTAAGTACAAGATCGAAGCTGCTATCCCCGGTGACGTTCTCAAAGTCGGCTAGAACTACAGCTTGGTTCCCCTGGGGCTGCCAATGGTTCTTCCACCAAAAAAAGAAAATCCCGAGTCCGAGCAGTAAGAGCACACCACCGCCGATCCACCGGGCCGTATGCCTCGTCACCACGCGAAGGGAGTCGGTCGGGATCGCCACATTGGACAACGCGGCAGCTTCGATGACGTCTGGTTCAGGAACAACTCCAAAAGCATCGTCAGAAACGGTCACCTCAGGCCGGGGCTCTATCGAATTCGCAGACGCAGAAAAAGTCTCTGACGGAGCCTGTTCGACAAAAGGCTCGGCGTCAATTTCTGGAGATTGCTCGATCAACTCAACCGAGGCTGCAAACTGGTACCCGCGTCCCGGAATAGTCACAATGTAGCGGAAATCGTTCTTCCTGACCGACAGCGCTTTCCGAAGCAGAAAAATATTCTGGGTCAGGTTCCCTTCTTCGACAAAACTGTCGGGCCAAACCTCGCCTAAAAGTTCTTCCTTGGTGACCAGCCTTTGCGGGTTCTTAATCAGGTAAAACAGCACCTCGAACGCCTTAGGAGGAAGGGCAATCTTCGTGCCATCGCGCCGAACGAGGCGTTGCCCGACGTCAAGATCGAATGGACCAAATCGGTAGAAGTGCCTCACTGCAAGAGACATAACAGTCCTGAGAAATCCTGAGACAGATTAATCCGAATCCTGAGGACGCGATCAGCACATCCAGTCCATCATGAGCTCGAACTTCGTAAGGTTAGTTCAACGAGGCCGAACGGAAGCCTATAGGGAGATAGGTTGCCGTTCGGCTTCCGTCTTTAAAAAACTAACAGCCTGTAAATATTCTCGGCAAGAATGCGCTTTTTCTTGCAACATCGAAATTTTTATCCGTTCGTCATGTCAAAATTTCCCACTAAGTCTCATCCAAACCCTTGGCAGTGGCTACTGCATAATCTTGCAGGTTTTAGAGGTGTTGCTCCGCTTCTTTCAACCTAGACTCCCAGGGCGAGCAAACATCTGCCCGGCTGTTGCATCCACTAGAGTGGTATCTCCTTTAGTTTCATGAAGAGAACATCCTCAGAAATTTAACGCGGTAATCAGACGAAAATTTCGAAGATCCCGGTGATATGAAACCAGTTGAAGGCCGTAGACGCATCGTAATCGAAGAGGTTCAACCCCAGGTCGATGGCGGCCGTTACCCGGCAAAGCGAATTCTCGGCGATGTCGTCACGGTTACCGCGGCGGTCTTTGGCGACGGCCATGACCACGTCGCCGGACGAGTGAAGTACAGACACTCCAGCGAAGATAGCTGGCGTTCCACACCTCTCATCGCCCTCACCAACGATCTCTGGCATGCCAGATTTGTCGTTGACAAGCTCGGTGACTGGCTCTACACGCTGGAAGCATGGGTCGATCATTTCGATACATGGGTCGCCGACCTGCGAAAACGGTTAGCCGCTCAGCCCGGTATTGGCAAGACCGATATCACTGCTCCCCAGGACATCCACCTGGCCTTTCTCTCTGGGGCTTTGCTGCTCCAGCAAATCGCTCAACGTGCCAAAGGACCGGATGGTGGACTTCTTGCCGACGCAGCAGTCAATCTCAATCGCCTGGCCGAAAGCAACGTCGCAATCTACGAGTTCCCGCTGACCGACGAGATTCTGGCGCTCGCCAGGCACTATCCGGATTTCACCTTCGCCACCCGCTACCCGCAGGAGTTACATCTCTGGGTCGACCGCGAACGAGCCCGTTTCTCCACGTGGTACGAGGTCTTCCCGCGTTCCAACTCCCCTGATCCAACGCGGCACGGCACCTTCGCCGACCTCAAGTCCATGCTACCGGCTATCGCTGCCATGGGCTTCGACGTTCTGTATCTTCCTCCCATCCATCCCATCGGCAAAGCATTCCGCAAAGGCCCCAACAACAGCGTCACCTCAACTCCAGACGATCCCGGCAGTCCCTGGGCTATTGGCTCCAAAGAGGGAGGCCACAAATCCATCAACCCGCAACTGGGTACCCTCCGCGACTTCGACACACTGGTTGCTGCCGTTCGCGATCAGGGAATGGAACTTGCACTCGACGTCGCCTTTCAATGCTCGCCTGACCATCCTTGGGTCATCGAACACCCTGACTGGTTCATCATTCGTCCGGATGGCTCCATCCAATATGCAGAAAATCCACCCAAAAAATATCAGGACATCTATCCTCTCAATTTCGAGTCCTCCGACTGGCGCGGCTTATGGGAAGCCCTTCGCGATGTTTTCACATATTGGATTCGTCGCAACGTGCGCATCTTCCGGGTCGACAATCCCCACACCAAAGCCCTCGCTTTCTGGGAGTGGTGCATCACCGAGATTCACAAAAAATATCCCGACGTCATCTTCCTCTCCGAAGCCTTCACTCGCCCACACATTATGTACCAGCTTGCAAAAGAAGGATTCACTCAGTCATACACTTACTTCACTTGGCGCAACACCAGGGACGAACTGCAGGAGTACTTCGAAGAAATCACCAAACCGCCCATCTCGGATTTCTTCCGCCCCAACCTCTGGCCTAACACACCGGACATTCTTCACGCTACGCTTCAAAACGGGGGCCGGCCGGCCTTCATGCAACGCCTAATCCTCGCAGCCACACTCGGAGCGAACTACGGCATCTATGGTCCGGCCTTTGAACTTTGCGAGAACATTCCCATCAGGCAGGGAAGTGAAGAGTATCTTAATAGCGAAAAATACCAGATTCGCCGCTGGGATCGTTCGGCCCCGCACAGCCTCTCACCCCTCGTCTCGCTGATCAACCGTATCCGCCACGAAAACCCAGCCCTCCATAGGAACGATTCGCTTTACTTCCATCCCGTCGATAACCCGAACATTCTCTGCTATAGCAAATCAAGCGGAGCCAACACGATTCTCGTCGCCATCAACCTCGACCCTCGCAACGAACAGGCCGGTTGGATCGATCTCGATCTCAAGCAGCTCGCCATTCCGCACGACGTGAACTTCGAGATTGAAGATCTCCTTACCGGTACCCGCTACAACTGGCACGATCGCAGTAACTACGTCGCGTTACGTCCAGACGTTATGCCCGCGCACATCTTCCGGCTAATTCGTTCGCCACACAGTGAGACTACACTCGATGCAACCCAACCAGGCCCCGTCCCAGAAACCCTCAGGCTGGAGGACAGCGAGTGAAGAAAGCCGGTAGCGCCACCGATCCACTCTGGTACAAAGACGCGATCATCTACGAAATCCACGTCCGCGCCTTCATGGACTCGAACGCAGACGGTATCGGCGACTTTCCTGGGCTACTCTCCAAACTCGACTACCTCCAGGATCTCGGCGTCACCTGCCTCTGGCTGCTGCCGTTCTTTCCTTCACCCCTGCGCGACGACGGCTACGACATCGCCAACTACACCGACGTCAACCCAAGTTACGGCACTCTCGACGACTTCAAGCAGTTTCTCGATGCCGCACACCAGCGCGGGATGCAGGTGATGATCGAGCTGGTCATCAACCACACCAGCGATCAGCACCCGTGGTTCAAGGCCGCGCGCCTCGCCCCAAAAGCCTCACTCGAGCGCGACATGTATGTCTGGAGCGATACCGATAAGCTCTTCGAAGGTGTCCGCATCATCTTCACTGACACTGAAAAGTCTAACTGGACCTGGGACGACGTTGCGAAACAGTACTACTGGCACAGGTTTTTCTCACATCAGCCCGATCTCAACTTCGACAATCCCCGCGTGATGGAAGAAGTGCTCAAGGCGATGCGCTTCTGGCTCGATATGGGAGTCGACGCGCTTCGTCTCGACGCGATTCCTTATCTGGTCGAACGCGACGGCACGAGTTGCGAGAACGTCCCCGAAACCCACCAGAAAATTAAAGAGATCCGCGCCGCGCTTGATGCCGAATACGAAGGTCGTCTTATCCTCGCCGAAGCCAACATGTGGCCTGCTGACGTCCGCCCGTACTTCGGCGACGGCGATGAGTGCCACATGGCCTTTCACTTTCCGCTGATGCCGCGCATCTACATGGCCCTCCGCCAGGAAGATCGCCTGCCCATCACCGACATCATGGCGCAGACCCCGGCGATTCCCGATCTCTGCCAGTGGGGCCTATTTCTCCGCAATCACGACGAACTCACTCTCGAGATGGTCACCAACGACGAGCGCGACTATATGTACTTCGCCTATTCGGCCGACCCGCGCATGCGCATCAACGTAGGCATCCGTCGCCGCCTCGCACCACTCGTCGACAACAATCGCCGCCGCATCGAGCTTCTCAACTCCCTCCTCCTCAGCTTCCCTGGCACCCCCATCCTCTACTACGGCGATGAGATCGGCATGGGCGATAATATTTATCTCGGCGACCGCAACGGCGTCCGCACGCCCATGCAATGGAACCCCGACCGCAACGCCGGGTTCTCCACCGCCGTTCCGGCAAAACTCTACTTTCCCGTCATCATGGACCCCATCTGGGGCTACCAGGCCATCAACGTAGAGGCACAGCAGTCCGATCAGTCCTCGCTTCTGCACTGGACACGCAACATGATCGCCCTGCGCAAGCTCTTTCACGTCTTTGGCCGCGGTACGCAGGAGTTCCTCAACCCCGACAACCGAAAAATCCTCGCCTATCTGCGCCAGTACGAAGAAGACGGCAACAGCGAAACTGTTCTCTGCATCGCGAACCTTTCGCGCTTCTCACAACCCGTCTCGCTCGACCTCGCAAGATTCGCTGGTCGTATCCCTGTCGAAATGCTTGGTTATGTGATGTTCCCTCAAATCACAGCTCAACCCTATCCGCTCACGCTCGCGCCCTACTCATTCCTCTGGTTCGAACTTCAACCTGCTCCCGAGATCTCCGAGCCTGCAAAAGTCCCCTTAGACTACGAAAACGAACCCATTCTCAACCTGCTCACACACGGCATCGAAGGTCTCCTAACAAATCCCGGCGTATCTCTGCTGCAGGATCTCCTGATGACCTACCTTCCGCAGCAGCGCTGGTTTGGCGCGAAGTCTCGCACAATCGAGTCAATCGAAATCCTCAATTCGGCGAAGCTGCCCGACCTAAACACGGTCGTCTTCTTCCTTCAGCTCACCTATGAAGACAACAGCAAGGAAAGCTATCAGCTCGCCCTCACCATCACTACCGGCGAAGAAGCAGAAACGATCCGCGCCTCTAACCCGGGCAGCATCATAGCGACTGTAACGACCGCCGCTGGTCCCGCAATCCTCCACGACGCAGTTGCGCGCGAGGATGCGCGACAGGCCATCCTCAACTTGATCGAGACCAACGGCGAAGTTCTCACAACCAACGGCGCTCTCGTCGGCCGCAGGAGTAGTGTCTTCACTGAAGCCCGCGGGCTGGAACCGCTTTCCGGTCGAACAGGATCGGCCGAACAATCAAACACTTCGATCCTTTACGGTACAAAACTCATCCTCAAACTCTTCCGCCGTCTCCAACCTGGAGAAAATCCCGATACTGAAATTGGGCGCTTCCTCACGGAAACCGCACACTTCCCACGCATCGCGCCATTTCTCGGTGAAATAACCCTCAAATTGAAAGATCAAGAACCAACCACAATCGCCATGCTGCAGGGTTTAGTCGAAAACGAAGGTGATGGCTGGCAGTGGACGCTCGACGAGCTGTCCCGCTTTTACGAAGGCGTTGCAACACTGCCGTTGCCGCAGGATTTCAGCGTGCCGCTCTCGGAAAACTCTTTCAAGGAGTCCCGAGAGCACGCCGCTCTCTCGCTCGATGCCGCTGCCCTTCTCGGCCGCCGCACAGCTGAAATGCATCTCGCCCTCGCCACGCCAACCAGTAATCCGGCCTTCCTCGCCGAATCCGTCATCACTGCCGACCTCGTTGCCAATGCCGACCGCATCGACGCACAACTTTCCCTCACGCTCGACGCCCTCAAGCGTGGCATGTCCCACCTCTCCGACACCACTGCCGACAATGCCGCCCTAATCCTCAGCCGACGCATCGAACTGTTCGCGCGAGCACGTGCTATTGCCTCAGCGACACCCGCCGACGCAGGCCAGCGCATTCGCATCCACGGTGACTACCATCTCGGCCAGGTCCTTCGCTCTCACAGCGACTACATCATCCTCGACTTCGAGGGTGAACCAGCCCGCAGCCTCGAGCAACGCCGCGCCAAGCAGTCTCCGCTCAAAGACGTAGCTGGTATGTTGCGGTCCTTCAGCTACGCCGCTTACGCCGCGCTCAACACCTTCGCTCAGCGGCGCCCGGACGATGCGAAAAACCTCGAACACTGGGCCACGCTCTGGCAGAACGCTGTCTCCGCGGAATTCCTCCGCGCCTACGAAAACACAATCGGAGCAGCCAACCCGGACCTCATCCCGAAGCCGGCCCAGTCGCAACTGCTTCTCAAGGCCTATCTGCTGGAAAAATCCCTCTACGAGCTTCTTTACGAGCTCAACAACCGCCCCACATGGGTTCGAATCCCCCTTACCGGCATCCTCTCACTCCTGCAATAACCCTTTCTACAGTTGCTCCGTTTTCGCATAACCACAGAAGTTGTCATTTCGACCGAAGATACTCACCGCTTTGTGAGCAGCGAATGGAGAAACCCGTTTCTCTCACCACACCGCTAAACTAATCCTGCCGACTATGCCATCGCCTCTTCAAGCCCTCGCTACCCAAATCGATCCTCTCGCTACCGGCCAAAGAGCCACGGCCCAAGCGAACCAAAATGCCACTCACAACACCTACATCACGCTCCTCACGCAACAATCCCTGCAGCGCGCCGCACAACTCCGAGGCCTCTACGCGGAAAAGCGCCCACCGCTCTACGGTATCCCCGTCTCCGTCAAAGATTGCTTCGACATTGCAGGCACGGTCACAACCTGCGGCTCACGCTTCTACGCCGAACACAACCACCCGGCTCAGAAAAACTCGTGGATTGCGCAGCGTCTTCTGGACGCCGGCGCCATCATTCCAGGCAAAACCCACCTCCATCAACTTGCATACGGCATCACCGGAGAAAACGCTGACTACGGCGACTGCCTCCAACCCCGTGACGCAGACCTGCTCACCGGAGGCTCCTCTAGCGGCGCGGCGGCCAGCATTCAGGAAGGCTCAGCCCTCGTCGCAATCGGTACCGACACCGGAGGCTCAGTTCGCGTCCCCTCAGCACTCTGCAGTCTCGCCGGGTACCGCACCTCACGCGCCCTCAACGACGAAACGCTCTGGTCCGGCGGCTTTCACCTCGCGCCGACCTTCGACACTCTCGGTATCCTCTTCCGCGACCTTCGCGACGCAGCCTTCCTCGCCGAGTCTATCTTCGATATCAAGCCTGAGCCTGTACCCGCGACAATCCGTATCGGCTGTATCAGCGACAACTTTCTCCAGGACTGTGAACCTGAAGTCCTCGACGTCTTCAAAGCATGGAAGAACCAACTAACCCACAGTGGAGCGACGCTAGCCACCTTCAACCCAGAGTTCTGGTCCGAGAGTCCGCAAATCTACTCCCCGATCGTAGCCAGCGAATCCGCCGTAATTCATCATGGCAACTTCGAACACTTCGAGCCCGTGATCGCCGAGCGCATGGCCTACGGCGCTTCCATCCCCGTCGCCGAAATCCAAAGTCTTCACCAACGCCTCGAAGTCTTCCGGTTAAAGATGGCAACCCTCTTCGAGAATTTCGACCTACTCCTCGCACCGTGTGCCCCCATCAGTAGACTTCGCGCAGGTCACGATCACACCGAATCCCGCAAGGCTGTTCTGCGTTACACCACCCCTCCAAGCCTCGCAGGACTTCCCGCAGTCACCCTCCCCGGCGAAGCGATCGGCGCGGCCTTTGGCACTGGCATGCAGCTTCTCGCCGCTCCCTGCCACGACGCGACGTTACTAGCTTTCGCATCCATCCTTCTAAATCGCGACTGATAGCTAAAATGGGTTCACTGCTTTGGAGAGCAGCATATCCTCATGTCCGCTTCACCCTTCGTCCTTCTGCCAAGCTCCCACGCTCGCGCACACGACACCTTCGCCGAGTCCGAAAAACTTGAGCAGCAGCTTCGCGCCGAAATCCGCGGCGAGGTCCGCTTTGACGTCTCCTCCAAAGCCCTCTACGCAACCGACGCCTCGAACTATCGTCATATTCCTATCGGCGTCGTCATCCCCCGCGATGAAGCCGACGTAATCTCCACCGTTGCAATCTGTCGAAGCTTCAACGCACCCATCCTATCTCGCGGGGCAGGCACTTCGCTCGCAGGTCAGGGCTGCAATGCCGCGGTCATCCTTGACTTCTCGAAGTACATGAACAATATGGGCGCAATCGACCCGGAGACCCGCACGGTCCACGTACAACCTGGCATCGTTCTCGACCGCGTGCGGGACGCAGCAGAAAAATTCGCTCTCACCTTCGCGCCCGATCCTGCCACACACAGCCGCTGCACCATCGGCGGCATGATCGGCAACAACTCCTGCGGCGTGCACGCGCTCATGGGCGGAAAAACCGTCGACAACATTCACTCCGTCGACTTACTTCTCTACGACGGAACCCGCATGACAGTCGGCCGTACCACCGAAGGCGAACTCGAAGCAAATATTAAAGCCGGAGGTCGCACCGGCGAGATCTACGCCACACTCAAGCGCATCCGCGACACGTACTCCGACCAGGTACGCGCAAAATTCCCCCGTATCCCACGTCGCGTCTCCGGATTTAATCTGGACGAACTCCTTCCCGAAAACAACTTCAACGTAGCCCGCGCCCTCGTCGGCAGCGAGGGCACATGTGCCGTCATCCTCGGTGCAACCCTTCGGCTGGTCGAAAGCCCGCAGTGCCGCACGCTTGTAGGCGTTGGCTTTCCTGACATCTTCCTCGCCGCCGACTATGTCCCCAGTATTCTCGAGCACAAGCCCATTGGGCTCGAAGGCGTCGACGGCTATCTTCTCGACGCTCTTCGCCGCAAACAAAAATCCGTCGAAGACCTTAAGCTACTCCCTCCCGGTGATGGCTTCCTCATCGTAGAGTTCGGTGCGGAAACGCAGCACGATGCCAATGCCAAGGCCCGTGCCTTCGTTGCTTCCATGTACACCCTCGCCGCCCAACCCTCCTGCCGCATCTACAGCTCCGATGAAGCCAAACGCGTCTGGCACATTCGCGAATCCGGCCTCGGCGCCACAGCTTTTATTCCCGGCTATGGCACCGGCTGGGAGGGTTGGGAAGACGCAGCGGTCGATCCCGCCCAACTCGGCAGCTATCTTCGCGCTATCCGAGCTCTCATGAACGAATACAACTACTCCAGCGCAATGTACGGGCACTTTGGCCAGGGCTGCGTTCACATGCGACTCAACTTCGATCTCGAGAGTGCTGGCGGCATCCTTAAGTTCCGTGAGTTTATGGAACGCGCCGCCGACATCGCTCTCGCACACGGCGGCTCGCTCTCCGGGGAACACGGCGACGGACAGGCCCGTGGCGCACTGCTTCCCAAAATGTTCGGCCCTGAACTCATGCAGGCCTTTCGCGATTTTAAGCGCGTCTTCGACCCCACCAACCACATGAATCCCGGCAAGCTAATCGATGCGCATGAGATTCACGAAGACCTTCGCCTCGGCGCAGACTACAAACCATGGCAGCCCAAAACTCACTTTGCTTACGCAGAAGATAACGGCAGCCTTGCCTCAGCAACTCTTCGTTGCGTAGGTGTTGGAGCCTGTCGTAAGACCGACGCTGGAACTATGTGTCCCAGCTATATGGCGACAGGAGAAGAACTCCACTCCACTCGAGGCCGGGCCCACATGCTATGGGAGCTGATGCAGGGCGAAGTCCTCTCCCACCAATGGAAGAACGAGCAGGTTCGTGAGTCGCTCGAACTCTGTCTCTCCTGCAAGGCCTGCAAATCTGAGTGTCCCGTCTCGGTCGACATGGCCACCTACAAATCCGAGTTTCTCGCCCATCACTACGAAGGCGAATCCCGCCCGCTCTTCCACTACGCTTTCGGGCGCATCGATCACTTCGCGCGCATGGCATCTCTCGCACCGAACCTCGTCAACGCAATCAACCACGCCCCGCTAATCGGCTCTCTCATCAAAAAAATTCTCCATATCCATCCGCGCCGCAACTTCCCACGTTTTTCCAAACCCTTCACGCCGGATCGTCGTTTCGCCCGCGACGCACGTCGCCGCCGCGACCGCCGCCCCGCACTCCCCAACACTGCTCCCGAAGTGTTTCTCTGGGCAGACACCTTCAACAACTACTTTCACCCTGCAACTCTGCGTGCAGCCCATCAGATCCTTACCGCGGCCGGCTTCCGCGTTACTACGCCAACGCAGCACCTCTGCTGCGGCCGTCCACTCTACGACTTCGGCATGCTCGAAACCGCTAAAGACTATCTCCTCAAAACACTCGACGCTCTCACAGCACAACTTCAGTCCGGTACGCCCATCGTCGTCCTCGAACCAAGCTGCGCCTCCGTCTTCCGTGACGAACTCACCAACCTTCTCCCAAACGACTCGCGCGCACAAAAACTCCGCGACCAGACCTTCCTCCTCAGCGAATTTCTCATCAAGTACGCGCCGAACTATCGTCCGCCGCAGATCGACCGGAAGGTCATTGTCCACGGCCACTGCCATCACCGCGCCACGATGGGCATGGCAGAAGAGATCGCTCTCCTCCGCCTCACGGGAGCCGAGGTCGAACTTCTCGACTCTGGCTGCTGCGGCATGGCCGGTCCCTTCGGTTTCGAAGAAGACAAATTCGAAGTCTCGCAGAGGATCGGCGAGCGCGTTCTCCTCCCGGCTGTTCGCAACAAGCCTGCAGACGCTATCATCGTCAGCGACGGCTTTAGCTGCCGCGAACAGATCACCCAGAACACAACGGCAAAACCTCTCCACCTCGCCGAAGTTCTCGCGCAAACCGGTGCCGCGAAACAATAGAGAAAGAAGAATCAGATGACCACGACTACTGCAACCTCTGTCAAACAGGACGTAGAAGCCACCCTAGCCGAACTAGGCGTGCCGGATAGCGCATATTCAAGCGGCAATCTCACTGTCCGCACGCCGATCACCGGTGAGGTGATAGCCCAAGTCCCCACTATCAGCGCAGCCGACGCAGCCAAAGCAATTGAGGAAGCCCATGCTGCCTTCCTCGAGTGGCGCAACATCCCGGCACCCAAGCGCGGTGAACTCGTCCGTCTTCTCGGCGAAGAACTCCGCGCCAGCATTGAGCCTCTCGGTCGCCTCGTCACCATCGAAGCCGGAAAAATCCTCTCCGAAGGCCGTGGCGAAGTTCAGGAGATGATCGATATCTGCACTTTCGCCGCCGGTCTCTCACGCCAACTCGCCGGTCTCACCGTCCCCTCCGAACGCGGCAAACATCGCATGATGGAAACCTGGCACCCACTCGGAGTCGTCGGGGTAATCTCTGCTTTCAACTTTCCCGTCGCCGTCTGGAGCTGGAACGCCGCGCTTGCACTCGTCGCAGGTAACTCCGTCGTTTGGAAGCCAAGCGAAAAAACTCCCCTCACCGCACTCGCCACGCAAGCCATCTTCGAGCGAGCGGCCAAGAAATTCGCCAACGCCCCCAAAGGCCTCGCTGCTTTACTCATCGGCGATTTATCCGTAGGCCAGCAACTCGTCGACTCTCCCCTCATTCCACTCGTCTCCGCGACAGGCAGCACCGCCATGGGCCGAGCCGTCGCCCCCAAACTCGCCGCCCGTTTCGCCCGAGCTATCCTCGAACTCGGCGGTAACAACGCGGCCATCGTCGCTCCCACCGCCGACCTCGATCTGACCCTCCGCGCTGTCGCCTTCTCTGCGATGGGCACTGCGGGCCAGCGCTGTACCACACTCCGCCGTCTCATCATTCACGACAGCATCTACGAGAAGCTCGTCCTGCAACTCAAAAAGGTCTACGACTCCGTTAACATCGGAGACCCACGCGAATCCAGCACACTCGTCGGTCCACTCATCGACGAGCGCTCCTTCAACGCCATGCAACACGCACTCGCTGACGCCAAAGCCTCAGGTGCAACCATCACCGGCGGCGACCGAGTCGCTGCCAAAGAAAACTCCGAAGCCTTCTACATTCGGCCCGCCCTCGTCGAAATCTCATCTCAAACCGATATAGTCAAACACGAAACCTTCGCCCCCATCCTTTACATCCTCAAATACTCCAATTTTGCTGAAGCTCTACGTCTTCACAACGATGTCCCACAGGGGCTCTCCTCAAGTATCTTCACGATGAATCTTCGTGAAGCCGAGCAATTCCTCTCCGCTACCGGCTCCGACTGCGGCATCGCGAACGTCAACATCGGAACATCAGGAGCAGAGATAGGCGGAGCCTTCGGCGGGGAAAAGGAGACCGGCGGAGGCCGCGAGTCCGGCTCCGACGCATGGAAACAGTACATGCGGCGCGCCACCAACACGATCAACTACGGCACCGAACTTCCCTTGGCGCAAGGCGTCACCTTCGACATCGACTAACAAACAGACCCTAAACAATGAGCAAAACAAAAGCCACTCTTACACTTCTCTTCACTCTCGCCACCAGCCACCTTCTCGCGCAAGCCCCAACCCGCCCGAAAATCCTCGGCATCTCCCACGCCGGCTACTTCGTCTCCGATCTTCCCAAAGCCCTCGACTTCTGGCACGGTCTCCTCGGCTACGACGAACCCTACGACCTCAAAAACCCCGATGGCACCGTTCACATCGCTTTCATTAAGATCAATGACCACCAACACATCGAGCTCTTCAATCAGCAACCGCCCGCCGGCTCCGGCCATCTCAGCCACATCGCCTTCGTCGTTTCCAACGCCGAACAGATGCGCGCCTACCTCGCCTCACGCGGTATTCCCGTAGGCGCAAAGGTCGGCAAAGGCCGCACCGGTGATCTCAACTTCGAGATCAAAGACCCCGATGGCAATCTCGTCGAGTTCGTTGAGCCCCAGTCTGACGGCATGGAAGCCAAAAGCGCCGGCAAGTTTCTTCCCGCCACCCGCATCTCCGAGTCCATCTACCATCTCGGTTTTCTCGTAGGCGACAGTGCAAAATCCATTGCCTTTTACGGCGATCTCCTCGGCTTCCGCGAGTTCTGGCGCGGCAGTTCCAAAGGAACGGTCCTCAGCTGGATCGACATGCGCGTTCCTGACGGCGAGGACTACATCGAGTTCATGCTCTACAGCGATCTGCCAACGCCCGACAAGCGCGGTGGTCAGGAACACACCTCGCTCTCCGTGCCCGACATACCCAAGTCCATCGCTATCCTCGAGGCCCGCCCAGCCTATAAGACCTACGCCAAACTGCTTGAGTCCCACACCGGCGTCAACGGTCAGCGTCAGGTCAATCTCTTCGATCCCGATGGCACCCGCGTCGAGCTGATGGAACCCTTTACCGCCTCAGGCAAACCCGTCCCACCGTCCACCGCGGCCCCTCCGCACTAAACGAAAACGGCTGCCGCAATCCGACACGGCAGCCATCCGCACCGAAACCGACTACTCCGTCGCTGCAGACTTCCGTCCCACCAGCCGGCCATCCATATCCGCCAGCACATACGCCACGACCGAAAGCATCGCCGCATTCTTTCGGAACTCCACCGGATCAACCTTATCCAGGGTATCCGTCTCTGTGTGGTGCCAGTCGAAGTAGTGCGCATCTTCCGTTCGCGGACTCAGCGCCGGAACACCATCGGCCACTAGTGGTTCAATATCGGAGCCGCCTCCTCCCGGCGAAACAGAATCCGTCCCAATCGGTGCCAACATCGAAACAATATCCCGCATCATCGCTACCGACTGTTGCACATCTGCAGGCAACGAACTTATCTCAGGCGTACCCGCAGGAACCGGAGCTACACCACTTGCCCCTGCGCCGCGTGGCCGCCGCGGAGCGCCTGCACTCCCATATCCCATCCCCAGCGGCTTCTCCGCGCCTTCATCCATCTCAATCGCGGCCACCTGATCTCCAATTTTGTCGCCGATCATCTTGCGATAAGCCCTTCCACCAGCGCCTCCATTCTCCTCATTCACCCAGAACACCAGACGAATCGTCCGCTTTGGCTTCAACCCCAGCTTCTGAATCAACGCCACCGCCTCATACGCAGCCATAATGCCCGAGCCATCATCCTGCGCGCCCTGGCCCACATCCCACGAGTCGATGTGTCCGCCAATCGACACCACTTGCTCTGGATGCTCGCTGCCGACGATCTCGCCCATCACATTGCCCGCCTGGACCTCGGCCTCCATATGTGCCTGCATCTCCAGATGCACCGTCACCGGTCCTTCCTTCGCAAGCCGCTCGATCATCAGCGCATCTTCCACCGTAATTGCCGCGGCCGGAATCTTCGGCTGCTTCGCGTCGTACACCAGCGTTCCTGTATGCGGAACCTGCATCGCCAGCCCAGTTGCCGAACGCACCAGCATCGCAACAGCTCCTTTCGCCGCCACGCGCGAAGCGCCAAACGTCCTGTACTGCGTATTCACTCCATACCCATGCCAGCCCGGATTGAAGACGACAATCTTTCCCTTGATCTGATCCGGGCTCATCGCATCCAGAGCGTCGAAGCTGGGAAGAAACACTATCGGGGCGGTAATCCCGCCCGCAGGAGTCCCCACGCTCATTCCCAGCCCAAGCATATGCAGCGGCCGCGTAATCGGTCCAGCATATCCCGGGTACATCATCGTCGCGGACTCACTCCCACGCGTCCAGCGCGGCACCATTACTGGCTCCACCTTCACGTTCTGCAGACCAGCCTTGCGCATCAACTCCGCGCCCCACTTCACCGCTGAATTCAACTGTGGCGAGCCGCTCAGCCGCTTTCCAATGTGATCGCAAAGATACGTCAGCGCAGCATAACCATCGTCGTCCGTCTGGGCGGCTTTCAAAATCTTCGTTGCATCATCTCCGTACTTCGCTGCAAGCGGTCCTGAAGCGCCAGGCATTCCAGCCGCAGGCCGCGTGCCCGGTGCACCCATCTGCGCAAACACCGGCTGAAAAAGACATAATCCAGCTCCCAACAAAAGCGTGGCGACCACTTTCATGCGAATCTCCTTTTTTCTCTTTGAAAATCGAGCCTATCAGACCTAGCGGAATTGCGATGCCCGCAGCTTTCACGCGCAGGCAAGAATCGCCCGCCCCAGCGCACCCGTCATCTGGTCCTGCGCGGCCAGCGCCACTTGTCGCGCAGTACCTTGAAGCTCTCGCAGATGATCCGCGAATGTCCACGCCAGATCACGCGCGCGGCAGATATCCCAGAAAGCAAGTATCCGGCCAATCTTCCCTGAATCCTGAGCAATCTCTCCCAGAACATCAGTCGCCAGCATCTGCAATGCCGAAGGCATCACGGCATTCAGCAACTCATTCACCGCTTCATAATCTAGATATTCCGGACTCCCAGGGCCCGGCCCAATATTCCTCTGTTGATCCGTCGCCAGCAAAGCCAGCGAAAGATCATGGTTGATGTGCGCATTCATTCCCGCCAGTGCAAACTGAATCCGGTCCACCGCCGCATAACGCGCACTCAAGAGCGCATTCCATGAACTAGGCACATCCGAAGCATCTGACAGAAAATCAGCAACTGCCTTGAAATAAAGACTCGCAAAAACAACATCCAGCAGAGTCAGCCAACCTGGATCCTTCCATCCACCCGCTGGAGGGCTCAGATCGACCTCCTTCGTTACCATCAGATACAACCGGTTGAACCATTTCAACCCATCCCCATCCGATAGTAGCTGGTCGATCCTCTCCATTATCTGCGCCACATCCTCAATCGTCGCAGGCGTAGCCCCATTCACAATCTCGTACAGCGGCTTGTCCGCAACGGCAACGGGCATAGGTACAACCTCGTTTCTCTTCGCAATGGCGAAAGTATAGCCCACCGAAAAAACACATAATCCAGTCACCCGCAAACTCGCGTAGCATTTCAATTAACGAGCGATGACCATGCCGACTTTCAGCCGACTCCTCAACCTCTCTTTCACCTGCGTCCTCGCCGCCACCGTCCATACCCCACAAGTCAAAGCCCAGGTTCTCGCACGCCCCGGCTGGGAAGGCTCCGGCATCAGCACTGACGTCTGGTGGAAACACCCCGTCATCTACCACGTCAATCCCATCAACTTCGATCCAACTGGGGGCAACCGCCTCCACGGTATCGCCCAACATCTCGACTACATCCAGTCCCTTGGAGGCGTCGACGGCCTACTTCTCACGACAATCCAACCCGACGCCGATCACGCGCAGGCAATCGACCCCACCTACGGCACACTTGACGATCTCGACGATCTCATCCACGAGGCCAGCCGTCACAATATTCGAGTTCTGCTCGACCTCGACCCCAAAATTTCTACGGCTGATCTTCCCAACGTAGCTCGCTTCTGGCTCAATCGCGGCATCGCTGGCTTTCACGTCATCGGTGCCAATCCCGAAGCCCATGCCCAGGCCACCGAGCTTCGCAAAGCCACGGCCAACTACCTCGGCTCCCGTATCCTCATCGGCGACGTCGATCCGACGCTCCGTTCCTCGCCGCAGCAACGCACCTACAAAACACCAGACACCGATATCACTCAGCTTCTCCTCGACACAAGCCTCGGCGCTGTCGCTCCACTCAATCCCGCCGCTGTACGCTCTGCTATCCAATCTACTGAGAACGTCGCGTCCGTCGGCCATGCCATTCCTCTTCTGGCTACCGACGGCCCCAGCTTCCAGCGCAGTATGAGCCGTTATGCCGACGGGAAAAACAATCTGGCCATCGCCAAACTTCTTGCGACTATCCTCTTCACCACTCGTGCCCAGCCACTCCTCTACTACGGCCAGGAACTTGGCGTAGCTGCACAAGATGGCGCGACACCCGAAACGCCGGTCATCGTCTGGAACGCACCGCCGCCTCCGCCCAAAAACAAACCAGTACCCCCACCCGAGCCAGCGGCTGCCACCGCGCCCAATGCTTCATTAGAAGAAGCGGATCCCGACTCGCTCCTCAACTGGTATCGGCGCCTCATTGAGCTTCATCACAGCAACGCCACCATCAACGCTGGTGAATATCTCACCATCAGTCGCGATGATCAGAACGTCCTCATCATTATCCGCAAACCAAAGGTTGTCTCACCGACTGACCCAATTTTAGTCATCCTCTGCAATCTCTCCGGACAGTCGCAACATCTCGCCATCAAAGCCGACATCACCAAGCTCCACCTTCGTGGCAGCTTCCTTCGCACCGTCCTCCGCTCTGACAGCGGCATGGGCACCATGCACCTCGACTCCATGACGCTCGCACCCTACGCCGCCTACATCGGCGAACTACGCTTCTAAAACGAACCCCAAAACAAGAGTCCCGGACGCGTAAAAGAATCATGTTGCATCCGGGACTGCCAAACAAATTTTCTTCAGAACTTCTTGAAGTTCATCTCAACACTTAGTGACATCGCAACTGGCAAACCGCTGTGGCCATGGTTTGGCCTCCGGATCTACTTCCCAGTCCCTTCGCCAACTAAATGAGTCGCATGAGTCACCGCCGCCCCGGCCCGTAAGGCCGCAGCCACCAGCGCTGCCTCTGCGATCTCCTGCTGCGTCGCTCCGGCCTTGACCGCGCCGGCGCGATGAATCTCCAAACAGTAAGGGCACTGTGTCGTCAAAGCCACTCCAAGTGCAATCAACTCTTTGTACTTCTTCGGAATCACACCATCGGCCATAGCGGCTTTATCGAACGCCCAGAAAGCATCCATCGCACCAGGGGCACCCTCGCCCAACGCCTTCAACTTCTTTGTATTTGCCATCTCGTACATCAGCACATCTCCCTCGATAAAAGTTTTGTACCCGAACCCGAGCGTCGCCCCACTCATCATCCGGAAGCATCCAGTGTCAACGAGCAACGCCGACTTGTCGAATCATTCTGCAAATCCAGGATATGGAGTCAGTGCGCAGGCCGATAGATCAATCCGATCACGACTCCGACTACAATCCACTCCACCGAATAAGCCACCGCCTGCTGCACCGTCAGCTTCAACCCGATATTCAAATTCACGTAGTTGTGAATCACAAACGAGCACACGGCAAAGATCGCAATAAGTGCCCCAAACCGTGCACCCTCCGCCAGGCCCGATCCGCCGTGATAAAGCATTGCGTAGATCACTGCCAGAACCAGCATCGCCACCAGCATCGCAGCCATCCCGCCCGGCATCACGCTCTTAATAGCATCCTGGCTTCGGTAAACCTGCGGATACTTCATGAACTCACTCCGAAGCGGAGCTGCCGTGAACATCAGTCCTCCCAACACAAAGTAAGCAACAAACGCACAAAACCCCGCGAGAACCACACGCGAAAGATTCACGAACCACCTCCAAAGCCAGAGATTTTAACCCGATATCCAATATCCCTCGCGCTTGCAAGCGTTCACAAGACCTCAAGTACGAAAGTCGAAGCAAGACATTGAAATCTCGTCAAAAACTTCGTGGCCCCCGATCGCCCTTCAATTAATATCCGCATAAGCACTGATCGCCTTCCCCTTCGCTGAAAAGTACTTCGCCAAAGGATCACGCGGCAAAGCCTTCAGCCCAGCCACAACACACTCTGCATTCAACTGTGCTCCCGCCAGTGTCGTATGCGTATGAGGATCGCCGAACAGTGGATCCACCGCCTCCTCGCCCATCGCATCATATCGACGCGCAATAATCTCGTTCAGATCGACAAAATCCACTTTCTCTTTCGTCGCCACCTCCTTCGTCCACCCGCGATACGTACTCGTATTCCGAACAATGTGTCCATCCACCCAGATCTTTCGCGGCACCAGTGAACAAAGAATTGGCGTCGCCCCCTTTGCTCGCGTGTCTGCCACATACTTCTGCAGATACCACCCAAACGTATGTACCATCTCCTTCTCATGGGTCCGAGGATTTTCTACCTCCATCGTCTCCTCTCCAGTCCCTGGCAGACTTTCACGCGAATTTGGCCGTTGCGGAACCCCTGAGGCAGGTGGCGGCGGAAGCCAACCCGGAGGCAACCCCTGATCCGGAACAGGCACTGCCCCCGGCAGATTCAACCCGCCATCGTTGTGCCCAAACTGAATCAAAACAAAGTCGCCAGGCTTGATTAACTCCAGCGTCGAGTCCCAGTGGCCTGCCGAAATATACGTGTGGCTGCTTAGCCCTCCAATCGCTCGATTCACCACATTGATCTTCGCCGGATCGAACAGATCGACAATCGGCGCGCCCCATCCCCAAAGCCCGTCCGAACCGACTCCATGCCCATTCCGCACCGTAGAGTCGCCAACAAGGAACAGAGTTGGCAGCTTCGGATTCGCGGGCCCGGTCAGTCCCAGCCGTTGCTCATCGGCATGAGGATCAACCGAAAGCCCAACCGGCCCAGCCGGAGCGGGCATCTGCTGAATAGTCGTTGCAGCCAGGCTGACGGCACACGCAACGACCGCGAAGGCAGGCCTAAGAGAAAAAGAGAGACTCAGTTTCTTCCGATCACGCATACGTGTCTGACTTATCTCCGATCAGAAAAGACGCATCCTCCTCAACCAACAAATCGCCTTGCCGAATCTCCGCTTAACATCGCCCGCCTCTCTTCAATCCGTGACTCGCCGCCGAAAACCCATCGGTTCGATCCAGCACGTCCTGACTCGTCCGACCTTCGTCGTGCACGCCAAGTCAATTCTTCTCGAAATTGCAAAGATGCTGCATTGTGTCGGATGGCCCAGCGGAGTGAAAAACACGATCGACATTTACCTTCACCCAGGCATGGCGCTATTCCAGAAAAAATACGAACCCAACTTGGCCGACAGCCTCTCCAACTGGTTGATTAATGCCATTCGGCCCTCGCAATTCAATCGAGCTATCAGGGAGCTTTCAAACTCCATGGAAGTGCATTCTTTTGCCGAGTGAATATTCAAAGAGATTTCAACTCTGCAACTTCTGCCACTGTCAAAAATACGGGCATCGAATAACACAATCAGCTTGTTGACACGACGCGCGGCCACTCGTACTTTAGTTTCACTCCCACTTCGGCCTCCCCAGGTAGGTGCCGCCGAAGTCGAAACCGCGAATCAAAAGTCTGCACCCCTCCCAATCTCCCGGCAAAGAAAAAGGGCTTCTATCATCGGGAACTTATGATCGTGCCCGCCATTCGACTAAAGGCGATCTGGCTTCATTCGAAGCGTTCGGGAACCTGAAGAAGAAACTCTCGACCTGGCCCTCGGTTGGCAGGTTGAATCGGCCATCTCGTAAAACGCGGTGCCTTCACCTGGCGCTCCACAGCGCTCAACCTGTCACGTTCGAGGCCTTGGACATGAAACGCATCCTCCCCGCTCTCCTCCTTATGCTCACAGCGCAGGTGTGGGCCGCGACCTATCCTGTCACCGACAACTTCAGCGGCACAGGCCCATTGTCTGCTAATTGGACTAACACCATCGCTCCCAGCCAGGGCTACGTCTCAATCCTGGAGGCGGGTGGTAAAGCCGTCCCTTTCACCACCGGTATGCAGGGATTAGCCATCTACAGTGGCGCTGCCTTTAGCAACGATCAGTATTCTCAGGTGAAGTTTGTCACTCATCTCGCAGTCGGCAGCAGTACAGGCCCTTGCGTTCGGATGGACATTGCAGGAGATGGCGTATGTTATCTCGCCGATATGGGACACATGTATCTTCTTTTGGCCGGCGGTGGTGTCGCTCCCATCGGTTTACCCTGTCCCGTTCCCTCCACCGGCGATACCATCCAACTCTCGGTAGTAGGAACAACCTACACTTGCACTGACGTCACCACCGGCGTCTCTGCGTCGGGCTCCGACTCTACCATCTCCACAGGTAGTCCAGCGATCCTCATCGATCAAAGAACATCCGCCGCCTACGCCCTTACACAGTTTCAGGCCGACTGCGACCCAACCTGCAGTACCAACGCAGCCGCAAGCCCTCTCCTTGTGTTCTCTCCGCCAGCGGGAACTTACAGCACCCCTCAGATGGTCGCCATCTCCACTATTCCAACAGCATCCATCTTCTACACAACCGATGGCTCCACGCCAACCACATCCTCCGCTCTCTACAACGGCCCCATTTCCGTTACTGCATCGCAAAACCTCCGTGCAATTGCCGTTGCCTCCGCCTCTGCGGGCTACACGATTAGTCTTCCGGTGACCTACCCTGTCACTGACAACTTCACCGGCACGGGCCTATTGTCAGCCAACTGGACTAACACCATCGCTCCAAACCAGGACTACTTCCCCATCCTGCAGGCGAGCGGCAAAGCGGTCCTTTCCATCCCCGGCATGCAGGGACTAGCCATCTACAGCGGTGCTGCCTTTAGCAGCGATCAGTATTCTCAGGTGAAGTTCGTCACTCATCTCGCAGTCGGCAGCAGTACAGGCCCTTGCGTTCGCACGGACATTGCAGGAGACGGCGTATGTTATATCGCCGATATGGGACACATGTATCTTCTTTTGGCCGGTGGCGGTGTCGCCTCCATTGGTCCACCCTGCCCCATCCCCTCCACCGGCGACACCATCCAACTCTCAGTAGTAGGAACAACCTACACCTGCACCGATGTCACCACCGGCGTCTCTGCGTCGGGCTCCGACTACACAATCTCCACGGGCAAACCGGCGATCCTCGTCGATCAAAGAACATCGGCCGCCTACGCCCTTACACAATTTCAGGCCGACTGCAACCCAACCTGCAACACCAGCTCCGCCGCCACAAGCTCTCTCATTGTGTTCTCTCCGCCAGCCGGAAACTACAGCACCCCCCAAATGGTCGCGATCGCAACCATTCCACCCACATCCATCTTCTACACAACCGATGGCTCCACGCCAACCACATCCTCCGCTCTCTACAACGGCCCCATTACCGTTGCCGTATCGCAAAACGTTCGTGTAATTGCCGTTGCTTCTGCCTCTGCGGCGTACACGATCAGTCTTCCGGTAGCCAACGCAGTTAGTTTCGGTCCGCCCGGCGGAACCTTCAGCTCTGCGCAGGCGGTTACGCTCACTACTACCACGCCTGCGGCCACTATCCTCTACACAACCGATGGCTCCGCCCCAACCACATCATCACAGATCTTTACCGGCCCGATCTCTGTCCCTTCTTCCGAAACCATCCAGGCCTTTGCTGAGGCACCTGGCTTCCGACCTGGCACTCCTACGTCGGCGACCTACACCATCACCTCGCCAACCGGCAATACTTGGTATGTCAACGGCGGCGGAGGTACTCGTTACTCCATCTATCAAACGACCGGTCAGTGCGACGGCCTCTCGCCCAACGCTTATCCGGGGAGCGGAGTAAATCGGCACTGCGCCTTCAATGACATTCGCTACCTCTGGACAGACGGTTCATACACTACAAACATCAAAGCCGGCCCACCGTCTTGGGGATGGATCGGCGCCAGTGGTGATACTTACCTCGTCGACTGCAGTGGAAAAGCCTCCTGTCGCATCGGTCAGAATGGCCCCAACGCGGCCGACGGCTTCGGACTAGCCGGCAATCCCTTCGCTGCGGGTGCGCCGCCACCCATCAGCGGAACCCCCGCTGCTCACACGCGAGTCCTTGGCATCAATTACCAGAGTTGCCAAACGCCTTCTGCCAAAGCCCACGTCAACGGTGGCTTCGGCGTAAGCGCGGTCTTCTCCTTAGTTGGAGCCTCCAACGTTGACTTTGCCTGCTTCGACATCACCGACCTTTCAAGTTGTGGCCGGGCCGGTCAAGTCAATACCTGCAACTCCAGTTTGCCCCTTAGCGACTTCGCAACCAATGGCATTACGCTCAACAACCAGACAACCAACACCTCCATCACGGATGTCACCATTCACGGCATGGCAAGCGCCGGCATGCTCGGTGCCACAGGCAACGGAGTCACAGTCACACGCGTTACCATCGCGGGCAATGCGGCGGCAGGATGGAATATGGACGATGGCAGCGGTACGACCGGTTCAGGGACTCTCAATATCAGCTACCTCAACGTTCTCTGGAACGGATGTGCCGAAGAGTATCCCATCGCGCACGCTGTCCCATACTCCGACTGCACCGACGACAGCTCCAGCGGCTATGGCGATGGACTAGGCACAGCAACCGTCGCGAGCAACCCCTCGTGGTTTGTAACCATCGACCACTCCATCGCCGCCAACAACACGCAGGATGGATTCGATCTTCTCCACCTTAGAGGGGGCACCTCGTCCGTGCGCGTCAGCAACTCACTCATGTATGGAAACATGGGCCAGCAACTCAAGGTAGGTGGCATAGGAATGGCCTACAACAATCAGATAGTCGGCAACTGCAACGCTCTTCGTCAGGCTATCCCTGGAACCCCACTCGGCTACAACGCCCGTCTGTCTGACTTCTGTCGCGCTAGTGACGTTCCGGTCGCCATTGCCGTCGGCGACGGTGGTATCGCAACCCAATATATAAACAATACCCTCTACTCTGCGAATTCCCTTGGAATGGAAGTCACCACCAACGGACCGTGCACCACAACCTGCTTCCTGCAATATGAAAACAACATTTTCATCGGATTCGTAAACAACGCTGCGGATGGCTACGCCGGTGGTGGAGGCCTCAATTTACCAAATCCCATTCTCTTTGACTCCACTCCGATCCTCGGGGCCCCAGGATCCAAGTTCTCCAATAACGCCACCTTCCACTTTAGAGACAACTGGAGCTGTCCGGAAGCCGCCTATAACGAACAAAACGCTGTCTGCGCAGATCCTGGCCTGGTCGATGAAACCTTCCCGCTCTATGGCTTCGGAAACATGACTGTCGCCGGAAGTAACTCTGCTGTCGTCGGTCATGGAACGCCGATTCCATTTATCACAACTGATTACGCAGGCAATCCAAGATCAGCGACAGCACCGACCATTGGAGCCTTTGAATTTGTCCCGCAATAAAAAAAGAGAGCCGTGGACTCCCGACCACAGCTCTCATCCGAACGGGGACTTACTGTGAATTTCCCTGTACCAGCTCCGTAGACACTGGTATCAGGTAGCCGAACAGACCATTCGTTCCCGCCTGAGGTCCGGCGGTAAAGTACAACTCCGCCGCCGGAGCCTCATCCGGGTCATAGCTGTTCTGCGTTGCAGCATTCGCAAAACTCATGCTCCAGATGCCTTGGATGGAAAGAGGTTTCCCGTTAGCATCCTGAAGCAGTCCGACAAACTTACCTGTATCGAGGTCATACGCCGAGATAAATCCCGCAGACTGCGTCGTGCCTCCCGCCGAAAAGTTCGAAACCAGAAGATTGTGACTGAACCTTCCAAAGTCGAGCGGCGCGAGCGTAACTCCCCACGGAGCGTTAAGCCAGTCTCCATGTTCCAGCCGTCGCAACAGCTTCCCCCGCGTGGAGTAGATATCCACATAGCCAAGCCCGGGCCCGGGTGTCTCGAAGGGATTCCCCGCAAAGTGCAGCGCGTACGTAACAACCAGGTTGTCACCCACGGCCTGCACATTGAATGGCACAAAGTTTCGCGGGAGACGGTCATCCGTAAAAGGTTTCTCGCCATCGTAGTAACGGTCGTCATCGAAAAATTTATCGTCACGACCGTGATCTTCGCCCTTCAGTTTGATCGGCGAGAACGTATTGTCGTATACATCGATCCGCCCTTTCAGAAAATTCGCCACAAACAGATAGCGATTCCCATCGACAATCCCCGACGTAATCGCCGTAAAACCAGATCCATCGGTGGTATGCGCAACTGTCGTCGCGTTGGTTGATGGTCCCTGCACGCCGGGAGTGTTCGCAACATTCGGATTCCACGCCGCAAGCGTTCCATCCAGCGTCGCGAAGATAAAGATCGCTGGCTTCTGGGGAGCAAGAAGAAAATCTGTTGTGCTCCCATTCGCAATCACTCCGGTCGGCGATCCATTCGGCACACTCGCATCTTTCGGGTTTGCTTTCGGAATCGTCACCACCAGGCTCTGCTTCTGTCCCGGTCCGTTGTACAGCGTGGCGACCCCTTTGGCTTCGTCCGACACCCACCACGCACTGGCGGAGCTCCGAGCCAATCCCCATGCATTCACCAGTTGGGAATCGGTCGCCTCCGCGGCCCCCGATACGTTGGAATCAAGATTCACCTGCGTGTAGTGCTGTCCAAAGACAGCCGTCGACAACAAGAGAAGCAACGCGACATCCGCAATTCTGCTCGAAAAAAATCTCATCATTAAATCTCCTTCTATTAATTGCCTCGCAAGCCCGGTAATCCGCATTTCGGCCCAACAAGCAGGCGAGGGAACTGTGCTGGAACATCTGCAAGCGTAGTTGCCATTGGAAAATCGGTTGTCTGGCCGTCGTCCTTACATCGTCAAATAGCGGTTGGCGCACAAAATAAATTTGTCAGCATCATGTAAACGCGCCCTACAAGGAAACGTAGAGATCAACCTTCGGAAAAAATCCATAGTCGATCTCAATCCTTTGCTACACTCGCTCCACCGGAGACAACATGAAACTCTCGTCACGACGTGGCATGCAGATCGTCATTGCAACTCAGGCAGTTCTTCTCATCGCAGCCGTAGGGGTCATTCACTCGCAACAGGCCCAGACCCAGCGCTTCCCGCAGTTCGACAACGAAGACGTCAAAGTCTGGCGCTCCGTCGTTCTGCCTCATCAACCCCTGACCATGCACCGCCACGAGCACCCTCGCGTCATCATCCCCCTCCGCGGCGGCCTCATGAAGATTGTCGAGCAATCCGGCAAAACCGAGCAGCATCAATGGGACGTGGGCCACGCGTACTGGCTCCCGGCCAACGAGCCAAACACGATGCACGCCGACGTCAACGGTGGCACTGAACCCATCGAAGTCATGGTCGTCGAACTTCAAAAAGAGAAATAGCTCAACTCTCTCCGAAAATCCGCAGTCACCGCGCAGATGAGAAAATAGAACAGCATGCTTCAGCTCTCCTCTGCCGGCAAACGTTTCGGTCAAAAACTCCTCTTTGAAGACGCCAACTGGCTCATTACGCCAGACGAACGCACCGGCCTCGTCGGCGGCAATGGCACCGGCAAGTCAACCCTCTTAAAAATCCTCGCCGGCATCGAAACCCTCGACTACGGCCAGCTCACCCGCGTCAAAGGCATGACCCTCGGCTATCTCCCGCAGGATGGCCTAGCCCTCCGCGGCAAAACCGTCTTCGCCGAATGTCTTTCCGTCTTCGACCACCTCCACGCCCTCGAGCGCGAAGCCGAGGACCTCACCCACACCCTCTCGTCGGTTGATCCGAAATCCAAAGAGTACATGGCCGCGGCAGAACGCTACTCCGACATAGCCGACCAGCTCCACGTCCACGACATCTATACGCTCGACGCACAGGTTGGCGCAGTACTTGGCGGTCTTGGCTTCACTAAAGAAGACTGGGAACGCAAAACCGAGGAGTTCTCCGGCGGCTGGCAGATGCGCATCGCACTGGCCAAACTCCTCCTGCAAAAACCCAGCCTCTTGCTTTTAGACGAACCCACCAACCACCTTGATCTCGAATCCCGCAACTGGCTCGAAAACTATCTCCACGACTACCCAAACGCCTACATCCTCATCTCGCACGACCGCTACTTTCTCGACGTCACCGTCAACAAGACCATCGAACTGTGGAACAAGCGCATGCACGTCTACCACGGCAACTACGAAAAATACGTGCAGCAAAAAGAAGAGCGTCGAACGACATTGATCGCGGCGTACAAAAACCAGCGTGACCGCATCGACGCCCTTGAAGCCTTCATCAACCGATTCCGTTACCAGGCGACGAAAGCCAAGCAAGTCCAGTCCCGTATCAAGGAACTCGAAAAAATCGAGCGCATCGAGATCCCCGAAGAAGAAGCAACCATCCACTTCACCATCCCGCAGCCACCCGCATCGGGCCGCAACGTCCTCGAAGTCTCAGGCCTCAAAAAGATCTACCCCATGCCTCCTGTCGATGGAAAACCCGCAGGCGAGAAACTCGTCTTCGAAGGTCTCGACTTCACCATCGAACGCGGCGAGCGCATCGCCCTCGTCGGCGCCAACGGCGCAGGTAAATCCACACTTATCCGCCTCCTCAGCCGCCAGGAAGCGCCCACCGCCGGAACCATCCGCGAAGGCCACAACGTCCTCACCGACTTCTTCGCGCAGGACCAGTACAAGGTCCTCGACCCCGCCGCCGTCATGCTCGACGACATCGCCGCCGCCGCACCCAAAGTCCCAGTCGTCGAACTCCGCTCTCTCCTCGGCTGTTTCATGTTCTCCGGCGACGACGTCTTCAAAAAGCTAGGTGTCCTCTCCGGTGGTGAGCGCAATCGCTACGCCATGGCCAAAATGCTCGTCTCCCCCTCGAACTTCCTCCTCCTCGACGAGCCCACCAACCACCTCGACCTTCGCGCCAAAGATGTCCTCCTCGACGCCATCCGCAACTTCACCGGCACGGTCCTCTTCGTCTCGCACGACCGCTACTTCATCGACGGCCTCGCCACCCGCGTCTTCGAAGTCGAAGACCGCCGCCTCCACATCTACCCCGGCAACTACGAAGACTACCTCTGGCGCAAACAAGGCGGCCCCGAAAAGACCGCAGCCTCTCTAGCCACCAGCCTCAAGCCCGCTGCCTCTTCAAGTTCCCCGCACGCTTCAAACTCCGTCATCCTGAGCGAAGCCCCCGAAGGGGCGCAGTCGAAGGATCTCGAGGGTGCTGCCGTTGCCGAGACGCTCAACAGCGTCCAGCCACAAATCCCCATCAAACGCCTCAACCCCATCAAACTGAAACAGCTCGAAGACCGCCTCCACCACGCCGAACAGGAGATCCCGCGCCTCGAAGAAGCTATCGCCGTAACCGAAGCTCGCCTAGGCAATTTTGTCTCCGCCGAGCAATCCCAAAAAGACGCCGCCGAACTCGAACAACTCCGCACCCAGCGCACCACCCTGCTCGCCCAGTGGGAAGAACTCTCCCTCACTCTCGAAGAGCAACAACTCGCCTGACGTCTGCAGCCGGAAAAAATCGGTTAAACAGGAACGAAAAGCACCGAGTTCGGGTTTGAATACCTCAGCGTATCGTGTTCTCTAATTCCCTCTTGAAGTTGTGCTCGTATCTCCGGCGTATCCGGCAGAACGAGGCAGCTTTCAAGCTCTTTCGGATGAGATTACTCCTCAAGAAAAAAAGCACGATGTTTTCGACAAATACCGTCTCGGCAACACCTTCGAGATCTACCATGGCACCTATACCAGCGCCGTGGCCAAACGCTTCCAGAACCACGTTCTCTCGTTCTTCAGCGAGAATCTTTGCTTTACCAACGAGTGCAAATAGCGATCCAGAACTACCGCCCCTCACGCAGTCGAGCCGCCAGCCTCTCCGGCAGGCCCGCCATCAAAATTCGCCCCTGGGCCGCCTGCACGTCATACGGAACGCGATGATAGACAATCTCCTTCGCCTCAGAGTCATAGACCACAAATGCGGCTCGCCAGTCGCAATCCCTCGGCTGCCCCACCGCTCCCGGATTGATCAGATGCCGCGTACCCTCCGGAATCGGCATCACCCAACTCTCCGCCTCATTCTTCGTCCGGTACTGCGGTTTGATCTCGTGCCAGTCATGGTCCTTCTGCGAAAACCCGCCCTGCAGATGTGTATGGCCAAAAAAAGTAATCGCCGTCCCCATTTGCTGCAGCGGAGCCCACGCATCTCGCATGCTCAAAATGTACTGGTCTTCATTCAGCGGCGACCCATGTACACAAGTCACACCCGGCTCCTCCGGCTGAATCGGCCCTGAAGGCACAGCCTTCAACCACGCCAGATTCTCCGGCGTCAGTTCCTTATTCGTCCACATCGCCGCCGCACGTGCCACCGGATTAAACCCCAGCGCCGAAGTCACTCCGCAGCAAACCCGGTCATGATTTCCCCGAACATTGATCTGCGCCTTCTCCCGTATTAGATCGACCACCTCATTCGGACTCCCGCCATACCCCACAACATCCCCGAGATTCCAGAGCACATCATAGGGCTCGGCCGCAGCCAGAACGGCCTTCAGTGCCTCAAGATTCCCGTGAATATCCGAAAGTATCAGTGCGCGCATTGCGGTGGAAAAAGCGAATCGACCAATTTCTTAGTCTATAGACATTCCCCCACAAATGAAATCCTGGCTGCCCAACTACGAACTCTTGGGCAACCGAGTTACATAAGCCCCTTTTTGCGAGAACGACCCTTAGATCATTCCGCAACCGGACACGTTTCCTTCAAACGTGAGACCCCCAGCTGAAGCAAATCAAAGTGCACAAAAGATCACTCCCTCCTCAACAATAAGTTCTATGCCGGCGGCTTTCGCAGCCTCCTGTAAGGCTGCGTTCAGCATGATGACCGGGTCAGCGCTCACATCGACACGGCGCATCAACCCCTCTCCCTTTTTAGCGCCGGCAGAGAGGACGATTTTCAAGCCGCGGCGTTTACATCTCACCGATGTCCCATCTTCGAGCTTAACATTCATCGGTTTGATGAAAGCATCCACATAGTGGACGCCGATGCCAGACTTATCACTGGTGTGTTCTGGAAGTTTAGACTGAGCTGCCGGGTTAACATCACAGATTTTGACCTTCACGCAAGCCTCCTTCTGCTGCAAGGAATTCGTCCATCACTCTTCTAAACGCACGGATGTGTTCCGGTGTGCTGCCGCAGCAGGAGCCGACGATGTTTGCGCCTGTCTCCAGAAGTGGAACGAGCCCCTTAACCATTTGTTCGGGCGTTTCGTCGTAAACGACTTTCATATTGATCAATTGAGGCTTTCCGGCATTCGGTTGAACCATCACCGGCAGGCTGGTGGCCCGCTTGTATCGCTCTACCGCGTCGCGCGCTCGATCCATCTCCATCCCTGTTCCACAGTTCAGGGCCACGATGTGTGCGCCGTGCTCCTCCATGAATTCGGCAGCGCGTTCTGGCTCAATACCCATCATGGTGCGAAAGGTGGAACCGTCGAGAGTGACGTCGTAGGCCATGGATCCGATGATGCATTTCGAACCTGCTGCCTTGGCTGCTTCAATGCCGATAGATAGTTCCTCAAGCGAAGTTTGCGTCTCGATAATGATGGCATCGGCACCGGCATCGACAAGAGCCATGGCCTGCTCCTCGAAGGCGCTGCGCACCTGAGATTCAGGAAATTCTCCCAACGGTTCAAGCAACCCGCCAAAGGGGCCGATGTCTCCGAGCACGTACCCATCTTTGCCATTGAAGGCTTGACGAGCTATGTCCACACCAGCCTTGTTCACTTCAACTACGTGGTTCGCTTCAGAATGGCGATTGAGCATGATGCGCGAGCCGCCAAAGGTATTGGTAATGAGGCAGTCCGAACCTGCCTCCACATAACGTCGCTGAATGGCGAGCACTCTCTCAGGATGTGTAAGATTCCATGCCTCGCCGCAATTGCCCTGTTCCAATCCGGCGAACATGAGTTGCGTCCCCATGGCTCCGTCGCCAAGCAAAGGCCGCTTGCGGATTATGTCCTGCAGAAGCATCTTCATAAAGAGTCCTTATCCTTCATGAGTTCCTTGTGAACCAATGCATAGTGAATTGTCTCGAGAACCAGGCCCCACTTGTGCTCGCGACTGAAAGAATCACAATAGCAACCTGCAGCGCTGACTTCGCGCTGCCACGATAAGACGGCATCCAACCGTTCGCCGTTCAGCGGTCTCTCGTGGTCGATGGTCGCCATCAGACCCACCGGATCTTCGACATACTTGCACATCGCGGTGTGGCCCGAGTCGTCAGGGGCTGGCACGCATCGTTGCTCTCGAATCCGGTAACCTTCGACGGCCGGCCCGAGCTTGACGTTGTAGAGAAATGTCAGCGGATGCCCCATGTTTGTGCAAGTGGTACCGTCATAGCGGAACAGAGCGTCAAGCGAGCCATCCTGATTCAACTGCAATGTGAGTCGCTCCTCTGCCCAACGCTTTAAAGCTCTTCGATTCACGCTGTACTCGGCGTCCTGATCGAGCACGGCCGTGCGAACGGGAAGTTTTTCGCCCCATGTTTGCGGAGCACGCCGGTACGGGGCGCGCCTGTATTGGCATGGGCCAAAGGGACAGCTTTCGCAAGGGACAAGGTCGGTGAGTCTACGCAGGCGATCGGTGTGATGCGTCAATCCGAAAATTGCCAATTGAGTTTTCTTGGGAAGCAACATCCCGGACTCGAACACTTCCACTGAGGAAGGAAAAGGCTCTCTGCGCGTCCGCTTTATCAACTCGAGCAACCGTGGTTGTTCTGCAACATCCCATTCTGAATAACCCGGGCTCGAGTGGGGCAACACTGCCATGTCATGCTGTTCTGCCCAATCGCAAAGACGAGCGCCGGTTGCAGTGGTCAGATGCTCGACGGCCGCAGAGCCGAAAATCTCAAGAAAAAAATACTCGTCGGGTTTCTGCTCCTGCCAGTGTCGGCGGGCTTCCTCCTCAACTTCAGGACCCGCGCCGACGGCAACAAGGATCACGCTGTGGGCTTCAGCCTGCTCGAGCGTTCTCCGCAGTCGCTTGCTCGTGAACTGCGTTCCGTCGATACAAATGGAATCACCATTGATTTCGAAACTCTCGGCTTGCCGGGCGTAAAACCAAGGCCGACCATTCTCCGCATACCAGGTCCGCGCCCAGTTCGCCAATTCCAGAGCCCTGCCTTCCAATTCCCACCCGCGTGGATAGCCTAACAGGCGCACATACTCGTCAAGCGACACATCGACATCAGGAAGCCTGCCGGCCAGTTCGATGGGTTCGGCTAACTTGCGCATGGGATCGGCTCCACGGGCTTGAACTGGCAACCCTCCACAAAAAAATTAAAGAAGTCAGGATGAGTTTCAAGACGACAGTGCTCAACCTTCTTTATAAGGTTTTCCAGTTCCTGACGCTTCGACTTCGAGAGAAGAGCGATGGTCGCGCCTTCAATCGCGATATTGCCTGCCCGGACAATCTTTGATGAGTCAAGGCCGGGCACAAGCCCGATGCGTTTCGATGCCTCGACGTTGAGATGGCGTCCGAAACCTCCTGCAAGATAAAAAATCTCGATGTCATTGAAGTCAATGCCATAGCTCGAGAAGACAGTATGCAGGCCCGCAACGTTAGCGCCCTTCGCCTGAGCCAACTCGTTGACATCGCTTTCCAGAAGAAAAATGTCCTCCTCGGGCGCTTGGCCGCGATAAAGCGTGATGCGCTGAATATCATCCTCAAAGCGGCCCATATCATTCATGCGGCCGGTACGAAGCAACTCGCTCAGCAGATCAACGAGGCCAGAACCGCAGATGCCCTGGGGCGGAAGATCCCCGATGACGCCAAGGCGAAAGGTGTCATCATCGGCAATCGCCACCGATTCGATTGCTCCCTCTAACGCGGGCATACCACAGGCAATGGCTCCTCCCTCGAAAGCAGGGCCAGCGGGACACGATGCTGCCAGAATGCGATGCTTGTTTCCCACGATCAACTCTGTATTCGTCCCGATATCCATGACCGCGACCAGTCGCTCTTCATGGGCGAGATCCACCGCGAGCATGCATGCAGCAGCATCCGCTCCAACGTGGCCACTGATGATCGGGGCGCCATACACGCGAGCTTTAGGATGAATGGGCAATAGGCTTCGCAGCCCCGTTTGGATCAGGCTGGTTGTACTGCGCTGACCCTCGGCCATTTCAATCTCGGTAATTGACCGGTAGGGAGTCTGCCCAATGGAATACACGCTCTGCCGGAAGAAAAGATCGCGCATCGTGGAGTTGCCCACCACGACCATCTCGTAGATCGTGGTGGGGTCGACGGGAAATTTTTCGATGGCATGCGACAGGTATCCGGCCAGCGTACGCATGAGCAGTTTTCCTGGATGCTCGGTATCGTAGGCGATGCGTGACATGACCTCCGAACCGCCGAATCGCTGCGGATTCTCGAACGAGGTATCTGCAATCAGTTCGCCACTTTCAAGGTCGACGAGGCGCAGGACGACTGTGGTGGTGCCAAGATCCATCGCGATGCCGAGAATCGGCCCAATGGAGCGCTCCACCTCTTCTCCATCGATGAGGATACGGTCTCCATCTCGCGTGACTGCTGGATCAAGTTTCAATTCCCGATTGCCGATCGGCAATCCGAACGAGTGCCGCTCAATAACCATGTGTCCCCGCCGCATGGTATGGCAGCGAACGTGGCCATCCGCACCCGTCACACGGGTTTGACACGACAGACGAAAGTTACCCTTAAGATGACGCTCGGGCTCGGCTATCGGCGAGAGGTCGTTCATCCCTTCTACAACTTCAACCATGCACTCTTTGCATTTGCCTTGCTTGCGGCAGGATGTGGGCACGTCGATGCCCAGGGCTTCGGCATAATCGAACAACGACCGCTCATCTGTCGCCTGGGTCGAGCGTCCGTTGATGGTGAGGGTAACAGCCATTTCCAGAAAAATTCCTACCAGCCCTTCGCTTCGAGTTCGGCTTTCACGGCTTCTGCCACTTCTCGCGCAGAACCCTCACGCTCTTCTTCGTCGCTCCATTTCCACTGGGCCAGATAGTCGTCGGCCGCCTGAAGTCCTCGTTTGGCGGCAAGAATATCCACCTGCGCCATGAACTTCCCATCAAGCATCACAGCGACGTCTTCCGATTCGTCCTCGGCCTTGATTTGAGTGGGGATTTCCTGCCAATACAAGATCTTATACGTGGTCATTTCGGGTTATCCCTGTGCTGCAAGTCGCAAGAACAAATCCACCGCCGCTGAGGCATTCGCGCCGTATCCGTCCGCACCGATTTCATCAGCGAACATCTGGCTGATGGGAGCGCCTCCAATCGCCATTTTGATGTGACTCTTGCCGGCCGCATCGAAGCCGTCGATTACGGTTTTCATATACATCATGGTCGTGGTCAACAGCGCGCTCATGCCGATGATGGTTGGCTTGCATTGTTCGGCTGCGGCCATGAATTTGTCCACACTCTGATCCACACCGATATCGTGGAGCTCAAAACCGGCGCCCTCGGCCATCATCCCCACCAGGTTCTTGCCAATATCGTGCAGGTCGCCGCGCACCGTACCCATCAGCAAAACGCCCTTGGGTTTGACGCCACTGCCCTTCGCGGTCAATAGCGGCTTGAGCACCGCCATGCCTGCCTTCATGGCCCGCGCCGCGATCAGGACTTCAGGAACGTACAGTACATTGTGCTTGAAATCCTCCCCCACCACACTCATGCCCGCAATCAATCCTTCCGTCAGAACCTCCTGCGCGGAGCGCCCCTCGGCCAGAGCTTCCTCGGTAAGCTGTCCCACCCGGTCGGCGTTTCCCTCATACAGAAGCTGATTCATCAGGGCATAATCGGGCATTCAGACTCTCCTCAACGAGCGATCGAAACCGTGCGGTCGGCACGCTTTGCATTGAATTCTTCCAAAGCCTCAAGCATGGCCAGGACATTTTCTCGCGGCATTCCCGGGCTGACCCCGCCACCTACCGAGAGAATGATCCCTTCGCCACCTGCACCCTCCAGAACTTCGAGAGTTTCGTCCTTTACCTCCTCTGGTGTACCGCGTACCGCGATCTCCAGTGGATTGACGTTGCCCATTAAGCACATTCGGTCGCCAACGCGTCGCTTCACTTCAGTGATGTGTCTCTGCTTGCCCCAATTAAGCACATTGAATCCCGTGTCCGGCAGGTGGTCGAGGCAGGCATCAACCTCCGCGTCATTGTGGTAGAGCTTCACCCAGTCCTTCGGAAATGCATCGCAGATCCGCTTCAGATATGGGTGTGCAAACTCCATGTAGTGTTCTTCGTTGATGAAGCCGACAATGTCATCAAGAATGAAAATACTCTCGACTGTGTCGCCCATCACCTTCTGCTGCGCTTTTAGCCAATCGATGATTACACGCGTACAGAGGTCGATCAGCTTGTGCGCACCCTTGGGATCTTCCACAAGATCGATCATGAATTCCGTAGTCCCGCGCACAAACCCGGCAGTGCATAGCGGTCCGCGCGAGGTGACCATGGGAAGGATATAGCCGGCATCCAGGATGCGTTGCCGAGCCATGCCGATGCGATGCAGGGTCAGGGCGGCAAAGCCGTCTGCCTCCACCTCGTAGTCTGGAAAACTGTCGATATCTTCCAGCCTGCGCAGGGTTGCATATTCGCTGGGCGTGTTGTCCTGCCAGAATTTTATTTTGGAGCCAAGGATTGACGGCTCGGCAGCCATCCCGTACTCCATCCACCAAGAGGGGATGAAGATGATGTCCGGGAACTCACGCATTATCTTTAGATTGGACTGAAACCAGAGTTCGGGGTCCAGAAAATAGTCCAGGTGCTGGATCCCAAGATAACCAGGGATCCATGGGCTATCGATGATGAGCGCCATCGGAATCTTGTCTATCTTCTCGCGGCGTACGGCTCGCTTGAACGTTTCCCATTGTTCGGGACGCATACTTTTACCTCTTAAACATCTTGAAAAACACTTGCGACTGAATCCGGATCATCATAACTAATTAACCAGAAAATACCCGGATTCAATCCATCCAATGAGCAGCTTTCGCCATTGATTTCCGAAATTCTTCGATCGTCGAACTAAGCGTATCCCTATGGCAACTTAATTTCAATCAAGGATCATAGCGTTAAGGCGAACAGAACACACAACACAATTTGCCATTTCCTCGCCAAAAGGGGCCCCTGGCGCGGTACAACACAACGGTCCATGAACTGCCTTGGCGGCTCTCGCCCCTCATAATTCTCTTGACGCTTGCGCGATCCACTGTCCTATTATTCTGAATTGGGGGCGAGGCGATGTTTCTGCGTGCGATATTGCCTTTGCTGCGACGAACCCGGACCATTCAAACCGGTGGTCGATCCTTCACATCAGTCCGAGGTCATTGAGCCATGGCTAATCCGGTCGTACGGGGAACCCAATCAGCCCCTGGCCAATTCACGGGGACGATCCACTTCCGTGGACGATGCGCCTATCTCGAGAACAAGGATCAATCCGACTGGACTTTGCTCCAGTTTGACAACCCCTTCACCGGGATCGTGAATCCTGCAGTTGCCGCGACTACAGCTTCCAGGTTACGGAGTACCTACAACGAAAGCGACCAAGTCAGCTTTCACGGAGTCTTGAGCGATCAATCCTTCGACGTGGTCTCGCTCTATGTGTTATTCGTTTTCTAAGGCATGAGTATTGCAGACAATGAAGTCGGCTTTTCAGAAATTTTAGTCATTACCCCAAACTGACACACAACCGTCAACCAAGCGAAGCCAACGGCCGTGTCCTATCGGTAGTCATCGTAGGCGCCGAAGCCAGCAGTCTCCGAGTGTACTCATGCTGGGGAGCGCGAAAAATCTCTTTCACCCCACCTGTCTCAACAATCTCTCCACGCCGCATCACTGCAACGCGGTCCGCCACTTGAGCCACCACCGCAAGATCATGCGAGATAAACAGCATCGCCAGCCCATGTTCTCGCCGCAGGTCATTCAGCAGCTTCAGAATCTGCGCCTGCACCGTCACATCCAGCGCAGTCGTTGGCTCATCGGCAATCAGCAGCCGTGGCCGATTCACAATCGCCATCGCAATCAAAATCCTCTGCCGCTGGCCCCCAGAAAACTGGTGCGGATAATCCTTCGCGCGCCGCTCCACCTCCGGCAGCCCCACATCCTCCATTGCCGAAAACACCTTCGCCCTTACCTCGGTTCTGCTCATCGCCGGATGATGTGCCCGCACGGCTTCTGCAACCTGCGCCCCCACCGGCATCACCGGGTTCAGCGCCGTCATCGGCTCCTGAAAGATCATCGCAATCTCGCGCCCGCGCCGCAGCCTCATCGCCTCTTCCGGCAGACCCAGCAACTCGTCGCCACCAAACAAAACCGACCCCAAGACCCCCGCCATAGGGGGCAGCAATCGCAGCACTGCCAGCGAAGCCGCCGACTTCCCCGACCCCGACTCACCCACCAGTCCCAGCGTCTCCCCGGCGTTGATCCCGAAAGAGATACCCCGCACCGCCGCCCGCCCACCAAACGCAATCGACAAACCCTTCACATTCAGCAGCGGCGATCCCTGTCCCATAATCCGAATACTAGCCGAAATCCATCTACTGGCTCGCAAGGCAGAACAATCTGCTCTCAATAGCGTCTAAACTCCTTAGCAGAGACCCTTGAGCATCATGAGAAGCGCCTTCCATCGCATACTCGTCGCCGCTGCCACCCTCGCAGCCTCCGTCGCCTCGGCGCAGATGCACAAGGTCGCCAAGCCCGAGCAGGTCGTTCGCGCCGTCGGCGTTTACGAGTGGACTGGCGATCTCGCCAAACCCACTGCCAGCCGCCTCATCCCCGTCACGGTCTTCATCGAAGGAAAATTCGAGGACGCCGGCGTCTATACCGCCCGTCCTGTCCCCTTTGCGCTTCTCAGCGGCAACGTTTACGTCCTGCAAAGCGCAGGCATCGACAAGGCCACGCTCGATCTCGCCTATGCCAAGCACCTCCAGGCCGTCGAAGCTACCGGCGATCTCGCCTACGACGACGGATGGTTTGGCTACGGAAGCGTCAGGCCCCTCGCCGTCCCCAGAAACACAACCCACTCGCTGAAGCCGTCGAAAAACGTCCCGGTCATCGCCACATCTACCGACCCCAACCGTCCGCACCTGGTAACCAAAAACACCGGAACCACAACCGGAGACACCACTTCCTCAACCTCTCCCAACCCGGACAAATCCGGAAGATCGACAAGCCAATCAACAAACCAGTCCAGCACTACTGATCCGGCAGCAACGGGCACCAAGAGCACCGCCACCGGCGATGACGCCGATCGCCCGACGATGAAACGCCGTGAGTCCTCCGGTTCAACCACCACAGCGACTACTCAATCGAACAGCCCAAGTGTCACCAGCGCCGGGAGCCCGTCCGACGACCCGGATCGCCCAACGATGAAGCGCCGCGACAATTCAAACTCCAGCACCGACGCCTCAACGGCAAGCACACAAACCGGCAGCACACCCGCTGACGATCCTGACCGTCCCACCATGAAGCGTCACGATACCTCAGGCGGCGCAGCCAACTCTGACACCGGCGACACCGCGACAGCCAGCGGCCCTGCTACTTCCCCTGATGACCCCGACCGACCCACGCTCAAGCGCCGCTCCTCACCGGACGCACAACGTGGTGGTGGCGCAAACTCCAGCGTTGCTGCCGTCTCTTCAGTAGGCTCTCTCAACGACGATCCCAACAGACCCAATCTCCATCACGGCAAGCCCACCAGCGCCATGAACGAGACCGATCTCCCTAAACTCACCGGCCTCCCACCCAACCTCCATCAGATGGTCGCAGTCTCCGACGCCGTCAACCGTGACCCACATTCATTCACACTCGCTTGGGACGACGAAGCGCAGCATCAGGCCATCCTTACCAAGATGCAGGAGATGGCCCACACCCAACTTGCTGCCTATACCATCGGACCAGCGCCAACTCCGCCGCCTGCAACAGCCGCGAAAAAACTCCCCGCCACTCAGGCACACGCAAAGAGACCCACCCCACCCCCACCGCCGCCCCTTCTCGATGAAGACCTCAAGGCATACACCCTCAGTTACGGCGGATCTCCTACCTACATCTACTCCGCCAACACCGGAGGCACTGGCGCCGCTCTTCGGTACGTCACCATCGTCGCCCAGGACGACGGCCTCGGCAACATCAAGCCCGCAATCCAGAACGTCACCGACGCCGCCCACCTCGACCGTACCCCCAGGATGCAATTCGTCGATGTCGTAGACGCCGAAGCCAGCAATCGCGCCAGTCTCCTCTTTGAACTTCGCAGTAAGAACGTCCGTCAGTTCGCTCTCTACCGCGTCATCGCCTCCCACCCCGAACAGATCTTCCTCACCGGCACTACCCAATAATGAATCGATGCCAACGGCTCCAGGCGACATAGCTCATACCTTCGTCGCCGCCATCAACGCGGAAGACTCAGCTGCGCTCCGTGCGCTGATGACCGACGACCACACCTTCACCGACTCGCGCGGAAATAGCTTCTCTGGTGCTGAAAAGATGCAGCTCGGCTGGCAGCACTTTTTCCGCGCCTTTCCCGGCTACCGAATCGACTTCGAGGACACCTTTGCAAAAGGGAATCAGGTAGCTCTCTTCGGCATAGGCGCAGGCGGATGGAGCGTCAACGATCAAGTCCTTCCTCAAAGGTGGACGGTCGCCGCCGCATGGCTGGCCGAGTTAGAAGAAGAGAAGATCAAACACTGTACCGTCTTCTGCGACACGAGCTGGGTCAACCCACCCGCAGTCTCCATTGAAACGGCCTACACCAAGGAGTAAAGTTCTCTCATCAGCAGGAGGGCCTCATGCGCCGCATCTTTGCCCCGCTCCTCATCCTCGCCACTGCGGTCAGCTTCGGGCAAACATCTGCCCAGGCTACACCCGGCGACATCATCTTCCATCTTCCCGCCTCAGCGACGGGCTGTCCTGTAGGCTTCAACGCCAGCCGCCGCGGAGGGCTCCAGGCTCTCACCGCCTCTGACGAGAAAAGATTAAGCCCTGGACAAGGCCTTCATCTGACCTTCGATCGCCTCGCCCACCCGGCGATTCAGAGCATCACCGTGATGGTCTACGCAACTGCCCCTGATGCACGTATTCTGAAACTCCAGGCCTCGTCCGCAAAGGTAATCACAAAAAACTTCACCTTCGAGCGTCAATCTGGCGCCTCCACGCTCAGCGAGGCAGACGTCTGGATGCAACAGGTAGGTTCCATCGGTTCTGCCGTCCTCACCGACATCACCTTCACCGACGGCACCACTTGGCACCCTACCCAAGACCTCAAGTGCGTCGCCGTTCCCTCGCTTTATCTTCCGGTTGACGCCGTCGCAACTCGCTAGCATCACCTCTTCAAAAGAAGCCGCTTGCAACAGATCGCTCACCAGAACCCCACATCCGGTGCCCGTCCTCCTACGTCGGCGCCCGCAGAATCGCGGACGGATCAACACTCGCCATCCATCAATCTCTCGAGGTCGTTGGATGCTAAAACTGCAAACCTTCCGCATCGCGGCATAGGTCGGCATAGGTCAAAATAGAGTGAGAGACTGATCGACTAGCCGGGCTCCATAAGTCGATGCATCCGCGACAAGCCACTTTGGAGGGTGCCCATGAAAGCCGCTGTCCTTCACAGAGCCAAAAAGCCTCTTCGTCTCGAAGACATCCCAATCCCTGCCCTCAGCGAAGGCCACATTCTCCTTCGTGTCGTTGCCTGCGGAGTTTGCCGCACTGACCTCCACATCTTTGAAGGCGACCTGCCCCTTATCCATCAACCGCTCATCCTTGGCCACCAGATCGTCGGCGAAGTCCTCGAAGGCGAAACCCTCGAACTCCCCGCCGGTACGCGCGTCGGCGTCTCATGGATCGGTGGCACCGATGGGACCTGCCCCTTCTGCCGCCGCCACGAAGAAAACCTCTGCGACCGCCCCACCTTCACCGGCTACACCGTCAACGGAGGCTACGCGGAATACGCCCTCGTCCGCTCTGACTTCATCTACCCGCTCCCCGAAACCCTCGACGACACACACGTCGCCCCGCTTCTCTGCGCTGGAATCATCGGCTTCCGCAGTCTTCGTGTTGCGGGAACTCAACCGGGCGAGCGTGTGGGCCTCTTCGGCTTCGGGGCCTCCGCATCGCAAGCCATTCAGGTCCTCCGCCACTGGAACTGCGAGGTCTATATCTCCACCCGCGGCGAAAACCATCGCCAGCAGGCCGCCGCCGCAGGCGCCTTCTGGATCGGTAAAGAAAATGACAAGCCTCCCGTCGCTCTCGATCGCGCCATCACCTTCGCTCCAAGCGGAGCCGTAGTCCTCGCCGCACTTGGGAGTCTTCGCAAAGGTGGAGTCGTCGCCATCAACGCGATCCACCTCGACCAGATGCCCGCCTTCGACTACGACAAGCTCCTCTGGGGCGAGCGTCAGATTCGCAGCGTGGCTAACATGACACGCCAGGACGCGCGCGACTACCTCACATTAGCCGCGGAGATCAACATCAAACCGCAAGTCCAGATCTTCCCCCTCGACCATGCCAACGAAGCCTTGCAAGCCGTAAAAAACGAAACAGCCAGCGGCCCCGCAGTCATCCTTCCCTAAATCCGATTGTCAGTTGCCTCGTCAGTTGTCAGTTGAATGTCAGCGCCAAATCAGAGCTGAGAAACCAAGAAGTTACAACTTAAAACTGGCAACTCTTTATCATGGAATCAAATGGAACTCGCATACCTCCTCACCGAATCCAGCAATCCCCTCACTGAGCACATCGACGAACTTCCCACCCTCGATATGGTCCGTCTCATCAGCGACGAAGACCGCAAGGCAGCAGCAGCCGTCGCCGCCACTCTTCCCGACATCGCCAAAGCCATCGACGAGATCGCCAATCGCCTCAACGACGGGGGCCGTCTCTTCTACATCGGTGCCGGCACCAGCGGTCGTCTCGGAGTCCTTGACGCCAGCGAGATCCCTCCAACCTTTTCCGTCCCGCCAACGCTTGTACAGGGCCTCATTGCCGGTGGCGACTCCGCCCTGCGCAAGTCGAGCGAGTCCTCCGAAGACTCTCCCGAGCAAGGCGCAGCCGACCTTGCCGCTGCAGGCTTCACCGGCCAGGACGCCCTGGTCGGCATCGCCGCGAGCGGCCGCACACCCTACGTCCTCGGAGCCCTCCAGCACGCCAATCCTCTCGGCGCTCTCACCATTGCTCTCACCTGCGTCCCTAACTCGCAGATGGCGTCTCTCGCCGACATCGCTATCACTCCTATTACTGGCCCGGAAGTCATCACTGGCTCGACGCGCCTCAAAGCCGGCACTGCCACCAAGCTCGTCCTCAACATGCTCTCCACCGGCGTCATGATCAAAACCGGAGCCGTCTACGGCAACCTCATGGTCAATCTAGCTCCCACCAACGCCAAGCTCATCGACCGCGCCCAGCGCATCATCATGGCCGCCACGGGCATCGACCAGCCAACAGCTGCAGCTCTCCTCGAAAAATCCGATAGCGTAAAGACCGCTATCGTCATGCAGAAACTCTCGCTCGACCGCGCCACCGCCGAAGCAAGACTAAAAACAGCGGATGGAATACTGGCGAGGGCTTTATCGTAACGAAGCGATTCAGCCATTCTCGTGAAACAATGCCCCATGCTCAAAAGACTCGCATCTGTTCTCCTGCTATGCGCGCTGGCTTGTCTTGGAGTGTCAGCGCAGCCTCCTAAGCATCATCACGTCGTCTTCGTCATCACATCACCGGACCACGACGACTGGCAAACCGCAATGATCCTCGCCGATCACTTTCTCGCGGGCGTCAAGCCGGATCCGTCCGACGTAGAAGTCCTCGCCTACGGCGGCGGCATCGACACGCTGAAAAAAAGCGCGCCGACGGCACCAGCCATCGCTGACCTCGAAAAACTCGGTGTCCACTTCGTAGCCTGCGAAAACGCAATGCGCTTGCACCACATCGAAAAAGCCGACCTGCTCCCCGGCGTGGCCAGCGTTCCCTCCGGAGTCGTAGAGCTCGTCGAAAAGCAGGAAGCTGGCTGGAGCTATGTCAAAGTAGGGCGTTGATCGCGGCTATAGCCCGAGTTAAAAGTGATGGGTTGATATAGAAATTGTCATCCTGAGCACAGTTTCATCGCGAGAGGCCAGCCGAGGATTTGCGGGTTGTTTGTAGTGCTGATACTTTCTCGATATCTCTGACGTGTTCGCTTCGGCCCTTCATCGTTGTATATGTCGATACGCCCTAATGCACCCGCGCCATAAATAAATCGAAGAACTCCCCTGTCTTCGACTCAAGACAAACATTTGCGTTCGCTGTCCCACTCACCCGCCGGGTCATTCCCTTGTCGTCGACCTCAATCCGCATCGGAGTCATCGGACAAATCTCCGGCCTCACCGCATAAGCCGCCGCAACAGGATCGAACAGTGTCGGCGAAGTATGTTTGCCTGCCGCACTCCATTCTGCTGTCAACTCCTCCAGCGCCTTTGCCATTCCGGTTTTCTTCGCAAACAACTGCGCCTGCTGCTCCGGCACCAGCGGAATCTCCGTCGAATCCAGCGGCATCACATACAGGGGCACCCCCGCACCAAACAACGCCTTTGCCGCCGCTACATCGTTGTAGATGTTCCACTCCACCTCAGGTTCCTTCTTGCCGCCATATCCCACTGCGACCGATCCGCCCATCAGTACAACTCGCTTCAGCTTCCGAAAAGTCTCCGGATCCTTCTTGATCAGAGCCCCCACATTCGTCAGCGGAGCCACCGCCACCAGCGTAATCTGCCCGGGATTCTTGCGAATCGTCTCCAACACAAGCTCAATCGCATCCGGAAAGCTTTGGTCAGCCGTCCCTTCCGCCCACTTCTTCTGCGAGAAATGTCTTGCCTCAGCCGTCTTCGGCCCTTCATACACCGGAACATCCCCACGCCCAGCCGCACTCAGAAATCGAGCCGCGAGCCGCGCACGCAGATGAGTATCCTCAAACCCAGTCGTCACCGCAAGCACCTGTACTTCAGGACTCCGCAACAAAAGCCCCAGCGCATAAGCATCGTCGATATCGTCGCCGATATCGGTATCGAAGATCACCTTCGAAGCCACAGCCTGCGCTCCGGCAAAATGAACCGAAGCAGCCACCAGCAATGCACACAAAAGGAATGTTCTACGCATCGTCCTAATGCTACTCCGGAAGAACCCCCAACCAGAATCAAGGCTTCTTCATAAGCCCCGCCAAAGTCTATTCGTGTAATCTCTCGCATTCGATAATCTGTGGCCACGTCCCTCCGGCGGAAATGCGTTGCTCGCTGTCTGAGGAAGCTCTTGGAGGCTATCAAGTTTTACCCGAGGCTTTTTGGGGAATCAGCTCATTGCGTTTGCTCAAGGCCGCATTCAATGAATGCAGCATATTTGGCTGGAACATGTAAGCTGCGTACATCCTGAAGATGGAGACACTGAAAACCGTTGAACCGGATTAGCTCGTCAATTAGTGCAATGAGGAAGACCTCTGGGCCGATATCAATGAAATAACCAGTGATAGATCCCTGCTCAAGACGACGAGTAAACTGCACCGGGATTTTGTGACCTGCAGAAGCTAGTAGTTCTCTTTTTTGCGAAATCAGATTTTTATTCGCCTTCACCCGATCAGTCTAGTTCAAAGGCAAACCAGAGCTGCGCGAACCTCTGTGAAGTATTCTTCACCTCGGTCATTCAAAAAGTCTTACTCCTTTTAATCAATTTACATCCCATCAACTTCCCACAACTAAAATTTCGATCATGCTAATCTCCATCCGAGCGGCAGCGCTCGCTGTCATCATCTTTGCTCCCATGTCTGATCCCTACCTCGGTCTCCTCACTGCCGCCAACGATCACGCCAAAGCTCACGGCGCACCCACTCCCACGCTCTCGCCCGTTGACGCCACTGTCCTCGGCCCGAACGCCCCGGTCAATGTAGCCGAACTCCACAAAGCCGGCTTCAAAGTCCTTCCCTGGACCACCAACGACCCCGAAAAGATCCGTGCGCTCATCAACCTCCGCGTCGACGGCATCATCTCCGACTACCCCGACCGCCTCCAGAAGGTCCTCGCCGAAGAAAAATCGGCACACCCCGCCGAAGCAACCTACTTCAACTCCTTCGTCTCTTCCGCCCATCGCGGAGGCCGCGGTCTCCGCCCTGAAAACACGCTCCCATCCTTTGAAAATGGCCTCGATCATCTCGTCCGCGAGCTCGAAACAGACACCGGAGTCACCACCGACCACGTCTCCCTCATTTGGCACGATCAATTCCTCAACCCCGAATCCTGCCGCCGCGCCGACGGCAAGCCTTACACCCGCGACCAGCGCGTCTACATCCGCGACCTCTCCCTGGCTGAAGCGCAGAGCATCTACATCTGCGACAAGCTTCACCAGGGCCCAGAATACGGCAACGCTCGCTTCGACGAGCAGCAGAACGACCTCACCCTCTCGCCCGCGGCCGTAGCCTTCGCCAAAAAAGAGAAGCTCATCAGCCCCTACGTCCCCACCCATGCCGAACAGCTCTTTCACTTCGTTGCATTTTACGTCGACTACTACACCAGCGGCCCTGGCAAGTCCCATCCCGACGCCGTCGCTCGTGCTGCCAACGCCCGCACCGTCCGCTTCAATCTCGAAACCAAAATCACGCCCTTCCCTAACGACCCCGCAGGGCCGGCTCCCGCGCTCGCCGAACATCACGAACCCACCACCAACCACACCTTCGAGCCGCAGGTCTTCGTCACTGCCCTATGCGGAGCCATCACTCGCAACCACATGGAGTCCCGCGCCGAGGTCCAGAGCTTCGACTTCCGCACCCTCCAGCTCATCGAAGAGCAGTTTCCCAAAATTCCCACCTACTACCTAACCGGAGCTCCAAACAGCCTCAGCAGCAACTTCGTCCCCGCAAGCCTCCGGCAACCTAATCCATAGGCGGAGGAATCTGCCTTACTGCTCACGAAGCATTCGCTGCCGCTTCGGGTCGGATGTCGACCCAAAATAGATTCTTGTCATTCACGAAAAATGAGGGGTGAATCCGGATATCCCGTCCCTGCGAATTCTCAACGAATATTTTTCCTCACATGAGAGAATCGTCAGGTTCTTGCACCCGTTTTTGCGATCGCCCAAGGGCCCATGGTGACTGCAATGTACAAGTCTGCTCCCCGCCTCTCTGTCTTGTTTTTTCCTCTCTGCCTTCTTCTCTTCAGCTGTGGCACGCAGCAAACCACACAGCTCACCCTCCCCGCCGGCAGGCAAGGCCTGGTTCACGGCGGCCAGCAGCCCGTAACCGGCGCGACCATCCAACTTTACGCAGTGGGCACCACCGGCGATGGCTCACCTTCGACGCCTCTGCTCTCCCCTGCGGTCGTCACGGACGCGAACGGTGCATTCAACCTCGCCGGCAAATTCAGCTGCCCATCCCCATCATCGCCCGTATACATCCTTGCAATTGGAGGAAACCCCGGCCTGCCTCAAGGTACCAACAATCCTGCGCTCGCAATGATGGCGGCACTCGGTCCCTGCGGCAATCTCTCAGCAACCACATTCATCTTCATCGACGAACTCACCACCGTCGCCGCCGTCTACTCCCTGGCTCCCTACATCTCTTCGCCGTCCGCCATTGGTTCCTCCCCAGGCGACGCCCCGTCTCTCGCGAATGCCTTCACTCTTGCCTCCCAACTCGTGAATACAACCACTGGCACAGCGCCCGGAACCGGCCTTCCCGCTGGAACGACCGTGCCAGCCTCCCAGATCAACACCATCGGCGACATCCTCTCCACCTGCGTGAACACTGCGGGCGGCATCTCAGGCGACAACACACTTTGCGGCACGCTGTTCTCTCTGACGACACCGACGGGCGTAACTCCGCCAACCGACACAATCACCGCCCTGTTGCATCTGGCAAACGACCCCACGCTGAACACGCTGTCGCTCTATAGCCTGCTCACACCCACTGCCCCATTTCAACCAACACAGCCGCAAGCGCCTCCCGATCTCACTGTCCGCCTCACTGTCCCGTCAGGCTTCATCATGTCTTCACCGGCGCTCAACTTCCCCGCTACCAGAACTGGCTATACCTCCGCCCCACAGGCAGTTACCTTCACCAACAACACCGCCGCGCCAATCGGCATCGACATCGCAGGCCTCACCTACTTCAACCCCTCTCTCTCTGGCACCAATCCCGGAGACTTCGCCCTGGTGGTCAACAGCGCTACGCCCGAGAACTGTCCCACCCCGGTCATGCCCGGCGCGACCTGCACCCTCCAGCTCACCTTCACTCCCACGGCAATCGGCCCACGCAGCGCCTACATCGTCATAAACAATAGCTCAGCCAACCCCATCCTCTGGGTTCTCCTCACAGGCAACGGCCTCGAAGCAAGCGCGGGTCCGGCGATGCTCAGCCCTTCTTCGCTTGCCTTTACCGCCTCAGCCACTCCGATGAATGCCACGCTGAGCAACCTCAGCCCCTCCCTTCCCCTCACGATCGATGGCATCACCATCAGCAACGATCCAACCTCAGGCCAGCCTGCCTTCACCCAGACCAACAACTGCGGGACCTCGCTCGCCCCGCAAGCAACCTGCACCATCGCAGTGTCTGCGGTTGCTACCACCCAGCCTTATTCGACAGGAAAACTAACGATTGTGGACGATGCTGCCCCCAGTGCGAACCAGACTCTGCTGTTGTCCTACTCGAACGGCTTCACCGGCCAAATATTGTTCGACTTCGGAAGCCGCTCTGTCGGAACCCAGGGAACGGGTGGCTTCAACTTCATCCCCCCAGGCCTTCCCGCCGGCCTCAACGGCCTCGACATCACTGGCCCCAACGCAACCGACTTCTCCTTCGGCTCCTCCCAATCCGGCTCCTGCACTACCTCTCGCATCAGCCCCTTCTGCGGAGGCGTCCTCTATTTCACACCGTCCGCTCTCGGCCTCCGCACCGCCACCCTCAACGTCAACGGAGTCCCTTACGGCGGCCTCATCGGCATCGGACTACCCGGTGGCCTCCACTTCTCTGTAGCACCCGGTTCATTCGACTTCAGCTCCGTTGCGATCGGTCAGACTTCCGTGGGCCCAACCCTCACAATCGTCAATACAGGCACTGTGCCGATCGTCTTCAACGCGCCTGTATTAAACGGACCAAATCCGACAGACTTCTCCTACGTGTCGAATTGCGTGGCCCTTGCTCCAAATGGAACCTGTTCTGTGCCGATCTCGGCCTCCCCGACCCAGCCGGCCAATCGTTTCGCGACACTCACTTTCGCCGAGGGAACTTCAACCGAGCAACATTCTGTTTCGCTCCGAGTTCTGGGCCTCAACCCATCCCCCGTCGCCACCCCCAACAGCCTCAACTTCCCTTACACCCCCTTCGGCGCAACAAGCGCGGCGCAATCCTTTAACGTCACCAGCTTCAACAACGATCCGGTCACGATTCAGGTTGTGGACTCGGCCTTTTTGCCATTCATCATCACGCAGGGAAGCTACTGTTCCACCACGCCCTGCCAGGTCTCCGTTGTCTTCGCACCCACGGCAACCAACACCGCCCCCGCCGCAGGAAACAACTCCTACGGCGATATCCTCGTCACTGATCTATTCTCCGGTCAGGCCACCCTAGTCAGCCTCAGCGGAATATGGCAACCACCACCACCGTAATTACGAGGATTGCGTCCTGCCGACAGCACCAAGTGAACCGTGGGTCTCGGAATCCTTCAAAAATATTTTTCAAACCGGAGCGCCGACCTCCCTCAGCGGCAACTTCGTCTCCGCAAGCCCCTCGCCAACCCACCCAAATTGACCTAGAAGATCAGTGGAACAAGCGCCCAGCTTTGGTGCCGGTACTCATCGTACTCCGCGGCAAACGCCTCTCGAAGAGCCGCTTCTTCAATCCGAATCTTGCGCCAGTAAGCGATTGCGACGATCAGCAACCCCACCAGCGAATGATACTGGCCGGAGACGATAGTTGTTCCCAGTGACATCCCAAGCATCGCAGTGTAGATCGGGTGGCGCACCAGCCGATACGGTCCACTTCGAACGAGCTTGTGATCTTCGGCGATCCTGACCTTGGTGCTCCAGTTGCGCCCGAGATGCCGCCGCGACCACAAGGCCAACAGAAAAAATGCAGCCTGCACGCCAAGTCCCGCGAGAGTGAGAGATCTCACATTCGGCAGAAAGTGTCTTGTCAGAGCCGGAACAGGCACGAAGAGAAGCAACAGTCCGGCATTGAGAAGCAATTCGTGGACGCCGCGAGACCGTTGCGATTCCGACCTCTTCGCAGCCCCTGAATTCTTTGCCGCTACACTCCAGTACGCGATAAAGGCAATCCAGAGTCCTCCGGAGACCAACATTCCTGTTCGCGGATGCATGTGAACAATCAGGATCACAATCACCACGGGGACCGACAGCATGACGATGGCAGCCACCGGGCCGCGAAGAGTCAGTCCGCCGATTTTGATCATCGTCGTCGGCTTCTCACCCGCTGCCTTCGTGGCGACCGACTCCTCAGGATTGGATTGCTGGGTCACTCCCTACCACCTTCCGCATGAGTCTTCAGAATTATCAACGATTGTGTCCTCGACGGATCTGACTAACCGTCTGAACTCAGTCTCCAATCTCCGAGCCGCGCATCGCGCCAAAGATTCGAGCAGAATAAAACACACATGTCCCGAAGACCACCAGCAGCGTCATAGGCAAAAACCACGCTCCCAACCCCACCTGCAGACCGAGTCCATTCCGCACCATAGCCAGGCAGATGTAAGCAAACATCCAGCACACCTCGACATTCAGCCATCCCACCATCGCAGTCGTCTCGGCCCAAACAATTTTCTCCTTCTCCGGAGCGAGCGGTCGCTTCAGATTCATAATCCAAGGCAAAGACCCGATCGCCACGAGCGTCGCATATAGCAGATAAGCAATCCCCAGCAAAACCCAAAGCGTCGACCGTGCCCCGAACCCATTCGCTACTCCGGCCCCGTTGAAGTGCGTCGCAATCTGATCCGGCAACCTCTTATAAAAATCCATCACGACCGCCAGCGCGAACACCAACCCGGCGAGAGCAACCGCGTGACGAAGACCCTTCATCGGGAACTCCGAAAAACATCAAAAAATTTTGGGAAAAGGAAAATTTGGATCCCGATTTCGTGCACTTAGTAGCCACGTAACGACCACGATTTTACCCTGAGGAAATCGCTAATCCCCCGGTAAATACACCATTCTCATCACGCAAAAAAATATTTTCTAAAACAGGCTCATCTTCCGTGGCATCTCGATCCCCAAATGCTCATAAGCCAGCCGAGTCGCCACCCGGCCCCTCGGCGTCCGATCCAGAAACCCGATCTGGATCAAAAACGGCTCATAAACCTCTTCCAGTGCATCCTGCTCCTCCGCTAGAGCCGCGGCCAGCGTATTCAAACCCACTGGCCCGCCATCGTACTTCTCAATAATCGTCCGCAGTAGACGCCTGTCAAGCTCATCGAACCCATGCGCATCAACTTCCAGCAATTCCAACGCTTTACAAGCCGTCTCACGGTCGATCACGCCCTTCGCCCGCACTTGCGCGTAGTCCCTCACGCGCCGCAGCAGTCGATTTGCAATCCTCGGTGTCCCCCGCGATCGCATCGCAATCTCTGCGGCCCCATCCCGTTCAATCGGCACCCCCAACACCTCCGCCGACCGCTCCACGACAAACCGCAGCTCATCGTCCGTATAAAACTCCAGCCGCAATAGAATCCCAAACCGCGACCGCAGGGGCGAGCTGAGCAATCCCGGCCGAGTCGTCGCAGCCACAAACGTAAACGGCCTGATTTCCATTACATGCGTGCGTGCCGCTGGACCTTGCCCAATGATGATGTCCAGCTTGTAATCCTCAAGCGCCGTATAAAGCTTCTCCTCAAGCACCGGCTGCAGTCGATGAATCTCATCGAGAAACAAAACCTGTTTCTCCTTTAGATTCGTTAGGATCGCCGTCAAATCCCCTTGAATCTGCAACGCAGGCCCACTCGTTTGTTGATACCCGACTTCCAGCTCATTCGCAATAATCGTCGCCAGCGTAGTCTTCCCCAATCCCGGCGGCCCAAACAACAACACATGGTCCAGAGCCTCGCCGCGCGACTTCGCCGCCTCCAGCGCAATCGCCAGCTGTTCCTTCGCCTTGGTCTGCCCAATAAATTCGCTCAGCTTGGCCGGCCTCAGCTTCAGTTCAAACGCCGCATCGTCGTCGACCCGCCCAGCCGAAACCAGCCGCTCCGCCTCAGCCGACTTCGCCGTCCGATTCAGATCGATATTCGATTTGTTCTTAAAAGAATCCACTCAGGGCGATACTAAGGCGAAACTACTCGCGAAGCAACAATGACGGCTACGGCCGCAACGAATACATCACTGACCCATGCGCCGGTAGCTCCACCGCCACCGCGTTCAGAGCACCCAGTTCCTTCCGCATCCACAGGTCTCGGACCTTATACTGCGCCCGATCAATAAACCCGTACTCTGCAAAAGTCTTATCCACATGCACTGGTACATCGCCAACGTTGAACAGCGCTAGATAACTTTTATCCCGATTCTCTGACACCGCCACCCACGCGATCACATCACCATCCTGCCCCAGCAGATGCCCGCCCAAAGAGTGCTGATCCACCTCAATCACCCCTGGGTCCGTCAGCATAGATTTCATCCCATCGTCCATCTGCGTCAGATTCCCCCCGATGAACAACGGCGACCGCGCCATGCTCCACAACGTAATCATCGTTCTCTGTTCATCCTGCGTAAGCCGTGAGGCCCGTGCACTCCCCCACCCCGGCGCGGGACGCAGCTGCCCAATCGGCAACATATCCGCATCCGGCCAGTTTCCCGGCCGCGCATACTTCGCCCAGCTTGCAATCACAGGAAACTGTCCCTTCACGCTTTGCGGCCAATCCTTCCCTTCAGCCTTGTCCCACGTATCCCATACATCGTCGGAGATCCGCCAGAGCTGCGCGTTCTTCCCCACCTCCACTACATTTTCAAGTGCCGTCGGCCCCGGCGACAGGCTCAGCACCATCGCCCTCCCTGACCTTTCAATCGCCTTATGAATCATCTTGATCTCCGCCTCCTTATAAGGATGCGAAGCAATGCAATCCACCTTGATGTAATCAACCCCCCAGCTCGCATACTGCTTCATCAACGTGTCATACCAGGCCTGCCCGGCGGCATTCGCCTTTACGCCAAAGTTATCCGGATTCCACGGACACTTATCCCCCGTATCAGCCGCCACGGCTGCGCGATAATGCGTCGTTCCGATTAGCATATTCGCCAGCACCGTCTGCTTTGGAATCCCGCGAATAATATGAATCCCAAACTTCAACCCGTTCTCACGCGCCGCATCGCTTAGCGGCTTGAAGCCCGCGCCGTTCTTTGAAGAAGGGAACCGGTTCACCGCCGGCTCATACTGCCCTCGCGCATTTACCGTGTATCGCAGCTTCTCCGGCATCGATGCAATCTCTGGATTCTCCAGATACCATCCCTCATCGATCACCACATACTGCCAGCCAAACTCCTTCAGTTGCGCCGCCATCACTGTCATATTGGCGCGAAACTGCTCTTCATTGATCCTCAGCCCAAACGAGTCCCAGCTGTTCCATCCCATCGGAGGCGTCGAAGCCTGCTTATCCTCCGCCGCAACGCGCAAAACGCCAAGCAGCAACATGCACGCTGCAACGCTCCCCCTCAATCCCATGCGAACCAACATACCAAAGTCACTCCATCAACGCGGCAGCAGCCCAACATGGATTCCAGGCCAAAGATTTCATCTACTTCAACAAGATGCCTCCACGGGCCAACGCGGCTATATCACCCCTCGCGAATCCGTTTAGACTAGTCGCACCCGAAAAGCCGTTAGGAGCTCGAACTTGACTCACATCCGCCTCGCTGCCTCCCTCTTCCTCCTATCCGCCAGCGCACTAGCCCAAACTATCCCGACTGCGGTCAAGGCCGCGGAAGCTTCCATCGACCCCGAAAAGATCCGTGCCCACGTTAAGTTCCTCGCCGACGATCTCCTCGAGGGACGCGGCCCTGGCCTTCGGGGCAGCGAGATCGCCGCCCAGTACATCGCCACTCAGTTCGCTCTCTACGGCCTTAAACCCGGCGGTGACAAAGGCACTTACCTCCAGCAGATCAACTTCGTCGGCATGAATGCCATCCCCGAAAAAACCACCATGTCGCTCGTCCCCAAACGCCCCGAAGGCCAGATGGCCATCACCCTCTACTCCTACGACCTCAAGTACGGCGACGACTACACCGTCTCCAACCGCACCCTCACACCTACCGTCGATATCGACGCCCCCATCGTCTTCGTCGGCTACGGCATCACCGCACCCGAGTTCAACTGGAACGACTACGCCAACATCGACGTCAAAGGCAAAGTCATCCTCTGCATTGTCGGCGACCCGCCCTCCACCGACCCCAATTTCTTCGGCGGCGACGCGCTCACCTACTACGGCCGCTGGACCTATAAATTCGAACAGGCAGCACGCATGGGAGCTGTCGGCGCACTCATCATCCACCGCACCGACCTCGCAAGCTACGGCTGGGACGTCGTGAAGAATTCAAACACCAGCGAAAAAACCTACCTCCGCAACAATAAAGACCCCCAGCTGGAAGCCGCCAGCTGGATCCAGCTCGACGTGGCCAAACAGATCTTCAAATCCTCCAACCTCGATGCCGACCACGAAATCGAAGCTGCCGGCAAACCCGGCTTCAAAGCCATCGAACTCCCCGTCCGCCTCCACGCCCACGTCGAAAGCGTAGTCCGCCCCTTCCAATCACCCAACGTTGTCGGCATTCTGCCGGGAGAGGCATGCGGCGGTCGTGATGGTAGGAACTGTAAGCCCGGTCTTGACCAAGCCGTCCTCTACACCGCTCACTTTGACCATCTCGGCTTCGTTCCCGGCAAGTCAGGCGACAACATCTACAACGGCGCCGCCGACAACGCCACAGGATGCGGAATGCTCCTCGAGCTGGCCCGAGCCTGGTCTCAACTCGCGCAATCAGGAACGAAACTTCCACACTCTGTCATCTTCTCCGCGGTTACGGCTGAAGAACAGGGCCTCCTCGGCAGCGAATATCTCGGCCAGCATCCACCCATCCCCGCCGGACAGATCGCCCTCGACATCAACTACGACATGATCCTCCCCATCGGCGTTCCGCTCGAAACCAACGTTAACGGAGCCCAGCGCACCACCTTCTTCCCAACCGTCGAAGCTACCGCGAAGCGCTTCAACCTCGCCATCGTCCCCGACCCCAAGCCCTCCGCCGGAAGCTACTACCGCTCCGACCACTTCTCCCTCTCCCGCGTCGGAATCCCCGCCTTCTCCATCGAGACCGGCAATCTCTACGAAGGCCACGACGCAGCCTGGGGCAAAAAACAACACGAAGACTTCACCGCCCACGACTATCACAACTTCTCCGACAACTACCTCGCCGACTGGGACTTCGCCGGCAACGCCAAACTCGATCGCTTTGGCATGGACCTCGGCTGGCAGGCCCTCACCGCCCCCACCACCCTCAACTGGCTCCCCAAAGACGAATTCGAACCCGCTCGCAAAGCCAGCCTCAACTCCAATTGAAGCCTGAACGATGCATATGCTTGGTCAAGATCGTTTCTGGACACAAGAATTGTTCTGGACAGGATCGTGGGTGCGCTTAAAGTTCCTTTCTCAACCGTCAACGAGAAAACCGCAACTCTCCGCAGAGATTTCGCAGAGACAAAAACACCGCGGACCCAAGTGATCTGCGCCGAGTGGCCAATGATTTACGACACCTGCGCAGCATCGAGCATCGGCTGAACGTTGCGAGACAACTCGCAGAAGCAAATCAGTTGGCGCTTGACTCCGTTTTAATCGATTGGCTGGAGATTCGGGAGTGGCTTCCATAAGCACCATCAACTCAACCAAAGACGAGTTCGAACCCGCCCACATGCTGGCCTCGCAACACTAGAGTCGTTGCCACGATTCGCAGCCTTAGGCAGTGTGGTCGCGGCAAATGTCGCGTGCCGTGAAACGTCCCCTCGCTCACCTGCGTAGACACTTTTTAACGCCCGGTAGGTCCTCGATGCTCTGGGTTTACGAATCTTTCTTCCCGTGGTGTGGATCGCCTTCATTCTCTATTGGCGAATCAAGGCCGCCCATACCAAAACTAGCCAGCGCCTCGAGCCCGCCGCTCCGCAAATCCTTCGGGCAGTCACTTTTCTGATCGTATTCGTCGCCCTCTCGACAACTTACATCCCGCTGCCTTGGCTCTACCGCCAACTCTGGCTATCTGCCCTTATGTCCTTTTGACCGGAGCTGTTGTTACCGTCGTCGGCCTTCTCTTCGCGGTCTGGGCGCGCCGCCACCTTGGAAGCAACTGGAGCCAAGCCGTAACCGTTAAGCAAGGCCACGAGCTGATTACCACCGGCCCTTACGCCCTGGTCCGTCACCCCATCTACACTGGCATTCTGACTGGATTTCTTGGCACCGCAATCGCGCTCTCCCAGGTGCGCGGGATCATCGGTTTGTCCTGATATTCCTCGTGTTATGGGCGAAGCTTCGCAAGGAGGAGGAATGGATGCGTTCCCAGTTCGGCGAGGCGTATGCGACCTACACTCATCAAACCGCTGCCCTGGTGCCTTTACCTCCTCTGATCACCACGTCGCGATCTCAGCCCCATCAAGCCTCACCGCAGAATAGGAAAGACTTCAGATGCATCATGACAGGAAAACCTGACCAGAAACCACTCGCCCAATTCTCAATTCAATCTCCGCACAACTGTTTGTTGCCAACATTCAGGCATCGTGTGATTTCTATACCGACAAGCTCGGCTTCGCGGTTGACTTCATATATGGCGATCCACCGTTTTATGCTCAGGTCAATCGCGATAATGCACGACTATCCTTGCGCCACATGGAAAAGCCCGTGTTCGCTGGCGATGTTCGAGAACGCGAACATCTGCTCTCCGCTTCGATCACCGTTGGAAGCGCAGACGAGATCAAACTGCTCTTCATGAGTTATAAAGCCCTCGGCTTATCCTTCCATCAGACCCTCAAGCAGGAGCCTTGGGGAGCCACCACCTTCATCGTTGAAGACCCCGATGGAAATCTGATCCTCTTCGCAGGACCGGTCGATTGAGACAATATTCCGCGGATTCGAAATGATTTGTGGATAAACTCAATAACAAGAATGATTTACAGTAAAACACAATATTCCTCTGTGTCTTCTGCCCCGGGAGAGAAAACGCGTTAGACTGACCTGCTGATTTTCTCTACTTTAGAGATAAGGTATTGCTATCAAAGGCCTTTGCAAAAATGAAACCTGTAAACGATTGAATCGGGAATACTTGCACCAAATTACGAGGAAGGGGTCTTCTCAGAGTTGATGGGCTTGCACAGGGAGCATTGCAGATTCGATCCCTGAATTTACCTCAGCTTGGGCAAATTCAGCAGCAACGCGAACACCGTTCATGATCGCCTTTTCATTCGACGACCCGTGTCCGATGATGCAAGCTCCACGAACACCCAGCAACACCGCACCGCCGTACTCGGAGTAATCGAGCCGCTTTTTGAACTCAGCAAAAGCCTTGCGCGAAAGCAATGCTCCAACCTGCGAGGTCACAGTCGACTTTAGAGATTGTCGTAGAGAAGCACTCAGCAATTGAGCCGTTCCTTCAATCGACTTCAGCGCCACGTTGCCGACAAATCCATCACAAACCGCCACATCGCTGTGCCCATTGAATAGATCGCGTCCCTCGACGTTGCCGGTGAAGTTGATATTAGTCAGCGCGCGGAGCAGGGGCAGCGTATCTCGCGTCAGCGAGTTACCCTTCGACTCCTCCTCGCCGATCGATAGCAACCCGACACGAGGGTTATGTATGCGAAGCACGTTCTTCGCATACATATGACCCATCACTGCAAACTGGACCAGGTTGTCCGGATCGCAATCCACGTTTGCACCTACATCGAGCAGCAGGGAAGGAACGCCTTTGATTGTAGGAAGAATCGTAGCCAGCGCCGGACGGTCGACACCCGACAACATGCCGAGTACCATCTTCGCCGTCGCCATCGCCGCGCCGGTATTGCCCGCCGTAAAGAACCCGGCAGCCCGCCCCTCCCGCACCATCTTCAGCCCAACCCGCATCGTGGAGTCGCGCTTGGATCGGACGGCCTGGGCAGCCTTGTCGTCCATTGTGATCCACTCGGTCGCCGGCACAATGAACACTGGCAACCGGTGTCCGCGCAGCGCCTGCCGCAGGATCGGACGCAGTTTGTCCTCGGGCCCGATGAGGTGAACCCGAACGTCATACTGGCGCGCAGCAAGGACAGCCCCGCGAACCTCCGGCTCGGGGGACTTGTCGGAACCCATCGCGTCTACAACGATGTCAGTTGGCATCAGCAGGCATGAGTAAGGGTTGGATTGGAAGTACTAGCTTGCTTCTTTGTTCACAATAACATCACGGCCCTTGTAAGTCCCGCATTTGCGGCACGCACGATGGGGCAGCTTGCGCTCGTGGCAGTTCGGGCACTCGGAGAGGCCGGTTGGGGTGAGGAAGTCGTGGCTGCGGCGCTTGGCAGTCCGTTGTTTCGAGTGGCGCCGTTTTGGATTAGGCATTGCAGTATCCCTTTCGATCGGCCGCGGCGGTTGCGCAAAAATTCACGCGGTCGACGAGGCAAAAACTTGATTTCAGTGCTTCAACTCGAGCTTGTTCGCCAGATCCGCAAGCGCATTCCATCGCGGATCGGCGGGAGCCTCATCGCAGGAGCATTTCGCTTGATTCAGGTTCTGACCACAGCGCGGGCAAAGCCCCTTGCAGTCCACCGAACAGAGAGTGCGACTCGGCAGGGAAAGCAACACCTGCTCACGCACCACATCCTCCAGCAAAAGACCGCTCTCTTCATAATAACCGATTTCGGTCTCATCTGCTGTGATCGCGCGCTCTCCGAGGTCCGCATCGGCACTCTCGGGTCGGAAAATAAGATCAAAATCGCCCACCAGCGGAACAGCAACGGGATCGACGCATCGGGCGCAGAGAATCTCGAAATCGGCACTGTAATGCGCTCGCAGGCGGATGTCGTTGACATGAGAGCTCGAACTCCGATGCTCAATCAGCAGATCAGCCACTCCGTTGACCGGCAAAGGGCTCACCTGACGGATGTCCGAAGAATAGTCCAGCATACCCGGAGCAATGATTTCATTGAACTCCAGCGGCTCATCTACAAGTTGAAGGGGCGTAATCAGCACAAATTAACGTTAGCAGGTTCCCGCCACAGTTCAAGTCACCTTTGATAACAGGCAGGTTCCGCACCCTGGGCCGACACCGTGCCGTGGATGCTATAAACGCACTGAGCAACCCAATCTTGGATTGTGATCAGGAAAAGGACATGTATCGAACTTTCTTCGCAGCACTTGTGCTTCTTCTCCCCAGTCTTGCTCTGGCGCAACCGGCATCCACAAGTACAGGGGTGATTGCTACGTCTGAGGTCGAGCTGGCCTACGAGACCTACGGGGCGCCTAGTTCTGCAACGCCGGTCATCGTCGCCAACGGGGGACCCGGACTCTCGCATATCTACATGCTGCAAAACGATGTCTGGCTGCGCCTCTCACGCAACCGTCAAATCGTCTTCTACGATCAGCGAGGCACCGGCAAGTCAAAACAGGTCAAACCAGATGCCGCATGGGGGATGGATGCCCAGGTCGCCGACATGGAGGCAGTTCGTGCCAAATTTGGTTTCCAGAAGTTCAACCTCGTAGGCGACTCTTATGGCGGTCTTCTCGCAATGGCCTACGCAGCCGCACATCCCGAGCACATCGAAAAACTGATTCTTAGTGACTCCGCTGCTCCGGCATGGAAGGACATCATACGCGTTCTCCCGGACGTCTTTCCTGACGTGCTCGAACAGATCGCTGTCCGCGAAAGAAAAACATCCCCTGGAACCGACCCGGGGGATCAGCGCATTCGCGATCACTTCCTGATGCTCTTTTATAGCGAGGCAAATCGGGATGCTTATCTCGCTGGAGTCAAGGATCTTGGTTCTACTCAACAGACCGGTGCGGCTGTGCAACGAGCCACTCGCGACCTGGATCTCACTCCTGAGCTACCCAAGTTTAAGTTTCCAACCTTGGTCATTACAGGCCGGTACGATATGAACGTTACACCTCTAACTGCCTGGAATATCTACAAGGCCATTCCCGGAGCAACATTCGTCGTCTTTGAAAAGAGCGGGCACCTTCCTTCGTACGAAGAACCCGACAAATATGTGCAGGTAGTTGATGCATTCTGGCAGCAACACTGAGATTGCACAAAAATCGAGCAAAAAATAGTTCGCATCTTACATGTCGGTGTCGAACGTCCAATCATTCTATGAGCCAGAAGTGGAAGGCAGCGGACATTCCGTCGTTAGCAAGTAAGCGGATCCTCATCACCGGCGCGAACAGCGGTATCGGGTATCACGCAGCACTGAAGCTGGCCCGTAAAGGCGCGCAGCTCATTATGGCCTGCCGCGATCGAAAACGCGGAGAGGCAGCCATCGCCCGCCTCGACGCCGACTCTCCCAGTGCGCACAACACGGAACTGGCGATTTTGGATCTCGCCTCCCTCGCATCAGTGCGTAGCTTCGCAGAAGAGGAGTTGGCGAAGCACCGACCGCTGCACATCCTCATCAATAATGCCGGCGTCATGGCACCGCCCAAACGTCTCGAGACTGCCGACGGCTTCGAGTTGCAGTTCGGCACTAACGTCCTCGGCCACTTCGCCCTCACCGCACTGCTATTGCCCGCCCTCGAACAGGCCGCCGCTGAGTCTCATAATAGACCCCGTGTTGTCACAATAGCCTCCATCGCCCACAAACGAGGTCAACTCAACTTCGATGATCTCCAATCCAGGCGCAGCTATAGCCCGTGGAAGTCCTACCAGCAGTCCAAGCTCGCTGACCTGATGTTCGCCCTTGAACTGAGCCGTCGACTGCGAGCTGCTAATTCTCGCATCATGTCCTTGGCCGTCCACCCTGGAGTTGCCAGCACCAACCTATTTCAGACCGGCGACTATTCCTCCTTTGAGAGGGGCATTCGCAACGTTATGGCCCACGTCATCGGCATCGTGCTGAACACCGACTCGGAAGGGGCTCTTCCCACTCTCTATGCTGCAACTTCCCCCGATGCTGAGGACGGAGGCTACTACGGTCCCCAGGGTTTTCAGGAGATGCGTGGTGAAGAAGTAGGGCGGGCACAGATCGCTCCACAGGCACTCGATACCAGAGCCGCCGCCCACCTATGGCAGGTATGCGAGACCTTGACAGGCATAAAGCTCCTTTAGCTGTTTCAAAAATTGGGCCGTACTAAATTTTCGGGAGATTGTGATGAATGCAGCTGTTGTCCATTCCTTTGACGCGCCGCCGAATTACGCCACGTTCACAGACCCAGTCGCGAACGAAGGAGAAAAGCTTGTAACTGTAATTGCTGCCGGGCTCCATCCGATCGTCAAGAGTCTTGCCAGAGGTACGCACTACGGCAGTTCCGGCGAACTACCCTTCGTGGCTGGCATCGATGGAGTCGGGAAGTTGGAGGACGGAACGCGCGTTTTCTTTGGTACCGCGCGGACTCCCTTTGGTACATTCAGCGAACTCGCTCTCGCACCAGATTGGATGCGTCTCCCTTTGCCCGACGGAATCGATGATGTAACAGCGGCTGGAATCGTGAATCCAGCAATGTCATCCTGGGCCGCGCTGACAGCGCGAGCGAAATTTGTGGCCGGAGAAAGCGTATTGATTCTCGGCGCCACCGGAGTTGCAGGCAGGCTCGCGATCCAGATAGCAAAACGACTGGGTGCGCGTCGCGTCGTTGCGGCGGGCCGTCATCCGAAAGCTCTGGAGAAGCTTTCCGCACTTGGTGCTGATCAAGTTATCCATCTCGATCAAGATCGCACGACTCTCGTCTCCGCCTTTCGGCGCGAGTTGGCCGAAGCAGGTATAGATGTCGTGCTCGACTACGTCTGGGGACAACCGGCCGAGTGTATGCTTGATGCCATTTCGCAAAAAGGACTGCAAAAGGCTTCCCCCCGTCTTCGTTTTATTCAAATCGGCGAGAGTGCCGGCAAGACGATCTCTCTCGCTGCGTCCACACTGCGTAGTTCAGGCGTTGAACTTTTAGGAAGCGGTTTTGGAAGTGCCTCTCTCGATCAGATCCGCCAATCCGTCTCAGAGTTTTTTCAAGCCGCGGCAACGAAACCATTTCAATTCGAGACTAAACCCAGCCCGTTACGAGAAGTTGAAGCGATATGGAACGAATCTGAAGAAGGGACGCGGATCGTCTTTCAGCCGTGATCAGCCAGCCGTTTGCGGAAATGGCTTAACTCGCTCCGTTGGTTGTGATTTCGATCGGTTCGAAAGTTCCTTCAATGTTTCCTTACTCAAAGGCTTCTCGTGAAGCAGGAGTTCCGTTGCGCGAACGCGAGGATTCGAATGGAACCAATAATGAACGATGTTGTCTTTAAGCAGGTTGGCGAGCGCAAGAAGGCACATACCTTGATGATGCGCCATCCATGATCGCACTAACGTGGGTTGATTGCTTTGGGTGTAGTCAGCAGCCTCGTAGAAGCCGTAGTTCCCAACCCAGTTCATCGCAGCCATACGCCGCAGATTGGCGACCGCCTCCTTGCGGGAGACGGAAAGCGCAAGGAAAGTTGAATAAGGTGAGATAACCGGACCGTCCTCCGCTCCATATTTTAAGGCTAAAGCAGGGATCCCCCAGGCCTGATAGCCGTATCTTCCCTGAGGATCCAACTTCGCGAAGCCTGATTCCGAAATCCCCCAGGGAATATTACGTACATGCTCGCGCTGAACCCGTACGGCAGACTCGAGCGATCGAGCGATCAGGGTATTCGGGAAGCTACGCATCCACAAAGTTGGCATCATGTACTCGAACATTGTTCCGGTCCAGGAAACAAGAACAGGAAGATCACGAACGAGAACGTGAGAGCGATCGAGCCTGAACCAGGATTGTTGAGGAATGTCACCCTTGGCAACGGCAATGAACGATGCGATGCGAGCTTCGGAGGCGAGTAAGTCATAACACGCTGAATGCAGTTCACCCGTAGCTCCATCGATACCGATGGAGAGTAATTGGCGCGCTTCAACGAAGAAATTCCCGAAGTGCATATCGTCAGCATGACGCCCGGCTTCCGTTGCGATCGCAGAGATATCCGACTGCAGTTGCGCAAGGCGAACTACTGCGTCGGAGAGGAGCGAGCCTAAGGACTCGGTCGAGGCTGCTAATGGCGAGTCGACCGGAACGGAAGGAAAGGCTTTAGCGATTCTCGACTGCAATTCTGTTGCGTAGTCAACCGCCTGCTTCAATGTGGGGATATATCGGTCTTTCGCATCGCCGAGTTCCTGCAATGCAAAGAGGGCTTCAAATTGGGGAAGAAACCACGGCGCATAGTTTTGCACAAAGACAGATAAAGCGATGCGTCTGCGAGAGAGCTCGTGTACAAGCCAGTCGCCGCGACCAGTGCCTACCAAATCATCCTGAATGGGAATGGCAAGATCTGGTGCGGCGGTGTGGAGAAGGAGAGAACGGATTTGAGACCGTATTAATGAAATCTCCGAGTCTTCCTGCGGTACCCCAGGCTCGCGCGACGTCTTATCTGACTCCAGCCTGGAGTTCGGCTGTATTTGCTCCAAGGCAGAAAACATGCCGCTATCTAATAGCGGACGATTGAGGAGATCGATTGCACCAGAATGAAGTGTGTAGAGAGAGGCGATGAGATTTCCGCTGTCGACCGTGGAGATTGTTAGTGGGGCGATTGGTTGCAAGGATTCGATGTCATACCAATTGTAGATATGACCATGTTGTTTCTCGAGACTGTCGTAGGTTGAGAGCGTTCCTAGTGTGGCCTCGGCGAATTCCGGAAGCGTTAGGAACCCAAATTCATACGCAACCTGTCGCGCGTTGATAAGCATGCCAAGATTTGTCGGCGAAAGCTTCCGTACCTGGAATAACTGATTTTCTTCGACGTTATCTGGTATGAGCCAATGGTTTTCCTTGCCACCAAAATCGTGGAAGTATCTCCACAACTGGAATGCCTGTTGTTGGAGAAAGAGTTTGTCTGCAGAAGTCAGCGGACCCTCAAGATGGCTCGGGGATGTGTTGAGCCAGTTCGCGACTAAAGGTGCTATGGCCCACAGTAGCAAAATTGGGCTAGCCGCAATCAGGGATTGGACCTGAATGAATGCGAGTGCTAAAGCAATAAAAAGCGCCGTGATAGGGGAGAGATATAGATAGACGTCTACCGACGTTCGGGAGCCGCCCAACTCAACCTGAGCAGCCGTCTCCCATTCAAGAAGATGCTTTCCTGACACCAATTTGCGGCTTAGCGAACGAATGATCGCATCGAGCGAAAGAAACATATGATGGGGCAGGAAGGTCAGGTTGAGGATGGCGAATCCGAAGGATGATACGAAGGCCGAAAAGCCCTCTCGGACGCCAACGGGACTAAGTTTAAACAACGCACGCCCGAGATTGAATGCCAGTTGGACCAGGACGGGAAGAAACAAAAGGAGAAGACCTGCAACTGTCCAATAAAGGGCTCCTCCGGGCAGGACAAACCATCCAAGAACAAAGAGAAGGAACGTGACTGGTTCGACAAGACTACGGCGTAAATTATCCAGAATCTTCCATCGCGAGATTGTATTTATTGGATTGGAGACGAATTTACCTGACTCGTCGGGCACGTGGCCGAAGAGCCATTGTGCAATCTGCCAATCCCCGCGGACCCAGCGATGTTTTCGACGAGTATGAGCGGAATAGCGGGTGGGGTAATCGTCGATAATCTCTATGTCGGTGACAAGTCCGGCGCGGGCATAGGAACCCTCGATCAGATCGTGAGAGAGCAGGGCATTTCGAGGAAAACGTCGATCCAACACTTCATGCAGAATGCTGACCTCATAGATACCCTTGCCAGCAAAACTTCCTTCTTCGAAAAGATCCTGATAGACGTCGGAGACAGCACGAGTGTAGATATCAAACCCGGTCTCGCCTGAATAGAGAGCTGCGAGACGAGATCGCGACGCGGAAGCGACGCTGACGCCTACCCGGGGTTGCAGGATGCCGTAGCCTTGGGTCACTATGCGGAGCTTTGGATCGATGACAGCTTGATTGAGCGGATGCGCCATCGTGCCAATCATCCGTGCCGCGGTTCCACGCGGGAGTTGAGTGTCGGAATCCAAGGTGATGATGTATCTGATATGCTCCAGAATTTGCAGAGGACCTGCTTTAAGCGGGAAACTGTCGTATTTGCCTAGCAAATACTTGTTGAGGTCCAATAGTTTTCCTCGTTTACGTTCCCATCCCATCCAGACTCCCTGACGGGAATTGAAGATGCGATGGCGATGCAGAAGAAAAAAACAGCCGCCTTTTTCATGTCTATATTTGGCGTTCAACTCGTCGACGCATTGTGCAGCAAGAGTCGCTAGAAGGTTGGAATCCTCATCAAGTGGTCGCGCGCTCACGTCGGGCAAATCCGTCAGTAAACCATAGTGAATGTTTGGATCCTGGTTCGAGAGATATCGAGCCTCAAGTTGATCAAATAGATCGCGAACCTGGGCCTCATTGAGCAACAGTGTTGGAACGACAACAAATGTGGCCGAATCGCGAGGCACTCCCTTAGAAAAATCGATCTTCGGCAGCGAGTGAGCTTTCATCAATGCAGTGACCGTATTGTTTACCAGATCAACCGCGCCTTGAGAGGCGGGAAGTAAGGCAAATAGAAGTGCACCAATCACTGGCCAAAAGGAGTGATGAGGAACGAGTGGAGCAATGATAGCGACGATGAGCAAACACGATATCGTAAAGATTCCGAGTATGTAGAAATCGTCTTTCCAGTGGCGAAGGAAATTTCGCACCCGCTCCATTGGTGGAGCATGGTATCCGATATGGTTGCTGAGTGAAGGGAGACCTTCCGCAAATAAGAAATAGCCAACATGCTTCGTCCTCAAGGAATAACGTGGATCGACGTGTGAGGTCTGAGCGGCTTTTCGGGCGAGTTCGAGAGCGCATTGGGCAGTCTCGACCTCGCTGGCGTCGGCATACCGGGCCAACTCCGCAACTTGAATGTGGTAAGCATGCCGTGTCTCGTCCTCCATCTCTGCGAAAACGCCAGCGGGATCTTGTCGGAGAATGCGATCAAAGGCGATCAGCGGTTCGAGAACCGAACGCCAATCGAACTGGCTCAACCTTCGCATGCTATGGAGTATGGAGGAGAAGGGAGACTGTTCAATTGGTGGTAACTCGCCTGCTGCAAGTGCTTCTTCAGCACGGTCCAATATGTACTCGAGTTGAGCTAATTTCAAAGCCTGCGGTAAAACCATAATTTCCGCAAGCAGCAGTGCATCGCGAGCTTGTGCTTTTTGGACGTAGATATCCAAAGATTCCGGTGACCAGATCCCCCTGGCCGCAGACAGATATCCCTCGGCAAGATTAACAATTCGGGGTAGTTCATTTTGGTTTTCCATACATACATGGGGAAGGGAAGCGAACGCAGCGGTTGTCTGATCCCCCGTAACAAGAGGCGACTCCAACATGCGTGTGCTTTCAAGCAATTCAAGCTGTGGTGTAAGTTGGTGAGGCGAAACTGATTTGCGGCAAGCTTTCAGAATTTCTGCGAGCCTCGTTTTCAACTGGGTAATTCGCTCCGACAATCCGTTCTCGGTAGCCGATACCATCTCCCACTGCTTACTTAGCGCTTCGGCACTTTTCCGCAAGTCCTCCTCTGACACCGCTGGCTTCTCGAGAAGTCCCTTAGTCAGGGATTCTAACGTCGGAGCGGTCGGTGGAAGAACGTGCTCTGAAGCGGGTGGGTTTTCAGAAAAGAGAGCCATGATACCTTTCTCAATTTCGTGCGGACTGCAGCTCAATCCGAAGGGTCAGGATCTATATCGTGAGATGCGGGCAGCGTTCTACCTGTAGCTTGCCGCTTGCATCTCAAACATGCTGGCGTATAGCCCATTTTGGGCCATCAATTCCTGATGAGTGCCTTCTTCGATTAATCGGCCGCCTGAGAGCACAACAATTCGATCCGCCATGCGCACCGTTGAGAATCGATGAGAGATCAAAAGTGCCATTTTGCCAGAGGTCAATTCTGCAAAACGTTCGAATACCTCAAGTTCACTTCGTGCGTCGAGGGCCGCGGTCGGTTCATCCAGAATAAGAAGCTGTGCGTCGCGAAGATAGGCGCGAGCGAGAGCCATCTTTTGCCATTCGCCGCCAGACAACTCGACGCCGCCTTCAAAACGTCGTCCGAGCATCTGGTTGTAACCGCCCGCGAGTTTGCTCACTACTGTGTCTGCGAGGCTTTTATGTGCCGCGACCTCGATATCTCCCTGCGGGTTTGGCTGACCAACTCGCCCTACCGCTATATTTTCTCTCGCCGTCATCTCAAAGCGCATGAAGTCCTGAAAGATTACGCCGATGTGTCGATGGAGATCTTCGATTGAATATTCTCGCAAATCGATTCCATCTAGCAGAACTTGCCCCTCAGTCGGGTCGTAGAGCCGCGTGATCAACTTGACCACAGTCGTTTTGCCTTGACCGTTTTCTCCGATGAGGGCAATTCTTTCTCCAGGTGAAAGGGTGAGATTAAAGTTTTCCAAAACCGCTCTTTCGGTACCCGGATAGGCGAAGGATACATTGCGAAATTCAAAGCCATATCGGATCTTCGCAGGTGCGGGAAGAGCCTCCGGTTTGGATTGCACGGTCGGTTGCATTTCGAAGAATGCGATCAAGTCGGTAAGGAAGAGGGCCTGATCCGCAATGCCGGAGGTGGTGGAGAACACTTGTTGCAAATTGGAACTGGCCTGTTGGATGGCTGCAGTCAGGAAGGTGAACTGACCTATATCGTAGGCCCCCCTCAGGGTTGTCCAAATAACGTATACGTAAGCTCCGTAGTATCCCAAAGTACCGATTACACCCAACATCCCGCCAACGACTAGCTTCGACCGAGAGAGCGCCACATCTTCGCGGTAAATTTGGTTTGCTAGTGCCTCGAATCGATCGGTAAAGAATTTATTAAGTCCGAAGAGCTTCACTTCCTTCGCACCTTCGCGACTTCCAGCCACTTGCCGCAAATAATCCATCTGACGTTTGGCGGGGGTCTGTCGGAAGTTTTTTGCGTACCCCAAGAAGGCATAGTGAGTCTCGCCGATGAATGAAGGTAAAACCCCGGAAGCAAGTAAAAGCACAAGCCATGGAGAAGCCCACGCAAGTGCCGCAGAGAATACCAGGGTGGTGATGACCTGTTGGATTAATCGACCCATCTGCTGAATCATTGCCAGACGATCAGTTGCCTGCACCCGAGCACGTTCAAGCCTGTCGTAGAAGACGGGATCCTCATATGTGGTCAGATCGAGGCGTGCTGCTTGTTCCATCACGCGTATGCTTACGTACTGCGTGTAGCGATTCGCAAGGAGTGAATCCGAGTAGTCGATAGCTCGAGTAATCAATCCTGCAATTACATTAAGAACGACCTCAGTAGCCACTAAGAGCCAGAAGTTAGACGGCAGGGATGTTCCGCGCAAAACCCCCGCAATGTCGTTGATGATGTATTGAGCCACCTTTGCAATAGCAAAGGGAAGAATCGCTAGGACAATGCGCAGTCCGACTCCCCACGACACAACAGCCCGTCCCGATTCCCAGAGAATATAGAGGACTGGAGGCATATTACGCAGAGCGCGGAGGCGGTCACGCCATGGGCTTGCAGCATTTACAAGGTCTTTCAAATCACTCCTCAGACGGGCCGCAAGAAAAGGGAGGGCGGCAGAATGGAAATGCCTGCTCGCTTGATGGATGCACAAGGATCCTTAAATGTTGGATGGAGTGTAACGCTCATTGGAAAACGGGATGAGAAAATAGAATGATTTGAATATGTCTTTGGGGATCTCTTGTAGTGTTATCTATTATTAAAGTTCTCGTAATTGACGATAATGAAGCTCATGCCCAGGGTCTATCCGAGCTCCTTGAACTTTCCGGATTTGCTGCGATCTACGCCGTCACTGGAGAGAAGGGTATAGAACTTGCGCTCAGCGAAAGCGTGAATGCGGTTCTTCTTGATTTGCATCTTCCTGACATGACGGGTTACGAAGTTTGCCGCCGGCTCCGTAGTCATCCGGCTACTGCAAATTTAGCAATTGTCTTTCATACCGCTGCGGATTCAGCAACTGTGGACCACCAAGGAGATGCGTTTCTAACTTATCCGGTAGAAATGGGTCATATTTGCCACGTGATTCAAGGTTGTGTGGCGCGACGAAGGTCTGTCACGTAGGAATACCTGTGGCGCTAGGCAGATTTTCTGCAATGAGAAACTGTATTTGTCGCTAAGGTTGAGCGGCTTTGATTGTAAATTCGCCGAATTGTTTTTGGTAGTTGTCGCTCCATCGATCGTTCACATCAGCGCATCCCAAGTAGATTGCTTTTGTCCCGCTAAATCTTGGGGTAAACTCCAATTCCAAATTGATCGTTACCGAATCTCCCGAGACCTGGGCTGACGAACCCGCAGCCACGACTCTGCATTGGGAATTGCTGAAAGTAGCTGGCGATCCGGCGAGGATCGAGTGGGATCCCCATGTCCCGCCCACATCTGGGACTAGCCAAATAGCGTTTGCGGCAATATCAAACCGTACCAGGCATTCGTGAGCTGACCATCGCGATTTACCTCCCGGCAAAGCTTTACCAGCCATAACCGAAAAGGTGACTTCCTTAATATGTGATCCCCCACTAGGATCATGGAATACTGCCGTAAACATCTGCGGCGAATCCGTGCTCACCAAAAGCGCGGCCGAAACTGGATATGACGCCCCAGCCTTGATCGTTGCAGAGCTTCGCTGTTTGGAGCACCCGCCGAGAATGAGACACGAGCAAAGAACAAATAGAAAACGCATAGTCGGCTCGAAGAGCTAGATCAGATATTTTGCACTGTACACTGCCGGCGGGGTTTCCCAATTAAATTTTGATTTTTACTGAGTCGCGGGATCCAATCACGGGCCAGCCCGCGCCCTAGTCTTTATGGGCGCCTCTGTTTGGAAAACGCGATGGTGACAATTTAATGACACACTTCAGATTATTTAATGACACTCGAGCAATTGCCACGCGGTACGTTTGAAGCGCGGCCTGTCCTTATGGTGAAATTCAAGTATTTACGCCATCCTTTTCAAACGGCTAATGCTGCTAAGGGTATGCTTGCGGCGAGACTAAATATGTGGAAGTTTGGAGCTCATGGCTCTAAGCGTTACAAGAATGATCCTCGCTTTGATCTGCAGAATGTCACGGACGGATTCGCGTCTCATATCAACGATTCGACCGATGATACCAAGCTTTTGGAAAGAATCTGTGAAGCCTACATAAAGTCGGTTGAACAGCAACAGTTCGTCTCTAAAGCTTATGAGGCAACGGAATGGTGGCAGCAGGTCAGACAACGCAGCCTCGAGCCTGTGATCACCGCGTTACAGTCGCGAGATATCGATCGCCTGCGAATGATGTACCGCAATTTTTTTCGCGACCCCTGTTCGGCGGGATTACTCGGAGTGCCTTTCGGCATGTCCAAAGCCTATTTCGGTGGCAAGATAAAGGATTTCCATCGCCGATTTTATCTAAGCCATGCTCTCTATCGTCTGGATTATTGGAAGGCACAAACCGATGGACGCTTCGAATTACAGGATCTTGCCAGTCCCGAGATTGGGAATCCTTTCGGTATCCGTGTCAACGGAACGTTTGTGAGAGTAGGGTCGGAATATGCTCATTGTTGCGCATCCAGGATCTGCGATTTCCTCGAGTCAAGAAGTGCAACTGTTGTAGAAATCGGAGGTGGTTTTGGCGGGATGGCTTACTATCTCCTCCGGGATCATGCGGATGTTACCTATTTAAATTTTGACCTTCCAGAAACTATTGCACTGAGTTCGTACTATCTCCTGCGTTCATTTCCTCATTTGAGGTTTCTTCTTTACGGCGAGCAAGAATTGACTAAGGAAGCAATCGAACACGTCGATGTGATTTTGATGCCGGTATTTGAACTAAAAAATGCACCTAAGGAAAGCGTCGATGTAACCTTCAGTTCCCACGCGATGTCCGACATTTCCTCTGAAGCATTAATTGAGTATATGAGTCATATCGCCCGGATAACTCGTCGTGCATTTCTGTACATTGGCAACAGTACCGCCAAGAAATCGATCTCGGACTTAGTAGCCCAGAACCATCAATCCTTTCAACTGAAGGCGGTTCGACCTTCCGGATGGCATAGTCACAAAGTTTCTGGCGCAGGGGTTGGAGGTGCAGCAGGCGTTGCAACATCGACAATGTTTGAGCAATGTTTTGTGCGGACGGACCCTGGTTCGTGAGCAGGATAGCCGCGCGAATTACGCAAAAAAATGCAACAAATGCATCGACCGTTCTAGTTTTTGAAGGTATTTCAAGAAAGCACAATGTCAATCACTAGGCGATGTCGCATCGTTATCCAAAGACTTCTATTTGGTGAATGGTTGGTTCCTCAAGCATTCACTATTGGATTAGCTGACCCGCAAAATGAGATAACTGTCTGGCTCCATGGGCTTGGGGAGGCAATTGATGTTACGAACCGCCATTCGATGGCATGCGCCGATCCTTTTACAGTGTGCATCGCGTTTGACGAGGGTCGGATGCCAAGCGGCGAGGAAGGTAACAAGCTATTGCTTAAGTTTTGCGAACGAGAGGGCGAGAGACGAACGTTAGGTCAGATTAGCCTCAAGCGTAAAAATGTTGTCACCATTCCGGCAAATGGTACATACTTGATGTTTTTTGGAGTTCGGCAATCTGCGAACTTTTGCCTGCCAAGGAGACGGACATGGGCACACTACCTTCTTCAGAGATATTCACTATGGAGGAAGTTCGATAGTGCCGGCACCAAAATGTCCTTCCTCGAACGTCGTGCAGTGATGGTGATGTTTATTCGCCCTCATCCAGTCGTGTTGGTCAGCCTTGACAATGAGTTTGGCGGAAATATCTTCCCTATGAATATCATGGGAAATCTTGGAAATGGCTATTTTGCCTTCGCATTGAAAAACTCAAGAGTGGCCGCACGTCTGGTCGAACGTTTCAGTCGTGTGGCATTGAGCAACGTTCCATTGGATCAGACACCGCAAGCATATCGTCTCGGAGCTAATCACGGAAAGGTCTCTGTTGATTGGAACCAGCTTCCATTTGCAACAAAATTATCAAAGAACTTTTGCCTTCGGGTTCCAGATTTCGCTCGACAAATAAGAGAACTGGACGTTCAGAACATTTACAACCTGGGAAGTCACTCATTTTTCTTGGCTCAAGTTGTTCATGACGAAAGATATATGGAGACGGATGGATTATGTATCGTTCATGGCTTCTATCAGGCGTGGCGGCTCAGAAAAAACCCTGAAACATTAAGAAGTTCATTGTTGGAAGATCTATTTAACAAACGAGGGACACCTCATAGTTCGTTGCCTTTGTAAGTATTTTTACTTATGCCAATTGCTACCACGCGAATTAGGGATTCTATTCCAGCTAATGCGAAGTCGCGGCTGAAGCCTGCGCTGTGGGTGGTAATGGCTGCGATGACACTTTCCGTTGTTTTCTATAGCGAAATCCCGTTATTGCGCCAAGTGAAGGAGCGGGCATATCTCAGTACAATTCCATGGATGATTATTCCTCATGTTCTGTGCGGAATAACTGCGCTACTTAGTGGCCCGATTCAGTTCTCCAGCCGGCTGCGGCATCGCTTCCCTAAGTTCCATCGACTACTCGGACGCGTGTATGTGGGATCTGTGTTTATCGCGGCACCGTTGGGGGTCGTGATGTCGAATCACCGACATGATGCGAATGCCATTCATTTCGTCGCAGCAAACGTAGTCCAGGCAGGGACATGGGTGATCACTACCGCTGCCGCCTTTCTGACTGCACGAAATCGTCACTTTCAGCAGCATCGAGAATGGATGATTCGTTCTTACGCCGTCACGTTCACCTTTGTCGGTACTCGTGTTCTCCAGCCAATTCCCGCCTGGAATCGACATAGCGAAGCAGGTTTTGCGCTAGAAGTTATTGTTATAACCTTCATGGCGATCTTAATCCCGGACATTGCTTTCCATTGGCGTGAACTTACGACTGGTCGTCGTCAGGGACATGGAAATTGATACAAATATGAAGGTCTCAACCGAATCAAATTCGTTCGAGCATGATCGGTTTGAAGCCTCGCGGTTGATTAAATTAGGGTCGATTTCGCTTTCGCGAACGTGGTTCGCCTTCGCAGAGTGGATTCTGATCGCCTTATTGTTTGGACAGGTCGCGTATCGCGTTGCGCCAAGAGTCTGGGAGAAGCTGAACAGTGATTTTCCGAATTACTATCTGACTGCGCGCTTGGCCCGTGAGCATTACGATACCTCGCGAATTTATGAATGGATATGGTTTCAGCGGCAGAAAGATCATCAGACTATCGATCAATCTACAGTTGGGATGGCACCCATAACTCCTTTTTCAACCCTTGTGCTCTACCCACTCGCGTCGCTGCCGGCGTTAAGCGCAAAGCATTGCTGGACGATTTTGAACCTGGTCATGTTAGCCGGTACTCTTTGGCTGCTGCACCTTTTAACGTCGCTTTCCTGGCGTCGGCTTTTACTCATCATCGCATTGAGTATTCCATTGCGGATGAATTTTATGTTAGGCCAATACTACGTTTTGTTGCTGCTTTTGTTGATTTTGGCATGCGCTTTGTATGTCAACCACCGGCGGTTCCTGGCTGGAATGGTTATTGGATTATCGGCAGGCCTAAAAATCTTTCCGGCTATCTACCTCTTATACTTCTTGCGAAAAAGGGACTGGAGGGCATTCTTAGGCGGAGCGGTAGCTATGGTTGGCTCTCTCGCAGTATCGATTCGTGTATTCGGATGGCAGCTAAACCGAACGTATATTAGTCAGGTGTTGCCAGCGACATTTCGCGGTGAGTGTCTTGCCCCCTATGACCTTCAAGCCGCGTCCTTATCGGCTCTTTTACATCGTCTGTTTATCTTTGAACCAGAACTAAATCCACATCCAGCTGTAAATATTCCTTGGCTGTCTGCGATATTGCACCCTGTTCTGTCGATGGTGATGGTCGCGCCCGCAATCCTTATGATCATCCCAGACGAATACTCCCCTCGGCGTATCCAGGTCGAATGGGCAGCTGTATTGCTTGCTAGTTTGGTGATCTCCACTTCACCCGCATCCTATCTTTTCAGTCTCCTGATCTTCCCCGTGGCAGTCATCGGAAGAGAGTTTCTAGAAGAAGGGAAAAAGGGTTGGTTCGCATTTCTTTTGCTGCTTTACCTCGTCGTGGGGTTAGTGCGCTCAGGAAGTGGCATGGAAGCTGGTTGGGGCGCTTTAATAGAAGTGCCCAGGCTGTATGTGCTCATTGTGTTAGCAGTCTTCGGCTATCTGGTTATGCTTCGACAGGGCGCTTATAGCATGTCCAGAACGGGCCGACCGTTGTGGATGCTTGCTTTGCTGATCATCTTATTGGTTAACGTCGTGACCAATCTTCGCCACCAGCAAGGCCTCTATGCTGATTTCAGGTGGAGGATCGCACAACCTCTAAATATATTGAGCGCAACTCATCCCGCTGTTCAAAACGACAAAACGCTGTTCGTGGCACTGCTTGGCGATGGGTATCATTGGGCTGCTGCTCGAGGGGGCAATGTGACGTGGAGTGATAAGCGTGAAGGGGACTACCTCGCGATCACAGCCACGAAGAGAGAACAGTGGGTAGAGAACGTAGGTAATGAGTCTACTGTTCAGTCTGCGACCGTCCGGAGAGATGCTATCAAGCAGGCTGAATCGCCGGTGCTTTCTTTCGACGGCCACTGGTTGGCATTCCTTCGAGAGAATCGCGGCCGGGCGATCCTGTGGATGCGTGATTTAAACCGCCAAGACATCTTTGAAAGACCGGTCACGCCGCGGGAGTTCAACGTGCTTGAAATGTCCTTCTTGCCCGACGACTCTCTGGTATTTGCTGCGGATTCATCGGGGCATGCTTCTCTATTTATCTCGGATCAGAATGGTGGCCGTCCCAAATCTCTCGATGTGATCAACGCCAGATTTCCTTCCGTTTCACCGGACGGCCGTTGGCTCGTTTACAGTCAGTTGGAAAGAGGAAATTGGAATCTTTGGCTTCGTGATCTTCGCAATGAGAAAACAGACAGATTGACCCGCGCGGAGTGCAATGACACAGAATCCGTCTGGACTGAAGACTCTAAATCGTTAATCTATGTCAGCGACTGCGGAAGGGGGCTCGGACTAGCAGGGCTGTGTCGACGCCGCATCATTCCTTAGAGTATGGAGGCGTGATCTTCCCATCAACAGTGAACTATCGCGAAGCCAAAAGATCAACGATGCGGTGATACTCTTGCCTCGCTTCATTCGTTGGAAAACTTGGTAGACCTTTGAAACTGCGCCTTATAGTTTGGGCTGCCGAATAAGCTCGGCTCTTCACCCCATCTCTAAGAGGACTCTTGCCTGGAGATGTGGGAGTAAGCCCTGCGCGACGAAGGTAATAGTTTGCCTTGAAAAGGTTCTCCCAGTTAGATTCGTGAAATTGGAAATTGATATTCAGGCTAACTGAAACGTTATTTGCGTTTTTCAACCAATGCGGCGTATTTACAGGGCTATGAACGCCAGTTCCCGGCTGCATATTGAAGACAATTGCCCTCGACTCAAATTGGGGTTTGTAGACCGCAGAAAGATTGTCAATAGCCCAGTATCGTTCAAGTTCGTCGTCTGGAAGAACGTCTTTATCAGCGCGGTCAAAGAAATGGATATCCTTTTTTCCCTGAATTTGAAGTAACCATGAACATTCGCGATCGATATGGTATTCAGTGACGCGATTCGGCGAAGTTATAAACAGGATCGCTTCGAACCATTTGATGGTTTTAATGATGTTCTTGTCAGTTAAGTTCAAGATGTCGCAAATGCAGTCCTCGAAGATCTCTCGATAGCCGGGTTCGCGCTCAATATGTTTGAGGATTATCCATGTCTTGCCTTTTTCAATATCTCTTATTACGTTAGCAATCTCTTTTTTGGGATCAAGCGCCTCCGTCTTTGAGTCACCATCGTCAGTTCCCAAGTCATAATAGATGTCGCCCTTTGAATGATGCGGGTTTTTCCTGTTGGCGACTCGCTGAGAAAGTTCAGCCAACGCAGAAAGCTGAAATAGAGAGTTGTTAGCCAATGTGTGCTGAACCTCATGCGGCAGGCGATTGAAATTATGAGTGAAGATGCCATGATCACAACTAATGACTTGCTCTCGAGCTGCCGGCATAACCATTTCCTTCAGAGGATTTTGACTCTATTGGCGCATCTGAACACTTAAAATTCTGCGCATTGTTTTACGACAAGAAGCCAAGTCACCGGCTTCCTATCTGATGATCAACCCTGTTGTTGCGACTTGTCAGCGCTTTAGGGGCGACCTCAACAAGATTTGACAATTTCATGACAAAATCACGATAACCCCGCCACAACGGAGTAAGAGACTCAAAGAAGTTACAAGAATTTTGACGGGAACACGAGACTGCTTCCAGAAATGACAACCGCCGAAACCGCTCGAGCGCGCCATTTTCCTCCAAGCAAGAAGGCTGCGCGCGAGATATGGAAACTAGTAAAACCTCGTCGCTGGTTTCTTGTTGGCTGTTGTTTGTTGATCGTCATTAATCGTGTTTGCAGTTTTGCCGTACCAATATCGTCGCGATATCTGGTGAACGATGTGATGTATCTGCATCGGATAGAAACGCTACCTCTCATTATTGGCAGTGTGGCCGGAGCAACTCTTATCCAGGCCATTACGACCTACATTCTCGATCGGTATCTTGCTGTTACAGGTCAACAACTTATCGCCAAGCTGCGCATGAAAGTCCAGAAGCACATTGGACGTTTGCATATCTCTTTTTACGATCAAAATCGTACAGGGACTCTGGTGAGCCGCATTATGTCCGACGTTGAAGGAGTTCGAAATTTAGTGGGTGCCGGCTTCCTGGATTTGCTCGGAGGCATCTTGACCGCAATTTTTGCGCTTGCGATCCTCGTCCGAATCAGTGCAGTAATGACCCTTCTAACCCTCGGAATATTGATAGCTTTCGCCCTGTTCTTGAAAAAAGCATTTGGAGTTACAAGGCCGATTGTTCGTGAGCGTTCCAGAATTTACGCCGAGGTTGTAGGGCGTCTTACAGAATCGCTGGGAGCTATACGCGTCGTCAAAAGTTATCGCGCTGAAGAACGAGAGGCTATAGTCTTCGCCGAGGGAGCAAATCGTCTTCTGCAAAACATCACGCGCTCTGTTACTGCTCAAGCGGTGATGTCTCTATGCTCAACAACTGTACTTGGAATCCTTGGTGCGCTAATTATGTATCTCGGCGCCACACAGGTTTTAGCGCGTCGTCTCGACGTCGGAGGCTACGTCGAATACATCCTGCTTCTCGCCTTCATGGTGGCGCCCGTTGCCTTGATGGTTTCGGTGGGGACTCAACTCACGGAGGCATTCGCGGGTCTCGACCGTATCTCGGAGATTCTCGATGAGCCGGAAGAAGACAGTGAAGAGCGTGTCAAGGACATCGGTCCAATCGTGGGCGACGTTGTCTTTAAAGACGTCAGCTTCACCTATGAGTCTGAAAAGCCCGTTCTACACAAAATTAATTTTGAATCGAAACCCGGGACTGTCACGGCCTTGGTTGGATCTTCAGGTGCTGGCAAATCAACCATTATCTCGTTGATCTGTGGATTTCATACTGCTAATGAGGGAAGTATTTTAATCGATGGGTTGGACCTAAGCACGGTTCGCCTTCGCGGCTTCCGGCAACAACTTGGTGTTGTTCTTCAGGAGACCTTCCTGTTTGATGGGACTATTCAGGAGAACGTTCTTTTCAGCCGTCCCGATGCAACCGAAGAAGAAGTCATTACGGCCTGCAGGATCGCTCGTGTGGACGAATTCGCCGAGCGCTTTCCCGAAAAATACGATACTGTCGTTGGCGAGCGCGGAGTCAAACTCTCGGGTGGTCAGCGACAGCGCGTTTCAATCGCACGTGCCATTCTAGCGAATCCTCGAATCCTCATTCTCGACGAGGCTACCAGTTCTCTCGATTCCGAATCCGAGGCCATGATCCAGGCCGGATTAAATTTTTTGCTGACCGGCCGAACGACCTTCGTCATCGCCCACCGCCTTTCAACGATTCGCAGCGCCGATCAGATCCTTGTTGTTGAGAGCGGAAAGATCATTGAACGCGGAACACACGATGAACTCTACCAACTTCGTAGCCGATACTACGATCTTTACAACCGCCAATATGGCCTTGACACTAACCTCTTCCTTGCTCCTGGCGAAGGAGACAAAGTTCGCTAATGCATCGCCAATTTTGTGCCAGAAAATATCGAGGCACGCATGTCTTTAGTCAAACAATACGGTAAGGCGATAAAAAAACTAGTCTTCGGAAATACGCTGTTTCCTCAGGAATTTTTTATCGGCTTAAATGAACCACAGGAAGAGATAACGGTGTGGCTGCATGGAATGGGTCAACCGATTGACGTAACTTCCCATCATTCGATGGCGTGTGCTGCGCCGCTTACTCTATGTATTGCATTCGAGCGGAAATATGGAGTCAACAAGCATAAACATGCAAGTCTTTCGCTAAAGTTTTGTATGCGCGATGAACCGAAGCGAGTGTTGGGGGAGATCAGCCTCAAGTGGATGGAGCAGATTTTAGTAAACGGAATGGAACTCAGCCTATTTCAAATCCGAAGTTCCTCAAACCATTGCTTGTCGAAAATTCGTCTCGGGTTTCATTACTTGCTTCATTCTTATATGCAGCTCGGACGACACAATACCCCAGATATGAAGATGTCATTTCTGGAACGTCGGGCCGCAATGGTATGGTTCATCTGTCCTCGCCCAGTAGTACTCGTCAGTCTTTGCGACGGTTTCCTTGGAAATATTTTTCCGATGAATATTATGGGTGATTTGGGCAACGGGTATTTCGCTTTTGCACTGAAGGATTCAAGACGAGCAGCACACCTGGTAGAGCGGATTGGACGCATCGCAGTCAGTAGCTTACCCATGTCACAGGCATCGTTGGCTTACAAACTAGCCGTCAATCATACGAAGGACTTTATTGACTGGGAGGAACTTCCTTTTGCGACGAAGATGTCGCCCATACTTAATGTTCCTGTCCCGATATTTGCTCAAAGAGTAAGAGAAATGGAAGTCGTGAGAGTGTCCGGCATTGGAAGCCACAATTTTTTTGTTGCTCGAATTCTGAGTGACGAGACTATTGCCAGCGAGCCAGTCCTCTCTGTCATACACGGATTTTATCAAGCATTGCGGCTCAAAATTCGGACTGCTGAAATGCCAGCTTCGCTAGAAGAAGACTATTTTGCCAAACGAGGCTTCTAGTGATCTCGAGGCCAATTACTCTAAGCTAGCTCTCGGCAGATTGTGTGCTCGAAAAATGCCTTTCATTGTGCTTCAGGCGTAGAATCTCATCCGGAATCCGCCGGAGGGTTCGAATGCAGAGGGTCATTTCCACGTTGACCGTAGCGAGTTTGTTACTAACAGGTCCAGTGTTAGCAAAAAATAAGATTTTGCCAGGGTACATTGTCCAGGCTCATACAGTGGCAGTGATTATCGACCCGAGCGCAGGCATCGATATCCAAGACCCGCGAGCCAATCAAGTGGCGCAGAAAGACGTGGAGGCGGCACTGCTGAAGTGGGGGAGATTTGAACCTTTGGTCGGAGCGCAAAAGGCGGATCTGATCATCGTGATTCGTCGTGGGCATAAGCGAGCGACGGATATGACAATCAGCGATCCGTCGGAGAACAATCGAGTTGGAGCGACGCCGACGGATAACGGTATGGGTGCGGGAGCGCAGAACGGCAGGGCTCCGGTTGTGGGAGGGTATCCCGATCGACCACAACCTCAAGCTCCACAGCCTCAGGGGGAGATTGGATCCAGTGATGATTCGCTTGCAGTGTACGACGGTGCAGTGGGGCGTCCGCTAGATGGGGCACCGGGGTGGAGATATCTCGGGCAGGAAGGTCTCCGACCACACGCTGTACCCGCGGTCGATGACTTCCGCAGAGCGGTGGAAGCTGCGGACAAGGCTGCGGCAGCTGCCGTGAAGAACCGCTAGAGCTTTATATCAGTCGGTAGGATGACGGAACTGCATAACATTTATTAGTACTGTCCGTAGCGGCCTTTGATGGAATCGAAGAGTTTAGCGGAGTCATAGCCCACCCCATCCTTGAAGACAATTTCAACCTTTTCGATGTCATTGATATTAGCGGCCGGATTCCCGTTGAGAACAACAAGGTCGGCGTTTTTTCCGGGAGCGATGCTGCCGATTTGAGACTCCTTGCCCATGTAGGTGGCTCCATTGAGCGTTGCGATCTTGATCGCTTCGAGCGGAGTGAAATTGCCAGCTTCAACGAGAAGCTCTACCTCCCGCTGATCGCCGAAGCCAGGTAAAGTTCCGCCGTCGCCCGTAGGATCAGGTCCCGCGATGAGAAGTCCGCCAGCCGCCACAAACTTGTGCTCTAAGGCAGCTCCGTTGCGGAACGCTTTTTCGCGAGTTGGGTTTGGCGGCCGGCTCAGTTCCATGTTGCGGGTATAGAGATATGCCTCGCGGGTGGGTGGCGACATGGCTTCGAGGACGCGATTCTGCAGATGGAGGTGCATGGGGATGGAGCTCTCGAAGACGGGGAGCGTACTTGTGATGGCAACGTGGTGATCGACGAGCAGTTTGATCAGTGCGACGGCGTCAGAGCCATCAGGGTCCATATTGGCGAGGGTTGGGTTGCCCGTGGAGCGGGGGCAGAGATCAGGCTGCTTGCCAGGATCGTTTTGAGTATTAACGAAAAAACCATGCTCGAGATTATCGATACCAATTTCGGCGGCTTCGGGGTAGGTGACGGCGCAGAGGTGGCCGGTGACTTTGAGATGATGCGCGTGCGCGGCGTCGACCGCGGCTTTGAGTTCCGCGCGAGTGATGTTCATGTAGGCCTTATAACTGGTAACGCCTTGCGAGGCCCAGTATTCGACGAAGTTGCGTGCATCGTCTGTGCCGGTGAGATTATGCATCTGGATAAAGGGGCTATTGGGCCCTTCAAGATAAGGTGCGGTGATGTCCATGTGCGGGCCGACAAGATGGCCGGCATTAATTTCGCGACGCATGTTGAGGTCGAGGTACGGCTCGACTGAACCTGTGGTGCGCATTGTAGTGACGCCCGCCGCAAGGTACATACGGGGCGCGGTGAAGGTCATCTGGGGAACGATCAATGGAGGCTCGGAGGTCCCATCAGCCGCCTCGTCGGCCCGTGCAATGTAGTAGAGGTGGTCGTGCATGCCAACAAGACCGGGGATTACGGTGTGGCCATGGAGGTCGATGACAGTTGTACCCGGTTGGGCGTTTGTTTCTTTGGTAATGGCGGCGATCTTTCCATTTTCGATGAGGATGGACTGGTCTTCGAGTGGGGCAGCCCCTGTGCCGTCAATGACACGAACGTGTGTCAAAAGCACCTGAGTAGCATTAACTCTTACGTACTTGAGCACGTCGGCGGAGAGTTGGTTGGATTGCCCTCGAAGGGCAATAACAAATGCGAAAGAGAGAAAGAGAGTTGTGGCCGCGAGGCGAGGGCGCATGAAGTGATCTCCGGTGCAACGAGTTTACCTGAGACCCCAACAAGAAAAGACCTAAGAGAGATCTGACCCTCACGTGAATTCTGTCTGAAGAATTCTGGCAGAGCCAACTGCAGGGAACCGGAAGCCCGAAGACTCCCGGGCCTGCAAAAAGGGGATTAGTTGGCGGAGACGTAGCGACGAGTCACGCCAAGGAGACCTAGGAGACCCGTGCCAAATAAGGCGAGGGAGAATGGCTCTGGAACAATGGAGGCGACCTCGCTGGCGGGATCAATGGAACCAGAAAAGTCCAAACCCTCAGTCACGCCATCGACCTGTTTGACATCGAATTCCAACTGATTGAGCCCTGCCTGCAGGCCTGTGAACGTAAAAGTAAGGGGTGTGAGACAGTTGGGTCCAGTATTTGAGCATTTCGAATAGGGATTGCTGGCTGAAAGAGGATCTGCAGCTTGCAGGATTAGTGAGTTATTGAGAAAGACGGCGACGGTGTCATCTGCAAGGACCGTGAGGGTCCCAACGCCATCTGCATCGGAAGGGGAGATGTTGAAGTTCGTTGTATAGACGTAGTCACCGTTCGGTACAGCGAGATTGGATGTTGGACCGGATGCTGGGTTGAATGAGACATAACTTGAATTACCCATTGGCGTATGCCATACCGTGCCCGCGCTAATGTCGAAAGTAGAGATCGAACCGTCATTCACCTTGGAATCACCGGGGTCATAGACAGTTGCAGTGTTGTCAAAGCCAGGGTTTACTGCCGCACTGCCATAACTCCCCAAGAGAAGGATTGGTGAAGCATTGGCAGAGACGATCCCGCCAAAGACGAGCGCGAAGATACTAAAAAGATGTGTGCGTTTTTTCAAAAGACACCTCAAACGAAACAAATTTTAGCTGCGGTCGTGCAGAGTAATTCAATGCACGTCTTCTGCCACTCGATGAATTGGAAAATGGAAATTCCGGCGTTTGGAAACAGGCAGTTAGGTTTGCTGGCCATTAGCAATGAGGCGGCACGGAATTAATGGGCTTATTGGCAGGAAATTATTCCCTGACTAGATTCCACGCCGAATCTAATCGGGCTTTAATCAATATTTACAATATAAAAACAGACTGAATAAAATCGTGAAATTTCTTACCGTAAATGCAACCTCGAAGCATGAGCGCGTTAGGTTCAGCGAACAGTCGTAAAATAAAGAATCACATAAAGAGGATTAACAGATGGTGAGCGGAACTCAGGCACTCCTGGCAGCACAAGTTAGCGCGGCGGCAAAGGTCGCCGGATTAATAGTCGCTTCGAGCGAGGCGGGACAGGATTTTTCCGGCAATTCGACCACTAGGTTTTTATTGGCTCTTGCCAGTGAGCCTGCGAAGACCCATATGCTGGAACTGAGCGACAAATTCGATTTCAGTCGGCAGGATTTGTTGGCAGATGTAGGAGAGTATCTCGCTGTACTTGCAAAGCGCTTAAAGAATCCCCGGCCTGATTGCTATCTCACGCTACACGGGTTGCCATTGGGCTTTGAGAAGTTCTCATGGCCTTTTCATGCTTCGACCTCGGGAGCAGATACATTTCTGGTCCACGGTGAAGTCCGATTGGAGAACGGAGTGGCTAGCCCACTGCACGCAAAAGTCGCTGCCTCGATGACAGTTACCTTTGCAGAGATAGTCAAAGCACCGGAACAGCCGTTTGCGGAGGAGTTCATCTACAACGCCGTTCGAAAGACGATGGATCAAGGGCAACTAGAACTGGTTAAGAGTGGCAATCGACAGCCCGTTCCTGTAACGACGCGATACTACAGCCCCTGGAAAAAGCAGTTCAGTTTCAACGACACAACCGAGATGCAGCGGCAGGAATATCTGGCAGCCAAGGTTTTCTGGCTGTCGGGTGTGCTTGGTGGTGGGCAGCCGGTGTGGGTGCTTGACCCGACCGATGCGCAGTATCTCAACACGACCGTCGAAGAGCTAAAGAAGAATGCAGTCGCTTTGGCTGGGGAGGGCGTGGTGCGGTTGGCCGCTGATACAGAATATGCCACGCCGACCGAGGCGCTGATGGGACATCGAGCACAGTATGAGGCTGGCGTTGCCTCAGCATTGGACTTCATCAAGCCCACGTTCAACGAGGAAATGCGTGGCGGACATACAAACATGTAAGTTCGACGCCTGGTCTGTTTGAAGGATTGCCGGTTCCAGTTACGTATGCTCGGAATTTATCGCAGTTACTCATTCATCAGTATTCGCCCGCGGAAGCTGTGGATGAGGCGCCGGTCGCGTTTGTTGGGGCGCTTCGTCGGAGCGGCTGCGTTCCATGCCGTTGGTCCGAGGAGTTTGCGTTCTTCCGCGGCTCTGTGGCGAGCCTCTTTGCTCTTGTCGGTTTCGCGGTAGAGGGTCTGGGCGACGGTGGCGGGGCCGCGCTGCTGGCTGAGGACAAGCACTTCGACGTCAAACTCTCCGCCTTCGCTTTTGATGTGAAGCATGTCACCGACGCGGACTTCGCGTGCGGGCTTGGCAGGGTGGTTGTTGGAGGTGATGCGGTTGAGTTCACAGGCCTTGGAGGCTTGCTCGCGCGTCTTGAAAAAGCGGGCAGCCCATAGCCATTTGTCGATGCGGGTGCCGGTCATGCTTTTATTCTCTGCTAAGAATGGCTAGATTGCTCGGAGCATGCGGCCCGGGAGAGAGAAGAGAGCGGCGATGAGCTCGAATGTGCTGCCGACTACGATGCCGACAAGGCGGAAGGGAAGGAGGATGAGCCAGATCAGGGGATAGAGGACAAGAGCAGCGAGGGCTAGGGGCCAACAAAAGAAAGCTAGTAAGCAGAAGAGCAGGAAGTTGAGCATTGGTCTGGTGTCTCCTGTAGGGGGAACGCAATGGGGCCGAAAAAAGTTCCGTGGGTGGATGATAGAGGAATGTCGGCGAGTGCGTTGGAGCGGGTGGTGGCGGTGGATTGGTCAGGGGACCAGGGGTCGGGGCAGCGGAGGAAGATTTGGGCTGGGGTTTGGACGGCGGGTCGGTCTTGCAATAAGGCGAGCGTGATGCTGGAAAATGGGCGGACGCGTCTGGAGTTGGTGGAATGGCTGGTGGAACTGGCGCGAGAGACTCCGCGGATGGTCGTGGGATTTGACTTTACCTTTGGGTTTCCAGCCTGGTTTATGGAGGAGTTAGGGATCGGGTCAGCTCCGGAGTTCTGGCGCTTCGTGGCGAATGGGCAGGGGGAGAGGTGGCTGCACAAGGATTGCGAGGATGGGCGTTTTTGGGGACGGGCGGGTACGCGGCGCCGTGGAAAGAAGCCGGCAGAGTTTTCTGGAGAACATGGGCACAGGATGCTGCGCCGAGCGGAGACTGCGTTGAAGGTGAGGTCGGAGATGACGGATCCCATAGCGATGGCGAAGATTGCGGGGATAGCGCCGAAGTCGGTGTTTCAGATTGGTGGGGCGGGGGCAGTCGGGACGGCTTCGCTGCGTGGGATGCCCGGGTTGCTTGTGCTGCGTGAGGCGGGATTTCAGATTTGGCCGTTCGATGGGGCTGGGTTTGAGGAGGGAAAGCCTATGGTGGTGGAGATTTATACGCGGCTGATGACTGGTGCTGTAACGAAGAGTTCGGGGGTTGCGCGGGGGGCGTATTTGGCGACGAAGCGGCGGGAGAATGCGTTGTATACGGAATTGTCGCGTCGGGTTTTATTGAAGGCTCGTGGTTCGGAGGATGCTTTTGATGCGCTTGTCAGTGCGATGGTAATGGTGGAACATCGCGGGGAATTTCCCAAATTAAAGAAGACTCGGGATGAAGTTTTTCGGATGGAGGGGCATACCTGGGTTCCTGGGTTGTTGCAATGAGCTGCAGCTGATGCCCGCGGGGCAAACCGAACTCCGCTGATAAACTTAGAGCTTATGATCTATCGTTCGGGAAATCAGATTCGGGAAGATTTTTTGCGGTTTTTTGAGGGTAAAGGGCACCGGAGGGTGCATTCTTCTTCGCTGGTGCCGGCGAACGATCCGACGCTGCTGTTTACCAACGCGGGGATGAATCAGTTTAAGGATGTCTTTCTGGGCCTGGAGAAGCGGGACTATACACGAGCAGGGAGTTCGCAGAAGTGCGTCAGGGCTGGTGGCAAGCATAACGATTTGGAGAATGTCGGCTTCACGCGGCGGCATCATACGTTTTTTGAGATGCTGGGGAATTTTTCCTTTGGGGATTACTTCAAGAAGGACGCGATTGCTTATGCGTGGGAACTGCTGACTTCTAAGGAGTGGTTTGGGATCGATCCGGCAAAGTTGTACTGCACGGTGTTTGAGGGGGATGCGAAGGTCCCGCGGGATGATGAGGCAGAGCGGTTGTGGATTGAGACGGGTGTGCCCAAGGAACGCATCTTCGGGATGAGCGCGAAGGACAACTTCTGGCAGATGGGGGATACGGGGCCTTGCGGGCCCTGTTCTGAGATCTTTTACGATCTGGGGGTTGAGGCGGCGGAGGAGCCGGAGGTTGATAAGCCGTTTCCCCATGACGAGCAGCGGTATGTCGAGATTTGGAATCTGGTGTTCATGCAGTTTGACCGCAGCGTGGATCCGAAGACGGGTATGGCGACGCTGACTCCGCTGCCGAAGCCTTCGATCGATACGGGGATGGGACTGGAGCGGGTGGCGGCGGTGCTGCAGAGTGTGCTGTCGAACTTTGAGACGGATCTGTTTACTCCGCTGATTAGGCGGGCGGAGGAACTGATCGGGCATAAGGTTGAGCCAGAGCACGAGGTGGATGAGCGGTCGCTGGCTTCCTTGCGGATCATCGCGGACCATGCTCGTTGCGCAACGTTTCTGATTTCTGATGGAGTGTTGCCCTCGAATGAAGGACGTGGGTATGTGCTGCGGAAGATTCTGCGGCGTGGGATTCGGCATGGGCGACTGCTGGGGCAAGAGAAGCCGTTTATGCATGAGATGGTCTTTGCGGTTCGGGATGAGATGGGAGTGGCTTATCCAGAGTTGAAGGAGTCTACCGAGCGAGTGGCGAAGGTTGTGATGACAGAGGAGCAGCAGTTTGCTCGAACTCTTGAGCTTGGGCTGAAACAGATGAATGAAGAGACGTTGCGCTCAGGCGCATTGGCGTTTCGTTTGTATGAGACTTTTGGAATGCCTCTGGATTTCATGACTGACGCTGCGCGCGACGCTGGAATTCCGTTCGACATGGAAGGCTTCGATAAGGCGAAGGAAGAAGAGCAGGCGCGCGCGCGGGCGAGTTGGAAGGGTGGGTCGCAGAAGTCGGCGGCGCCGGTTTATCGGGAGTTGCCAAAGACGGAGTTTGAAGGCTATACCGCCCTACGTGTCGATGGGGCGCGGGTGCTGGCGCTGGTGAAAGATGGGATTGGTGTGCCGGAGTTGAAGGCTGGAGAGTTGGGCGAGGTAGTGCTTGATGCTACGAGCTTTTATGCGGACTCGGGTGGGCAGGTTGGCGATGTAGGGTGGTTGTACTCGGGCGATCACAACTCTGTTGTAGCTGAGGTTAGTGGTGCGACCAAGCCGGTGCACGGAGTTTTTGCGCACAAGGTCAGAGCAAACCAGACGATTGCGGTGGGCGATACCGTGGATACGGTGGTCGATGCCGCGACGCGTGTGGCGACGACCCGGAACCATACGGGAACGCATCTGCTGCATGCGGCGTTGCGCGGGGTGCTGGGCAAGCATGTGAAACAGGCGGGGTCGCTGAACGATGCGACGCGGCTGCGGTTTGACTTTTCACACTTCGCGGGTGTGGCGGACGAGGAGCTCCAAGAGATTGAAGACATTGTGAACCAGCAGGTGATGGGAAATACAACGGTGGAGACGCTGGTGGATGTGCCGATCGATGTGGCGGTAAATGAGCTGGGAGCGATGGCGCTGTTCGGCGAGAAATATGGCGAGCGTGTGCGGGTGGTCAAGATCGGCGATTTCTCGACCGAGCTCTGCGGTGGCATTCACACTGCCGCAACCGGCGAGATCGGCCTGATCAAGATCGTTGGCGAAGGATCGGTCTCCTCCGGCGTTCGCCGCGTCGAGGCGGTCAGCGGCACCGGCGCACTGCATGAGTTTCGGCGCGACTTCGATGTCGCAAAGGTCGTTGGCTCCCTCGTCGGTTCTGGTTCCGAGACGGTGACGCCGGCTGAGGCGCTGCGGCACAGGATCGTTGCACAGGAAGAGGAGATGAAGAAGATGCGGCGGGAACTCGATGCTGTTCGCATGAAAGCTGCGTCGTCTTCGGTGTCTGATGCTGCTTCGTCTGCGATTGAGGTGAAGGGGATCAAGGTTCTTGCGCAGCGCGTAGATGGGTTGGAGAAGGCGCAGATGCGCGAGCTGGTCGATTCTCTTCGCGGAAAACTGGGCTCGGGTGTGGTGGTGCTCGGGGCGGCTGCGGATGGGAAGGTTTCGCTGATTGTTGGCGTGACCAAGGACCTCACCTCTCGCGTGCAAGCGGGTAAGGTGGTTGGTTTACTTGCAGCAAAAGTTGGTGGGAGAGGCGGCGGCCGGCCTGATCTGGCGGAAGCCGGCGGGAGCGATGTCGGATCGCTGGATGCTGCGTTGCAAGGTGCTGCAAACGCGGTGGAGGGATTCTTAGGTTAAGCTCAGGGCTTCACGACTTGACAACCCCCAAGATGGTGCGCAACTGGTTGTGGTACATAGCCCGTCCTGTTCAAGAGAGCTACCTCGCTTGGTCCTGTTCCAGGAGTTCGCGCGCTTCTTCCAGGTTGAGAGTGTTTCCGTCGATGGTCAGCTCATATTCCCCGGCATTTTCTGGGACGTGAATGACACGCTCGACGCTATGGCCGCGCTTACGGAGAGCCTGAACGAGAAGATCGATATCTACCATGTCAGCAAGTTTACAGCGGGGTGGGCATAAATAGCCGATGTCGCAAGGGATTTGCCGATGTGTTGGGTGGAAATTTGATAGTGACACAATGGCTTGTGGATGGGGGTATCGGGGGGTGTACCGAGGATTGTTTTCGTGATGAGCGGACCACTTGGTCTCTTAAACTCATAATATCTGTCGTTTGTTGAGAACGAATGAGCTTGAGAACGACAATGCGATATTTGAGTTGTGCGACGCTACTGTTTTGCACGACAACGCTGGCTCTCGGAGCAATGACCTCACAGCGCCAAGTTGAGCTGACGGCTTGGGAACAGGCTGAGCGGGGGTTGGAGACGCTGCAGGCGCTTCCAGAGGGAACGCGAACGCGAACTGACTATGCGCGGGCAATGGATGGATTTCGGGCCGTGTATCACGGAGCGCCTGGGGATGCGCATGCGCCGGATAGCGTGAATGCCGTGGCCGAGTTGCTGGCGGAACAAGGACGACGGTGGCATGATGCTAAGTCTTCGAAGGATGCTGTGGGACAATATGAATTTCTTCGGGTGCAGTATCCCGGGAGTTCGTTGCGGGTAGGCGCACTACTAGCCCAGGCGCAGATTTATGAGAATGATCTTCACGATCCTGGAGCAGCGAAGGAAAGATATGGACTGCTGCTAAAGCAGTATCCGAGAAGTTTGCAGGCGGAAGAGGCAAAGGCGGGAATTGCTTCCCTTGAACAGCAAAAAACGAACCGAAGAATTGCGGTAACTCCAGTTCAAACTTCAGCCAAGGACGAACCGCTAGCCTTGCAAGGTGATCCAAACACTCCAGCTAAGTCGGCTTCTGCGAGCTCGTTTGCGCCGATGCCCACGACGAGTGGTTTGCGTGGACTCAAGAGTGCGGCTTCGGGTGCGAGCTCGAACTCCACTAGTGAGCAGAGCGGCGTTTCGGTTCCAGAGGATACTGAGCAGGAAGGTTCGGCTGCAGGGAAACATGAGTCCACGGAACCGAGTGATGTAGTTGCGACTGTTCCGATGCATGTTGCAAAGACTAGGGCCAGACGTGGGGAGATGGCACAGGTGAAGGGGATTCGACACTGGTCGACGCCTAGTTATACTCGGGTGGCGATCGACCTTGGTGACGATGTGACCTATGAGGCAGCACGTGTGCCCGATCCGGACCGCATCTATTTTGATCTCCATGGGACGCGGTTGGCGCAGGAGCTTGTAGGTAAAAGCTTTACCGTAACGGATGATGGTTTTCTGAAGAAGATTCGTGCGGCACAGTTTTCTAACGATATGACAAGGGTGGTATTGGATGTGAATGAGGTGACGGAGTACTCCGCGTTTCTTCTGCCCAATCCGTATCGCTTAATTATTGATATTCATGGCGGCAAGTCCATGCCGCGAACTCCGGCAGCCAACGCACTGGCGCAGCGCGCAGTTGCGACTCCGACAGTGCCAAACACAACAGCTACGAAGACAATCAGCTCGGTCGATGTTGCGGCGCTGAGTGCGCAGCCGGGAAGAGTGGAGGCGACGACGCAACCAACTTCGCAGCCAATCTCTGCGGTGGTGAAGGATCGTGAACAAGGTGTTGATGGGACAATTTCGTCGGATACGGGTACTACGACAATGGGCCCATCCAAGCGAACAAAGAAAGGCAGCCCGGCTAAGGAAGCGGATGCGGGACCGGCGCGGGCCGCAGTGCCTACCGCAGATGGAGAAACTTCGCTTGTACGGGCGCTTGGATTGAAGATTGGACGCATCGTGATCGATGCGGGGCACGGCGGGCACGACACGGGAACGATTGGAGTTGATGGGATTTTGGAGAAGGATGTCGTGCTGGATGTGGCCCTAAGGGTCGGCAAACTTCTGCACGACAGACTGGATGCCGAGATTATTTATACGAGGCATGACGATACTTTTATTCCCTTGGAGACACGGACTGCGATCGCGAACAAGGCGCAGGCAGATTTATTTCTATCGATTCATGCGAACTCGTCACCGGATGCCAGCGCACGAGGGGTCGAGACATATTATCTGAACTTTACGTCATCGCCAGACGCGCTGCAGACGGCTGCAAGGGAGAACGCGGTGAGCGATCAATCTATTCATCAGCTAAGTGATTTGGTGAAGAAGATTGCGCTGAAAGATAAGATCGACGAGTCACGGGAGTTTGCGGCAGACGTAGAGGCAAGTCTTTACGGCGGATTGCAAAAAGGCAATATGGGGCTGAAGGATCGTGGAGTCAAGAAGGCTCCGTTTGTAGTTTTGATTGGTGCGAATATGCCGTCGATTCTGGCGGAGATCTCGTTTGTGACCAATGAGAAAGACGCGCGGCAGTTGCAGGAACCGGAATATCGGGAGCGAGTAGCTGAAAGCCTCTATAAGGGTGTGGCGAAATATGCCGGAGGTTTGAGTGGCATACGCCCCCCGACCGAGCGAGCCAGCACTAAGTAATTTGAATTATGAAATATCGGGACTGTGAATTGACTGCTTATGTCAGCGGCATACCGCCTTCGGGAGATATCTAATGCTGAGAACTCTGAATCACGACCGGTGGCACTGGGCTTACTTTTGCCAAGTGGTGTAGTCTGACCTCGTATGAGCGTTTTTTCTTTGAGTCAGTGGATATCGCCGGTATTGTTCGGCATGATGCTGGCGGGTGCGAGGACTTTGCCGTTGCATGGTCAAGATACAAAGACAATGCTGGCGGTGCCGCCTGCTCCGCTGCTGCCGGACTCTCTGAGAAAGGCCTCTGACCATGATGAGGGGAATGGGGTTCCGTCGTGGAGCGGAGCCGATGGGCAGATTCTGCTTGAGGATGGAATCAAGCGATATGAGCGGGGAACAGCTCAGACTGCGACTGCGCATGGGGCCACGTCAGCGGGCACTGTAACCGTGTATCAGTTTGATGACGCAACGGGTGCGTATGCCGCCTATACCTATCTGCGAAAGAGTAGTGCGGATCGTGTGATGTTGAGCGGAGTGTCGGTAGTTGTTTGCGATTTAAAGTTGTATCCGGAGTCAGCCGCGGCGCTGCTTAAGACCGTTCAGGTGGGTTTGCCCAAGGTGGGTGGAACGAAGGGGCTGAGTCCACTGCTGCCAAGCTACCTGCCCGCCAAGGGGTTGGAGCGAGATACGGTGAAGTATTCCCTGGGTCCTACAGGCTACCAGGCAACTGGTGGCGTCCTCCCTGCAGAGATAGTTGGGTTCGATAAGGCCGCAGAGATTGTCACGGCGAAGTATGAAGGCAAGGGAACGCTTACGCTTGTTTTATACCCAACGCCACAGATTGCGGGAGATCATGGACGGCAGATCGAAGCTGAGATGAATCGGGAGGGAGGCACCGCGGGTACCGTGAAGCTGCGACGCGAAGGGCCGCTGTTGGTGCTCACGACCGGTGCCTGGAAACCCGCAGAAGCGCAATCGATTGTCGAAAACATTCATCTCCGAAATGAGTTGACTTGGAATAAGCCAATGCCTCTGGAGTTCCACTCCGAAGTGCGGAAGACTGTGAGCCTGCTGACCAGCATTGCTATCTTTTGCGGGCTGGGTGCACTGGCCGCAGTAGTGTTGGCACTGTTCTTCGGCGGGGCACGAGCGGCTATCAGGATCATGCAAGGTAAACCCGCGGCGACCGAGCCGGAGTTTCTCCGTATCGACCTGAGCGGGCGTTCGGCGTCGATTCAATCGGACGGCTCCGTAGAAAATCCCCCTGGGGTGGTTTGAAATCTGCACCAGAGGCGGTGCAGGGCTATAGCTAAGCACCTGATAGCATGGCCTTTTGACAGACCGTCAACACGATTAAAGCGAAACAAATACGAATATTAGCTTCGTTGTTTACGTTTCAGTAACCCCCGTAACTAACTCTTCACGAAAGACTTACGATAAGGCAGATTTGGCCTTGACACTGAATTTTGCCGACCATAGTATTTCGCCAGAAAGTTCTGATGGCTTTGCCTCCGTTGGAACTATTCTCCCTAAAGAAGAGGCCGCCCTGTTGCCGGGTGGCCTTTTCGCTCTTTGGTGGGCACACCGTGCGAACAGTGCGGAATAATCTTTAAGCGGGAAGAACTCACTCAAATAAACCTGTCTCCCGGCGATGGGACGCGAGTCTGCCGATAGAGGAACTATGAGGAGAGACCCAGGAATGCTACGAGAGAGAGGTATTTCATTTCTCCTGTTCTGCACCCTGCGCTGCAAGCCATGATCGCCATTTCGCGTCTAGCGATACCGATATGGCCACGGATTATTACCAACGATGTTGAGGAAGATGCCAAGAACCGTGATCACACTCCTCTTCCATGACACTATGACCGGAGTCGTTCGCTTGTGCTAGTTTGTCTGAATGGCTTGCGGAGGTACGACCAGGTGAGTGAAAGGTGGATCGCTATGCGACGGCGTGGAGCGGAGTGGTTAGCCGTAGTTGCATTGCTTGGCGTGGCGGGCATGTTGGAAGCGCAGGACACACGTCAGGTGACCGAACCCAAAATTCCTCAGTCGTGCACACAACTCGCTGCGCAGCTTCGTGCCGTGAGCGACAAACTGACTGAGGCAGACGAGGGCAAGCTGGATACGGCTCGCATTCAGGGAGCATTGGATAGGTGCAAGCCAGGAATGGCAGTGGAGTTAAAACCAGCAAGTGGCAACAATGCATTTTTGACCGGACCGCTGGAGATGCGGACGGGGGTAACGCTGTTAGTGGATGAGGGGGTAACGCTGTTTGGATCACGCGATGCCGCAGTTTACGATTCGACTGCTCCAGATGCGACACAGGGTCTGTGCGGCACGATCGCGACAGGAGCACCGCCAGCCGCCTTTCCTGCACCGCAGCGACCGGCGCCGGCTCGCGGAGGATGTCGTCCGCTGATTAGCATTATGAATGTGAAGGATGCGGCCATCATGGGAGATGGCATCATCGACGGCCGAGGGTACGCGAAAATTCTTGGCAAGGACTATAGCTGGTGGGAGATGTCGCGCAAAGCTGAGCCCAAGAATGAACGCTACTTTACTCCGAGAATGATCGTCGCGAGCCATGCCGACGGACTGGTGTTGTATAGAATTACTCTCCACAATTCAACGAACTTCCATGTGAGTGTGAATCAGACCGACGGGTTCACGGCGTGGGGAGTGCACTTACTGACTCCAACGACCCGCGGGATGGACGCCCGTAATACCGATGGCATCGATCCCGGAACTTCCACCAACGTTACGGTGACTCACAGCTGGATCGACAATGGAGATGACAATATCGCGATCAAGGCCGGAGTAACACACATGAGCGTCATCGACAATCATTTCTACAGCGGACATGGAATGTCGATTGGCAGTGAGACGATTCCGGGGCAGAGTTTTCTACTTGTGGATGGACTGACAGAGGATCACACCACAAGTGGTATTCGTATCAAGAGCAATGTAACGAGGGGCGGCCCGGTACATGACCTCGTTTACCAGAACATCTGCATGCGTGATGTAAAGGTTCCGATCGCCATCAGCCCTTATTACACGAACCAAACTACCGAGGGATTTGAAGATCCAAAGTACACGGGCGACAAAATCCCGGACTATAAGGCCATTACGATCCGTAATGTCGTTGGTACAACATCGGGGGACGTGCTGATCGCAGGATTGAACGACGACCATCGGACAGAATTGACGTTCGACGGAGTGCAAATTAACGCTATTACTCCAAAGCAGGTGCATGGACGTTTTGCCACGGTCACTCTAGGACCTTTGGGAACGAATTTGGATTTCAGCGCCACCGATATTAAAGTAGTCTCCCCAAAAAGCACCTTGGTCAAGGGCCAGGGGAGCGCCCTTACTGCTGAGTCCGGCTTCAGCTGTGAAGGTAAATTTGTTCCAATGCAATAAAGGATGGGTGCGCAACCCATCTCTGAACTTATTCTTTGGCAGAGTTCAAAACAGCATTGGCGTCGGCGAGGATCTGTTTGCGGAAGCTGGCAGGCTCAAGGACCTTGGTTCTGGGGCCGAAGCCAAGCACGATAAAGCGACCCTGTTCAGGGTCTTCAAAGCGGATATTCAATACCTCCCAATCTTTGAGAATAGATTTGGGATGTTTGTCGGTATAAGGCGTTGTTACACACCAATTGCGAAGGGATTGTGCTGCCTTTAGGTCAGCTGCAACAACGGCATCAAAATATTTTCGCTGTTCTGCCAGTTGCTTGGTCGAGCTTTCCCAATAAACGGCAAGCTTGAAGTTTGCTGGGCGCTCAAAGTTGCTGGCAAGTGGGGTTACTGCCTTCATACGTGAGACGCGATACGTGCGCATGCCATTTGGCGCGCGTGCAACGAGATACCAGGCCATCCCTTTGGAAACAATGCCGAGCGGATCGACTGTGCGTGGGGCGCTTTCTCCGTCCGCGCGCGTGTAGTCGAAAGTTAGCTTGCAGTTGCGTGCGACAGCATCCTGCACGATTGGCAGCACCGAGAGATCTTCGCTGGACGCATGCCATCCGGTGGGATCAATATGCAGACGTTCGCTCATCGCAGCAGCCTGCTCACGCATTCGACCAGGAAGAGCCGCCATAAGCTTGCCGAAGGCTCTTTCTGACGCCGCTCGCATGGCAGGGTCACTGAGCGCGCGGGGTTGTGTCATCAGTAAAGCGCGTAGTTCCGCCTCATCCAGTCCCGGAACCTGGGTCCGCCAGCCTTGCTCGAGCTGCCAGCCGCCCTGTGCGCCCCTAAGCGCGCTGATCGGTACATTGGCCGCGCTAAGGGCCTCCATGTCGCGATGTACGGTGCGTTGCGAGACCTCCAGTCGGTCGGAGAGCTCGCGGCTGGTCACCCGGCCTTTCGCCTGCAGAAGCATCAGCGCGGAGAGGAGGCGGTCTGATTTCAAGAAGGTTCCTTTCCCTCAAAATTATTATTATTTTGCCGATTTAATTATGACAGTCGATGTCATATATCCGGATTTAAATTTGACTTGCAGTCGAGGAGAGGAGAGCCAAACTATGGAACTGAAAGAATTTTTTCTGGCGCAACTTGAGCGTGAAGTTAGTGCGACTCGCAAGGCAATTGAACGCGTTCCTGAAGGGCGAAATGATTGGAAGCCTCACGAAAAGTCAATGCCGATGGGGTATCTGGCTGCATTGGTTGCGGGGATGCCCGGGTGGGCAGCGTTCATGATTGAGCGGGACGAGATGAATCTGGATGATCCTTCGAGCGAAAAGTTTAAGACCAAGCCAGTCGCGACGAGGGCTGAGTTGCTCAAGTTGCTGGACGATGGGGTGGCCCGATCGCGCACTGCGCTTGAAGGCACGACGGAGGAGCATCTATTGAAGCCCTGGCGATTTGTTGCGGGCGGCAAGGTTTGGAGTAATGATCCACGGCATCAGGTTTTGACTGACTCTCTCTTTGCCCATCTCGCGCATCATCGCGGGCAGTTGACGGTTTATTTGCGGTTGAATGAAGCCAGTGTTCCGGCGATCTACGGGCCCTCTGCAGATGAACGGTAAGTGACGCAGTGAAAGGAGTTGTGATGAAAGGCGAACAAACAACAGAGGTAGTTTTCCCGGTGTCCGGCGAGCTTCCGCTCTCTCTTTCCGCTCGTTCGCTGTCTCCCGGAAATCAGGATGAGATGGGAAAGTTGCGGTCGGAGAATCTTCGGTTGCAGTTGCTGGTGGCGGAGTTACTGGCTGAGAATCAGCAGCTCCGTCAACGCAATTGTGGCTCGAAGGCACTGTGACCTCTACATAAGCTGTGCGGAGCTGCTTTTTGCGACATTTAATTTCGCAGATTTTTTCTAGTGGAAGTAACGCTCACACAGGAGATTTCGCGATTTTCCGAAGTCTAAGAAACGCGCGTCTTCCGTGGTGACTTATTGCATTTAGGTGTGGGTTCAGAGGCTGGGAGAAGCTGGCGATATTGCGACGAAGCCGTTAGAATAGACGTATAAGGCCGATGTAGCTCAGTTGGTAGAGCAACTGATTCGTAATCAGTAGGTCAGCGGTTCAACTCCGCTCATCGGCTCCATTCCCTTTCAAAATCATTACCGATTCGGATTCGACATTGCGTAAGTGCACGCTTGTGTGTACTCAGGCTTGCCGGTATTGGGTTTGGCTGGGATATTGGTTTCTGGTGTCCAGGAGCCTGACGGTGGAGTTGCTTCTTTCCGCGAGATTAAAGGTGGTGCTCGTTAGCTCCGCTGTTCTTAGTGCTTGCTTTGTAATGGCGTTCGCGTTCCGAAGTGACCGAATTGTCTTTGAGCCTGAGCGCATTGTTCTACCGGCGGATGGGCGCGTGCATCCTGCCCTGCGGCTTCGAACCATGAGTGGGCGGGCTTTGAATTTGGCGGATGTCGAGGGGAGTGGGGAGCGTCTCCACTTGACGGCGACGGACCAAGCCCGCATCGAAGGGCTGCTGCGAGCTCCGGTTTCGCCGGGCCAGTCGCAGTTGCGTTTGCGCTGGCGGGGGCAAAGCGTGAACGTCCCGATTGATTTCGTCTTCGACCCTACGGATAGTTACGGGGATGGGACACCGGACTTTTTGCGGCTGCATACCGCGGAGGATCAGAGAGCCTTTCGGGGCTGGTTTACGATGCTTGCCGAGAGGGAGGCGCGGCTGGCGCCGGAGAGATTGCCGGCGGAGATCAGTGATTGTTCGGCGCTGCTTCGGTATGCGTATCGGGAGGCACTTCGAAGACATGATGATCAGTGGCTCACAGGGGCGGACACGGAAGGAATGGCGGTGCCTCCTTCGGTTCAGCAGTATCAGTACCCAGAGACCCCTTTGGGTTCGGCACTGTTTCGGGTGAGACCCGGAGCCTTTCACGTTGCGGATCTGGAGGATGACGGTTTTGCGCAGTTTGCCGATGCCCGGACGTTGATGATGCTGAATACTCATTTCATGAGCCGTGAGCTCGGAGTTGCACAACCGGGAGATTTACTTTTTTATCGCCAACTTGAACAGGACTCACCGTATCATTCGATGATTGTTGCCGGACAGCATTCGGATTGGGTTGTTTATCATACCGGTCCTATCGGCCGGGCGAAGGGCGAAGTAAGACGGGTTTCGGTTGAAGATTTACTGCATCATCCGGACGCGCGCTGGCGTCCGTTGCCGGAGAATTCGAATTTTCTCGGAGTGTACCGTTGGAATATTCTGCGCGACAGAAACTGAGGTGCCCACCCGCTGCCATCTTCGCAGTTGCGGTGGTGGCCCTGATGGCTCCCGCATCGCTGCGAGCTGATCGGCCTGTCTCTTTTAATCTGAGTACGAGCAAAGCCTACTCTCCGCAGGAAAAGCCGAAGATTCACCTATATGCTCGCAACGTCGATGAGCTTGAGTTTCGGATTTATCGAGTTCAGGATCCTGAAAAGTTCTTAGTGAACCTAAAGAATTTTCATGGCTTCGGAAACGAATCTCCGTGGGGCCCGAAAGAACAGGTAGATGAGAGGACGTGGCTGGAGAGGTTTCACGACTGGAAGCACCACCTCTGGTATTTGGTGAGGCAGTTTTTGCGCAGTCAGTATTCTCCGGAGAGCCGCGATGTACTTCGCGAACGGCAGTCTAATGTTGCCCGGCGGAGCCGCGTGGTGGGAGCGGCACAGTTCGCGCAGATTCCACTGCTCAACGACAAACAGTTAGTGGCACGATGGCGCCAGGAAATGCCTCCGACGTTTGTTTCGGACGCTCAGGTTCTGCCGGTCGATCCCTTACCATCCGGGATTTACCTGGTGGAAGCGACGGATGGTCACTACAAGGCCTATACGATTTTGATGGTCAGCGAGATAGCGCTGGTTACGCGCACGACGAGCGGTTCGGTGCTTGCCTACTGCGTTAGCCGTCGTACGGGCGCGCCGATTGCAGGAGCGGAGGTGCGGCTGGGTGTCGAAAGGCAGGAACTGGCGAGCGCACAGACTGGGAGCGACGGTCTCGCCGAGCTACGTGCGGCAAGTGACAAACGGCAGATTGACAACATCTGGGTGATTGCGAAAGCGGAGAAGGAAGTTGCAGTCGTGACGCCAGGCGCATGGGCATTCAGCGCATCATCAAATAATAGATACGCTTCGTATGTTTATACGGACAGGCCTGTGTACCGGCCCGGGCATACCGTGCACTGGAAGGCGATTCTGCGGGAACGCGTGAATAACCATCTGGAGTTGCCGAAGAGCGGAACGATGCATGTTGTGATCGCGGATGATCAGGACCATCCCGTGTTTGATAAGGAGATGCCAGTTTCGCCCTCCGGATCGATCGCAGGAGACCTTACACTCGCGGCGAATGCGAGTCTTGGATACTACAACATTCGTATTGGAGAATCCGAGAGCGGAATTTCGGGCGACTTCCATGTGGAGGAATATCGAAAGCCGGAGTATCAAGTACGGGTTTCCGCAGCTAAAGCGAGGCTTTTGCAGGGTGAGTCGATGCAGGTGGTTATCGACTCCCGCTATTTCTTTGGCGAGCCGGTTGCGAATGCGAAGGTAAAGTATCGGGTTTATCACTCGCCACATTACTGGTGGGATGAAGAGGGTGCCGAGGGAGGACAAGCTGACTCGACAGAAGAGGGAGAAAACGAAGGCAGTTATCTTGGCTACGGAGCCGATCAGCAATCGGAGAAGACCGGAAGACTAGATGCCACTGGCAAGCTGACGATCACGGTACCGACTCAGTTCGATCCTGGGGCTCGGCAGAAACAGGATCAGGATTACACGGTTGAGGCAGGTGTTACGGATGAGGCCAACCGCGAGATCACCGGGCGAGGACACTTTCTTGCGACGATTGGGAGCTTTCGAATTCACGTTGAGCCATCGAGTTACGCGGTCCGCTCCGGTGAAAATGCGAAGTTTGATGTGACGGCGGTCGATTACGATGGCAAACCTGTGCAGACACAGGTTCACTTGCAACTGCTCTCGCGCCGCTGGACCTCGGGTGGAGCACAAATCACGAGAGGAGCGACGATCGATGTAACGACGGACGTGACAGGGAAAGCGCTGGGGAACATTCCGGTGCAGGCTTCGGGAAGCTTTGAGGTGGAGGCCACAGCAACTACACCCGAGCAACGAGTGGTGAGTGATACGAGCTGGTTCTGGGTGATGGGTGCCGGTGAGGCGGATTGGGGCAACGGTTCGCGAGGTTTGCAAATCGTGACCGATAAGAAGATCTATGCGCCTGGAGACACCGCGCACGTCAGCATTCTCTCCGAGGTCGAGGGATTTCATGCCTTGGTCGTCGCAACGGGCGACTCGGTTGAGTTCAAGAAGGTGATGTCGTCTGAGGGACGAACTCTGACGTTCGATCTGCCAATCACCAGCGAGGCGCAGCCGAATCTTGAGGTTGGGGTGGTTATTCTCAAGAATGATCAGCTGTACGAGACGGCTAAGCAGATCAAGGTGCCTCCAGTGCAGGAACAACTGCAGGTTGAGATCGTTCCTGTGAAGGAGGTGTTTCAGCCGGACCAAGTAGCAACCTACGATGTATTTACACGCGACTCTGCGGGTAGGCCGGTGAGTGCTGACTTCAGCTTTGGTGTTGTGGATGAGGCGATTTACTCTATCCGTCCAGACCTGAGCGGAGACATGGTGAAGCGCCTTTATCCGGATCGCTATGTCTATGCAGCGGTTGACTCCTCGCTACTCTATTACTTCAGCGGCGAAGCGGGTACGAAGTCGCCGCTGCTCGCAGAGCGGCAGTCGCGATATCGGCCGCAACTTGCGCAGGTAAAGCCGGGAATCGACGTGCAACCTAAGGTTCGCAAGGCATTTCCCGATACGGCTGTCTGGTCGCCGTCCGTGCACACCGACGCTGAGGGGCACGCTCGCGTAAATCTGACCTTCCCGGATTCGTTGACTACATGGAGAACTACGGTCCGTGCGATCACACTTGATTCGAAGGCTGGTTCGGCTGTGAATCGCGTCATCGTTCGCAAGAATATTATTGTGCGGATTGGTTCGCCACGTTTCATGCGCAAAGGCGACGAGCTGACCGTCCCTGTGATCGTTCATAACTATCTGGCACAGATAAAGCAAGTGCGTGTTTCGCTTGAGATTACGGGGCTTGATGCGATTGCCGGTTCGGCACAGGAGTTGGCAGTGCCCAGCAAAGGTGACGCGACGGTGTTGTGGCGCGTGAAAGCGTCGCAAATTGGCAATGCTCATCTGCTGGCCAAAGCACTTACGAACGAGGAATCGGATGCCATCGACATTTCATTTCCGGTTGAAGCAGTCGGCGTTCCGCAGACGATCAACGGAACGGGCGCGATCAGCGAAGCTGATGGCAAGGCCAGTGCCACGGTCAAATTTCCCTCGAGTACGGACACGGCAGCTTATCGGATGCATTTGGAAGTGAGTCCGTCGATTGCGGGAAGTTTATTTTCTGCGCTCGACTACCTCACGACGTATCCCTATGGCTGCACCGAGCAGACGATGTCGAGCTTTTTGCCGAACATCATTGTTGCGGAGACCTTAAAGAGGTTGAACATTTCTGCTCGCGTGAATGCGGCGGATCTGAATGCGAAGATTGCGGCCGGAGTCGACCGGCTGAACGACTATCAACATGACGATGGCGGCTGGGGATGGTGGAAAGAAGACGACAGTCGTGTGTTCATGACAGCTTATGTCGTGAGCGGCCTGGCTAAGGCCAAGCATGCCGGGTATCTGCGGGACGATCAGCATCTCAACTCCGGGATCGGTTATCTGCAGAAGCAGCTTGCGCAGCATCCGCGAATGGTGCCGGAGCTTCGCGCTTATGTCGCTTATTCGCTGAGCGAGGCGGAAGCCCGTGGGGTTGACGATTCGCTGGATGTGTTGTGGTCTCGACAGAACGATCTCTCTGCCGAGGGCCTGGCTCTTACGGGGCTGACGATGCTTCGCAGTTCGGATAAGCGGGCAACTGAAATTGCGAAACTGTTGGAGAGCAAAGCCCACCGAGCCGGTGCGCTTACTTTCTGGCCTTCGAATTACAATCCGTTGCTCGACCTCGCTTACAACAACGATGCAGAGAGCACGGCGTTTGCATTGCGGTTCCTTACGCGAGCTGATCCTCAGAGTCCGCTGCTTGGACAGGCTGCGCAATGGCTGGTGGTGAATCGCAGCGGTGGGTACTGGTGGGATTCTACGGAGCAGACTGCCATGGTGCTCTTCGGCCTGGTCGACTATCTTGCGGCTTCGCAGGAGTTGAATGCAGACTTCGATGTTGATGTCCTGCTGAATGGAAGTTCCGTCGGCAAGCGTCACTTCACTTCAGCGGATGCGACAGCCGGGGTAGATCTTCAGATCGATGTTCCTGTCGAGAAGCTTCAGCTGCGAAATACTGTCGAGATAGTAAAGCATGGTAGCGGAGTTGCCTACTGGACATCGCAGGGAAGCTACTACTCGACGGAACAGAAGTTCTATCAACAGGGAACGCTGTCGCTCAATCTCACTCGCGACTACTTCAGGTTGGTGCCAACGCAAAAGGATAGTCAAATCGTCTACCGTCTCGATCCACTCAATGGACCTGTGGCATCCGGGGATATTCTTGTGGTGCATCTGGCGGTCAATGGTTCGTCGGCTAAGTATTTGCTGCTCGAAGACCCAATTCCTGCGGGTACCGAGTTTCTGGAACACGAGGACAGCTACAAAATTGTTGACCGACCAGGCCGCTGGAGCTATTGGTACACACGTCGTGAGTTCCATGATGATCGTGCCGCAATCTTTGCGACCGACTTTAGCGGGAGACAGGAATCTTTTTATCTGCTCAAAGTCGTCAATCCGGGCAGCTTCGTCATCAGTCCTGCGCATGTTGAGCCAATGTATCAACCGGGCGTGCAGGCAACAAGTGATGCACTCCATCTTGAGGTCAATGCTCCGATATCCGAGGTGAAACATTAATGGCATCCCTATTGAAAGACCTCAGATCGGCGCCTGGGAAGATGTCAAAGGTTTTCATACTGCAATGGATGGGAAACCTCGGCTTAATGCTGCTGGCTGCGCTATGGCTCCAGATCCCCGATTCCCATGTTTGGCAGTTCACGCTCTCCATCATCTCCGGGGTGCTGATTGGATTAGGAGCGCTGTGGCTCTATGCAAGGACGGTGAGTGAGCTGCGAAGGCCCACTACTTCCGCATTAGTGCGAATGTTGCTCCTGGTAGTGTTCGTCACAGGCTGGCTGCTTGTTATTTATCTCATTGGCCAGTTGAGAGAGAAAGAGGGTTTGTTCGCCGGGTTCTGGAACTCAAAGATGGTTCCCGATCTGAGGTACTTTCTCAATTACTCCCGTTTGCTGGTCTGGCAGGAGCAATTCTATGATCTGGCGCAATGGACATTTGCAGCTTTTATGCTGCCTGTTGCGCTTGAGATGTGCGCCTCGGGTTTACGTTGGATCAACTTCAAACAGTCGCGCCAGGTTTATCGACACTGGCAGTATTGGTTGGTGGTCGTCGTTGCTGGTCTTGCAGGAATGGCACTGACCGGGGCACTTGCGAGATGGACGCCTGGCAAGGGAGTGGCCGTTGAAACGGTGAGTCTGCTTGGTCGTCTTGGTGTTGCTTACACTGCGGATATTTTTCTATGGTGCTTTGTGCTCACGCTCACCGCGAACTATCTCGAAGCAGCGGACTGAACGGCATCAAGGACTCACGAGTATGTTGGCGGGAACTCCATCGCGCAGCCAACCTCTTACAGTCGTGATTCCGTACCTCTTCAGCAGCTTGTCTGCCATCTGTCCTGCCACGATGTGTGCATGTTGTGCTGCAACAGGGTCGGAAGGATGTGCTAGCGGGGCCTCTATCTCCGTAATCGACATCTTGGGGACTGCCTCGTGTTTTGGGTAGCCTTCTCCTTCGGCAAGTCTCTCGACCAGTCCCTCACGCAGCCAAAGCGGCACCTGCGAAGTGGCTTCGTGTTCGACTAATACGTGTAAAAATTCGTGCAGTAGTACTTTATCGCTTCCGCCATTTTTCTCGAGAATGGCTGAGGGCTGTAGGTAGACATCGCTTCCTCGCGTCGAAGCGAGCACCCAACCGGGTTCTCCGGTTGTCTGTCGAAACAATTCCGACGCCGGCAGTGCATAGACTTTGGGATGGAGGGACACGCTCACCGGAAAGGTCGAGTTTGCCCGAGCCCATGCTCGATTCGCCTTCGCTAACAGTGAGTCGCCCGGTGTGACATAGAACAGGGTTAGGCCTGTCCCCTGAAAACTCTTCCAGCCCCTGTCGTTTGCCGCAACTCGCGTGACAGTGCCGGGGAAGTAGAAGTTCAGGATCTGGTGGTAGTCGTGGCCTTCGGCTGCCATCTCAGAAGCTCCAGCCTGACACAGGCCGACTCCATGTCCGTAGCCCTTGCCCTCGACATGTAAAACACCTTGCGCGACTTCGACGGAATACCAGTTGCTGCGCAACTGGTTCCAGCCAAGCGCTCGATCCACAGCGAAACGAAAGCTACTGGCCGAGATTGGAGCGCGGGTTCCCGGGCCTGAGACTTCGAGAAGGCTGACCCGTCCGCTGGAAGTTCGCTTGAGAATGCGAACGTCATTCAATGAAACGGGAGTGTGCCACCCTTCCTGCTGAAAGATTTTACTGAGCTGGTCGAGGCTCACCTGGGCACTCCATGCGGCACTGGAGCGCCGAAGGCAGTATGGATCCTGATGTGATGAGAGGTACGCCGCCTGCTCGCGAGGCCATACATTCAGTGCTGCCTCCGTGACACCGCCGCAGTGTTGTGTGAAATAGATATGCGCCCTGTGGCTACCGGACCAGAGGGTTTCGCCTGCAGTTTCTTTTACTGCAAGCTCTACTTCAGGTCGCGGCTTCCCAAATCTCAAAGCCTGACAATGGGTGCTATCGCAAAGGCTGAAGCCTTCTGCTACGTGACGACTGTTATTGAGCAGTGCGAACGTTCGTACGCTAACCGCCATTGCCTTCAGAGATTCCAGTGACTCGCCCGGCGAGGCTTCGCCATTTAATGCGGCGATGATGTAGTTTTCGCTGGGAAGGGACAACAGGACTCGCAACCCACCAGGCGAGGATGTGATCGTCCAGGAACCTATAGCGTTCACTCCCTGATCAGAACCGGAGGCGTTTATGGTGAAGGAGCCGCTCAGTTCGATGCGCTTGACCGTGTTGCCAGAAGCGAGTTGAATTCCGTCTTTTCCATTTTCAAGCTGAATGACTTTCTCAACTGGCTGCTTTGGACACTCTATGCAAGTGCGCATCCACCCGGCACCATTGTGAGATGCGATTGTGATTTTCTGGACCTCTCGGACGGAGAAAAGCCGGACCGTGAGAAGCGTTGCGCTTGCAGCCGGCGATTCGGATAGCGCGGCGGCCACGCTCAACATTGCAAGCAGTACCGCGATAAGAGCACGTGCTGGTTGGTTCACTGGGCCTGATCCTTCCAATCCAGCAAGAAGCGATGAGCCATGCGTGCTGCATCCGCACCGTTGCCGTGGGGCAAGTAGATCACGATGACAATCTCGGTCGCCTGATGTTTTGCGATCCCGGCGAACCATCCATGCGTCCTTGCTTGACCGGGGTCGCTGGCGGTTCCGGTTTTTCCTGCGATTTGCAGGTCGGTAACTGCGGCATCATGGGCCATTCCGTACCGTACAGAGTGAGTCATGCCTGCTTCAACGGCTTGTACAGATGGCTGTGATTGTGAGTCAGCCAGTTTTAGTGCGAGTCTTCGGTAGGCGACGGCGACCTGGGCTGGTGTTATTGCTACTCCTGTGAGGCCTAAGACGAAGAGTTGTTTCTGTTCCATGTTGGTTGGCGCTCGTAACGTTGACGCGGCTTCGACTGGAAAGAGATGGGGAGCCGCCGTCAATCCGTATGACTGCAGGATCTCGGTGGCTTGTGCAGGCGAGAAACGATTCGCCAGCTCTGCGAAGTAGGTATTACAGGAATACGCGAGTGCCTCTTCGGCGGTGAAGGCTACATTGCTTTGTGGGTGTGTGCACTCGAGGTTGCGCCCGAGGATATGCAGCGAGTGTCTGCAGAAGACCGTCGTCTGGGGACGGATGAGATTCTGCTCCAGCGCACCTCGTATGAAGAACGGTTTTAAGATGGAGCCCGGGCTGCTACGAAGTGTTGCCGCGTTCTGTGATTTCTCTACCGCGAGCAGGCGTCCGGTCTTTGTTTCTACTATGAGTGCAACCGCAGGAGTATCTTTTGTCGCTCGATTCAGTGCCTGCTGAATCTTCACTGGCGTGGCTTGTGCGACCGCCGGCAAATTCGAACAAAACAAAAAGACTCCAGCGAAGAGGGTGTGCGTCTTTTTTGAAGGCAATCCCGGGAACCCCCAATCTGGGGTGAGACCTGTTTTGGTGATTGAATCAGAAGTTCGCATTGGTTGTGATTTTCGGTCGATCAGCTCGGCCCTTTGCGCGCCCAAGGACAAGGATTAGAAGACTTTACCCACAGTGTGTCTGAGTATGTCATGAAGTCGGATTCTGGGGTTGCGGATTCAGGTGTTCAATCGTTCTTGACTGATATTACAAATTGCGATATTGTTATCGCAATTTGTAATACAGCAATGAAGCTCAGCGACAAAATTCGATATCTGCGTGAGGTGGAAGGGAACCTGCGTGGGCTTGGTCGTGCGATGACGCAGCAGGAGTTGGTGCGTGCTATTCAGCAGGAGAATGGCAACGGCAGGAAGACGAGCCGGGGAACGATCAGCCAGTCTTATCTTTCGCAGATTGAGAGCGGGGCGCGGCCTCATCTGACGAATACGACGCGGTTGCTGCTAGCGAAATTCTTCAAGGTGCATCCCGGGTATCTCGTGGACGATCCTGAGGGTTATCACCCGGAGCTAATGTCGGATCTGCGAAGCGCAGAAGACAAGCTTGATTTGTGGCTGGTTGGCGGCGCGGAACGCTTCCGGCGCGACCCTGCGCTTTACCGGGCGCTACTGGCTTTGGCAAATCACAGCGATTCGCGGCGTTGTTTCCTGCTGCTTGAGGCGATCATTGAGACGCCTGCGTTGCTTGACCGTTTATTTCATGTTCTTCGTGCCGAACCCACTGCGCCTCTCGGGCGTTCGGTTGCGAACTTGCTGCCTGCAAAGAATTCAGCTGGTGCGCGGAGGTCCAAATAATATGGACACCTTTTATCTCATCTGTTTCGTCGTTGGCCTTGTCCTGAGCATTCTCTCGTTAGTTGGAGGCTTTGGCCATCTGCATCTTGGCCGCGTTCATATGGGACATGGAGGGCATGTTCACTATGGTGCCCATGGCGGCGTTCATCAACATGGTTCGGGAATCTCGGCTGTCAATGGTTTTACGATCACGGCATTCCTGTGCTGGTTTGGCGGGGTTGGCTATCTTCTGCATCGATACAGTGGCTTTGTCGTGCCGGTTGTTCTGTTGCTATCAGCTGTCGGCGGGGTGGTTGGCGCTTCGCTGCTTTGGGCGATCCTCTTCAAGCTGTTGCTGCCACGCGAGCGTGTCCTGGCCTCGGAGGATACGGAGATGACCGGTGTTCTGGCTAGCGTGAGCGATGCGATTCGCGACGGCAACCGGACTGGCGAGATTATTTTTTCGCAGACAGGGGCTCGCCGGGCCGCTGCGGCTCGCAGCGAGGATGGAATGTCGATCGAGCGCGGAGTTGAAGTTGTGGTGATTCGGTATGAACGCGGGATTGCGTATGTCCGCCGCTGGGATGAGCTCAGCGACGGTTTGCCGTGAACGCCGGATTCGATCTTCGTCAGGCGGCCTCTCTTGCCGAGGCACTCCCCCGCCTTGCCTCTTCTGCGGCAAGCACCTTACACGCACTGCAGTCCTTGACTGGACAAAGGAATCATATGTGGAACTCGGTCGTTATCATTGGCGGTTTGCTTGTCCTTGCCATCCTGGCGCTTTCTACTGTGCTGGCCAAGATGTTTCGCAAGGCCGGGCCTAACGAAGCAATTATTGTTTACGGTTTTCGCGGTCCGCGCGTCATCAAGGGCGGCGGCGCTGTGATCTTTCCTGTTGTTGAGAACTCGCGTCAGCTCTCGCTGGAGTTGATGAGCTTTGATGTCGCTCCGCAGCAGGATCTTTATACAAAGCAGGGTGTCGCGGTTACTGTTGAAGCGGTTGCGCAGATAAAAGTTCGCTCGGATAAGGAGTCGATTCTTACTGCGGCGGAGCAATTTCTGACGAAGTCTCCTGATCAGCGCGAGGGGCTTATTCGTTTGGTGATGGAGGGTCATCTGCGCGGGATTATCGGCCAGCTTACGGTTGAGCAGATTGTGAAAGAGCCTGAGATGGTGGCCGAGCGCATGCGGTCCACCTGTATGGATGACATGAGCAAAATGGGGCTCGAGGTGATCAGCTTTACGATTCGCGAGGTTCGCGACAAGAACGAGTACATCACGAATATGGGCCGACCGGATGTGGCGCGCATTCGCCGCGACGCTGAGATAGCCGCTGCCGAGGCCGAACGCGATACTGCTATTCGTCGTGCGGTTGCTCTGCGTGAAGCCGCGGTTGCGAAGGCCGCTGCCGATCAGGAGCGGGTGCTTGCCGAGACTCTTTCCCTCGGTAAGCAGGCAGAGGCCCAGCGCGATCTCGACATCCAGAAGGCGCAGTTCACTGAAGCTGCTCGTCGCCAAGAGGCCCAGGCTGACAAGTCGTATGAGCTGCAGACGAATGTGATGCAGCAGAAGGTTATTGCTGAGCAGGTTAAGGTTCAGCAGGTCGAGAAGCAGGAGCAGATCAAGGTGCAGGAGGCTGAGATTCTGCGTCATGAGAAGGAGTTGATTGCCACTGTTCTGAAAGGAGCTGAAGTCGAGCGTCAGAGGATTGAGAATATTGCGAACGCGGAGAAGGCTCGCTTGACGATGGAGGCCGAGGGCCGCGCCGCTGCGATCCGGGTGCAGGGCGAGGCCGAAGCGAACATCATCTTCCAGAAGGGTGAGGCTGAGGCCAAGGCAATGAACGTGAAGGCCGAGGCTTATCAGGAGTGGACGCAGGCTGCCGTTGTCGACAAGTTGATTACGAACATGGCGGATGTCGTTCGCGCTATGGCGGAGCCGCTGAGCAAGGTAGACAAGATCACAATCGTTTCGACGGGCAACGATGGCGTGACTGGAGCCAACAAGATCACCGGCGAGATGACGAAGATCGCTGCGCAGGTTCCGGCTCTCTTTGAGGCTTTGTCGGGCATGAATCTGCAGGAGCTTATGACGAACGTGAAGGCGATGAAGCCTCGTGAGAACGGGGACGCGCGCTCGGCTTAACTCTTGTTTGCCTCGTTTGGTTCTGGCTCATCGGAGAGCTTGCTTCGGTGAGTCAGGACTTACTTGAAATGCAAGCACAACTCGAGAAGGATCTATGTTCACTCTTATTTTTATCCCAACGATTCTGATTCTTGTTGCAGTTTCTCTGATCTCGCGTCTTCTCTTTCGTCCCTTTTGGAACCCTTATCGTCTGCGGCGTCCGTACTACGGCCCCTATGGGTATTACGGCTATGGTCGCGGGTATCGGCGGCACTGGTTTCCAGGAGGAGGTTTTCTAACAATCATGATGCTGGTCGCACTTGGCCGCATCTTCGGGCGACGCTGGTAATCGCGCCGCTCACCTCCTGCATCTCTTCGAAAGGAGATTCATCATGGCACTATTGGAACGGGTAGGAACACTCTTACGAGCGAATATCAATGACCTAATCGAGAAAGCGGAGGATCCAGAGAAGCTTGCGAAGCAGCTGGTACTGGATATGGAGAATCAGCTTCTCCAGGTGAAGACGCAGGTAGCGATTGCGATTGCCGATCAGCATCTTCTGCAAAAAAAGCTGAAGGAACATGAGGACGCCGTGAATCAGTGGAATCGTAAGGCGGAACTTGCTGTGCAGAAGCAGCAGGACGATTTGGCGCGGGCGGCGCTGCAGCGGAGTCTGAGCAGTCAGCAGCTTGCGGCGGGGTTTGCGCAGCAATTGGAAGATCAGAATGCTGAGACGGAGACCCTGCGCACGGCGTTTTCGAATCTTCAACAGAAGCTGCAGGAGACGAGCGCGGCTTGCGAGATGCTGATCGCTCAGAATCGTCGTGCGCGAACTGTGGGCAAGGCGAATGCAGCTCGAAACATTGCGTCAAGCCAGCAGAAGGCGGCGACGCTGAACCGGTTGCGATCGAATATTCAGCGGAAGGAATCGACAAACGCGGCTGGCCATATCATTCTCGAAGCGGAGACGCTGGAGGACAGGTTCTCGACGCTTGAACGGGAAGACCAGATTGAACGACTACTGGAGGACTTGAAGAGCCGCCAACCGCGCCTGGCTTGAGACAATAGGCTTCCGATTGCCTGCTGAGCATAGCCGCGTCCGAATGCGAACAGTAGTTTGCGGATTTGGACGGTGCGGTTGCTGACTCCTTTACTTTGCGGAGGGGTGGAATTGTATGTCTTTCATGAACTTGAACGATTTGGAGATTGGCGGTTCTTTTGGCAAGCGAATTGCCACTTGAAGGAGAAACAGAAGCACACTGGGAGGCTGGTGATGGCTTATTTTGAGCGGATTCGTGATGTGATCTCGGGGCCGTTTAGTCCAGAAATCCTCGGACAGAGGACGGCAGCTGGCTGGCAGATGGTCTCAATCGAGTGGCGAAGAGAGCTGCCGGATGGGGAGGCACCGACAGAGGGAGCTTATAACGAGGAGATTCCGTATGGGCTGAGAATCTCGGATGATTGCCAGCGGCTCGAGGTAGAGCCGGCGGAGAATCAGGCGATGATGCTGATGATGGAGCTGCTAGGGCAAGACTTTTCTTACTCAAGCATTGTGAGCGATCTGAATGAGAAGGGCTTTCGGATGCGGGATGGAAAGCCGTGGACTCGGGTCGCGGTGTTTAATATGATGCCGCGGCTGATCGAGGCTGGGCCGAGGATGTTTTCGAGCGAGGACTGGAAGAGGTTGCGGAGTGGGCTTGGGGCTCGGGTCTGAAGTCCGGGGAATAGTTGTAGGGAGTAGAAAATCTTTGCTCTCAGGTGAGCGGCGGTTATTTGCGCGGGTGTAAGAGCTTTTGTCTCGGTTTTTGCGTCTTACGAGCTTAGGAGACGCTTTGGGCGAGACATGCACGGACCCCGCGATGATCGTGCAGCGTCCACGCTGGTGGAGGCGGCGATGGTTTTTGTGGGTAGTAACGACGTCGCTGGTAGTGGCCTTTGTGGGAGCGTTGATGGTGGATTGGGGTTTGAGGCATGTGGAGCCTCTGCTGCGTCGAAAAGTCGTTGAGACGCTTTCGGCTCGCTTTCATTCGCCGGTGGAACTGGACCGACTAAACGTTTCCTTGCGGCGTGGCGTGATTGTGACCGGTGGTGGGTTGCGGATTCTTTATCTTGCGGGACCTACAAAGCGTGATTCCCGGGCGAACGCCCCGCCGATGCTGGTGGTGGATCATTTCGCGTTTTCAACGGGGTGGAGAGAGCTGCTGCGACCTACGACGCGAGTGGTTTCGGTGAATGTAAGAGGGCTTGCGATTAATATTCCACCGAAGGAGTTGCGTGGAGCGCAGGTGGCGGATGATCCTACGAAGAAAAAGCAGCCCGTGATAGGGATCGTCGTGGATACGATTGCGTGCACAGATGCGAAGGTCGTGATTGAGACGAGCCAGCCAGGAAAGCTGCCGCTCGAGTTCGATATCAGCAGCCTGGTGTTGAAGGATGTCGGCGCGAAGAAGCCTTTTAATTATGAGGCGACGGTGAGGAACCCAAAGCCGGTGGGAGATGTTCATTCGGTGGGACACTTTGGGCCTTGGCAGGGAGATGAGCCGAGAGATACAGCGTTGGATGGTACTTACGAGTTTACTAATGCGGATTTGTCTTCGATTCATGGGATCGCAGGGATTCTGGCCTCGACGGGAAGGTTTGGCGGGACTCTGGGTGAGATTGACGTGGAAGGAGCGGCGGAGGTGCCGGCGTTTCGACTGGATGTGAGCGATCATGCGCTGCCGCTGCATGCGGATTTCAAGGCGGTAGTGGATGGAACGAACGGAGATACGACGTTGGAAGAGGTGAAGGCACGTGTGGGGCGGTCGGTGTTGACTGCGAGCGGGGCGGTGACGCGATCGATTGCGGCGCCCGGGCACAACACTGACTTGCATGTGGAGATGGAACATGCGCGAGTTGAGGATATGTTGACGCTAGCGATGAAGAGTAAGCCTACCTTGATGCGTGGGGCTTTGGCGACGAGAGTGCATTTTGTGTTACCACCAGGGCCGGTGAGTGTTTCGCGGAAGATGCGACTCGATGGGACGTTTGCGGTTCGAGATGCGTTTTTGAACGATGCCAAGATGCAGCAGCAACTGGATGCGATGAGCGAACGGGCGAAGGGAAAGCCGAAGCTTGCGAATGCAAAGGACGCCGAAGTGGTGGGCGCGTCGGCGTCAGGCAGGTTTTCGCAGACAAATGCTGTAGTCGATATCAGCGAGCTGAAGTTTGCGATACCGGGGGCGCAGATGTCGATGGATGGGAAGGTTCAACTTGTGGGTAGTACGTTTGATTTTCGGGGGAAGGTGCGAACCGAAGCTACAGCTTCGCAGATGACTACGGGGTGGAAGAGTTTGTTGCTGGGGCCGTTCGACAAGTTGTTGAAGAAGAACGGAGCTGGTGTGGAGCTGCCGATTAAGGTGACGGGAGCGGGATCGACCTATGATCTGCGGCTGGATTTTCCGCACGAGACACGTGCTCCGCAGGGACTGTCAAGTCTTCCAAAATGAATGATGTGCCGGATGTGGTGCTTCGGTTGGAGAGACAACCGAAGATGGCTCTGCTACTGTCAATTCTGAGAGTTTTTTCGGCCTCCGGGATTTTTCGGCGGAGCGTTTGAGCGGTTGAACTATGGAGTTTGATGTCGGGACAGCCACAAATTGATCTAAGCCCTGTACCTGCGGTTGAGCAGGCGCCCGAGAACGGCACTGCGCCGACAAGAAGATTAGCGCCGGTATGGTTGCAGCGACTGTCGCTCTTTGTGCTGGTGCTTTTCTGTGTATACCTGGGCGTGCTGGTGATGGTGCTGCCGTGGTGGACCCGGATCTGGGATAGGAACGAGTTCATTCTGGCGCGTCCGTGGCTTGCCACTGTGCTTCATAATGGCGCAGTGCGAGGAATCATCTCAGGACTAGGGCTGCTCGATATCTGGATTGGAATCTCGGAGGCGGTGCACTATCGCGACTACCGTGGGTAAGAAGGCCTTAGAGGAAACGAACGAGCAGGCGGACCATGAGATTCATGACGATCCTTTGCTTGCCTATGAGAACCCGGAGTTTCTGAACTCGCCCGAAGGGAGGCCGCTGCGGATCATGGCGGAGTATGCGGAGCCGATGTCTCGGTTTCGGCGCGAGCGGATTCAGGACACGGTTGTATTCTTCGGGTCGGCCCGGTTTCGGGCACTGGATGTGGCTAGCGCCGAGCTGGAGCTGCTGGCGAATACAGGTTCGTGCCAGCCTGCTCCGGACCATGAACAGCCCGCGACACCAAAAGAAGTTGAGAGCGGCGAGGCGACGGGACTTCAACTAAAGCGGGCCGAGGCTGCGGTGGAGATGGCCCGGTATTACGAGGATGCGCGCAAGCTTGCGGGGATGGTGGGTTCGTGGTCGAAGACGCTGCCCGGGCGCCGACATCGGTTCGTGGTGACTTCAGGTGGCGGGCCAGGGATTATGGAGGCAGCGAATCGCGGGGCGGCCGAGGTTGGAGCGAAGACGATCGGGTTGAATATTCAGCTGCCGTTCGAGCAGCATCCGAATCCGTACATCACGCCGGAGCTGAGTTTTGATTTTCACTACTTCTTTATGCGGAAATACTGGTTTGCCTATCTGGCGAAGGCACTGGTGGTGTTTCCGGGTGGATTTGGAACGCTCGATGAGATGTTCGAGTTACTGACGCTTGCGCAGACGAAAAAACTGGCGAAGACAATTACAGTTGTCATTTACGGATCTGATTATTGGAAGAACGTCATCAACCTCGAGCTGCTGGCGGATAAGGGCGCAATTGCGATGAGCGATCTGGAGCTGTTCAAGTTTGCGGATACTCCGGAGGATGCCTTTGCGATTCTGAAGGCGGGACTGCAGGAGCATCTTGATTCTGAGTATGAGCGTATTCAAAGACGGCTGGAGAGTGGTGAAGGATTGACTTCGCTGCAGGCTCCGAGCGCCGAGGTGATTCTGGGGCCGGATATCGCGAAGACCCGGTAAAGCGCTACTGCGGATTTGACCATCAGAGCCTTACGCCGTGTTCGCCGATGATGGTGAAGACGTCCAGGAGATTGGTGAGACCAAGGAGCTCGCGAATGCGTTTGCCAATGTTAAGGAGCAGCAAGTCGCAACCTGCCGCGCGGGCTGAGGTATAGAGCCAGACGACAGTGCCGAGACCCATGCTGTCCATGCGTTTGAGATCCGACAGGTCGAGGACAATTCGCTTGATGTCGGGGATCAACGGGCGAACTCTGGCGGAAAGGACGTCTGTGAGCCCAGAGACGAGGTACCCATGCAGATGAACAATAGCCTGGTTGTCTGTACAGTCGATTTCGATAGTGAGGTAGGGGGTGGGAACGGCTGGATCGGGCATGGGCCTCCTTTTTTGCGACCTGTCAAAGGCAGCGAGAGGGCTGTGAAAGAGTTTCTCATAGACGGCTCTGGGGAATCATTGCAGTAACGGAAGTTACGGATATTGAAGCTCCATTCTTGGTGCAGTTACATGGCCGTCACGTAAGGCCCCCATACTGACCACGACAGAAGCCTGAAGGGGGTGGACGATGGGTCAGTCCAGCATCTCGTATCTGTGGCGCGAACCGAAGGCGGCGGAGGGATTCGCAACGGGAGTGTCGCTGCATAGCCACACAAACCAGTCGAAAGAGACTCTGGACTTTATTTCGGAGCTTTCGAAGGACTGGAATGTGCTGCAGCCGGTGATGCGCTGGGCGGAGCGTCGCTGCAAACGAATGACGGGAATCAATCCGAACTATGCGAAGAGCTACTGGACTCCACCGTTGACGCCAAGCCTGGCGTTCGATCTGGAGCGACGGCAGATTGAAGAGAAGCTGCAGATTGCGGGTCTGGTGTCGCTGACCGATCATGACGATATTCAGGCGCCGATGCTGCTTCGCACGGTGGCGGCTTCGCGGCATATTCCGGTGTCGGTGGAGTGGACGGTTCCGTTTGGGGCAACGGCGTTTCACCTGGGGATTCATAACCTGCCAAGTTCGATGGGTTCGATGTGGATGGAACGGTTCGCGGAGTTTACGGCGATGCCAGTGGAGACGCGCTCGCCGAAGATGCTAACTCAGATGCTGGCGGAGCTGGATGAACTGCCGGGCGTGTTGATTGTGTTCAACCATCCGATTTGGGATTTGTATCGCGTGGGAAAAGAGAAGCATGAGGTTCTGGTGAATGAATTTCTGGCGGTGAATGGGCAGTATGTTCACGCGCTGGAGTTGAATGGCCTGCGTGACTGGAGAGAAAATCGCGAGACATCGACGCTGGCCGGCAAATGGAACCAGCTGGTGATCAGCGGTGGCGATCGGCATGGTCTGGAGCCGAATGCGAATGTGAATCTGACCCAGGCGAAGAGCTTTACGGAGTTTGTGCATGAGGTGAGGCGCGAGCGGCAGAGCCATGTGCTCTTTATGCCGCAATATGCGGAGCCGTGGAAACATAGAATTCTGCAATCAACGCTGGCAGCGGTCCGGAATTATCCGGATTTTCCGGAGGGATCGCGGCAATGGGATGAGCGGGTGTACCATCCGGATGCTGAGGGCGTGATGCGGCCGCTGACGGAGCTTTGGACGACGGGACATGCTCCTGCGCTTTGCCAGGCGGCACTGAGCCTGGTTCGGATGATGGGTGCGGCGCCCGTTTCGGGCGGATTACGGCTGGCCTGGAACAACCGAGGCGAGATGCGGGCTACGTTGGCGAAGCAGGACGCTTAGGCTGTGACTTCGAGTTTTGAGGGTTGAGTTTCCCGGTTCTCGCGGGGGATGGCGCGGGGTAGTCTAGAGCGATGCGGGTGCCGCGTGTTGCCTACTTTCCGGATTCCTTCCATGAAGTGAATGGCGTGGCACATACGAGCCGAAATTTTTTGGCTTACGCGGAGCGGTATGGGCTGCCGTTTTTGTGTGTACGTGCAGGGATGCGGGAGCCGGCGTTCGAGCAGGCGGGTGGGTTGCGGACACTGGAGCTGGGCCGGAGCCGAAGTTCCGTGCGGATGGAGAAGGACCTTCGATTCGACATGTTGTTCTGGCGGCACGGCGCGGTGATACGGCGGGAGCTGGAGCGGTTTCAGCCGGATATGATTCACATTACGGGGCCGAGTGAGTTGGGGATGTTTGGGGCTTACTTTGCGTGGGAGATGGGAGTGCCGCTGGCGGCCTCATGGCATACGAATATTCATGAGTATGCTGCACGGAGAATGGGTTGGCTGACGCGACGCATGGCGCAGAACCGCGGGACTGCGATTGAGCGAGGGGTGGAGGCTGGGGTGCTTTGGGGAACTTCACGGTTCTACCAAATGGCGAAGGTTCTATTCGCTCCGAACGAGGAATTGTGCCGGATGCTGGAAAGGGCGACGAGCAGGCCTTGTTTTCTGATGCGGCGCGGTGTCGACACGGAGTGGTTTTCGCCTGCGCATCGAACGCGAGGGACTGATGACAGATGTGTCGTTCTGGGATATGTGGGACGGCTTTCGGTAGAGAAGAACGTTTCGCTGCTGGCGAGGGTGGATAGGGAGCTGGAGGGAATGGGTTTGGGAGGCGGCGTTCGCTTTCTGATTGTGGGGCACGGGAACGATGAGGCGGAGCTGCGGAGAGAGTTAAAGAGGGCGGAGTTTGCCGGTGTCTTACGAGGGCAGGCGCTTGCAGAGGCTTACGCGAATATGGATGTGCTGGTGTTTCCATCGCATACGGATACGTTTGGGAATGTTGTTTTGGAGGCGCTGGCGAGTGGGATTCCTGCGGTGGTGACTCCAGACGGCGGGCCGAAGTTTATTGTGCGGGATGGAACGACGGGATTTGTAACTGAAGATGATCATTTTACGAATGCGGTGGCAGAGTTGGTGAGAGATAGAGCGCGCCTTGATGCGATGCGGTCGGAGGCTCGGGAGTATGCGCTGGGTTGCAGCTGGGATGCTGTTTTCGATCGAGTGTACGCTGGCTATGAGACTGCGTTGCGAACGCGGCTTAGTTGAACTTCGGCGATGATGGACCAGGTGACCTGCGCGAAGACCTGGCGCGTCATCTCATGGAATAAGTGAACGGGTAGAGGCGGGGGATACCTTGATTCATCGCATGGTCCGGAGCGATCTTAGCGAGTGTGTTGATTGAATCGTGTCCATTTGTGAACAGCTCGCAACAATTTCGGACAGTGGCGATGTCCGTGGCGGGGGCAAATAGCTGACTTTGCATGGAGTTGCGGCAAATCCGTGTGGCTTGGAAATTGCAAATAGCCTTGGCAAATAATTGAGTGAGGATTTCCCCCATGCTGACCTTGTCTCGCGATTTGAAGATTGTCGTCCGCCGTCTGTTGAATTCGCCCGGATTTGCGCTTACCGCGGTGTTGATGCTGGCGTTGGGGATTGGCGCGACGACGGCGATCTTTTCGATCGTAGAGGCCGTGCTGCTCCGTCCGCTGCCATTCAAAGAGCCGGACCGCTTGATGGTGCTGGGGGACGTTCTCCAAGGTGCGCAGGTCGGCGGAAATGGCGAAGCAGGGGTGACGGTGCCGGATATCCGGAACTACACGCGAGATACGCACAGCTTTACGAGTCTTGGCGGATATCAAGGAGCGGGGTTTGAATTGTCGGGCGTGGGAGAGCCTGCGATTGTTAACGCCACCCGAATGAGCGGAGGCGTGTTGCCTGCGTTGGTGGTTGAGCCGTTGATGGGACGCGTATTTTCGCAGGCAGAGGACGACCAGCATCAGCAGGTGGTGGTGCTAAGTTATTCGACCTGGCAGAACCGCTTTCAGGCTGATGCGAACATTCTTGGCAAAAAGATTCTTCTCGACCGCAAGCCATATGTAGTGATCGGCGTGATGCCTCGCAACTTTGAGTTTCCACTACAGCCGGGCCATCTGAACCGAAGCGAACTTTGGGTGCCGATCAGCTTTACGAAAGGCGAACTTGAGCCGAGCAGTGGAGCGAATTGGAGCTACAGCATGGTGGGTCGGTTGAAGCCAGGTGTAACCGAGGCGCAGGCTGTGAGCGATGCGGAAGGAGTGGCGAAGGAGACGATACGGAATTATCCGGCGTTTATGGCTGGGCTGAGTATGCATCCTGTTGTGAGACCGCTCCACGAAGAGACCGTTGAGTCGGCACGGCCACTGGTGCGGACCCTGTTTCTTGCGGTTACGGTTGTGTTGTTGATCGCTTGCGCGAATCTTGCGGGGCTTTTGCTGGTGCGTGCGATTCGAAACCGGAGAGAGATTGCGGTGCGGCTGGCGCTCGGAGCGAGCAGCTCAGCTTTGCTGCGGCAAATGGTGTTGGAGAGTCTCGTGCTGAGCGTGACTGGAGGTGTGTCTGGGCTTCTGCTTGCGTGGATTGCGTTGCGAGTTGGGATCAAGCTGCTGCCGGAGACCCTGCCGCGCATCAACGAGATTGGATTGGATTGGCAAGTGGTTGTTTTTGCACTCGCGCTCGCGGTCTTGACCGGAGTGGTGTGCGGGCTAGCGCCCGCGTTTGCGGCGATTCGGACGAACGTGAACGACACGTTGAAGGAAGGTGGACGCACAGGCACTGCAGGCGGACACGCTCGGCTGCGGTCGGCGCTGGTGGTTGGGGAGATTGCGGTTGCGATGGTTTTGCTCGCGGCTTCGGGATTGTTGCTGCGAAGCTTTGAGAAGATGCGGCAGGTGGATCTGGGATACCGGCCTGACCATACGCTCGTGGCTGCGTACAATCTACCGCGGGAGAAGTACGGGACCCAGTCTGCGGTGAATGAGTTCAACCATGAGCTGGAAAGACGAATGCAGGAGCTGCCGGGGGTTCAGAGCGCAGGGGTAACCTCATTCCTTCCGGCAGCCGGGAATAATTCGAACAGCGTGTTTGTGGCGGAGGGCTATGTGCCGCCAAAGGATAGCGGTCTGGAACTTGCCACGATTGTTCAGATTGAGGGCGATTACTTACAGGCGATGGGAGTGCCTCTGGTTCGTGGGCGCTACCTGACCGCAGACGACAAGGAGGGATCGCAGCTTGTCGTCGTTGTGAATCGCAAACTTGCTGAGCATGCATGGCCGGGGCAAGACCCTATCGGCAAGCGGATACGAATAGGTACGCCTGCGATGCAGACCCCGTGGGCTCTTGTGGTCGGCGAGGTTGAGGATGTGAAGGAAAACTCTCCAGACGTGGAGGACAAGAAGCAATACTATACGACGGTTTCCCAGGCGGAGGCGATGGCCGGATCGTTGGCTTCACCAACCGATTTAAATGGAAACGGTGGCTATATTGCGCTGCGAACGGCGATGGCTCCTGAGCAGATGCAGAATGCGTTGCGCACGACGGTACGGCAGATCGATGCGCAGTTGCCGCTGACGCAGGTGCAGACGATGGAGCATGCGATCTCAGAGACGGAGGCGCCGCGGCGGTTCAATACGGCGCTGATTTCTTCGTTTGCGGCGATTGCAGTATTGCTGGCTATTCTTGGAATCTATAGCGTGATCGCGTTCTCGGTGGCATTGCGCGTGCAGGAGATGGCGATTCGCATGGCATTAGGCTCTCAGCGTGTGGGAATCGTTGGCCTGGTGATTGGCTCGGGAGTGAAGCTTGCGTTGTTTGGTTGCGCGATCGGACTGGCGGGAGCATGGGCTGCGGCGCATACTCTCCAGACGTTCCTTTTCGGGGTACAGGCGCTCGACCCATTGACGCTCGGACTGGCAGCGATTGTGCTGTTGCTGTTGACGATCGCCGCCTGCCTATTGCCGGCGCGGAGAGCGGCTTCGGTCGAGCTATCGCAGGCGTTACGGGCGGAATAACGACGGCGGAAGCTGGTTTCCAAACCAGCGAACCAGATTTGGTACGTGTTATCCACGGCTATTTAATACTCCTGAAGCCGAATGGTCTTGATTGACGTGGCTTGCGAGGGCATACTCCAGAAAGAGTCTGCCGTACTGATTCTCTGAGACGGTGCCACGCGAGACACACAGTGACCCGATATAGCCGTCAAGACGTAATCCGGATTCTTCACCTGCATGCACGCCAGCTTCTGGCATGGGAGCGGGTCGGATTGATAACCTTCAGCGAATATTATTCCTTTGAAGCTCTTGGGCAGTTGCGGAAACTCCGCGACCTGCAGGCGAACAACCGCATCTCTGCCAAAAGCATTCGAGCGTCTGTTGATGCAATGCAGCGCGTGGCAGGAATGCGCAATCCGCTAAAGGAAGCAAGCTTTGTACCTCGCGGATCGCGGCTTAGCTTCAGGCATCGCGGCGCGCTCGTTGATCCGCTGACGCAACAGCTTGCTTTTGATTTTGATACTTCGCCTGCGCGTCAAATGGGCGTGCTGAGTGTCAGTGCGGAGACGCCGGCGAGAAAGGCTGCAGAGATTCAGGATATGTTTCTGCGCGCGGTGCAGTTGGAGGAGAACGCTGCCACGCTTTCGCAAGCGATGGAGATCTATCAGGCAATTCTTGCGATTCGCTCCGAACATGCACCTGCTCTGATTAATCTCGGGACAATTCACTACAATATGAGGCGTTTCGAACTGGCGGAAGAGCACTATCGCAGGGCGACGATTGCCGACCCGGAGTATGCGCTGGCGTTTTTCGATTTGGGGAACGTGCTTGATGAGATGCAGCGGCTGACCGAAGCGACGGTTGCATATCAGAAAGCTGTTGCGTTGGTGCCGCACTATGCGGATGCTCACTACAATCTCGCACTGGCATATGAACGACAGGGCCAACGACGGCGGGCGTTGCGGCACTGGCTTTCTTATGTGCGGCTTGATCCTGTCGGTCCCTGGGCAAAGCATGCGAAGGAGCAGGCGCGGAAGATTCTCAATACAGAAAAGCTGACGATCGTAAGCCGACGTGGGCGACTGGTGAAGGCTGCCCGGTAAACTGAACCGCTATTCAGTTACGACTTCAAAATGCTAGACTCGCCTTTCGAAAAGAATATCGAGGTGAGTGGATGTCGCAGTGTGCCGGTTCGGCGTTGACGCAGCTTAGTGAAGAGGAACAGATATTTCGCGATACGGTGAGACGCTTCGCGGTTGAGCAGATTGGCCCGCTCGTGCGTGGCATGGATGAATCACAGCAGATGGATTCAGCTCTTGTTCAGAAACTCTTTCAGCTTGGTCTGATGGGCATTGAGGTTCCCGAAGAGTATGGAGGAGCGGGCGGGAGTTTTTTCAATGCGATTCTTGCGGTTGAGGAGATCTCCGCGGTTGATCCTGCAGTGGGCGTGATGGTCGACGTGCAGAACACGCTTTGCGTTAATGCACTGGTTCGATGGGCGACGGAAGAGCAGAAGAAAAAATATCTCTCGCAACTTGCAAGTGGTACTGTCGGTTCTTATGCGTTGAGCGAAGCAGGATCGGGTTCTGATGCGTTTGCGCTGCAAATGCGCGCGACGAGGCGCGGCGACGCCTACGTGCTGAATGGCCAGAAGCTCTGGATTACTAATGCGAAGGAGTCCGGACTCTTTATCGTTTTTGCGACGCTCGATCCTGCGGCTGGTTACAAAGGGATTACGGCTTTTCTGGTTGAGAAAGGTGCGCCAGGATTCACGCTTGGCAAGAAAGAAGACAAGCTCGGTATTCGTGCCTCGAGTACATGTGAGCTTGTATTTAATGACTGCGTTATTCCTGCTGCACAGGTTTTGGGTGAGCCAGGCAAAGGCTACAAGATTGCGATTGAGACTCTGAATGAGGGCCGTATAGGTATTGGCGCGCAGATGCTTGGACTGGCTGCAGGAGCGTGGGGGTATGCGGCCAAGTGGGCGAAGGAGCGCAAGCAGTTTGGCAGGGCGCTGGTTGAGTTTCAGGCGATGCAGTTTCAATTGGCGGAGATGGCTACTGAGATTGAAGCAGCAAGGCTGATGGTTTATAACGCGGCGCGGCTGAAGGATGCGAAGCTCGAATTTCTGAAGGAGGCGGCGATGTGTAAGTATTTCGCGTCGCATGTCGCCGAGCGCGTGGCGAGCCTGGCGGTTGAGATTTATGGAGGGGCGGGCTTTGTGAAGGAATATCCCGTAGAAAAGTTCTATCGAGATGCGAAGATCGGCAAGATTTATGAAGGAACCTCTTTTATGCAGCTCGCGACGATCGCGAAACTTACCCTCGGCAAATTCTAGCGCTCACAACTACCGAGATGCACTGTGGGAATTGAGAGAGGCTACACTAGTGAAAGCCTCTCTCTGGTATGACCACTTCCCAAAAGCCCGCGCCTCACGCTCCGTTGCCTTTCCTGGGACTTGCCTGTGCGGTTGGGGTATCGACGATGTACTATAACCAGCCGTTGCTGCTCGAGATGGGCCGCACGTATGGTGTTACGGCTGGGCGCACTGGTTTCGTCGCGGTGGCAACACAGATCGGTTATGCCATAGGCCTCTTGTTTTTCGTTCCGCTAGGTGATGTGTTGGAACGTCGCGCGCTGATGATGCGGATGTATGGAGCTGTGGCGATTGGATTGTTGCTGGTAGCGGCTTCGCCTGGTATTAATCTGCTAATCGCTGGCAGCGTGCTGATCGGTATGTTGGCTTCCGTTACGCATGTCGCGCTGCCGATTGCGCCGGACCTGGTCTCCCATGAGCAGCGAGGCCGCGCCATAGGGACCGTGATGACCGGCTTGCTGCTCGGGATCTTGCTGGCGCGTACTTTTGCGGGCTGGGTTAGTAAGATTCACGGCTGGCGCTGGGTATTTGTTGTTGCGTCTGTGATGAATGCAGCCTTTGTGCCTCTGTTGAAAAAGGTGATGCCCAGGCTGCCTCCAAAACAGAAACTGCACTACAGCGATGCGATGAAGTCGCTGTGGACGCTGTTTCGCACGCAACCGCTGTTGCGCGAGTCCTCGATCATCGGAGCGTTGGTTTTTGCATCGTTCAGTTGTTTCTGGACGACGCTGGCTTTCCTGCTGAATCGGCACTATGAGCTGGGGCCGGGTGTGGCGGGGACTTTCGGTGTTGTGGGTGCGGCCGGAGCGATGGTTGCTCCTCTCGCAGGACGACTCGCCGACAAACATGGCTCGCGCTACGTCATATCGCTCGGGATGGCACTTCTCGCGGGCTCTTATTTTCTGTTGTGGGGTGAGGAGGCTGCACATCGCTCGACGGCATTTCACCTTGTCGCACTCGTTGTCGGCGTCATCGTGCTTGATATGGGTGCGCAGATGACGCAGGTGGCGAACCAGACCCGCATCTTTGGACTTGATCCCTCGGCTCGCAGCAGGCTGAACACGGTTTACATGACGATCTATTTCACCGGAGCGGCGGCGGGGTCGGCGCTTGCAACGATAGCGTGGGTTCATTGGGCGTGGAACGGTGTCTGCATTCTTGCGCTTAGTTTGATTGCGCTTGCGGCGATCTGGCATGCAACTGGACACAAGAATGGCGGGGACCGCTGCAAGGTCTCGCGCGAAGACGTTTTCATGGAAGCCTAAGGCTTGAGAGGAATGAATCAGGGGTGGTGAGCGAGGCAGGGATCGAACCTGCAACCGTCAGCTTAGAAGGCTGATGCTCTATCCAATTGAGCTACTCGCCCCTCGTTGTGGACTGAATCCATTGTAACGGGAGTGACAAGGACAAGGGAGTAGCAGGTCCGGACCCGCGCTGACGTCATGTGAAGCCAAGATCTTTGCCTCGGAAGAGCGCGACAACGCCCTCCAGCGTCGATGCCCAGTGTTCTTCCGCGGCGCGGGCATCGTGGCCCGCAGCTTTGACATATAAGGTGATTGCAAAACCCTCCTGCGGGCCCGTGAAATCGATCACTGCCGGACGAAGGATGCAATCAAGCATCGCGTAGTGATATTCCAGCGACGAAGCTTGTCGCGTAAGCCGATGCAACATCTGTTCCTGGAGATGAAACGATGCGAATCGCGAACGCTCGCGCCAGAGAACATCGATGTAACTTGCGAACCCTTCCGCTCCTTCGTCGTCATTAATGCCAAGGTTCAGTCGAAGGGCGTCGAGTTCTTCCGGGTCTAGCCGCCAGGCATCGCACTTCGCCGTAAAGACAGGTGAGCGGGCTCCGTTGAGGGCGCGTAGCGCATGCATTAGCGGAGGATACTGTTCAGCCTCGGGCAGATGATCAAGGTCATAAGGATTTTCACGCAGATCGATGAATCTCCGATTGCCCGTGCTGTCCGATGGATCAGACCAAGGCACCACAAGTACAGGATCGTGTGGAGAACATTCAGCGGACCATTCTGAGAGCATCTCAACTATCTTAGCGTCACGAACGGCAAACCCGCGCCTTACGAAAAACAGCCTCGGTCGGGAAGTCTCAGGCGTGAGCCAGAAGAAAGCGCAGCAGGGTATGTTCTGCCCAGTAACCATCGTACCCAGTGGCTTCATCGGAGTCACTGAGAAAGGCGCAGTGGCCTCCATGCTCGCTCTCCAGCAGAGTAATGTGCGGATTCGCTTTAATCGTTTCTCTGGTCTTTTCAGTCAAGCGAATAAATGGGTCGTCGAGTGCATGGAGGATCAGCGTCGGCACAACGATACGATCGATGACGCGAGCCGCAGCTGCGCGATGGTAGTAGTCATCTGCGCCGGAGAAACCGGAGTAGAGCGCCGTGATGCGATCGTCAAATTCGCGGAGCGAGTGAATCCCTGTCGCACGATTGCGGTCGTAGGCTCGGGGAAAGAGTATCGCTTTGCGCCTGAAACGTCGCAGCAGCGCACGAAGGAACTTCATTTCGTAGAGCCTGTTCATCGGAAGATGCAGCGCATCGGCCGAAGGCCCGAGATCGACGGCGGGCGACACTCCGATCACAGAATGAAGGACGTCAGACGCGTCACTGCCAAGTTCGCCAGCGACCTTAAGGACGAGGTTCCCCCCCATCGAATAGCCAATGAGTGACACTGAACGCAGTCCATACTTCGCAACAAAATGGTTCATCACAGCAAGTACATCGTTCGACAGGCCCGAGTGATAAAGCGTAGGAGTCAGCGCCTCTGTGCCGCCACAGTTGCGCATGTTCATCCTCACGATGTTGCATCCCTCGCGCCATAGTTTGTTCGAGTTACCAATGACGTATTGGGAGTTCGATGAACCTTCCAACCCGTGCACAATAATGGCGGTTGGCCGACCTGCACGAACCTCTTCTGGCTGCCAATGACAATGACAGAGAACTTGGCTAGCAATCTGGTTCTGCGAGGCTCGTGAGACTTCAACTGATTGTTCTTCAGGCGGCGGCAGAATGTTGACCCGTGCAAAATAATTGCCCGCGATGGTCTGCAGATGCCCATTGGTTAGAAAACGACGGGGTCGAAAATCAACTGTGAGGCCCTCTCTCCCTGCCGCCTGCATCAACCGCTGCCCTCATTCACTCGGGCGACCAGTTCAGCTGCGTTGAGTGCGCCTGTCGGCTCGTCCTCGTGTTTCAAGTAGACGTAAACATCGCGCTCCTGAGCGAGCGGCGTAAAACGTTTTGCGAATGCTTCTATCTCAAGCGCTGAATAACCGCCTTCTCTTCGCAGTCGGTAACACGTGTAATTGGCGGCCGTGTGCACTTCCGGTGTAAGCAGATCGCCGCTCTCGGCAATGCAGAGCGCCGCATTGTGTTCGCGCAGAATCGCATAGGTCTCATCAGAGAACCACGATTCATTGCGAAACTCGAATGCAATAGCCGGAGCATCTTCCGTTCGAAACTCGGGTGCGGCAAGGAAGTTCTTGAGACGTTCCGAATCGGCTTTGAAGTTAGGCGGGAGTTGGAAAAGCAACAAACCAAGTCTTCCTGCCTGCTTTACCGGTTCAAGAGCTGCGAAAAACTGCGCGATGTCGCCGGCGCAATCCTGCAGTCGCTTGAAATGTGTGACGCGCTGAGGAGCCTTGAAGCTGAAGCGAAATACTGGTGGAGTTGCGGCGAGCCAACCCTCAAGCATCTTCGAGGTTGGCAAGGCACGGAAGGTGTAGTTGACCTCAACCGAGGTCAGCTTGGTCGCGTAGTATTCGAGAAATCGTTTGGCAGGCGTGGAGGCAGGATAGAAATCGGGTTTCCAAGTGGGATAAGCCCAGCCAGAGGTCCCGACGAAGAGCCGTGCAGACGAAATCGAAGTGGAAACTTGGGATGTGCCGGGCAAGGTGGGTTCCGCAATGTGGAGGGATAATTGGGGCGGCTAGTGGGTTTCGAACCCACGACATCCGCTGCCACAGAGCGGCGTTCTGCCACTGAACTATAGCCGCCGTATACTGGAATTATAGCATCGGTACCCCGCCAGGCAATCGCGGGGCGGTGGGGGGTGCGAATGGCCTTAACCGCGAAGCCCGAGATTCTTTCTCCTCGGCTCAGACGCACCAGCAAGGCATTTGATGATGAGAACCTTGATCTTCTTTCGCATGTGCTTGATGATTTCATCCGAATTCCGGGCACTTCGATCCGCTTCGGACTCGACGGGATTGTTGGCTTTGTCCCGGGCATAGGCGATCTCATTGGCGGCATCGCTTCCTGCATCATTATTATTGCAGCATGGGTGCGAGGCGTCTCCTACGTTACTGTCACGCGAATGGTGGCTAACGTTGCGATTGAAGTGATTGTCGGCTCCGTGCCGATACTCGGGGATATGTTCGACATTGCGTGGCGTGCGAACCGGCGCAATTATGCGTTGTTGGTTGGTAGCGTGGATGAGCCGCGCAAACATACGGTGCAGAGCTGGGTTTTTCTCGGCGCCCTTTGCCTCGTGCTTGCGGTACTGGTGGTTCTCCCGATGCTTCTGCTGGCGTGGGTCTTCGATGGCCTGTTCCACGCGCTCTTCGGCACAGTATCGCATGGTCTTTTCGGGGGATTCTGAGCGTTACGGGCGCTGCATGCGATAAACTGGAGTCAGTCGGGGCGTAGCGCAGTCTGGTAGCGCATCTGCTTTGGGAGCAGAGGGTCGGGGGTTCGAATCCCTCCGCCCCGACCATTTTAGAATCCAGTACAGTCCAATAATGACTCCAAGAGCCCGCTAATTATGCGGGTTTTATTATTTTAATTGTCCGCTACTGTCCGATGCCGTACAGTGAAATCCACGTAATTTTTGGGGCTTTTTTGGGGCCTCCACCTTGGGATTTGGGGGCCTTTGGGTTCTATGCTGACAGATACGGCGATTAGGAGAGCGGCACCCGGCAACGGGATTACAAGATTGCGGACACCAGAGGTCTGTTTTTGCTGGTGACGAGGGCAGGCGGCAAACTGTGGCGTTGGAAGTATCGCTTTGAAGGTCAAGAGAAAGAGATGAGCTTCGGGCAGTATCCCGAAGTGACACTGGCTGAAGTTCGAGCGCTCCACGCGGAGGCGCGGCGGCTGCTCACATCCGGTATCGATCCGATGGAACAGCGCAAAGCGGAGAGAAGCGCCGTTCGGGAGAGCAATGAATTAGCTTTCCGCCTGATCGCCTCCCAATGGCATGAGCACTGGAAGGACGGCAATAGCCCCCACCATGTGAGGGCAACGTGGAGCCGTTTAGAGGCGAACGTGTTTCCGGCCATTGGTGATCGTCTGATTACGAAGATTGAAGCCCCCGAGATTGTGTCGATGGTGAAGGCCATTCAGGACCGGGGTAAGCTGGATATCGCTAAGAGGGCTCTCGAGACGACCGGTCAGATTTTCCGCTACGCCGTGGCGCATGGTTTAACGAAGCGGAATCCTGCGAGCGAGATCAAGCCGGGCGACATTCTCAAGTCCCGGCAGAACAGTAAACCATGCCCGTGTGGATGCAAAGGAGCTTCCCGCACTGCTGAGAGCGATTGAGATTTATCAGGGCAAGCATGTAACTCGGCTTGCTATGAAGCTGCTTGCAATGACCTTCGTGCGTACCAGCGAGTTGATCGGTGCACGGTGGGACGAATTCGATCTGGAAGCGTGTCGCTGGAATATTCCGGCTGAGCGGATGAAGATGAAGACACCGCACATCGTCCCCTTGGCTCCCCAAACAATCGAAGTGCTCACACTGTTGAAGCAGTTGAGCGTGGTTAGTGAGTTAGTTTTCCCTGGAGACCGCGATCACCGGAAGCCAATGAGCAACAACACGATTCTGCTGGCGCCGAAGAGAATGGGGTACGGCGGCGATATGACCGGCCACGGCTTCAGAGGCCTCGCTAGTACGATCCTGCACGAGCAGGGTTGGCCCGCACGAGCATATCGAATTGCAGCTCGCCCATGCCCCGCGCAACGCCATAAGCGCTGCTTACAATCATGCGCTGTACCTGGAGCCGCGAGTGAAGATGATGCGAGAGTGGGGCGAATTTTCTAGAGCAGACTCAATGCGGCGGGAAGGTAATTCATTTTCGGGCAGGTGTGGCATAGGCGACACTCAGTCTGAGCCACCGAACACATCGCGTGTGACTTCGAGCACTCGCCTACTAAATGCTCATTGGTACTCATCGCTTGTCATGGAGGGCGACTATGGCCACCGCTGCCTGAATGGACGCTGACGCCTTAACACGACTGGTCACCGGGGCGTCGCAAGAATCATCTGGAGCTTGCCGTCTTCTTCGCGCGGCGCAGAAAATACATAGCTGCCTCGCATGGCACATACAGGTACCGGTCCGGGTTCTAGTGAAATTCTCCGGGATAGGGAGCCATCTTGCGGGTAAAACTCGTCAATTTCTGTTGGAAATAGAGCTTGAGTTTCGCTAGGAGATAGTTCCTCGGATGCAGTGTTGGAAGGAGGGGGCACCGGACGCAATTCGCCTACGAGCGCATGCAGTAGACCGTCGTCGGATAGAAGCAATGACTGAAGCACCGTTCCTGGTGGCAGAGCTAATGTCAGAGCGCGCACTACCCCGTGTCGGTTGAGTTCCAACACGGGAAGATTTGCTCGAGATGCGTCCAGCAGAAGATTTTCGCCCTTTGGGATTATGCTTGCCACCGCAAGTGCCTTGGAAAGCGCCTCGCCGTCCTTGGTCTTGGCCGCTAAATCCAGCTTTTTGGCGAAGTCATTGTCAAACAGACTCAACTCCGACTCACGACGACCTGCGGAGTCCAGCAGAAACAACCGAATGGTGTGATTGAGCCTATCGAGAGAAAAAATGAGGAGTTCTCCCGTTTCGAAAGCCGCAATGTTGATTGGATCGAGATCCGGATCAAGAATGATGGTTCGTGTTAGTTCGCCTTTATGACTAAAGACCTCTATCAGACGCGACCGTCCAATTATCTTCCGATTGTCAATAGGGTCAAACTTATCTGCCATCGCTAAGACATAGACCGAGGACTTCGAAACAAAATAGCGAAGCAGTGGGACAATATTTCTATATCCAGCGACCACCTGCGGAGTGTACCGTACCACACTCCCTGATGGCGTAAGAGCGGTTATCATCAATACGGGAAAAACCTGCGACGGTCCACTCTGTGACGCAAATTGGGAAACGTCATCTACCATGGGAAGGTAGATCGAACCACCCATATCGCATTTGAAATCGGCTAAGAAAGCACTCTGTTTACTTCCCAATGGAAATGTTACAGGGTCGCCAAAATGAAGTTTGAGCGGGGTTGGCACAGACGTTGCCGTCTGGACATCCGCAGATTTCGAAGCCGGAGGACCCTGCGCCCTCCCGCTCGCGGTTACGCTCAGGCTCAGAACAAGAATTGAGCATCGTGCCAGGGCGGAGCTGAACGAAATCGGCGGGTAGTGGAGGCCAGGAGCGCAAGTTGTAAGGTGACGACTAGGAATCGAGATCACTGTTTATGCACCCTTACGGTGGTCTGTTGGACACTCAAGAGAACGATACGCGAGCATTCGCCTTACACTCGCTAAGTCAATATCAGCTCAAAGTCTGTACCCATGTCCAATGCTCCGAGGTCAGCGACTGACAGGCCCGAGCGCAATAGCAAGTAATGCTCATGACTGGGCCTTCCCGTGGAGAGTGAAACCTACCACGGGAAGCCAAGCGACTTTGGAATCTATGTTTGAAACAAGGGAAGCAAGGAGCTCAGAATCTGAGTTCGAGGTGAATGTCGTCAAAGCGCTCTTTAACCCGTACCGAGGCTGTGGTGACTACCGGCTTCCGCACCGCCTGAAAAGCGTTTCCGCCGCCAGGCACTAAGATTTCACGGCCACCGGCGACCTGCCGGAGGCTGCTGATCAGTTCCGTAGTCATGGCCGTGAAGTCACCACCAGGCGTACAGCCAGATATGGCAAGCGTTACATTATCTTTCCAATCAGGTCTCTTCTATTCTACGTCCAGCTTTCCACGCAGGCCAATAGTAAAGGGAAATGTGTACCCTCCCGCAATTTTGGGGGCCTAATTGGGGGCCTTGTCTGTAGCACAATCATCAACCGATTTATTATGTGATATTTGAAGCCGGATGTGAATCCCTCCGACCCATTTTCCCATCAATACTTTTGACCGAGTATGGGAGGGGTGATACGAAAAGTGATACGAACTTTGCCGTGGGAAGGCCCCATGCAGGTGAATATCAACAAACGTATCGACACTTCGGAGGGCAAGCGCTACTGCCGGTTGTTGTCGGTCCTAACGGCCGTATCAACCCCGATTGGGTCATGGTCGATGACCACGCGGAAAGACATCCGGAAGGTGCCTACTACCTCGACTGGACCGAGACAAGCGTACACGTATCTCGGTCGGCAGCGATGCGACTGCTGCGTACAACAGTCGAGTCCGAAAGCAAAGAGAACTGGATGCGCTCGCATCCGGCTAAGTCGTTTCCAATCACATCGAAGATGACTCGCGGCTAAGAATTAGCGCCGCAGTAGAAGACTTGAAGAGATACAACTCAGCCTACTCATTCCGTCGTACAGTACGACGCCAAGCTTTAAATCATCCCCACAGATGTCTATCAGTTTCGTATGCCCTTGAAATCAGCCGCTTGTACGATTGCACTTTCAATGCCAATCAAACCCAATTGGTATAGCGTCTAATTCGGATTTAATGTTCGTCCAATCCAGATTCAAAGCCCGTCTAATTTGGATCAGACCGACCTGTATCGGCCCGCTGCCTGACCGCTCTTCGAGATTTGTAGGGGTTGCATATGTTTTATGATATGTTTTATATTAATATATCGTATGGCATATATTCAGGACCAAATCCGTCAGGCTCGTGAGGCCAGGAACTTAACCCAGGGCGACCTGGGGAAGCGTATTGGCCAACCGCAAAGTTCGGTCTCCAGAATCGAACGTGGCGGCGATCTGCGTGTGTCTACTTTACTGGAGATGGCGCGGGTTTTAGACCTCGAACCCATGCTCATTCCAAAGCGTCTTGTGCCAGCCGTGCGAGCACTAGTCGAACATACAGCCGATCGAGGCCATTCAAAAGCGCCTGCTGAAAGCAGCCCACCCCTGGTAGGAGGAGTGCCGGAAGATGCCGAAGAAGAGAGCTCCTAGCGCCAGTCGGCCTTCCGTTCTGGAGGTACGCCTCTCTGGAACCGTTGTTGGCACGATTACAAATTTGCCCAACGACCAGAATCTTTTTGTCTTCGATGCGGCCTATATAGCAGACAAGAATCGGTCTATTCTGAGCTTGAGTTTCTATGACGCCTATCGGGAACTCCGAACTGATGTTCGGCCAGTGACACGCCGGTTGCCTCCATTCTTTTCCAATCTTCTGCCGGAAGGACAGTTGCGGCAATATATTGCCGAGCATGGCGATGTAAATGCGCAAAGAGAGTTCTTTCTGCTATGGCTTCTCGGCAATGATCTGCCGGGGGCAGTTACCGTTCACGACATCGAAGGACGCGCACTTCCGCCCGCTCAAGGCACCCCCACTGAATTGCGTAGAAAGGTTGGAAAGGATGTCCTGCGATTTTCGCTTGCTGGCGTCCAGTTGAAACTCTCGGCGGTCGGCAATCCGAACCGGCAACTCTCTATCCCTGCTTCCAGGCAGGGCGAACACTGGATCGTAAAGCTTCCATCCGCAGCGTATCCACACCTGCCCGAAAACGAATACTCCATGATGCAGTTTGCGCGCGAAGTAGGCATACAAGTGCCCGAGGTTGGCCTGCTCCCTATGGACCGGATTGATGGCGTTCCAGAACAATGGCGGCAGTTGAAGGGAAATGCTTATTACATCAGGCGATTTGACCGCGGCGCGAAGGGAAGGCGCATCCATATCGAGGATTTCAACCAGATATACGGGCAGTTTCCCGAAGCCAAATATAAGAACTACAGCTACACCAACATGGCCGCCGATCTATGGCGTTTGACGGATGAGACACAGTTCACCGAGTTCGTCCGAAGGCTCATCTTCAATGTAGCTATCGGAAACAATGACATGCACTTGAAGAACTGGTCCCTCATCTACCCCAATGGTCATACGCCGCACCTCGCCCCGGCCTACGATTTCGTGTCTACTGTGCGTTATATCGCAGATGATCTCTTGGCTTTGTCTATCGCCAAAGAGAAGGCCATTAGCCGATTGGATTGGGAATTGATGGAACGCTTTGCACGAAAAGCACAGGTTCCAAGCAAACTCGTGCTCGAAACTGCCCGCGAGACCATAGAGAGAATCATGGTACTCTGGCCCACACTCCAGAAGGAACTCCCGCTGGATCGGGAGACCCGCCGTCTGATAACCGCCCACATGAAATCGGTTCCCCTCTTGGCACGGTGAGCTTTCCTCCGATATCGAACTGCACGTTTGCCAATCGAACGCTGTTGAATCCAGCATGCCGCTGCCATTGCATCAGGATAAAAAAAGATTACCCTCGCTCGCCAGGTGGCTTAAGCGTGCGCACTACGCGTACAACGATCTTCTCGTGAACTGTTGCACTGTCAAGGATCAGGTTGCCGGCAAGATGTGAATATTGATTCTCGCTCATGTAAATTTTTAGTGCCTCAAAACTGTCACTGTGATCAGGTTCAATGGCTCTAGATCTATCTATCAGGCTTATGCCACGATTTAGGACCTCGAGGCATAGCTTTTCCCATTCACGGTTGCAACGTCTTATGGCGTCTTGAAGGTCCTGTTTGCCAAAGTTTTCTTCGTCGTTGATGTGCAGATTTGCTTTAATCTGATCTCCACTGAAATAGGCAGGAGCCCAGCTTTCCCCAGTTCCCAAATGAATGGACGAAGGCGGCTTTTCGTTGGCTTCCATGAACAGAGTGCAATAGAAGCAGGAAGCCATCTTGGTTGTCGAGGGGTCTTTATCCTTCCTGGCTTTCAGGCCAATTTCGTAGGGTACACCTGAGTACAACTCATTTTTCTCTTCCCGCCGATTGATTTCTGATTGTCTTACGTCGTAAATTGCCTGGATCATGCCGTGGGTATACCCCACGACGAATGTTTGATACGTTTTTTCTCGTTCCTTTTGAGAAAAATCCTCATAGACCATTTGATACTGATGTTGCGTTTTGTCGGCAATTGCATTCGATCCAATGATGCCCCAGGTGCTGACGTACTTCAGCTTTCCATCAGGATCGTTGCCTGGCTTGATAGCGTATCCCAGAATTCCAGGATCTTTTGGGAGCCATCTTTGACCGGCTTCCTCAGATGGATACCCGCGAAAAGGGCTATAGATATAAGACGCACCTTCTTGCCGCGAAGACATTCCGGTGTACGCACCTAGTCCCTTATAGCCAGCGAAGTTGTTACTGTCGATGTAATTGATTCTCTGTCCGCAGTCGTAGCTTCGATCTGGACTATTCACGTAGCGGTTTTGGTTTACGAGCGACAAATTGCCGGTCCCGCCTACAATCCAGATAACGCCGGCTCCTCCGAAATTTGGACTGGCGTCCACCACCACTCTCGGTACATCCTTTTGGGTGTCGATGCCAAGCGCCAAGTTAATGCGATCGATTGCGTTTTCCAGTAGGATCCATCCCCTGGTGAAGGCGACTTCTTCGTCTGCAATCGCCTTCAGCCTGGCTATGTCTTTGACCTGATTCTGGAAAAGTACAGCATCAGACAAAAATGTTTTGATTTTCGGACCGGCTTCGTTGGCAATCCAAGCTTCATAATCCACGATTTTCGGAGGGAGGCTTAGCGTAGGGAAAAATAGCGCGCTTCGTTCTACTTCGGCTGCGAAAGCGCAGTTCTTCTTCTCGGACAACCTCTTGTCGGAATAGCCGACGATCGCCGCCGCCATGATAACGTCTGCATCTTTATCCGGGTTCGTATCGTCGCCAAAAATACCTTTAGTGCTTCTGGGGGCGGGCATTCTTCTTCTCCTTGCTTTGCTTTGCTTTGTGCTTGTGCGACTACTCTTCAGTGCCCTGAGCCGTGCAAGTGGCTCCTTCGCTCTAACCCAAATGTCGGGTAAACCTTAGAAGCCGGGAAACAAACGCTTCAGTATTTCGAACTGCTCCGACAGAGCGGTGCGCACGGCGTAGTCCTCGATCAATGCTGCTGAGGCTTTGCGCTGCTCGCCCATGTCCACTACCGACGCGTGGCGGACAGTTAAATCCCCGGGCTTGGGGCGAAATGGCGCTTCTATTGGCGGAGCATCGGTCACACTGAACGATGCCTTGGCAGAACCATCGGCAAACAGGGCAAGCGTCCGCTCCTGGCTGATGCCGCTGTGTCGGATTGTGTTGTGGCTGATCTGCTCGACCACCAGTTTCTTGGCATTTAGAAGCTCGTTGAGTTCTTTCACCGCGTCTTCGTCTTTTCCGAGGGCGGCCGCCAGCAGGTCGTGGCGGTACTGCGGTAGGAGCAGTAGCTGGGCTTCGAGGTTCCGGGCAACGGCATCGATGTCTTGATGCTCGTTCAGGCGAAGAACAGCAGCGATATAGATGTCGGAAGACTTCAATGTGGACTGCCTGATGAAGCCGTTGTCGGCCAGCGTCGAACGCAGCGCAACGTCGTCGGTGTAGGCCGCTTCGGAGAAGTAAGTGCCCCAGCCAAGCACCTGAACAAGAAGGCGCAGTACGTGGCGGCCTGCGAGATACCGGTTGGCCTGGAATGCGACCGGACGGTTGGCCACGGCGTACATCAGCCGCCGCGCCCACTGGATTCCCGGTAGATTGTAGCCAGGAGTGGCGGGACCGTAGTTTGGAGCGTACTGTACGATGGTCGCGTCGACGTTAGGATTCAGAGGAACAGCGGCCAGGTTGTTCGTCCCGGCGAGCCGGCTCAGCATCGCCTGCATGTTGGGCTGAGGTATCACCAGCGATGTCCAGATCTGATTAAAGCGGTCGAGTCGTCTTACGAGTTTGTCCTTGTGGTGGGAGCTGCCGTCAGCGATCTCGCAAAGCATAATCGCGTTTTCGTGCAGGTGGTACGAGAGAGTGGGCAGAGGAAGCACGTACAGACGACGCGCAGGTCCCTCCAGCACACCAACCTTTTGCTGCAATACAACCAGGTCGCCGGTCTCGATTTGCCGCCATACTTCCACTGCTTCCACGGTGTTGCGGCGGGGAAGGGTAACGTCAATCAACTCCATCAGCACGGGCCGCTCAATCTCAGGACCCTGGCGATACACAGGATCAGGCGGTATAGGTCTAGCTCTGGAAACCGTCGCATGCCAGGTATAACCCATGCGAAAGAGCTGAAACGGAACTATGCCATCGTTGAAGATGATGCCGGGAAGATATTTGGATGGAACATGCTCGTCGCTGAGCGGCATGCGCCCGTTCATCCACATTCCGAGGCGTTCGTAGTCAAACACTTGGCGGAAGGTCTGAGGGTCGTCGCATTTGAGCTCGTAGTAGCAGTGACGCTGTTGTTGATCCGGTGCCCACAGGACAGTAGGACTTGGCGGGAAACCGAGAGCCGATGCCAAACGTGCGATCTCCACACCGGTCTTTATCATCTGGTCTCTGATGATGTCTTCGATCCGGTTGTAGAGATAGGTCTGGACAGGGAGCGGCGCCCATGGGTTCACGATCACTTGCGTGTCCCAGTCGGACGTTCCGCCGCCCTCGTCCTGCGCCGGGACACCGGCCGGCTCATGGGCGCAGGTGTAAGCGTTTCCGCCTTTCATATAGAAGCGAATCAGCGGCTGGCTGTCTACGATGTGGAGCTCGTGGTGCGCGAGTGACTCCAGCTCAGTGAAACGTTCATTCAGCTCTTCAAGCGACTCTAGGACTTTGAGGCGGATTTCGGGATAGTTGGTCGCAGTGTTGATTGTGCGCGTCAGATCACTGCTGAGCGCGCGCCGCAAAGCTCGGACTTCAGAGTTTTCCAAGAGTACCCTCCGCGCTTGACCAAATTCAAAGTAAGACGGTTTCCTCCGGAAAACGCGGACAGATCGACGATGTTTGCTGCTTATTCCGCGAATTATGGGCCAGGCATTCCACATCCGCTCATTCTTCGTCCCCGGCAAAGTGGGGGGAACTCTCTCGTCGTTCGATAGCATGGATGGCGCGCTCGTGAACGGCGGGGACTGGAGTGGCGCGGGAGATGACGTGCTGGCGCCGGTACTCGCGCGGATTGGTGCCGACAAGTCTCCTGAAAGTGCGCTCGAAGTGACTAAGATCGCCAAATCCCACCTCGAGCGAAATGTCCGTAATGCTCATTGGATTGGGCTCACTCAACATCTGTTTGGCGCGTTCGATGCGGACGGCTGCGAGCAGGGACTTAAAGGGCACTCCAAGCGAACGTTTCAGCAGAAAAGAAAGATGCGAGGGGCTCATGTAGCTTTCACGTGCGAGCCGGCCCAGTGAAATATCTTCCGTATAGTTGCTTCCGACGTAGCGCAAAGCGCGCTGAATGCCGACGGCCATGCAATCGAGATTGGAGAAGTTGCGCCCTGCGAGGCGCAGGGGCAAGTCTCCAAGCATGCCAACTTCGTCCATCTCCTGTTCAGCGGCTGCTTCGGCTACATCGCATGCTCCGCGTTCGATCGCCAATGGATCGAGCGCGGAGTACAAGCCCGGCTCCAGGGTGAGCGCCTCATTGGAGGCCTGATAGGGATCTTCTGGTTCCATGATGATCCCCGGAGTCGGCTTGTCCGTGTAGTAATCCTGCGGACCGATTTCCATCGGCAGGCTGATCTCCTCGACTCCGGATTCGTCCGGAACCCACGAGACAGTCTTGCGAAGCTCAACAAGGTCGATGAGCGAAACCTCAGTCATTACAACCAGCCGTGTCGCCGTGCGCTCAAGTTCCGACTCATTTTCAGGCCAGTTGTACCGGCGACAAGCGGCCTCTGCGGCTTCGCTTAGCCTCTTAGAGTTGCTAACGGGAGAGCGGGCATGGAACAGCTCCTTCAGCAGCATTGGGATGTCCTCACGCCGGTCGCGAAGTGGAGGAAGTCGTACACGCAAATAATCGAGCTCAGTCTTAAGAAGCCGGCAAAAGCTGCCTTCGCTCGCCAGCGATTCTAGCGACCGTTGGGTGGAGACGATTTGCCGCACTGACGAACGTTGCGAACGGACACCCTTTCCTTGCTTGAGCACGCGCAAAAGATCCCGCTGCTGTCGAAGCTCCAGAAGGTCTACGCCATCCAGGAAGAGCGTTCCACCTTCCGCCCTTCGATGGGCAGTTTCGATATCTTCGAAAAAACGATCCGGATTGCAGCACGCCAATTCGATCAAGACAAAGGGGCGCTCTTCGCGATGGCTTGCTAGATGGATCGCGGCAGCGACGGCCATCGGGGCGGCACCGAATTCGC
>DATMKY010000130.1:0-3731 GCA_035570955.1 Edaphobacter sp. | reverse complement strand
CACCCCCGAGCAGATCCGTCAGGCCAAGCTCATCCGCCTCGGCCAGATCCAGGACGCGCTCCTGCGCGACGCCCGTTTCGTCGTCGCCATCGAGCTTCACACCAACACCGCCACCGGCCCCTGGACCATCGATCAGGCCGTGGATTTCTTCGTCAAAGAGGGCTACCAGTCGCCTTCAGTCGCCCTCGTCGAAACCAAGCGCGGCACCTCCGACGCCACCTACCTCTACTACACGCTAGGTAAACTCGAGATCATGAAACTACGCGCCGATATGATGAAGAAACAAGGCGCGGCCTTCGACCTCCAGCAGTTTCACGACAGCTTCATGCGCCAGGGCGCTGCCCCCATCAAAGTCATCCGCAAAGCGATGCTCCACGACGACTCACCGGTGCTCTAGCGATCAGTCAAACGTAAACGGAGGGTCGAATTCCATGCTTGCCTGACCGGTAGATCCGTCGACACTTCTCAAAAGAGATATCGCATTCGCTAACCTGCCGCCTCTCTCCTCCAGAATGACTGCAGCATGACAACCGGTCTCACTCATCAGTGCAAACAATACATGCTCCGTACGCACTACGCGGCAGCCGGCAGCCTTTGCCTCGACCGTCGCACGCTCAAAGACTCGAGCTAAATCTTCGGTCGTGGCCAAATCCTCAAAGGTAGGGATACTTTTGCCATCCACGTGCCATTCCTGCGCCCGCGTTTTGATCTGCTGAATCGAAACGTTGGCACCAATCGCGCGCACACTTGCAGGATCAACGCGTACCATCCCCAACAGCAAATGTTCGGTATCGATCAAGGGACATCCCACGGACCCTGCTTCAAATCTTGCGGCGAATACTACCCTGCGACTCGCTTCGGACCACAGATCGAACATAAGTTCTCCCCACGATCACACCCTGCACGACCGACCAACGTTAGAAATATCGCACCTGAAACAGCAGTCTCTCCGACTTCTCCGGCGGCAGCGCCTTGTGGTAGCAACTGCTGTCCTGCCAGAAACCCGTTCCAGCCTTGCCTTCGATAATCAGCACCTTGTCCTTCGGATAGTGCGCATAGACCACATCATCCTTCTGGTTCGCCGAGCCGAACAGCCACGCCGTAGGTTTGTCCTTATGGCTTCCTGTGATCATTACATGCGCGCCGTTGTTCCTATCTGTATCAAGCACGTAGTAAGCGGCATAAGCGAAGTTGTACGAGTGCACATCGAAGTGGAATTCAGTCGTCTGCGTCGCAACCTTCCTCGCCTCAAGCGCCGCATCGGAAGCAAAGCTCCAGAACAGATTGATCTCCCACCGCGTCGGCGTGTACCCAAGGTACCCTGCCATCACGCTCAGCGCGACGGGGTCTTCGGCGATGCGATTCGCGATCGGGAACTGCTTCGCATTCGCCACCAAACCCATCAGAACCAGCTCGCCATTCGGCAGGTGCGCCTCTTTCACATCGGAATAGTGAAAGAACTGTTTCCCGCCCTTCGAGATCGCTTCCAGATCGGCAGTCTCGGCGATCTTTCTTAGCTCAGCCACTACATCTGGAGGCAGCGTTAATGGAAGATACACTGCGTCTTTCTTGATCGAGGTAATCGCTTTCTCGATATCTACGTCAGGAAACATCGTCTTCGACAGGTCTTGCCGCTTCTTGCCCTTCAGCACACGCGACTGCGCGCTGTAAAGAGTCCGAACCGTATGAAAACGCCCCAACGCATAAGGCATCAGGTTCTTCAATCCCTCACGCTGAACGCGGCCCATAGCCTGTTTCACGAATGACATCGGATCTCTCCTGCAACAGTGCTCTTTCGCTTCCTGCTGGTTCTCATCATAACAAGTTGAGATGCCATCTCCCGGTCACACTCGGTATCCTTCGATGCTCTCCTCCAGCATCGACGACACATCGCCCACCCCGCGCAGTTCGCATTCAGCTAACACAAAATCATTACAGTACGGTGGGGCCCGGTTGATTGTTCATGCCCCATTTCATTCAATCTCTTTGCTAGGATTGACCGTGACACTTCACGCGAAAGAACCCTCCCGCACATGACTTCCCAGAAAATCCGCAAAGCTGTCTTCCCTGCCGCAGGACTTGGCACGCGCTTTCTCCCGGCCACGAAAGCCATGCCGAAAGAGATGCTCTGTCTCGTCGACAAGCCACTCATTCAATATGGCGTTGAAGAGGCCGTGGCCGCGGGTTGCAACGAGATCATCATCATCACCGGACGCGGCAAATCCACCATGGAAGACCACTTCGACGGCAGTCCCGAGCTCGAAGCCAACCTTGCTGCGAAGAACAAAACCGCGCTCCTAGAGATTACCCGCGCCGTCTCGAAGCTCGCCCGCGTCACCTACACCCGTCAGGCTGAACCCCTCGGCCTTGGCCACGCCGTGCTGCAGGCCAAAGAGATCGTCGGTGACGAGCCCTTCGCAGTCCTCCTTCCCGACGACATCGTCGACGCCACGACCCCGTGCATGAAACAGATGGTCGAAGCCTTCAACGAGACACAATCCACCATCCTCGCCTCCGAAATCATTGAAGGACCCGCTATCTCAGCCTACGGCGTCCTCGACTGCACCCCCGACCCCAAAAATCCGCGCCTTCTCGACGTCAAAAACCTGGTTGAAAAACCAAAGTTCGAAGATGCTCCATCGAAGAACGCGATCATCGGGCGCTACATCCTTACCCCGCGCATCTTCGAGATGCTCGAGACCATCACCCCCGGCGCAGGCGGCGAGCTTCAACTTACCGACGGAATCAAGGCGCTGTTGAAGCACGAGAAAGTCTACGGCTTCCATTACGAAGGCAAGCGTCACGACGCCGGAGACAAACAAGGCTTCCTCCGCGCCACCGTCGAGTTCGCCCTTAAGCGCGACGACCTCGGCCCCGCCCTCCGCTCATGGCTGAAGACAATCCCTCTTTAGCTCATGTACAAAAAAAGAGGAATGATTCTGCACGCCAGTGCAGTACACTTGCCGTGAGTCGATGCCCCTCTGTCGATTTGCCTCACGCCGTTTCACACCTCACATCCGAAAAAAAGGAACCAGCCGGAATGAACCGTTTCCTTCGCTACGCGATCCTCGCTCTGTGTTCAGTGTCTCTTTCGGCTCATCTTGTATCGGCTCAGGATTCTCCCGCCTCTCCCGCCGCGCCGACTGCGAGGCCACCACGTGGTCCTCGCCCCAATCCCACCAACATTAAGGCGCTTCCCAAAGACATCACAGGCGACGCAGTGATTAAGCTTATGCATCAATACGAAGGCGATCTCGGAGTGGAATGTGAGTTCTGCCACGCGCGCAATCCCGAGACCCATCGCAATGACTTTGCCTCCGATGCAAACCCGATGAAGGATACGGCCCGCATCATGATCAAGATGACGGACGACCTCAACGCGAAGTACCTCACCCAGATCATTGGCGACCACAAGCCCGAAAATCCGATCACCTGCGGCACGTGCCATCGCGGAATGTCTCACCCTGAACCATTCGTCCCCAAGCCGCAGGAGCGTGGAAATCACACACCGGCAGCTCCTGCACAACCCTCCTGACTTTTCTCGAAGAATCCACACAGGCTGACGCATCATCCAAAAGCCATGCCCAGCCTTTTTGATCCAATCCGCGTCGGCGACCTCCATCTGCCCAATCGCATATTCATGGCCCCGCTCACCCGCCTGCGCGGCACGGCCGACCATATCCCATCGCCCATCATCGCGGAGTGCTACGCCCAGCGAGCCACCGCGGGCC
>DATMKY010000129.1:0-3379 GCA_035570955.1 Edaphobacter sp. | reverse complement strand
CAAGAGCGGGAACGTGTTAGTGACCGCTTACCCTGTTCTGCGCCCGGATGGACAGTGGTCTTTGATGGTGATCAATCGCGACTACGATAGCGCCCACGATGTGCGGATCCTATTTCGCGACGATTCGGCCCAGACCGAACGCGAATTTGCGGGACCCCTCGAAATCGCGACGTTCGGGAAGGCGCAGTATCAGTGGCACCCGGCGCGGCGAAACGGCTACGCCGATCCGGACGGTCCGCCTGTGTCTAAAACCATTAACGCGGGTCCTGGTGCGATCTTTACGTTACCACCTGCGTCCCTGAATGTCGTCTGTGGTCGGGTGGCAGAGTGAATGGGTAGCACGATCGACAATGCTGATAACAAGGGATTATCACCATCTATCTCACTCTGAGATAGGTGGTTCTATAAAAGGGGATGTCAACAAAAAAGCTTCTCCTTCGGCCGGTAGCCGAGAAGTTTTTGTCTCGATATCCAGCCCACTGTTTGCAGATGGCTCTCGATCACTCGAGAGGCTCTTCTCTGGATTGCTCTTCCATTCCCTCGGTTCATTTTTCGAGTGGTGACAACGTCCGTCGACTCTTGAAACTTGGCAAGCGATTCAATCGTGGCAACCATGGTTCTATCCGAGGCTCGTGGCCTATCGCTATTTCTGGTTCTCCGAGGGGGCATAGCGTGCAGAACAGTGACTCGGTGCCGAAGCACACAGGGTCGGACCACCTATCTGATACTCCCCTCGAACCGAGCGTCTCAAGAACCGAACGGACCACCACCCCGGAGGATGGAACGAGCTCTCTACCAGAGACGCTCAAGCTGCTTGCCGATGTAACTCGTTGGCGTCGAAACACACTCCTTTCTTCCAAATCGTCAAAGTGATCGCGGCAATCTTCCGTGCCAGGGTGAGACGCGCCATCGCCGGTCTCCTCCCTTTGGCCAGAAGTGCGGCGTAAAACTCCTGGAACGGTCCCGGCCGAGTGCTGGCGGATATCGCCGCACTCTTGAAGATATTTTTTAGATCGTGATTATGGTTTTCGTTCAGGCCCAGCACGGTGACTCGCTCTCGGTTTCGCCGCAGTTGCCCTTTCACATAGCGGTATTCGCCGCTGTCGTGAGTCTCGAGTCCGAACCCGCTGTAGGCCCATAGCTGTCGCTTGGTGCGAAAACGATGCGGTGTCCCGAGCAGCGCAACCAGCAACGCGGAACGAATCGGGCCCAGATAAGGAATCTGGCGTAGTAATTTCACCGCCTGATGTTTCCGGCTCTCCGCCAGCAGATCGCGGCGTGCTCCCTGCCGCAAAGGCTCCAACGCATCCAGCTGCTGGTAGAGCCGCTCGGCTCGCAGGCGAACTCCCGGTTCTACGATCTTGGCCAACCATTCCGCACGATGACGCGGTCGATACACAGCTGGGCCGGCACAAGGTATAGCCCAGCTTCGGTACACGGCCTTGATTCGACTCATCACTCGCGTCAGATCTTTGGTGATCGTCAGATAGCTGCGGGCCAGCTCTTTCAAAGTGCGTACGCCGTTCTCTCCGTGGTAGATCGGTGAGAGATAGTTGCCACGCAAAAGCTCGGCCAGTTTCCGAGCATCGATCCGGTCACTCTTGCTGCCATCCTTTAATAAAGCAGTTTTCCGAGGATCGCAGACCAGGACATTCGCGACATGAGGCTTGAGCAGGTCATATAACCAGGCGGCGGAAGTTCCTTCTTCGAAAGTCACCAGCAAGCTGCCGCGTAACCCGCCAAGGAACTGCAGAATCGTGGTCGCTTTCGTTTCGAGGATGGACTCCAAGATCAGCTTGCCGGTGGAATCCATGACCGCAACTGAGATCGTTGCCTGATGAACGTCCATGCCAATATACTTTGCTTGGTTCACAACGGCGCTCCTTTCGGTAGGTGGTGATGCAAACGATCAAAACCTACCGCAAAGTGGGCGCCTTTTATATTGCGTGCGAAGCGGATTTATCGACACCTATCCTGACCGGGCCGTCCGGCCCGCAGCCGAATGTGCTCCCCAGTCGCACAAAAGTCGTTGCGCGATGCGGTTTCGTCACCTGAAGTTCCACCCGAGATCGAAGCCGTTCTATGTCTCTACGCGAAGCATCATCCCGAGGACGCAGAGTTCGACCGCTTGGTGCGCGAATCGGAGCCGCCAGCGCTCGAAGTATCCATCGGTGAGTTCAGGAAATTGGCAAGCGGATGACGCTGGCGAACATCTTGTCCAGGGGTTTCGTATTGCCGCTCTCATCGAGGAAGAGCACCAATTTGAGAGTCTCCACATACACGCCTTCGAGGGTGTGCGTGCCTGGTCCTGGTCCGTGCCTTACCAGCACGGCGCTGTGGCCCTGGTCCGAAACCGAGGTTGGAGTGACGGGGCGAGAATGCAGCACGACGTCACTTCCTTCCCGCTGAAGCGTTACCATCTTGTCCGTTCCAACGGTCTTCACCATGAGAGTGTACTTTCCCGGCGCCAATTTATGTCCATGGCACTGCACCTCATTCGGCAGTGAAAAATTGCCCTGGAAATCCACCTTCACAGCTTCCGGGGTGTAGGGCACCGTATTGAGCCTCTGGTAATTATCGGGTGCGATGGTCGCTTGTGCATGACTTGTGGCTGAGCAGAAACACGCAAGCACCAGCCCCGCGACCATCCATGCAATTTTCGTCAACAGTTTCTTCATTGGGACTCCTACTCCACACAACTTCTTTGCCCTTCCAGTCATAGGCTGAGACTAATCTTGGGTAGAACCTGAGACCATTGGCAAAACTGACAGTGCCTGCATCGGAGAAGCGCCCGATAGCGCCAAGTTGTGAAAACGCTATCATCATCCCGGAGGGAGACGATGCCAAAGGAGAATCGCGGGGGCTGGAAGACCTGTTCGAGAGGCCACAAATATCGGGGCAAACGAGGATGCCCCATCTGATGGAAAGGAAATCGACCCGGAGGGTCGAAAAGGCAGGGGAGGCCCAAGCGTAGAATTTGGTGAGGACTCCACACGGGAGTGACCACCTGACCGCGCATTCCCGTTGCAACAGAAAGCGAAGACCATGCGGTCGGCTTTGTGTTCGAGATTCCGATCAGGATGGCAAAAGAAGCAGTTGGCTTCCGGCAAGACGCGGATTCAGCAACCGCGTTCGACACCTGACGACTGATTTCAGAGCCTAAGACTTGGTGGAGAATTTGGTAGGGCTTGCGACGAGTCCTACGGTGCCTGATTAACGCTAGGCGGACACTGACGCAGATAGGTGTCGATAACATCTCTAACGAAGTCGGCTCCGTCAAGAATGTTTCGTCTCAGTTTTTTGTTTTCCTAAGCACACCCGTGTATCTGCGCAGTTGCGGGTTTGGTTGATTGCTCTCTCGCCTTTCTGCTTCCTTCCG
>DATMKY010000128.1:0-16958 GCA_035570955.1 Edaphobacter sp. | reverse complement strand
CCCCTACATCGCTGGCTCGCTCTCCGCCTCCACCGACGAAGCCACCTGGGTCCTCACAAGTTACCTCGTCGCTAATGCCATCGTCCTTCCTGCCAGCAACTGGTTCTCCCTCAAGTTCGGCCGCAAGCGCTTCCTCATGACCTGCGTCGCCATCTTCACCGCATCCAGCTTTGCCTGCGGAGCCGCCCCAACCCTCGGTCTCCTGCTCATCGCTCGAATCATTCAGGGAGCCGGCGGCGGAGCCCTCCAGCCTCTCTCACAAGCCATCCTCCTCGAATCCTTCCCTCCCGCTAAACGCGGAGCCGCTATGGCGGTCTTCGCCTTTGGAGTCGTCGTCGCCCCCGTCCTCGGCCCCACCCTCGGTGGTTGGCTTACCGACACCTACTCCTGGCGCTACGCCTTCTACATCAACATCCCCATCGGCATCCTCGCCCTCTTCATGATCAACCGCTTCATCCACGACCCAGCCTATATCAGCAAAGCCAAAGTCGCCCCGCTCGATCGCTACGGTTTCGCCGCTCTCGTCATCTGGACCGGGTGCCTCCAGGTGATCCTCGACAAAGGCCAGGAAGACGACTGGTTCGGCGCAACATGGATTCGTTGGGCCTCCGTCGCGCTCGTCGTCTCCTTCCTCTACTTCTGTTGGCACTGCTGGCGGGACAAAAACACCATCGTCGATCTGAAAGTCCTCAAAGACCGCAACTTCCTCATAGGCTCGGCTCTCATCTTTCTCTTCGGTATCGGCATCTACTCCACTGTCACCGTCTTGCCGCTTTTCTACCAGGAACTCCTCGGTTACACCGCCTTCACCGCCGGCATCGTCGTCGCTCCGCGCGGCATAGGAGCCATCTGTGCCATGCCCATCATCGGTTACCTCTCGAACAAGGTAGATCCGCGCATCCTCCTCACCTTCGGCTTCATTACCTTCGGCCTCACCACCCTCTACTTCGGCAATGTTACCCTCCAGCTCTCTCCAACGACGCTCCTCATCCCTATCCTCATCACGGGTTTCGGTCTAAGCTTCGTCTTCGTTCCCATCAGTACCGCAGCGTACGGAACTCTTGAAACCAAGCAGATCGGCAACGCCAGCGGCCTTTTTAACCTCATGCGCAATATCGGCGGCTCCATCGGCATCTCTGTCGCCCAAACTCTCCTCACCCGCCGCAGCGCCGTGCACCAGAACGAGATCCTCAACTCCGTCCCCCGTACCGGCCAGCAGTTCCAGAATCAGCTGCACGCACTCCAGGGTTACTTCAGTGGCGGTGCCCCGGGCAGCGGCCCCTTCGGCACTCCCAACTCACTCGACCCCGCCCAGGCAACTATCTACCAACAGTTGGGACGTCAAGCCGCCAACTGGGCCTTCGTCGACGTCTTCCGCTGGCTCTCGCTGCTTTGTTTTTTCTGCGTAGGAGTTGTATGGCTCTTTAAGAAAGTAAAACCCGGCAAAGGTCCCGCCGGAGCCCACTAGTTTTCCCTTTCACTTTGTCATCCCGCAGCAAATCTCTTGCTGTCATTTCAGGGTGCAGCGGAGGAATTTCGCTATTCGCAAAGGGGTGATTCTTCGCGCCACGCGTGAATTGATTTCTCGATCAGCACCGAAATCCCCATCTGCGATACTCTCTCCATGCACCGAGCGCGGCTACCCTACATCCTCATCCCAGTAGCCGCCTTTTTCGCTATCATCCCTCTACTTATAAACGGCTGCTCTTGCGGCCATGATTTCGACTTCCATCTCTTAAGCTGGTTTGAAGCGGCTCGGCAATTCACCCACGGCAGCCTTCACCCGCATTGGGCATACACTCCTGCATGGAACGCAGGCGAACCTCGCTTTGTCTTCTACCCACCCGTCTCCTGGACCCTCGGTGCCATCCTCGGCCTTCTCTTTCCCTGGACATGGACCCCCATCCTCTACACCTGGCTAGCCCTCACCGCCGCCGGCCTAAGGCTCTATTACTTAGCCCGAGACTTCTCCACTCCAGTAGCCGCAACCGTAGCCGCAGTCTTCTACACGGTGAACCCCTACATGCTCTTCACCGGCTATGAGCGCACAGCCTATGCCGAACTTCTCGCCGCAGCATGGATCCCACTCCTTCTCCACGCCATCCTGCGCGACAAAGTCACTATTCCCCGCATTGCAATACCGGTAGCTCTACTCTGGCTCACCAACGCCCCCGCCGCAGTCATGAGCTGCTACGTTCTAGGGTTAATAGCGATCTTTCGATTAGCAACGAATCTGGATGGCCCATCCGGCAAGGGAAAGCAAACAAGACTCAAGCTAGCCCTCAACACAATCACCGGAACCACTCTGGGCCTCGGCATCGCAGCCTTCTACATCATCCCTGCCGCCTACGAACGCCGTTTCGTCCAGATCGCAATGGCGATCATCCCCGTCTACCGCATTCAAGACAACTTCCTCTTCCACCACACCCCAGACCTCGACCACGACAAAGTGCTCCACACCGCCTCCCTCATTGCTGTCATCCTCATCATCCTCACCGGCGCTGCTCTCATCACTGCACGCGCCACCGAAAAAGTCAGAAGGCCCCCTGCTTCGAATCCTCATCCAGAAAGATCGAGACAAAGAATTCAATTCACCCTCATCACACTCACAATCCTCACCATCGCAATCGTCCTCCTCCAAACCCCTGTCACCCAATTCATTTGGAGCCACGCCCCCGAACTGGCCTTCCTCCAATTCCCCTGGCGGCTCCTGGCAATCCTCGCTACAGTCTTATCTCTCACCATCGCGATCGCCCTGACCTCACTCAAAACCAAACCCACCACAACAACGATCCTCACCCTGACTTTCGCCGCAGCCCTAACCTACCCCGCCAACCGAGCATTCCACCAATCCTGCGACCCCGAAGACACAGTCAAAGCCCGTCTCGCTCTCTTCTACTCCAACAAGGGCACCGACCCAACGGACGAGTACACCCCCATCACCGCTGACAACGACTCCCTCTCCCAAACCAACCCGCCCTACTGGCTCTCAACTGGCCCCAACGCCAAAGCCCCATCGAACACCCAGCCCGGCCCGGCTCCCACACACCTCACCATCGCCACACCTGTTGCAGCAAACCTCACCCTCAATCTCCGCGATTACCCGGCGTGGCAAATCAAACGCAACGGCTCACCAATCAACCCACAGAATCACCGCCTTGACGGCCTCATCGAGATCGCGATTCCCACAGGACAATCAACAATCGACATCCATTACGTTAGGACCGTCGATCAAACCATCGGAGAAGTTCTCTCCGCGCTTTCGATTCTGGGATTGTTCATTACTCTCCTTCGCAAAACATCTAATGAGAGAGAACTCTTTCCTTCCTGCTAGAAAACTCTGAGACAGCGGTGCTCAGGTCCACTTGCATCGCAGTCGCGAGCCTAATGAACATTCGGTCAAATGCAGCTTCGGTACGGTCGTAAACGTCAAGGAAGTATTCAGACGTCGGTAGAACAACCGAAGAATTCAACATTCGTTGCACTCCAAGCCAGCCAAACAAAAGAATTGTCGACCCACTCTTGTTGCACCGGCGTAACAGGAAGCTTTGAATTACTGAGGCCAAACATGCGGCTGTTATAGCAGAGAAGCTTTGGCTCGAATACTAGCCCGGCAGATTCTCCCCCAGCTACTCATTTATCATCTAGTCCACATGTATCCTGACGTAAAAACTCTGTTAGCTTCCGGCGTGGAACTCACCGATCACGCCCTCGAACGTCTTCTGCCTTCACCCGACACCCTCCCGCACTCCATCCACCGGGCAATGCGTCACAGCGTCTTCGCCGGCGGCAAGCGGCTCCGCCCCATCCTATGCATGGAGGCCGCCCGCATGGTCGCTGGCACCGCAGAGATCCCCAAAGGCGCAGCCGATCTCGGTGCAGCCATCGAGATGATCCACACCTACTCTCTCATCCACGACGACTTACCCGCCCTCGACAACGACGACCTTCGTCGCGGCAAGCCTACCGCACACGTTGTCTTCGGCGAGGCCATCGCCATCCTCGCGGGCGATGCGCTTCAAACCCTCGCCTTTCAAACCATCGCCCAACTTCCCGCACCACCCCACACAGTGGTCGCTATCCTGAAGGACATCTCTCTCGCCGTCGGGACTGGAGTAGGCAACGTAGGCGACCTGAACACAAAACTCCCTCCGGGCATGATCGGCGGCCAGGTTGTCGACATTGAATCCGAGGGCAAACAACCCACTGCCGAACTAGTGGAATCCATCCACCGCGCCAAAACCGGAGCCCTTATCACCACGAGCATCGTCTCCGGCGGCCTCTATAGCCTTCCACTCGCGGGCAGGATGGGCGGTTTTGGCAGCGCAGGCGATTACCTTCCGGGTATGAATCCTGCTGAGCGCGATAAAGCCAGTGAAGCAATGCACACGAAGATCCAAGAACAGCAGAGAGCGGAGGTGGAAACAGCCCGTTCCAAAAACGAAGACACCATCACCCGCCTCCGCACCTTCGGCGAAAAAGCCGGTCTCGCCTTCCAGATCGTCGACGACGTCCTCGACATGACCCAAAGCTCAGAAGAGCTAGGCAAAACTGCCGGTAAGGACACAGCCAGCATCAAGGCAACCTGGCCGGCAGTCTTCGGAATCGACCAATCCCGCAAAGACGCCCAAGAACTCATTGCCGACGCCTTCGCCGCCCTCGAGCCGTTCGGCGAAGCCGCCAAACCCCTTAAGTCTCTCGCGAGCTACCTCGTCGAAAGAAAGCACTAATGCTTATTTGAAAAGTTCGCTTTTCAAATGTATTCGCTTCATAAATAGCGCCATCTGGAATTGCCACTTATGCTTCGATTGTGCGCTTCTGGCCGGTATTTCTCGTCATCTGTCTCTCGCCGCTGGGATGTGCCCGCCGCGATTTTTCTTCTCATATGCGCACGCAGGAAATCGTAAAGCAAAACCTATCCGTAACAGTCAGCGACGTCCGTGTTTGGAGTCACGGCATCCATGCGATGCTTTGGTATCGCATCATCGTCCCCGCTCATGATTCTTCCGAATTGCTGCCGGTTTTATACCTTCTGCACGGCGCTAACAGCGGCCCCGTCGACATAGTGGAGCGCTCCAACGTTTTGAGTCTGGCGGAAAAATATCGTCTCATTGTCGTAATGCCTGAGGCGGGCTATTCGTACTACACGAATGCCCAACACCTTAAAAACGCGCGCTGGGAAGACGTTACTATTGACGATCTGTCACGGGATGTTCTTGCGAACTTCCCGGTAAAGCAGCGACCCCGCTCTGCAGGTATTGCCGGAATCTCGATGGGTGGCTATGGCGCTGCCAAGCTCGCTCTCAAATATCCAGAAAAATTCTCTTTTGTCGGCGTCATGAGTGGCTCCCTCGACATCACTCGCCGTTCCCCCTCGATTCAACGTTGGTCACAGACCGAAAGAATCTGGGCGATCTTCGGATACCTCAATCGAACACGGCGTAAGGAGGATGTCTTCGAACTTCTCACCCCGCAAACTTACCCGGCTGTAAATTTCCATTGGTTCAACTCTTGCGGCGAAGAGGATCCCCTTAGGCCAGTTAATTCACGATTTGTGAAAGCCCTGAACGAGCACGGCGCCGCAAGCCAAATGCTCCTGACGGCTGGCGGCCATGACTGGCAAAGTTGGAATATCGCTCTGCCAATGATGTTCGAGGCCGCTTCAGAAACGATCAGCCCCTAGAAGATTCAACAGTGCCGAAAGACAAAGCTAACCCCACTTGGCAAAACCACCATCCCAATCTGCACCCAAACATACTTCACATTCTTGGCCACGAGGTCCAGACCTAAAACCTGTCGATCTGCGACTTTGCATACTTTTGATAGGGAAGGCGAGCAACCCGTTATCATCAAAACAGATGCTCACCGAAGCCGACATTCTCCTCGCACTTCGCGACTGTTACGACCCCACTCTCCCCTGCAACATAGTCGATCTCGGCCTTATCCACTCGATCGAGGTAACTGCGGATCACGAAGCCCCGGGCGCCGATATCTCAGGCGTCCCCCAAAAACACCGCATCAAAATCGAAATCACTCCCCCTCAAACAGACGAAGTTGCTCTGGCACAACTCCGCGCCCAGATCATCAACCGCCTTGCTGGCCTCGAAACCGTAAGCCACACCGAAGTCGCCGCTCTCGACCATCCCAAATGGTCGCCTTTACAGATCACCCTCACTGGTCGCCGAACCCTCGGGCTCGACGGCAACCCCAACCTGGTCCAGATCCGCTAATGCCTAAGTCAACCAAACGCCAGCGGCCCCAGGATCTCCTCAAGCCCGCAACCGGCCCCATCCATCCCTTCGACCTTGCCCACAACGTCGACACTAGCGGCCTCGTGCCCGCCGGAAACCTCATCACCGGTCACCCCAACGACGCCTTCGTCACCGCCTACTATGGGATCGCTCCGAGCATCCTCCGCACTCTCATCGACCACTGGCGCGAAACCATCCCACCCCACCCCATCCACAGCTACACCTTCCTCGACATCGGTGCAGGCAAAGGTCGCGCCATGCTCATCGCGAGCGAACTTCCTTTTCGCCGGGTTATCGGCATCGAACTCAATCCCGACTTGGCCGACATCGCCCAACGCAATCTGGAAATCTGGCAGTCAGAACACGCGGCAGACTCCACGGCCCCGCCAATCACAAACATCATTCTTTATCAGCAGGACATTCTGACCTTCGATCTACCCGACACACCCACGGTAGCTTTTCTCTACCACCCTTTCGAAGCCCCTGTCTTCAAGCACCTCCTGCGTCGTATCGAAGCCCAATTCGCTCGCCGCCCCGGCACCCTCGATCTTCTCTACGTCAACGCCGAATGCCGTGACATTCTCGACAAACATCCAGCGTTCGTCCGACTTTTCTGTGGACAGGTGGCAATGTCCGCCGAAGATCACGTTGCCGACCTCGCCGCGATCGCGCAGCAAAAAGAATATGGTTCGACTGGAGACGAGGAGTGTGCCATCTTTCGTTACATCGGCCGGAGCCGATAGCCTAAGCAACAGTCTCTCTCAGTAAACTCGCACTAAAAACAATCGCTCGTCCCCGCCGACGTGCTCGATCGCAATCTCTCCATCCGCCCTGCCCACCACGCTCGGAAATTTCTCCCCCCACTCCACCAAAACCAATGCGTCCGGCGCTTCCATCATCTCCTCCAGCCCGAGCGTCAACAAGTCCCGCTCCGTCTCCAGCCGGTAAAGATCAAGATGAAAAAGCCGCACTTTCGGGCCCGCGTATTCGTGCACCAGCGTAAATGTCGGACTCGTCACATCCTCCATCTCAGCCGCCCCCAGCGCTCCCGCGATTCCCTTCACCAAAGTCGTTTTTCCCGCCCCCAGGTCTCCACGCAGAACTATTAGCTTCGGAGTTGGCAGCAGCATCTCCGCCACTCGCTCCCCCATCGCCAGTGTCCCAGCCTCGCTTCTCGTCTTGAACCGCCGCTCCTTCATCGCCGCAGTCCGCAGATCCAGGTCAACCCATCGTCATCCATCGTGCGGTAGCGAAACGCATCTGACAGATGTGCAACCGTATCGGTTGCAAGTATCGTGTGCTCATCCATCACAGTCGCCGCAAAGTCTGCCGCCAGCCCGTGCAAATACACCGCAGTCTCCACCGCACGCTTCACATCTTTCGGATACTGTGCCAGCATCGCCGCCACGATTCCCGTCAAAATATCCCCACTCCCACCCTTCGCCATACCCGGATTCCCCGTAGTATTCACCGCAATCGAGCCATCCGGATGGGCCACCAGCGTCCGCCACCCTTTCAACACCAGTGTAAGTTTGTGCTTGGTAGCAAAACGGCGAGCCAATCCCACGCGGTCCGCTTCAACTTCTTTCACCGACAGGCCTGCCAGTCGTGCCATCTCGCCCGGATGAGGGGTCAGCACCATCACTCTTACACTTCCATTTAAGAGATCGGTCTTACCATCAAACGCATTCAATGCATCGGCATCGATCACCACCGGCACCACTGTCTTCTCCACAACCTGCCGCGCAAATGCAGGAGCATCCCCTTCCGTTGAAAGTCCCGGCCCTACTGCCGCCACCGTAATCTGCTTCACCAGCCCGTCGAGCTTGGCACCGTCCAAATTCTTGAACGACACCTCGCCTTTGCTCCCCTCGGCCAGCGGAGCCATCATCAACTCTGGTGTTATTCCGGCAACCAGATCAACAATACTCGACGGCACTGCCGCTGTTACGAGTCCAGCCCCCGCACGCAAACAGGCCAGTGACGCCATTGCCGGCGCTCCCGCTTTCCCATAGCTACCGCCTACCACGAGCACATGCCCAAACTTGCCTTTATTCGAGTTCACATCGCGAGCCTTCTCCACCAAATCCTTCGAAGCCCCAGTCCACGTAAGTCCTGTAGACGAAACTACAGTCTCTGAAGGCGACCCGATCGGAGCAACGACAACCGGCCCAAGTGTCCCGCCAGTCTCTTCGTTGCGTGTCAGATGTCCAAACACATGCGCGAGCTTCGGAGCGGTAAACGTCACCACAGCATCAGCACGAAACGAACCTGTTGCAGTCTGTTCCATCGAATTCGCATCCCACCCCGAAGGAAGATCCACCGCAACAACCGGCTGACTCGATCCCTCCACAATCTCTCGCAATGTAACCGCAAGTCCTCTCAGGGGTGGCTTGAAACCCGTTCCGACAACAGCATCAATCAGCAACCCCGCATCACGGAGCGCCTCACACGACCGCAAGCCTGCTTCATCCACGATCTCATCCACCACCACCGCGGAAGCCTCACACCGAAGCCGCTTCAGTGCCTCTGCAGCCTCACCCTTCAACTCATCCATTCGTCCCAGCAGCACAACCCGCACCTGCCATCCGGCCTGCAGCAACGCCCGCGCCGCAACCAGCCCGTCACCACCATTGTTCCCTTTCCCGCACAAGACCGTCCCGACACCCACCGAGGGATATTGTCGAAGACAAAACTGCGCTACAGCGCACCCTGCGCGTTCCATCAGAGACCCAAGGGGAACGCCATACTGCTCGGCAGTTCGGCGATCCGTGGCGCCCATCTCTTCCGCGGTTAGAATCTTCATCTTTTCCTTCTACCCGATTCGGCGTACGAAGCCAAGCCATCAGTCCGAGGCAAAGCCTCGCTCGCAACAACACTTATTCAGGTTATTGACGTATTCAAATGCAGGAAAAATCAGATTGGCGACCCAAGAACCAGGCTCAAAGACGCAACTAATTCACCCCAACATCACCCTCAGCAGCAACAGTGGTCTTCGGCACAAAATAGCTCTTATCCCAGAGAGCCCGATAGAACTCGCCGGTCAACTCGGCCGCCTTCGGTCCAAACGTGGGCCGTCCACCCTCAAGAAAAAACACGGTAACAATTCGCCCATTTGGGGTATCCGCATACGATCCAAACCACCCAAATCGTGTCCCGTTATTCGAGCACGTCCCCGTCTTCCCCATCACCGGAAACTGGTTGAAGTTCGTCCTCAGAGATCGCGCGGTCCCGTATTGCACTGCACCTTCCATGCCCACCGAAATCTCCGGAATCAAGGGAGCGATATCCAATGTTCGCTTCACCTTCGGCTCAAACGTTGCCAGGTCTATCTGGCTCTCAGGATGCTGCAGATAATAGAGAGTCCCTCCATTCGCAATCGCAGCCACCAGGGCACCCAGTTGAAGCGGAGTCATCGATACGCTCTCTCCAAATGAACACATCCGCCCCACGCCGCCCAAAGATGCCGGCAGTTCCTCATCCGGATAAGTTCCCAGCTGCTCTCCGGCAATATGGTATCCCGCTAGTTCCCCGAGACCAAACTCATTCGCGTAGTGCTTCACACGTTCAAATCCCAGCTGCCGTCCCAGCGTCTCGAAATAGAGATTGTTGGAATGCGCCAGGGCATCTGTCATTGTCATGTGAAATCTTCCACCAAGATTCACCGGGGTATCCCGCCGCACGATTCCCTCCTCCAGTGCAGCCAGTGCCACGGTCAGCTTAATCGTCGAACAGGGTTCCGCTCCACGAGAGAGGGCCAGCTTCTGATTCACCATTGCCAGAATCCGGCCTGTCGAAGGATCAATCGCGACTGCGGTTCCGTTCATGTTCCCCAACGCTTCAATCGCCGCGGCGCGAACAACAGGATCTTCACCCTCGATCACATCGCCGAGTGTCAAATTATCGGCAAACGAACTTGCCGAAAAGTGCTCGTGATACCTCGTACGCCTCACTGCCAGCGTCGGTCGCGCACCACGCGTACTTCCATGTGTAATCACCTTGGTCGTGGCAACGTGAGCCGGCGGGTGGGATTTTCTCACCACAGCACTCTTTGCGCCCGCACGTGCAGTACTGGCGTGCGTCGTCTTTGCCACAGTACGCGTCGTCCCTGCAGAGTGCGGCTTTATCTTGCCCGTCGTAGTCGTCGTCCCACTCGCACCCGCCTCGGCCCAAAAAACAAGGCCGAAGACAATAGCGCTAGAAACCCTCAATAATCCTGACACAGGCAGTACCTCTAGACCTTTTAATGCAATCAAATTGCCATAGACGATTAGAGATCGCCCAATAACAACTTAATTTAACACCATAAACCAGGGCCGACCGTCCCACTTTCGTGCAAAGTCCCCAAACAGCTGTAAATTCTTCAATTTCCACGTCGCAGGAAGGCTGGAATGTCCAATTCATCCGATTCGACAGCATTTCCCATCGGAGGCGCCGAGCCCCCAAACGATGTCCCGACCGAAGTATCCAGGAGTGAAACCTCTTTCCTTAGACTGTAAATCACTTCCTCCTGGACGTGCGAGGATCCCAAAATATGAGTCGTCTCTTCGAATTGCTCCCTGGAGCCTTCTGCCTCGGAAACCATCTCCTCACGTGAAGAAGTGCGGAAAAAATCATCGTCGAACACCGAAGCCTTGACCGGAATCAACTCAGGCGGTGCACCATTCGCTTTGCTTGCAACCGGTCCAACTTCCTCAAGATGGCTCGCATCCACCGGGGCGGCTTCTGTCTCGCTTGCAAATCGCGGGCTCGGTCGCGGGGTTGTCACACGAGGTTGAATCGGCACGTCAAAACGAACCGTCGGCAGAGTCGCCTCCGCCAGCATCCGCTCCCGCCGCTGTGGCATCTCCTGCTGTTTGAAACCAGTTGCAATCACAGTGATCTTTACCTCATCACCCATGGCCTCATCCTGCACGGCGCCAAAAATAATATTCGCATCCTCGTGTGCCGCATTCTGAATAATCGTCGAAGCCTCGTTCACCTCGCTCAACTTCAGATTACTGGACCCTGTAATGTTGATCAGAATTCCACGTGCACCATCAATCGCACCCGCCTCCAGCAGCGGCGAAGCCATCGCGGCCATTGCGGCATCAACTGCACGGTTGTTGCCCGCACGCATTGCTGTTCCCATGACTGCATGCCCCATGCCTGCCATCGTCGTCTTCACGTCGGCAAAGTCGCGGTTGATCACACCGGGAATCGTAATGATGTCTGAGATGCCCTGCACGCCCTGCCGCAGTACATCGTCCGCAATCCGGAAGCTCTCAAAAAATCCGGCGTCCTTCGCAACAGCCAGGAGCTTCTCGTTCGGAATCACAATCACCGTATCGACTGACTCCAGCAGTTCCTGCAGTCCACGTTCCGCCTGCATCATCCGACGCTTCCCTTCAAACGCGAATGGCCGAGTCACCACCGCAACGGTCAACGCGCCCATTTCACTCGCCAGGCTCGCAATCACAGGAGCAGCTCCGGTTCCTGTCCCCCCGCCAAGACCTGCCGTCACAAACACCATGTCAGCGCCCTCGAGCGCCTCAATAATCTTTTCCGAATCCTCCAGGGCTGCCCTTCGCCCTACATCTGGATTCGCACCCGCGCCTAACCCGCTCGTCAGCTTCACTCCAAGCTGTAACTTCACCGGAGCATTCGAGCCCTGGAGCGCCTGCGCATCCGTATTCGCCGCAATGAACTCCACGCCGGCAACATTAGCCGCAATCATGCGATTCACCGCATTATTGCCTCCACCCCCAACGCCAATCACCTTGATCCGCGCTCCATGCGGAATCTCATCGTGATAGTGAATGCGAAGGTCATCGTTTGGCAGATTCGGCATGGCAGCAGTTACTCCTTGAGAATTAATTCTCCCATCGAAGCGCCTCATCCAAGGCCCTCGTTTTCCACCTCCCCGTACCATCAATGGTTCAACTTTTTCTTTCCGGCACTCTCTCTTGATCAACGCGCTGCAAAAACGCGCTGCCGCCTCTCTCGACGGCCCATTTGCAGAACGAGTATATCTTCCGCCTTGTCCCACCAAGCCTCGGAAACCATCCCAACGTTTTATCGAGGAACCAAGGGTATCAGCGCCAAAACTCTGTAGTTTTTGACAGTTATCACTCCAATCCCCACTAACTACCGTTGGAGCATTGCGCACACTTTTGAAAGTCCACGACTGCCATAAGGAGAAATACGAATGTCACAGGTGCAAACCCGGTACCTCCGCGTACGGTACCTTTCTCTTCGATTCAATCTTTTGGCCACTTCTCTTCTGTTGCTTACCGCACTGGGATGCCAAAATCAAAACCCCACATCGCCCGTCCACCAAATCGCAAAAGATCCGCTCCCTTCCTGGAGCGACACCTCCCCGAAGAAAAACATTATCGCCTTCGTCGACCGCGTCACGAAAGAAGGTTCCCCTGACTTCGTTCCCGTCGCTGACCGCATCGCCACCTTCGATAACGACGGCACTCTCTGGGTCGAAGCCCCCATGTATACCCAGTTCCTCTTTTCCTTCGACCGCGTCAAGCAAATGGCCCCCCAGCATCCTGAGTGGAAGACGAAGCAGCCGTTTAAAGGAGTTCTCGACGGCGACATGAAAGCCGTCATGGCAACCGGCGAAAAGGGGATCAATCAGATTATCGTCGCCACCAGTACCGGTATGACGAGCCCCGAGTTTGAAAAAACCGTCTCCGACTGGATCACTCAGGCCCATGATCGCAAGTTCAATCGAACCTATACGGAGCTCATCTACCAACCCATGATCGAGCTCCTCGCCTACCTTCGCGCCAACAACTTCAAGACATTCATCGTCTCTGGTGGAGAGGTCGGATTTATGCGTCCCTGGACAGAAAAATCCTACGGCATACCTCCCGAGCAGGTCGTTGGGACGACGATGAAAACGGAGCTTCAGACACAAAACGGAGCCCCCGTCATCATGCGCCTGCCGCAGATTAGCTTCATCGACGACGGTCCAGGCAAACCCGTCGGCATCGACACATTTATTGGTAAGCGTCCCCTCGCTGCCTTTGGCAACTCCGACGGCGACCAACAGATGCTCGAATGGACAGCCGCCGGCCCAGGGCCCCGCTTCATGCTCCTCGTTCATCACACCGACGCCGACCGCGAGTATGCCTACGACCGCACATCCGCCGTCGGCAAACTTGATAAAGCCCTCGACGAGGCCAACACCAAGGGCTGGACCGTCGTCAGCATGAAAGACGACTGGAAAAAAATCTTTGCCTTTCAATAACAAATCCTGACCGTCGACGAGATCCGAGATCTGCTGTCAACCACACAGGAGAACGCTACCCCATAATCCTCTATGGCAACTTGAAGGTCCTTGGCGGCCAGCTACGTCTCGTAGCTCCCGGGATCAACGGTGGATGAAGTCCTGAAAATGACGCACAGCGACTCCATTCCCGACATCGATCCTAGCGTTGAAACGGCTCTCGCCGCCTGACCGCTAACTCCGGACAACAAACGCCGCCAGCCGTTCCAGACTCTGGTTCCAACCCTGCGACATACCCGACAGGTATCGTGGTGCATCCGCAGTCGTTCTCGTCACCTCTGCAACCAGCGAAATCTCCGTTCCATTTCGAACCGCTGCAAACGTCACCGTATTCAGCACCTCGAACATCGGCTTCCCGTCGCCGTCAAGCGCAGCAGTCTCAAATACCAATCGATGAGGCGGATCAATCTCCAGAATTCGACCGGTCAGCGGATAAACCATACCGTCCGGCGCACGCATGTCGATATGAATCGCTCCCCCAACACGCGCATCCACCTCACACCTTGGATTTGTAAATCCCTTTGGCCCCCACCACTCCGCCAGCTGCTTCGCATCCGTCCACGCGCTAAACACAACCTCCAGCGGCGCAGAAACCCTCCGCGTCAGACTAAGTTCCAACAACCCGTCCTCAACCACGCTTCTACCGTTCGCCATTCCATCTCTCCTTCACTTCGCGCAGATAATCCTCAAGTTTGTCGAAGCAGCTGTTCCATCCGCGGTTATGCCCGTCGCGATCTCCAGATGTTACGAAGAACGCCTGGTGAAAGTTCATTGTCGTTTTGCCGTCGTGCTCTTCCAAGGTGATCGTCACCACCGTTTGAACATTGGACGAAAGGCCAGGGTTTTGGTCCCACTTGAACGTGTAGACCAGCCGCTCCGGTTCGATCACCTCAAGATTTTCCCCGCCCTGCCACAGATCGAACTTCTTTAACTCACCATCGCCGATATCGAATCCATCCGTGTGTAGGCAAAGCCGCCACTTCCCACCGGGCCGACGATCGTTCTCTATATGCTGGGCAACAAACTGACGAGGCCCGCACCAGTGCTTCATATGCTCCGGATCGGTCATCACCTTCCAAACCAGTTCACGCGGCGCATCGAACACCCGCATAATCTGAAGCTCATGTTGCGCCGTCGTCGAAGAAACCGCAGAAGTCAGATTCGCTGTACTCATCACAATCCTCCATTCGCTATCGTCGAAACTCGAGTCAATAGATAATCCGCCAATCTCCCAAGCGTCTGTTCCCCGCCCTCGATCGAACGGTATTCACGCACATTCCGATCGCGCTCTTCCGCCGAAGCAAACACCATTCTCAGTGTTACTCGTGTCCCGGTGCCTTCATCCGCAAACGTCGCAGTCGATACAAACTGTGCCGCTGGCCCACCCTTCTTTCCACACGTCAATCGATAGACAAGTCGCTCGTAAGGCACAATCTCCCTAAAAACACTCTTATTCGGATAGTCTGTGCCATCAGGCCCGTGCATCACCTGTTTCCACACGCCACCAGGTCGTAGATCCATCTCCTCAATCGTGATCGAAAAGCCCTTCGGCCCCCACCACAACACAACCTGCTTCGGATCGGTCCATGCTTCCCATACCATCCTCCGCGGAGCATCAAACACCCGCGTCAGTAAAATCTCGCGGTCCGTCGCCTCACTCACTTCAGTTCTTTGTTCTGCCACGCTTCTTCTCCTTCGCCTGTAGTGTCTTCAGATACTCATCCAAACGATCGAAGCTCGCCTCCCAGAACCGGCGATACTCATCGAGCCAATCCGCCGCCTGCTTCAGCGGCTCCGCCTGCAACTTGCAGGGCCTCCACTGCGCCTCACGCCCGCGCGATATTAGCCCCGCCTTCTCCAAAACCTTCAGATGTCGTGAAATCGCCGGCATACTCATCTCGAAAGGCGAAGCCAACTCCGTCACCGAAGTCTCTCCCAGCGCCAGACGAGCCAAAATTGCTCTTCGCGTCGGGTCGGCCAAAGCTGAAAATGTCGAACTCACCTGATCTTGCATAATCGTAATAAACCTCTTGGTTAAATAACCATATGGTTAAATACTGAATCTGTAAAGCCCCTTTGTGAGAAATTTCTATTTTTTTTGTCTCTAATTTTTCTGTTTGGAAAATCGCTCAAGTGCAGGCAAAAAAAGAAACACTCGCGAACAACCAATACATCTTTCCTGGAACGCGCTCAGAAGCTTCCCGCAAAGATTGCCCTAAGCTTAGCCTTCAAACCCTGCTCTTCGCTCGCTCTTCGAACCTGCGTTCGATGCGTATAAAGCAGCATTCCAATCGCCACTGCAAACTCTGGAGTAGCCAGCTCCGCAGGCATCCGCGATAGCGGTACGGGATAGCCTACTCGCGCTGGCACCCGCAATAAGCTCTCCGCATTATCAAGCAATCCTGCCATATGCGCCCCACCGCCGGTCAACACGCATCCAGCGCCAAGCGCTTCCAACACGCCACCGTTCCGCAGATTATCCCGCAGCATCGTAAACAACTCACGCGCCCGCGGCTCCAGAATCTCTGCCAGAAATCGCTGCCGCACCATCCGCGCTGGCTGCCCACCCGAGATCGCAAGATTCCCGCCAACCTCAATCTCGTTCAACTGCGGCACCGCCGTAACAACGCAATGCCCATAGGTTTTCTTTAAATACTCCGCCTCTTCTACCGTCACATGCAGCCCAACAGCCAGATCATTCGTAAAATGATCCCCACCGATCGGCAGCACCGCCGTGTGCGCAATCGATCCCTCGAAAAATACCGCAAGCTCGGTCGTGCTCGAGCCGATATCCGCCATGCAAACGCCAAGCTCACGCTCATCTGCGCTCAGCACAGCTTCAGCCGCAGCAATCCCTTCATACACCGTATCCTGCACCTCAAGTCCTGCACGGTTCGCACACGTAATCACACTCTGAGCCACACCGCCCGAGCAAGTCGACAGATGCAGATTCACTTCGAGCTTGTTCCCCACCATCCCAATCGGATCATGAATTCCTGGCTGATCGTCCAGAATGAATTCCTGCGGCAACAGATGCAGCACCTCGCGATCCGGAGGTAGCGCAACACTCCTTGCGCGGTCCACTGCGGCCTTCACCTCTTCTCGCGTAATCTCTCGCATCCTACTTCCCATGCTGATTCCGCCACGCGAGTTCACGCCGCGTACATGTGTCCCGCCAATGCCAACCACAGCCGTCTCAATCCCGGCCTTCGCCGACCGCTCTGCCGTCAACGCCGCACGATTGATCGCCTCCGCTGCCGGCCCCAGCTCAGCGATCAAACCTTTACGCATTCCCAGCGACGGCTCAATGCCATGCCCGCGATACCGCAAAACCCCGTCCTGCAACTCCGCCACCAGCACACAACTCTTCGTGCTGCCGGCATCAAGCACAGTGATCAGATTGTCCAGCTTCTGATTCATGGATG
>DATMKY010000127.1:0-3322 GCA_035570955.1 Edaphobacter sp. | reverse complement strand
CTGTTCGAGATGCATGTGGACTGTGATGTGGGTTGAGGGTGGAGTCTTCCCGCTTGCTCCGAGGTGATACGTAAAGGGAAGTGCGCCTTGCCAGTCACGCGGTGACTCATCGCCGCCGAGTGCTTTGAGGATGGGAGCGGCGTCTTTGTAAGACAGCGGATTGACAGGGATGCTGGGCTGATTTTCTTGCAACTTGTCGATGGGGATGCGGCGAGCGGTGGCCAGATCCGGAGTGGAGGCGATGCCGGGCGTGGTAGGGTCACCAGGATGGATAGGGAGAAACTGGACGGATCCGCGTTGTACGGCAGATTCAGGTCGCCAAGGACCCTTCGGATAAACGTCCCCGCGATAGTATCCGTCGTCGGCGGGATCAGAGTAAATGAGGACGCCTTTTGCACCATATTTCTGGGCGATGTATGCCTTGACTCCGCGAAAGTTTTCGCCATATCGGACTATGACGATCTTATCTTTGACGCTGATGCCGAGTTTGGCGAGTTGCTGGAAGTCAGCCAGGTTACCGTAGTTGGCATATACGACCTCGGCTGTGATATCGCCGGAGGGCGAAGAACCATTGAATGCGGGGAGGATGCGAGGATCGTCCTGGAAGGAATCTCCGCCGTTTTTGTTCGGGTCGACGTGTTCAGGCGTGGGACCGGACATGATTTTGTTGCCGGTCGTGTCGAAGGCTTCGATGAGAATTTTGGCGGGCTTGTTGAGAAGAACTTTGTAGGGGACGATCTCGGTCTGCAGGCCCGCGTCTTTGAACCTGTCGGCTACGTAGACCGCGGTTGCGTAGTCTTCGGGGGAGCTGGCCCAATGCGGAGCCGATGTAAGGATTTTGAGGTGTCCACCGGCTAGTTTGGCGTCTGGAATGGCGAGAAAAACTTCGTCCCACCTGGCCTGCTGGGTGAAGTCGCGGTAGCCAAAGATCTGCGGCGCTTGTCCGACGACGATTGTTGCGCTGAGGAGTAACGGGTACACCAAGGATCGAAGCAAAAGCAAAAGGAGAACCTCTAAACAGCAAGATAGAACCAGAGTAATGCAAACGAAACAAAGTCAGAGGGTCGCAGAACTGCTGAAGCACCTGACTAGGTGGCAGTAGTCCTCGGTTACGGCTTTTCTGAAGAATTTCAGTTCATCCGTGCGGTTTGGCGAGTCGCCTGCGGACGAGACCGCAAAGGCTGGCCATCCCCGTTCCTACGAGCAGCACAGATGTTGGTTCCGGTGTGGAACTGGCTACAAGGAGTTGGGGTGTCACGAGCGTCGTTTGGAAGTCTGCCTGGACGGGGGGACCATTGGCGTAGATAAAATCAAAACTCTGATTTCCTGTGGGACCGGTGTAAGTGAATGTGCTGACAATTGGAGCTGTCAGGCCAGGAACCCCCAACACAAGGGTGTCTCCCACGTACATGTTGACGCCATCATCGTGTTCGACCGTAAATGTCTGGCCGTTGGTAAAAAATGCAATTCCGGTAAATTCGAACAAGACGTTAGAAAGATCCGTGCTCGCTGTGGCTCCGTTCATGAAAACGATATTGGATGCCGCGCCAAATGAGTTCAGGAAACCGCCGAGGTTATAGGCTCCCGGCGCATCTCCGCTGAACATGATTTGTGAAGCAGTAAAGGTTCCCCACTCAGTGACCCCAAGGCCGGGAGCGTTGCCTTGAGTTGGAACATTATCTGAAGTTGTGTTCGGCACACTCCACATAATGCCGTTGATAGTCGAGTCTGCTTTGGCTTGGATGTAGGTGAGGATTACCAGGCCGAGGACGAAGAGATACTTCAACCTAAGTTGCATGCGCTCCCCCCATACTTAGTTGGCTAGGATTTGTTGGATGAGGGTAGGCAAGCCGTTTTCCCATCCGCTAGGTGGCAGAGACGGGCCCACTGCCTCAGATGAGCAACATGAGAGCTAAGTTGTCCTGGTCTGGTATTAATCTGGCGTTGCTAAATTTGTGCCACTGCGCAAACTTCTGCGCATAGTACTGTATAACGGCTGGGTTTGGAGAAGAGAATTCCCGGAAATCCGGCAGGTCAGGAGATCTGCTGAGTGCAGAACTTACAGCGGGTGGCCGCGGCAGGAATGTCGCTAAGGCATTGCGGGCAGGGCTTTGTGGCAGGCGGAGGTGTGGCGGGATGAAATTTCTTGATGAGATATTGCGTCGGTAGGACGAGGAAGAAATAGACGACGGCAGCAATGAGCAGGAAGTTCACGACGGCAGTGAGGAAATCTCCGTAGCGGATTTCACCTCCATTGATGTGGCCTACGAGATAGCCGAAGTTTGGCTTGCCGATGACCGCTCCAAGGAGCGGATTGATGATCTTCTCGGTCAGTGCAGCGACGATCGCCGTGAAGGCAGCGCCGATGATAACGGCGACAGCGAGATCCATAACGTTGCCACGCAGAATAAAGTCGCGGAATCCCTTAAGCATAGGTGAGTCTCCTTGAAGTTTGATCGTGCATGGAACGTGATGACCCTGCTTGTTCCGGTGCGGCGAGTATAACGCAAAGCGTACCTATTACTGAGTCGGAGCTGCATGGGGGAAATAAGGACTTGAAGGCAACCATTGCGGTCGTGTCGGCGCGTTGGCTATGGCGAGCGTGAGAGCTGTGTAGAAGCGGTTGAATTTCAAAGCGGCCTCCCAGTCGATGGGAGTTTTGATGTCGTCCTGCGGTTTGTGATAGCGGCGCGCGTACCAGTCGCGGTAGGTGACCTCTTCGGGAGAGCCTTTGTCATAGCCGAAGACAAAGGCGGCGATAGGGACGCCGATGCGCACGAAGTTATAGTTGTCGGCGCGGCGGAAGAGATTACGCTCGGGTTCGAGATCGGGACGGATCTCAATCTTAAACGGTGCGGCGACGGAGCGGGCGATATCGCCGAGGGTGGAATCGGTCAGGCCTTCCATGGTGAGAACATTCAGGGGAAAGATGGGACGGAGCTGGTCGAGATTGAGATTGGCCACAATGTTTTCTTTGGGGACGGTGAGATGTTGTGTGAAGTAGGCAGAGCCGAGGAGCCCCTTCTCTTCGCCAGTGAAGATGCAGAAGAGCAGGGAGCGCGCGGGGGCCTTTCGTTGGAGATCTTTGGCCAGTTCGATGAGAAGGGCGACATAGGCGGCGTCGTCGAGGGTGCCGTTGTAGATGTTGTCGCCGAGGACGGGTGTGCCGTAGCCGTAGCCGTCGAGATGGGCGGAGAGGGCGACGTACTCGAGGGCTAGTTTGGGGTCGGAGCCGGGCAGGATGGCGAGAACGTTGGGGGAGGAGATCTCTTTCTCTATGTTTTGAGCTTCGATCTTGAGACCGCTGTGCATACGGAAGCTG
>DATMKY010000126.1:0-5336 GCA_035570955.1 Edaphobacter sp. | reverse complement strand
ATCTTCGACACCTTTGCAAACGAAGGGGGCCGCAATGCCCACCTGAGTGGCGAGATCGCGAAGGCGTTAGGGGCGCGGGCGAACGAATTGTTCGCGACCCCCCCGCAGATCGAAAAAGTGGAGATCCTTGCAAGCACACCTTTGAAGAACTAGGTGAGAGCAATTCGCGAATCGCAAGTCCGTCTGATTGCGGTATACGTGTCCGCCACCCAGACGATCTGCACGAATCGTTCTTGGCCTCCGCGCGATTTCGCTAAAAACGCCACGAATTGCGCGGAGAATGCCGCGAGACTCATCAACGTCAAACCGCCGGCCAGGATCACTTGATACTTGGTTGCCGGAACAGCAAGGAGATTTGAAATGAATCAACATTCGCTACGGCATTTCGCCTATGCCACTTTGCTGGCGGCGCTGGCAACGCCACACGCAGTCTGGGCCCAGGCGAAAACAGCCCCTCCGATTGACGGTGTCATCGGAAAGCTCCGGTCATTTGATGGTAAATCGCTCGATCTTTTGACAAGTTCAGGCGCGGTCCACGTTGCTGTCAAGGAGCCGCTCACAACCTATAAGCAGATACCCTCCGATTTGAGTCATGTCGCAACGGCGCCTTATATCGGTGTTGCGTCGACTGAGCAGGCGGACGGAAAGCAAGTGGCGAAGCAGATCTTCATATTTCCCGCGGAACTGAGTGGGGCTGCGGAAGGTAGCGTACTTACAGATCCGCCGGGTGCGACTTCTCACAGCAGAATGACCAACGGTACCGTCGCTCAGCCTTCGCACTCGCGCATGACGAACGGAACAGTCCAGAAGAGCGGCGGTACTTTGCTCGTGGTTAACTACCAGGACGGCTCTCAAACGATCTCCGTCCCGCCTGATGTCCCGGTCACATTAGTCGCACCTCAAGAGGTCACTTTCAGCCCGGGCGATGTCGTCTACGCGACGACTCAGAAGCTCCCGGACGGAACACTTGTAACGGACAAGATCTTTCTCTTTATTCCCGCGGCGTCCCAAAACACCGGCCAATAGAGGACTAGCCCAATGAACCATGTGACTCCTTTGGATAACCAACCAGACGCTACGGGCACGTTGCTTGAACGAGCAGACGTGCTCGTGGTTAAACGACACCATATCCTGGTGCGCTGGAGTCACTGGTTGAATGTGCCGCTCCTTCTTGGCCTTGTTCTCAGCGGCATCTCAATTTACTGGGCCTCGCCGATCTATCAACACGAGCCAGAACCGAATACGGGAAGCTTCGACGTGGCAGCGGATATCGGAATCTGGATTTGCGCCCATGTCCCTGGTCAACACCATTACACCAGTCCGCCCGACTGGATTTACAACCACGTGAGTCTAGGGCCAGGCATGTTAGCGCCGGCGCTGCGTCTGCATTGGTTGTGCGCATACTTATTCATGCTGAACGGTACGGTGTACGCTGCAGGGTTGCTCATGGGCGGAGGCTGGCGATCCTTGTTGCCTCGCCATACGGATGTGGTTGACGCGCTTAGGATGCTTCGGTACTACCTCGGCTTTGCCTTCGCTAAGCTCACACACCGCGAATGGCTGCATCCCCGTTTCAACACAAAGTACAACGCGCTCCAACGTGCGGCGTACTTCTCCATTCCGGTTGCCGGGTCTCTTTCGGTCGCCACAGGCTGGGCGATTCATAAACCGATGCAGTTCCATTGGCTGGCTGCGCTATTTGGCGGCTTTGACACAGCGCGTGTATGGCATTTCTGGCTCGTATGGTTCTCCATTTTCTTTGTTGTGCCGCATGTGATTCTTGTTTTCGCTGACGGGTGGGATACGCTGCGCAGCATGATCGTAGGTTGGTCAACCAAAGTAGACCGGCCGGAGGTTCCCAGGAAATGAACGATGAGAAGAAAGTTAATTCATTAGAACCGGAACATATTCCCTCAACGGGTACTGGATCGAAACTGGAGACGACGCCGATACCAGAGGCTGGCCTTGAAGATACAAACCCTGCCGCCCCAATAGCCACTGAAACGCTCGAGGCAATGGATGCGATAGTACAACAATTGGATGCAGATGGATCGCTCTCGTCACCAGTAGAACCTGCGCCGCGAACCGGCGAAGTGGCTCCGCCCATTGCAGTCGAACCTGTATTCGTGAAGAAGCACCAAAGCTTCTTTGAAGAGCGGCCTCTCCCCGAAATTGAGATGGCTCCCCGCATTATTCGCTATCGAACCCGACGTGACGTTTTGGCGTTTGGAATCGGTGCGGCGGCAGCGGCTGCGAGCGCGGGAGTTCTTCTGCCACAAGCTACGCTCGGTCGCATGGGTGTGCGTCAGGATGTGAACTCTCGTGGGAAGGAGTGGCTCCTGAACAAAGCATTGCGTATTGACGATGATGTAGGTGAAGCACTGTACTCCCGAAATCGTATGGTGCCCATCTACACAAAATCCCAAATTACCACGATCAAGAACAACTACAACGGAGCCACTCCTGACCCTGGCTATATATCGGGATGGAATCTGACTCTGGATGGGCTTGCTTCTGGCTTGAGAGTCTCTCTCGATATTCGGAAGCTCATGAATCGCTTCCCGATCCATGAGCAAATTACCCGGCTGGTTTGCGTCGAAGGCTGGAGTGCGATCGCGTGGTGGGCTGGTCTGAGATTCGATGATCTGCTTCGTGCGTACCCGCCAATACCGCAAGCAAAATGGGCTCGTATAGAGTCGTCTGTCAATCTCGATGCCTCGGGTAACCCTGATCCCTATTTCGTCTCTATCGACTTGGCAACGGCACGCCATCCGCAGACGCTGCTTGTCACACACCTCAGCGGTCAGGCTCTCACGGTGGAACATGGAGCACCCCTCCGTCTCCTGGTACCCATAAAGCTTGGGCTGAAGAACGTGAAGGCCGTTACGCGGATTACCTATTCCGCGGAAGAGCCAGGAGATTACTGGGCTCGATATGGGTATTCCTCGTATGACGGAATCTAGGTACATAGTGTCGAGACTTCAAGGATAATAACGCTGATTTCAAAAGGAGCACTAAATGGCAAACACTCAAAAGACGGCAATCGTGACTGGCGCCTCCCAGGGAATCGGCGCCGCAGTAGTCAGGGCATTCCTGGAACGTGGCTATAACGTAGTGGGCACCTCTCGCAATGCGACAAAGTCCGCTGAGTTGAAGTCTTCCGACAAACTAGTGTTGGTGGACGGAGACATCGGACAGGCGACGACTGCACAAAAGCTGGTCGACGCAGCCGTTCAGAAGTTCGGGTCGATCGATGCGGTTGTCAATAACGCCGGCATTTTCTCGGCGAAACCTTTCCCTGATTACAGCGTCGCCGATTTCCGTGCCCTCGTCTCGACGAATCTCGAAGGCTATATCTTCATCACCCAGTTCGCGGTCAAGCAGATGCTCGCTCAGAAGTCAGGTGGAAGCGTCACGGCCATCACGTCATCGCTGGTTGAAAATCCCATCGGCGGTCTGCCGGTGTCCCTGCCGATGATCACGAAGGGCGGTCTCGAGGCCATCACACGTAGCCTGGCCTCGGAGTATTCGAAGGAACACATCCGCTTCAATGCGGTCGCGCCCGGAGTCGTCGACACTCCTCTTCACAAGAATAACCCGAAGGATTTCCTGAAGACCTTGTCGCCGATGGGAACGATCTCCACTTCGGAGGACATCGCAAGCGCGGTCGTCTATCTCACCGAATCGCGCCATATCACCGGGGAGGTGCTGCACGTGGACGGCGGTGCGCACAACGGAAAATGGTAAGCCCGAAGGGCTCACGAGCAGCTAGCGCGGAGCGCCGGCTGCGAGACCTCGGGATCGTGCTCCCCAAGGCTCCCTATCCGCTCGGCGCATATGTTGAGGCAATTCAGACAGGCAGTCTGGTCTTCCTGAGTGGAATGCTGCCGGTCAAGGATGGCAAGCTTCAATTCGTCGGGCGGCTGGGCAAAGAGCTCGCCGAATCGGCTGGCCAGGATGCATTACGAACTGCGACCCTGAACGCTCTTTCTGCTGCGAAGGCGCACGTAGGGTCACTGGACCGCGTGACGAGAGTTGTCAGCGTAAGGGTCTACCTGGTAACACAAGGAGACTTCTACAACCAGCCCATCGTCGCGGACGCAGCATCGGAACTTCTCCGCGATGTATTTGGAGTGGACAAGATGTCCGTACGGTCCGTATTAGGAGTGACCGCCTTGCCTCTTGGTGCGCCGGTCATGCTGGAGGTAACGTTCGAAGTCAACAACTAAGAGAGTGGGAGCTTAGCTCCCGCTTTTTGGAAAAGACCTGAGGGGATCATGATGGCAAATCGAGAGGGCTTAAAAGCGTGGACGGAAAATCGACTGACCTCGTGTTTAGGATTGCTATATCCGATCATTCAAGGCCCGCTCGGAGGCTTGTCTTCGCAGCGGCTTACGGCAGCTGTATCGAACTATGGGGGGCTCGGATTGTTCGGAGCTCATGGCCTCACGCCAGACACGATCCGCCTTGTCACTCGCGAGATCAAGAGCCTCACACCGAAGCCATTTGCCATGAACTTGTGGGTCTCCATGGAAGACGAAGGAGCCTTGACCTCGACGGAAGAGGCATTTGATCGCAGCCTGGCCCCTCTGACGAATCATATTGAAGATGTCGGAGGAGTCAAGCCTTCCTTTCGCCCGTATGAACCAATTCGTTTCGAAGATCAGGTACAGGTTCTCCTGGACGAAGGGATCTCCGCATTCAGCTTTATTTATGGCATTCCCTCCAAACAGATTTTGGATGAGTTCCGGCGCAGGGGAGTTGTGCTGATTGGAACGGCGACAACAGTAGACGAAGCGATTGCCCTGGAACAAGCGAACGTTGACGTGATTGCGGCCTCGGGCTTTGAGGCCGGTGGACATCGCGGATCCTTTCTGCAACCGTCAGAAGATTCCCTGACGGGAACCATGGCACTGGTGCCACAGGTCGTCGATGCCGTGAGACTCCCGGTCGTCGCCGCAGGCGGAATCGGAGACGCGCGCGGAGTTGTGGCAGCTTTCGCTCTCGGAGCCGAGGGCGTGCAGATGGGAACCGCCTTTCTCCCGTGCGAAGAGTCGGGAGCGAACGCGCTTCATCGTAAGGCGCTTCTCAGCGGTCAAGCTAAGCAGACCGCTCTCACTCGCGGGTTCACGGGAAGACTTGCTCGCGGCATCAAAAACCACCTGCTCGACGAACTCAACCAAAAGGATATAGAGATACTGCCTTATCCACTTCAACGTGCGCTTGTGCGGCACTTATCGATTCCGGCCGAGAAGGTAGGGAGGTCCGAATTGCTGCCTCTCTGGGCAGGGCAGAGCGCCAACTTATCGCGGTGTACAGATGTACGGTCGCTACTC
>DATMKY010000125.1:0-2823 GCA_035570955.1 Edaphobacter sp. | reverse complement strand
GCAACCGCCGATCCACGCTCAAACAAGAAGTAGAATCACTCTGTTTGAAGGTAAGAAAATCCAGCTGAAAAATAATATAACGTCTCTCCCACCTGCGCTACATCAAGCGATCTCACATTTGTTCGGCTGAAGAATGTTGGCTCCATTTAGCGAAGTGGACCGAGGGGCCGACGACAAGCCCACTCCGATCCGCCCGTGACGAAGACCGACGCCCGCACCTTCATCCGGGAAAGAGATTAACCTTAAGGTCCCGAACCGCCGAGTGCGGGCGCGTGGGTGTTGGATCGGCATTTCCCACTCCTGAAACTGAGGGTCGCATGAATCGAATCTCATGCATCTCACGAACTCGCCATTGTGGCGGCTGGGAATCAGCCGCCTGTACTAAGCTGGCTTGGCCATGTATTTACTGAGGACGTCCACCAGACCCTGATTGGGCACACACTGCTTCGCCGAAAAGGAAGAAAGGACGTGATCCAGCTCATTTTCGGACAGGCCCTTGAAGAGGCTGGCGTAGAGCGGCTGCATCAGCGTTCCTGTGTAGAAGCACAACAAGGTCTGAGTCATGCACCGCACATTGAGTCGCGGATCCAACTGCGGATCACTGACCACCTGATGGATCTGTTCTGCAAGCTGAGCCGTTGCGTCCTTCACCGGCGTGGGTGGTAACCACGACATCCAATCGTCGGTGCCGAGTGCGGCCTTCTTACGAAGCAGGTCATTGATGCGCTCCATGTACGGAGATGCACGGTCAAGCGTCAGCATACCCATCACGCCCACATCTTTGTAATTCCACGTCGTCCAGTGCGCCTCGTTGCTCTCAAAGATGCCAATCTGATCGTCCAGTGCCCGCAACCGGTCGCTGTTCTCGTCGGGTGGCCCATTGTAGACTGACCCGAACTCGCCCACCCACAATGGAACATTATGCTGCTGGGTAAACTTCGTCCCTCCAGCATCGAGAAAGTTGCGCTCCTGTTTTGTCCGATCCCAAACCTGAGGGCCGTTCGCCGCAGCGGATCGCGGATGGATGGTGCCCGGGTATTGGCCAGGTCCGAACCCCGGCACACTGTAGTTATGCGAGCTGAAGGCGAGGTTGTCGTCAAAAGGCTTCTCAAATCCCGAAAACTCTTTAGCGTAGTTATCGCCTTCAAGGAAGATGATGTGTCTGGAATCGATCTTGCGGATTTCGGTTACTACGCGCCGATAGACGGCATTCATGCGGTCGAAATTAGGCTTGTAGTTGGAATAAATGTTCCACGGATAATCGCCCAGGTCGTTGTTCGAACAAGGCTCATTGAGTACATCGTAGCCGGCCACTACACCCCTGTTCCCATAGCGCCGCGCAAACTCCTGCCAAAGGGCGATGAAGCGATCCTGATAGGCCGGAACTTCCCAAAACAGGCTGATGCGCGACGCGTTGTCAGAATGCCAGTGGACATTCTGCCATCCCTGGGCCGAATGGAGATCGAGAATAACGTAAAGGCCATGATTTTCGCAGTGGCGTAACACCTGATCGAAGCGTGCGAAACCAGCCTCTTTGTATTTGAATGGAGCGGAATCGTCTTCGAAGTGCCGATAATTAAGAGGTATCCTGACGACGTTAGCGCCGGCCTTCCTGAGAACGATCACATCGTCTTCATTGAAGAAATAGTCAAGCATGCGCTCGAAGAAGAACTGCGCTCTCGCGGGACCAAGCACCTCCGCCATCTGAGCTCGAAGAGTATGCTCCGCACCTGGGTGCCCGTTGATGAAATCCTCCATGTTCATCCAACCGCCCGGACAGGTTCCCCTCAGGCGAACTTTTTTCCCTTTGGCATCGACAATGTGACGACCGCTGACCCGAAGAAACTCCATCTTGTCATTCCCGTCAGAGCTCTCCGCGGCTTGTGGAGTGGCGGTTTGTTCCGCTGCGGCTGTCGGTCCCTGTCCCGTGAGCGCTGCCGCACCGCTAAACGCAGCCAGCTTAAGAAACTCGCGCCGTGGCTGCTGAGTGGTTGCTTTGCTTGTCATAAGTCCTCTTCCGAGAGTTTGGCCGGGCAGTTAATGCGTGGTGCTCGATCGCAGGGTCAATTGTCTGAAAAACCTGGCTGTCCTGAACCCCGTCTCGCCTTCATGGCATAAAAAACTCCCCTATTTGCCGGACATCGAAGGAGGCGGGGGCCCGGTGTCCCAGTGCACAGGCTTGTCTGTCATTGTGAGCCTTAGTTCGCCGCCCGCCATCAATTGATCATGCGTGAACCATGAGCGGTTATATGGCTTGCCGTTCCACATCGCGTTTGCGATGTAAACGTTGGTTGGCGAACAGTTCCCCGCGACGATCGAAAACGTCTTTCCATCGCCCAGTTTGATGGAGGACTTAGGGAAGATCGGCGAGCCGATCAGATAGAAGTTCTGTGCTGCAACCGGGAAAAAACCCATCTGGTTAAAAACCAGAAAGGAGCCCATTGCACCTGAATCGTCATTCCCTGGCAGGCCGTCCGGGCCGGTGTGATAGCTCTCAGGAAGAATGGCGCGGATGGTTTTCGCTGTGCTGCTCTGGTCGCCAATCCAGTTGTAAAGATACGGCGCAAGAAAGCCGGGCTCGTTCCCCACGTCGTAACGGTAGCGCCGAGCAGCGCCAGGAGCAAAGAAGAGATCGAGGCGTTTCTTGAAGCTGGATGCTCCGCCTGCAATCTGGACCAGGCCGCGAACGTCTTGCGGAACGTAAAGAGAATAGGTCCATGTCGTGGCCTCATAGAAGTTGTCCTGGTACCACGTGCCGACCAGGTGAGGATCGAATTTTTCTTTCCATCGTCCATCATCGTGACGCACCCAGATGAAGCCCCT
>DATMKY010000124.1:0-8075 GCA_035570955.1 Edaphobacter sp. | reverse complement strand
ATCCGGATGTGCTTGGGATCAATGGCGCGAGCTGTGCGCTGGCACTGAGCGATATTCCGTTCCATGGGCCCGTGGGTGCGGTTCGGATTGGCATTGTCGATGACCAGTTTGTTGTGAACCCTACATACGCAGAGCGCGCTAAGAGCACGCTGAACATCATGGTCGTCGGCACGAAGGACGGGATTGTGATGATTGAGTCGGGCGCGCAGGAGATTGCGGAAGAGCGCGTGGTCGATGCGATTGAGTTTGGGCATGAGCAGATCAAGAAGATCTGTGCGGCGATTGAAGACCTGGTGCGCCGGGCCGGCAAGACGAAGAGGCTGGCGAGCGCGGTTGAGATCGATACCGAGTACCTGAACGGGCTGAAGGCGAAGATCGGCGCACGGCTCAAGGATGCACTGGATACGCAGAAGTATCCGAAATTCGAGAGCTATGCGAAGGTGAAGGAGCTCAAGGACGAGCTGAAGGCGGCATTGCCTGCCGATGATCCAGATGCGGGAAAGAAGCTGAGCAAATACTATGAACTGCTCCGCGAAACTATCTTCCGCGAGCAGGTGCTCCAGGAGCGGATTCGTCCGGATCATCGTGCGTTCGACAAGATTCGCGATGTGACGATCGAGGTTGGCGTGCTGCCTCGTGTGCATGGCTCGGCTCTGTTTACACGTGGCGAGACGCAGGCACTGGTGAGTGCGACTCTGGGAACCACGGACGACGCGCAGCGGCTGGAGAGCTACGAGGGCGAGCAAAAGAGAAACTTCATGCTGCACTATAACTTTCCTCCATTTTCCGTTGGTGAAGTTGGACGTATGAGTGGAGTAGGTCGGCGTGAAATTGGCCATGGAGCGTTGGCTTCGCGGGCAATTGAGGCTGTTCTTCCTGCTGAAGATGAATCGCCATATACCCTGCGCGTGGTCTCGGACATTCTGGAGTCAAACGGGTCGTCATCGATGGCGACGGTCTGCGGCGCTTCGCTGGCGTTGATGCAGGCAGGCATTGCGATCAAGGGTTCGGTGGCCGGTGTAGCGATGGGGCTCGTGAAGGAAGGCGACAACTACGCCATCCTGACCGACATTGCAGGCGCGGAAGATCACTATGGCGATATGGACTTCAAGGTTGCCGGTACCCGCAAGGGAATTACAGCGCTGCAGATGGACATCAAGATCATGGGGATTACGCCGCAGATTATGCGTGAGGCGCTTGCCCAGGCGAAGCAAGGACGGTTGTTCCTGCTGGATACGATGGACGGTGTGATTGCGAGTGCGAGCCAGGAGAAGTCGAAGTTTGCGCCGCGCATTCATACTCTGCAGATTCCAACGGACAAGATTCGCGATTTGATCGGGCCTGGAGGCAAGGTGATTCGGGGAATCATCGACGCGACGGGCGTGAAGATCGATGTGGATGACACGGGCCGCGTGAATGTTGCCTCAAGCGATGCGGATGGTTTGTCGCGTGCGATCCAGATGATCAGCGATCTGACTGCCGTACCTGAGGTTGGTAAGACTTATCTCGGCAAGGTTGTGCGGTTGGCGGAGTTCGGCGCTTTTGTTGAGATCTTCCCCGGGACCGATGGGTTGCTGCACGTCTCTGAGATTGCAGAGCATCGCGTGAAGGAAGTGAAGGACGAGCTTCGCGAGGGCGATCAGATTCTGGTGAAGGTGCTTGCCATCGAAGGGAATCGGATTAAGCTTTCGAGGAAGGCAGTCTTACGGGAACAGCGTGCGAAACTGGGCTTGCCGGAACCTGGGCAGGTCGGTACTGACGGCGGACGTGCGGAAGCGAATACCACGCCCCGTGTAAGCCAGCCTTCTGAGGAGCTTGATGAGGATGGCGAGGATTTCGACGATGAAGGTGACGAGTCGGCGGAAGAACCGAACTTCAACCGGGCTGACAATGTTCCGGCAGTTGCAACGGGTGGTGGCGGCGGTCAGAGACCGAATGGGCCGGGCGGTCAGCGTCGTCCAGGCGGCAGGCGTCGTCGCGGGGCCCGGAGACCGGGTTCGGGCGGCGGCGGTGGTCAGGGTGGCGGAAATCGCTAAAAATCACTCACTGCTTTCTTCAAGGGCTGCGCGTTTGCGTGGCCCTTGCTGTTTTTGCAACAGAGGGATTTCCGGTTTTCTGAGGACCGGTGTGAAGATGTTGTTTTTTGCAGGGCTGGTGGTCTGTTTTTCCTGCAATGGATTGGCACAGGGTGTTGCTCCGCAGAAGATTGCGGATGGCGTGTGGTTTTTGCTGGGGGAGGCGAGCAAAGGATATAGCAACACTGTTGTGATTGAGATGAAGGAATATTTGATTGTCGTAGATGCGAATTATCCAGGGCGTGCCAGGGAATTGTTGGCGATTACGAAAGGGCTGTCAAAGAAGCCGGTTCGTTATGTCTTCGATACACATGCGCATGGCGATCATTCTTATGGCAATTCGGTTTGGACGGCGGCCGGCGCGACGACGATGGCGTTTCGCGGCGTTGTGAATGAGATGAATCGCTGGGAGCCGACGCGATGGCAGGCAGCGATGGCGAAACGAGATGATGTTCGGGCGACGGGCGAGAGCGATGTCCAGCGGCCGAAGAAGATTCTCGATGGCGATTTGTTTGTGTTGAAGGATGGCGAGCGTGAGGTGCGGTTTCTTTTTCTTGGGTGGGGGCACACTCCGGGCGATGGGTATGTCTGGATGCCAAAGGAGAGGACTCTTTGCACCGGCGATGCGGCGGTGAATGGGCCGAGAAATAAATTGCTCGATGCGAATCTTGCGAACTGGCCAGTGGTGTTGGATAAAGCTTTGACGTTGAAGCCTCTTCATGTTCTGCCGGGGCATGGTGAGGCGGGTGGGCCGGAGATTTTGACCGGCCAAGCGCGATTCCTGCGGGATCTTTATCGCGAGGTGAAACTCCAGACTGATGCGGGTAAGCGGCCCGAGGAGATGCAGATTAAGCTGCCCCAGAGTGATACGAACTGGGTTCCGGCGCGGCCTGAGGCATGGCAGCAGGATGTTGAGACTGTTTATCAGGAGCTGATTTCGCACGCTCCTGCGGGTTCAGTGCCTCATGTTTGGAAGTGAGTTAATTTTCTAAGACGGGATTTGTCCTGATGCGGCGGATTGATTGGCTTGCTTTCGCGTTGCTTTGCGGTTTGTCCGCGACGTCCTGGATGATTCGTGACGCGGCAGCGGATGGGTTGCCATCTTTAGAGCGGCAGGGAGTTCTCTTTGGTGCCATTGGAGTGATTGCGGCGTTGTTCGCCGGCCGCAAGGCCTGGGTGCGTCGAGGAGAATGGTATGCGCGTGTGAGTGCTGCAGCTGTTGGACTCTTTGGGCTGCCGATATTGATTGCAGAGTATTCGAGGGATTATGTGGCAGGAAATGTTCGAGGCGCGTTGTATGCGATGGTGCCCGTGGTTGTTGTGCTGGTGGTTGCGGCCGGGAGTGGGAGCGAAGAACGCGGTGTGCGACGATTTCTATTGCCTGCGCTGGCGGGGGTTGGCGGTTTGTTGCTGATTCTGCCGTTGAGTTTTTCGAAGACCGTGAGCGCGTGGACTATGTTGGGTGTGATTTGTGTTGTGGTGATTTCGGTGGGAGCTGCGAGTGTCTGGTTGTATCAACTGCTTCGTGAGGGCGGCTTTGCTGTGGAGTTTGCGTTGGTTGGGTTGGTCAACGCAGCGGTTCTTTTGGCGGGGAGCGCGGTGCACGAGGAGATGGTCTGGCGGGCGAGTGGGTTGGCTTCGGTGGTGTCGGCCGCGTCGCTCGTGGATGTGATGGAGGTGTTGTTGATCGTCTGGCTGGTGAGAGTGATGTCGCCGGTGAGGTTTGCCGCGCGGTATTTGTTGATTCCGTTGCTGACTGTGGTGGAAGGATTTGTCGTGATCCGGCCAGCGCTGACTGTGAGGATTGCGTTCGGGAGTTTTCTTTTGGCTGCGGGTGCAGGAGTTTTGCTGTTCTTTGAGCCTCGGGATGAAGAGGTGCCGTTGTCGCTTCGGTGATACTTTGCCGTGGGCTTTTACGGGGTTACACTGCCTTAATGGCTGCTTCGATGTACATCGTGGTGGAAGGCGAGGACCCTGGGTACGATATCTTTGTTAATGGGCGCTCGCTGGCTCGGCACGAAGATGCGCTGGAGCGGTTGGCGCTGCGGCTTGGGGTGAAGCCGTTGATTGAGTTCTTTTCCGCGGATGAGAATTCGATGTCTCTGCTGATTGAAGAAGGTGCAGGGAATCAAGAGTTGATGCGAAAGCTGCCGCCTCCGCAGTGGTATTCGCCTGAGGATGGTTTGAGAACGGTTCGCGCGTTGTTGATGGCGCTGGAGTCGGATCCGCAGCAGTTGGGAACTGAAGGGGAGCAGGTGCTCTCCGAACTGCTGGAGTATGCGCACGTACTGGAGAAGACGATGGCCCGCAAGCTGCGGTGGCACCTGGCAGTTAGCTGGCGATAACCTCGCGTGAAATGTTTAGGTATTCGACGAGAAAATGGCCCTCGGTCGTGAGGGCCATTTTGATTTCCGGACTCCATGGAAATTATTCGACGTCACTGACCTTGCCCGCTTTGAAGGTGATCTTCATGTCTTTATAGACGTAAACCTTCTTGGTGCCAAGATCGATGATGCGGGTTGGTTGGCCCATGCTCGCGGTGACCTGATCGACTGTTTGGCCGAGTGCGATGGTGGTAGGCGCCGCGGCTGGAGCTGCTGCAGGTGCCGCAGCTGGTGGTGGGGGAGCGGAAGCAGCCGTCGTATCCGACGGGCCGGAGACCGGAGTTGCGCTTGCGACTTCCTGTTCGGCTTGATCGGCGGCGGTATTCTGCTGGGCGATTTCAGTTGAAGCGCTCTGATCGGGCGGGGGAGCGCCTACCGTGAAGGCAGCCTGGACAGGAGCTGCCTGAGCGGATGGCGGTGCGGCGGGGAGACCACCCTTGCCCTGCTTGGATTGCAGATCGCCCATGCCACTGTCGATGGTCTCGCGCATGTGGTTCTGCATATCCTGCAGGTCGTTGAAGGCAATGGTGACGTGGTCGGATTTCGCACATTCCTTGCCACCTTTGCTCGCGAGGACGATGGCTGTTGCTCCCTCGGCGTCGGCTGGTGGCGCCTGCGCGACTTCGACGATATCGCCCTGGCTGATGGGACATTCCGCGCCTGCAGCATCGACGAGATCAAGATCGGCACCGGCAATGAAGACGTGGGGCTGGCCATCGCTCAGCATGCGGGCGATGCTGCTGGAGGCAGGGTCCGGGTCTTTATTCTGGGCATTGGCGGCGGCTTCGGAGTTCTCGAGCGCGATCTGACGCTGGACTTCGTCGGCGACCATCTTCTTGATGTCGGGTGTAAGGGCTGGCTGTGCGTTGGCGGCAGCGACGGCGTTCGCGTTGGCTGCAGCTGCGGCATTCGCGTTGGCTATCTGTACAGCATAGGCAGCCTGAAGACTTGTGGCGATGAGATAGTCCGTGAGCCAGAAAGCTGCACTGGGATAGACCGGATAGGGAGCGAAGTAGGCTCCGTAGTAGCCATACCAGGGCGCAGCGCCCCATCCCCAGGAGTAAGAGATCGGAGCTGCCCAGGGATTGTAGGCCCATCCGTAGAAGCCGACAGGATAGTAGCGGACGGGTGCGTAAACGTCCATGTAAACGCCATGATAGGCATAGCGATTGTAGTAACGGTCATAATAGCGGCCGTGATCGTAGTAGGTGCGGTGACCGTACTCGCGGCCGTGGTACATGTATGGATGCTGAACGTAGCCGCGGCCACCGCGCTCGGCGAAGACACGGGAGTGGTCGGCACGCTCGACGGCGATACGACGGTTGCCATTAAGGTTGTGGTGGATGTCCATACCGCGCCGTGAGTCATGGATATCAGCGCGAGAACCGTTAGCACGGGTGCGGACCATGCTGCCGTTGGCGGTGTGCATCTCGTGACTGCCTACGGGGGTGCGCCCGACAGGACCACCCGCGCGGGAGACCGTAGTCGTGCGCGTGGTCGAAGTCACGGAATGACCGCCGGGGCCTACTGTAGTTGTGCGGGATGTAGTGGTTGTAGTGGAGTGGGCGCCAGCCATCCCGGTATTGTGCGCCGCGGTCGTCGTCGTGTGACTCGCCGTAGTGGTTGTGGTGTGCGCGCCCGCGGTTGTTGTGGTGTGGGCGGTCGATGTTGTGGTGTGAGTCGCTCCGGATGTTCCGCCAGAAGCATGCGCAGCAGGTGCTGCTGCGGGTTTGGCGGCAGAGGCAGCGGGCTTGGCTGCGGGAGCTGCGGCGGGTTTTTTGGCCTGAGCCTGAACAGTGGTCGAAAGGCTGAGAGAAACCGAGATGGCCAAAGCGGCAAGAGACAGAGATGAGAGAGGTTTGGTGCAAAGCGATGAGAGGAACACAGACGATCTCCTTAAGTGATGCATCTTCTTTTTGTGAGTCTCGGAAGAGAAACGTAACAAGGAATTACTGAATATCGGTCACTTTATTGTTGACGAACGTGACCTTCATATCCGGGTAGTAATCGATCTCCTTCGTGCCCAGCTTGACGACTTTTGTAGGCTGCCCGAAGTTTGCGACGACCTCTTCTTTGGTCTGCTTCAGAGCAATGGTCTTAGGGGCGGCGGCTGCGGCATCGGCAGGCGGGGGTGGCGGAGCGATGGGAGCCATAGGTGTCGGCGGAGCAGCGGCTTCTGCAGGTGCAACTGCGGGTGCCGGTGCTGGCCGGCTGGCATTGCCTCCACCCTTGGCACCGCCCTTGTTATCGCTCGCAGCGTCTCCCTGATCGACCTGAAGGACTTCACCAGCGCTGGCATCGGCCTGTTCAGGAGTCGGCAACTGGCCTTTGAAGGGGAACTTGAGAGTGGAGTAGTAACGGACGTCGGAGATCGGGTCGCTCAGGAGCTCGAAGACCATGCTGTCGGTATTTACAGTGATCTTGGTGACCCAGAATTTTTCGCCGGCTACAAAGGTGCGCGTCTGCACGTTGGCGTTGGGATTGGAATGGGAGACGAGGCCACCAAAGCCCGGCATCTTTGCTATCTTCCAGATGCCTTGGGTGATCTTGCCATCATGATAGGTGTTGGAGGCGGCGCTTCCCGTCGACGTAGCGCTCATGAGGAGGCCGTCTTTTTTCAGAACGAGGACGGCGCCAGCAGTAACGATGTCACTCTTGTCGGCGGCGGCCTTGCTGACAGCGTAGTCCGACTCAAGTTTTTGCTGGATGCTTGCTGGGGTGGTTTGAGCAGGAAGAGTGAAGGCAGGGAGTAGAAGAGTAACGAGGGCGAAACGCGGGACGATACAACGGAGCGGGATCATGGCATCCTTCTCAGCGATGAATCTATGTGAAACAAGGCCTGGCTTGCAGTGGAATGCGGAGAAGCATAGCACCGTTAGGTGTGCGCTGCAATGAGTTTCAGGTGAGGTAAGTGAAAATTTGCGGTTGGTTAGCGGAGTTGACGTCTCCGTTTGTGTTAGGGGGAGTGTCCAAAAGTAACGGTTACTCTTCGTCTGTCAGGAACCGGAGTGGTCTGTCGGCGGCTTTGCTGATGCCGATGCGCGGGGTGGTTCGGATCTTATTGGGACGAGTGCCGTCGTCTGCGATCCGGAGGGGTGAGTCGGATGAGGTGACGTCGAGGCCGTTGCTGTTTTTGCGGGTGATGTCGAGTGCCTGACAGAGACGGCCAGGGCCCCCGGTTAGAAGCTTGGGTTTGGTGTCGTGGGGAAGGCCGCGAAGGTCGGCCATGGTCTCGATGCCCTCTATGGGGTTGAGGGCTCGGATGAGGACTCCTCCCGCTTCGCCTGGGAGGTGCGCGGATGTGTTCAGGCAGTAGTACATGCCATAGATGAAGTAGACATAGACGTGTCCGGATGGGCCGAAAAGGATTGCGTTGCTGGGAGTGAGTCCGCGTGCCGCATGAGATGCCGGGTCGATGAGGCCGAGGTAGGCCTCGACCTCATCGATGCGTCCGGTGAGTCGCTCGCCATGAAGATCGCGGATGAGGAGCTTGCCGAGGAGGGCTCGGGCTACAGTGTCGGGGGAGCGGGAGTAGAAGTGTCGTGGGAGGAGTTTAGGATGGATGGCGATTTTGGGGAGTGCTCTCATTTCTCTCAGAAAGGAAAATGCGCCGCGT
>DATMKY010000123.1:0-5805 GCA_035570955.1 Edaphobacter sp. | reverse complement strand
AACAACAGCAACAGCAACAGCAACAGCAACAACAGCAACAGCAACAACAGCAACAGCAACAACAGCAACAGCAACAACAGCAACAGCAACAGCAACAACAACAACAGAGACAACAGTAGATTTGATCAAGCCGGCGGGGGTCCTCTCCGCGAATTTCCCTTGGCAGGGAATTGTCCGGCAATCCGGGACCCACTGGCGCTGCGGAAATTCATCCACAATCATTCCCAAGCCGTATCGCGATCAACCGATCGCGAAGATGTTAATTCAGTAGAGGCTGTGGGGGAAGCATTTAGTCCGAAATGAAGTTGGCAAAAAAGGAAAATTCTAGCGCGCGAAAATGCGCCAGCTAACGACCACGAATTGCCATGTAAAACCCACGGTCGAAAACGCGATACCCCTGTAAAACGGCTACTTCACCAAGTTAGAAAAAATATTTAGGCAATTGCCGAATCAGCCTTCGTTCTTCAGTGGTTTCCTCGCAAAGTAGTAAAGCGAAAATGCAAGCAAGGCAAACATCACCACGCTAACCCAATCATAATGAAGAGGATTTCCCTCGCTGAAGCGCCAAAACTGCCAATGCCCCCCTCGCTGCTCAGAGATGCCCTCCATCAACCTGATACAAACCCCCAGAAGCCCCACAATCCCACCCGCAGCAATGAGTCCAGACGCGTACAGGCTTCCGGGCGAGACTTCGGATTCGAGCGTGACGTCGCGCGCGGTAACAGCGTTGAAAAGCGGACGCCCGCCGGGGTCGGCATGCGTCGGGTCGGTAGGATCGAAATCCGGATGCTGAGCAAGCCATGTCTCACGATCAGAGAGCCAGAGCGCGAGGGACGCGTCGTGATCGATTTGGGCCTGTCGTGCGGCGTAACGACGCAAGGCGTAGTCAACCATCCAGCGCACGACTCCACCGACGAAGATGGCGAGCGTAGTGGCGATGCTGAGGTAGGCGCCTACCGCAAAGGTGAGAGAGCGGACGCCGAGAAGTTCGACGACGATGACGATGAAGACTCCCAGCAGGACCAAGGTCCAGGGTAGTTTTCGAGACAGGATGCCGTTAATAACGGTGGCCATGAGGCGGCCCTGTGGGGCAGCAGCCTTTTCACTGCCGATACCCTGAATCCACTGGACTTCGATCTCGCCGGTGGTGGAGTTGTAAAGATACTTGCCGTCTTCGAGAGTAGTGGAGCCGATGGAATTGAGGAGAATGTATTGCTTGGTGTCGGTGAGTTCTTCTTTTGCGCTGCCCGAGTCTCCGTTGCGATGGTTGGTGAGGGTGATGCGATCTTGAGTAAAGTTGCCGCTGTTTTGAACGCCGTCGGGCAGATGGTCGAGCGAGAAGGCGATAGGCTTCGCAAGGCGTTGAAAGGATTCAAGACCTTTGTTCATTGCATTGAGTGTGGCGCCGATGGAAAAGATGGAGATGATGACACCGATCATGATGGCGATCTGCTGTTTCCACGGTGTCGCTCCGATGAGGTAGCCGGTTTTTAAATCCTGGCTTGTGTCTCCGGCATTGGAGGCTGCGATGCAGACGACTCCGCCAATAGTGATTGCGAGGGCTCCAAAGGCGGGTGCGGTCCAGCCTTTAACTAGGAAGATGGCGGCAGTGGCCATGAGGGTCGCGATGGTCATTCCGGAAACAGGTGAGGCGGAGCTGCCTACGATGCCGACAATACGTGCGGAGACAGTGACGAAGAGGAAACCGAAGACCACGACCAGGAGGGAAGCCACGATATTGGCGAAGAGGCTGACCTGAGCGCCGGGGATGGGTTTGAACTCGAGAAAAAGTATCATCAGCACAACGAGAAGAAGAGAGCCACCAAAGACGACGATTGGGGGAAGGTCATGCTCTATGCGGGAGGGCTGCGCCGCCGCCGATTTGCCCGTTCCAGTCTTTTTCAAGCCCTGGGTGAGTGCGCTGACGATAGTGGGAAGGGTGCGAAGAAGTGTAATAAGTCCTGCCGCGGCAACTCCACCTGCCCCCATCGGGCGAACATAGGTCCGCCAGAGATCCGAGGGGGACATCTGTGAGATCAGGACGGTGCCGGGGTAGAGCGGACTGGAGAGATGCGATCCAAAGAAGTAGATGGCGGGCATGAGAACGAGCCACGAGAACACTCCACCGGCGAGCATGATGGCAGCGACACGGATTCCGATGATGTAGCCGACGCCAAGATACTCCGAAGTGCAGTCGGCGCGAATGGCGGCACCTTTGAGGAGGTGCTGGGGGCCGATGTCGAAGTCGCGGTTTGGAGTGGCTGGCCAAAGGGCGAAGAGATTATCGTTCTGGAAGAGGGTGTACAGGCCGCCGAGGCCGAGGCCGAGAAAGACTCGCGATGCGAAGCTCCCCCCGCGTTCGCCGGCGATGAGGACGTCGGCGCACGCCGTTCCCTCGGGGTAAACGAGGGTATCGTGCTCTTCGACGATGAGCTGGCGGCGCAGGGGGATCATGAAGAGGACACCGAGCCAGCCGCCGAACAGCGCCAGCGCAAAGATGCGCGAGGACTCCAGATCGAATCCGAGGAAGATGAGAGCGGGAAGGGTGAAGATGACGCCGGAGGCGATGGATTGGCCTGCATTGCCGGTACTCTGGACGATGTTGTTTTCGAGGATGCTGGCTTTGCCGAAGGCTCGCAGGATGGAGATAGAAAGTACAGAGATTGGGATGGACGCGGCGACCGTAAGGCCTGCACGAAGACCGACGTAGACAGTAACGGCTCCGAAGAGAACACCGAAGAGGCCGCCCAGGATGAGGGCACGGGCGGAGAGCTCTGGCCGAGTCTCGGTGGCTGGAACGAAAGGTTTGAAAGAAGGTCGAGCAGGGGTTGAGGTTGCCATTGTGGAGCGTTCTCCCGATTGATCGCCTTAGTTCAGGCTGGATGGGAGTGTATCAGCGCACTGACATGACAGGCCAAGTCCAATGGGGCGCATCATCTTTGGTGCAGAATTATTGCCCTGACGGACGTCTGCTGGCTTATACTTCAACCATGGCGCGGTCCGACCGACCTGGAGCGCCGGCGAGTGAGGTGAGTCTTCAGCGAATGCTGGAACGACAATGCGCTCGAGGTTAAAGCTGGGGGGCCACTGGGTGCGCCGCCTGGTAGGGTAGTGGGTGAACGCGCGATATCGCGCTGGTTAAGGCCGGAACGGGTGGTTCGGGCCATGTTGGATAATTTAGTTACTACAGTCTTTCCAGCAGATTGCAGGATTTGCGGTGGGCCGCTGCTGCGAGCCGGATTCTTTCCTAACCGTCACGAATGTATTGAGGGTGTTGAAACCCAGTCAACGACGTTGTGTGGGCGTTGTGGCGAAGCACTCGACAAGGAAGGAGTTCGGTTTACCGCACCGTTTCCAGCTGAGGGATTGTTGCGTTCACCCTGTCGGGTGGCCCCACCGGCGTTCGGGCGGGCAGTGGCCGCGATGTGGAGTGGGTCTTCGAGTGCGGCAGTTAGAGATGCTCGATCTCGGGAGGTTGAGCTGACTTGAGGTGAAGGCCTTATGCGAAGTGCTAACTAGCTGAACCGGAGGTTGTTCGCGATGCAATCGGGGAAGATGCGGAAGCAGGGTATGATCGGGAAGCGTCACGTGGGTGCGGCTGGGCGTGTTGTGGAGCGGGATGTGCGCGTTGGCGTTTTTCGTCAGCCTGCGATGCAGACCCCGGTACTGGTGCTGAATGCATCCTATGAGCCGATTAACATTTGCGGGGCCCGACGGGCTCTCGTGCTGGTATTGAAAGGTGTGGCTCGGACCGAGGAGGAGCAAGGTGCGGTATTGCATGCGGCGCGGATGCGTATTGCGATGCCGAGTGTGATTCGGCTGCTCGAGTACCGCAGGATTCCACATCAGACCCGAGCTTTGAGCAGGAAGAATATTTTGTTACGCGACCGGAATTCTTGCCAGTATTGCAGTGTGGTGCTTACTGCCGGGGAGTTGACGCTGGACCATGTGGTTCCCCGTTCACGGGGCGGTCTTTCCACGTGGGAGAACCTTGTGGCGTGTTGTCATTCGTGCAATCGAAGGAAAGGCAACCAGTTGTTGCATGAGCTGACAGATATGAAGCTACAGCGGGAGCCCCGGCCGTTCTCGTTACACACTTCACGACACATCATGCGGATGATCGGATCGGCCGATGCTGCATGGCGAAAGTACCTTTATTTTGAGACGGAGCCTGCGGCTTAGTTTCTCGGATACCTTTCCCCCAGTTTGGCGGCAAGGACCCTGCTTTCAAAGGTCTAGGGCGTCAGCCCGCCTGCAAGAGCAAAGCGAAATGCAGCGTCTCTCCACTACGGTGAACAACGATGACGCTGTCCATCGCTTCGGTCAAAATGACGCGTTTTGGGGTCAGGGTTGTAGGGTGTGCGACACTGTCGCGTATGACTCATAACCTTGGTTGGAATCGGCGGCGGATGGTTGCGTTTAGGGTTTTGTGTGCGTTCATTGCGGCCCTGTTTTGGACGGCACCGGGTTCGATTGGGCAGACCGCGCAGGTTGCTACGTCGCGTGTGCCTACGATCGATCAGGCACTGGAGACACAGGCGGTTTCAGGCGCGGCATTGTCACCAGATGGGCAGTGGGTCGTCTATGAGGTGTCGCGGACGAATTGGAAAGACAATGCGTTTGAGCGAGATTTGTGGATCGCAGACCGGGAGGGGCATGCGCATCGACTGACAGCGCAGGAGAAGTCAAGTTCGGGAGCGCGGTGGTCTCCGGATGGGAAGTGGATTGCGTTTGTTTCGGACAGGCCGGGACAGATTGCGGAGACGAAGACGGATTCGCGGCAGATCTATGTGATCGATCCGATGGGCGGTGAGGCTCGGCAGGTGACCAAACTTGAGGATGGTGTCGATGGCTATGAGTGGGGGCCGGACTCGAAGACGATTGCGTTTACGACGAAGGATCCGGTGTCGAAGGTGCAAAAGGACAGAGCGGAGCGTTATGGAGATTATTCGGTTATTGATGGTGATGAACGGATGACGCATCTGTGGACAGTCGATGTGACGGCGTCTCCGGTTGCGGCTCCTGCAAACAAGGCTTCTGGTTCCTCAGCAGTTTCTTCACCCCCATTTGGCGTTCCAGAGGCGCATCGGTTGACGGTAGGCGATGAATTCAACGTGCAGGGGTTCTCGTGGTCGAAGGATGGATCGAAGATTGCCTTTGACGCTTCGCGCGATGGCCAGCTGAAGAACGGCGGGACGACCACGGTGTTTGTGATTTCGGTAGCGGACAAGAAGGCAACGAAGCTTGTGACGACGCCGGGGCCGCACTCGAATCCGCACTTCTCGCCGGATGGGACACAGGTGGCATTCGGGACTGCGGATGGCGCGCAGTTTTTCTTTTATGCGAATCAGAAGATTGCGGTGGTACCAGTGACAGGTGGAACGCCGAAGGTGATAAGCGGGAATTTTGATGAAGATGCGCGGCTGTTGGATTGGAACGATGCTGGGATCTATTTTGCCGCGTTGAAGAAGACGGCTGGGCATCTGTACCGACTGAATGTGGCGACGGGAGCCGTGGAGCAGGTGACGCATCCGGATGATGTAGTTGCGAACGGATTTTCGTTCTCGAGGGACTTTGGGCAGGTGGCTTATCGTGCGGCGATGCCGAATGGCGTGGGCGAGATTTATGTTGCTTCGACTTCGGCTGGCTCGCCGATGCAGGTGACGCATGTTGGCGACGCCATGAAGCCTTACACGCTGGCGCGGCGTGAGGTGGTCCAGTGGAAGTCGGGCGATGGCGCGGCGATTGAGGGTGTTTTGTATAAGCCTGCGGACTTCGATGCGAAGAAGAAGTATCCGCTGCTGG
>DATMKY010000122.1:0-10677 GCA_035570955.1 Edaphobacter sp. | reverse complement strand
CCTCCTGCCCACGCTCTTATCGACTTATATCGACCACTTGCACAGCTATCAGCTGCTCGCCGGCCCAACCCACCACTAAGCCGGAACCAAAGCTCTAAAAACAAACCCCACGAAAATCGTGGGGTTCGTCAGCAGTCTGAGCCGCCTCATCGAGGCGGCTTTCATACAGAGACTCGCAGCAAATCTACTACTGCGGCGGATTCGGTGTCACGCTGATCGGCTTCGGAGCCTCCGGAGCCTTCGGCGCGGTCAATCCCGGAATCGTCGGAGTCTTGTCAATCGCCCCGCTCGCCGCGCTCTCAATGGTGATCCCATAAACATCCAGAGTCGTCGCCAGCAACTGCCGCAACTGCGCCCGATCCTTCGCGTACGCAGCCGTCGCCGAAATCAGATTGTTCTCCGCAATCGCGAGGTTCCTTCCCTGCTGCAATACATTGGCAGTCGTTGAAGCTCCAAGTTTGTACTTCTTCTGTTCAGCGTCCAGGCTCTGCGCAGCATAGTCGCGAGCAGCCTGTGCTGCCTGCACTTGCGCTCGGTCATTGGTAAGCGCGTACTGCTGGTTCGTCACCTGGATACGAATCTGCGTATAAAGCTGCTGAATTCGCATCTCCGTCTGTCGGTACTCCATCTGCGATCGCGCCTGGTCCGCCTGCGCCGTTCTGTTCCGCAGCGTAACGTTGATGTTGACACCAACACCCTTATCCGGGGCGCTGCTGTTAAACAAATTGCTGAACGCCGTGCCGTAATCCACCGTCGGAAAAGTTCCCGGAGGATAAGGCTGCCCGGTCTCGAAGTTATTGGCTCCCGGATTCTGATGGCCACCCAGTGCATTTGCTCCGTAGAACGCATACGCGTCAACCGTTGGCAGCAAGCCATTCTTGAATGCTTTGATCGTAATCTCGTTGTTTTTCAAAATAAGAGACGCCTGTTCAATCTGAGGATTATTGATATAGGCTTCCTTGACCAGATCTTCAGTTGACTGGTCCTCTTCCGGCAACCGATCCAGACTGATACGATCCGTCGGAATCACCGGCGCATTCGCAAACTGCGGATCGTTGAGGTTCCGTGCGATCGCCTGCTTCATAATCAGTTGCTGATACTCCAGATTTGTCTTGGATGCCACCAGCGCCTGCTGGTCGGTCGCCACGGCACTATCGGAATTCACTACATCCAAGGGAGCCAGCGTTCCAATCTCCAACTGCTTCCGATTGTCTGCGGTCAGCTGCGTCGACTGCGCCAACGCACGTTCCTTCGCCTGTTCGTCTTCGTACGCGCTAACCAGAGCCCAATAAATCGCTTCTACTTGATTCACCGTGTAGAGCAGTTGCTGACGAAACGCTGAATCGGTGATCCGCCGATTGTTCTTCGCCTGCAGAATGAACCGTCCATTCAACCCTGGGCCAAAACCCTGCAGCAGATGTTGGGTCGCAGTCGCTCGGAAGCCCGTCGTGTAAGACGGGCTGTAATTACTGAACGGGTTGTTGGTCGCCACGCGGGTATTGTTGAATCCCACCGTAAGCGCTGTACCAGTCAGAAAGCCCTGGTTGTAATTGAAGTTGTACGTTGCCGTATCCGTCGTCAGCACCTGCAGCCCGCCGCTGAAGAGAGTGTTGAGCTGCGGAGCGTTTTGCGCCTCATACGACAGTTGACCTGTAAGAACCGGATCCAGTGCCTCCGGCGTAGGACCGCCACCATTGGTGCTCGTGACCAAACCGCCAAGACCAGCACCGCCTCCGCCTGTTCCGGCTGACGTCGCTCCAGGTCCTCCACCACTCAGAATCGTCTGCGTTGTTCCGCCAAGTGTATTGGCGACCAGACCGGTTGAAACGCCGCGCAGGAACGACCCCGCTTTCGCACGCAGAATATCGGTATCGGCGATGTTCAGGTTGATCCGTGCAATCGCAATGTCGTAGTTGTTCTCAAGCGCAAGCGTCACCGCGTCGGCGAGGCTCAGATAAATCTTTCCATCCTGCAGCAGTTGATCCAGTCGCGGAGTATTTTTCAGCCGGGGTTCCGGATAATTCGTTGCCGTATACGGCGCAAACGGATTCCAGAAGTGGCTCTTCGCCTTCATATAGTTCGTCGCCGAATCGCGCAGATATAACGGCTCAGTCAGCTTCGGCGCAGGAGCCTGTGGCAACCCAGCCTGCCCTGTCGTGTCGTTCGTGATCGGCTGCGGAGCCGCTGGCTGCGTGGGGCTTGGCTGTTGCGCTCCCTGCGTCGGTGCTGGGGTTGGCTGTTGTGCCAGTCCGGGCTGCGTCCATCCACTCATCAGCAACAATGCAACGCTCGCTGCCGCCTGCATATCTTTTAATCTCACGATGCTTTCTCCAACCGTTCTGCGCTTTGCCGGGAGGTCCCAGGTACGCCCTGACCCCTCTGCCGGACCCTGGAATTCATAGTCCTGTCTTGTCCCGCACCTTCGTGCAGGATCACTTCACAATCATTGGCAATGCACGTTAAGACGCGCAGCACCTCTCGGACGACTCTTAAAGAATGCTTCTGGCCGATACACTCCTGTCGCACAGAAATGCTTTGGTTCAGCAGATATACGCACTCGTCTGCCGCTTCGTTCCCGTCAATCCATCAAAATTTGTCGTATGAGTGTGACCCACCAAGTATAGCAACCCATGATGCAAGCTACCCTTAACGGCCTTACCGTATCAATCTGGATTCCACCCGAAAGAACCGCCGGGCAACCGATGAGGTACCCACCGCGATCAAGTACCCATTCTTCGCGCCCCTGCGAAGAGTGGCATTTAAACTGCCCTGACTACAAACGTGCACAGGCCCAAAATGAAGTTGATCTCACCCGCAGATCGAGTACTAAAAAACTAGCGTTTCTTCACCGGTTTCGCCGCCTTCTTCGCAGGAGCAGTCTTCTTCACCGGCTTCTTCGCAGGAGCAGTCTTCTTTGCAACAACCTTCACCGCAGCTTTCTTCACCGGACTCTTCTTGGCAGCAGCCTTCTTCGCTGGTGCCGCCTTCTTTGCAGCAACCTTCAGAGGAGCCTTCTTCGCAGCAGCTTTCTTCGCGGGTACAGCCTTTTTCTCCGGAATCGCCATCTTCGAAGCCTTGAGTACAACCTTACCCTTCGCCAGAGCCGCTGCCTTAGCCTCAACTTTCGTCGGAGGCGCAGCCTTCGCAGGTGCAGCAGCTTTCGCCGGTGCGCCCTTCGCCGCAGCAGTCTTCGCCGGAGCCTCGGCCTTCGCCTCACCCGAAGCCGCCACATCAACCGTCTCACCCTCGGTAGCTGCAGTCGCTTTCTTCCTGCTCTTCGCTGGCTTCGCTTCTTTCTTCGTCAGCCGAGCGCGACGCAGGTGTACAGGCGGAGGAGGAGCCGGTGGAGAGAACGGCTCAAGATAAGCCTTCATCTCCTCCGGAGTTCCCAGCTTGTTATCCATCAGTTCAAAAAACAGCTTGTCCAGAAGCTCGTTATAAATCGGCAAATCGGGTGTAATCCGCATCTCCTGCATCAGCACATACGGAATCCTCTGCTTGGCCTGCGCCCACTCCGTATAAAATCCCTTGAACTTTGCCTGAATCGCATTGTTCTTGGACGTATGCGCGACCCAAAGTATCGACTCGGGCTTAGCCGAGTGCAGCAGCTTCCATGCCTGAGAAGGCGTCGCCGCGCCCTTGCCCGAAAACTCGGCCGCGAACGCTTTCGCCTCGCCCTCGAGCGCTGCAATCTCCGCAACAAACCCCTGCCGCGGAAAACTCTTCTTTAAGGCAGCAACATCCTTCGGCGCCATCTTGGCAGTCAGGTAAGGAAAATTAGCAGTAGCAGTCTCCGGATGGATTCCCTGCATCACCAGTTGCATCTGGCTCTCCCGGAGCCGTTCCAACTCCGTCACATTCGCCTTCGCGGGGCTCAGTGCCGGAAACAGGGTCTTCATCCACCCTTCCGCTTCAAGCTTTCTCAGCACTCGCAGCGGGTCTTCTTCATGGAAGATCTCTTCGGTCTCATACCCGCGATGGAAAGCATCCATCACCGAGATATAACCTTCCTTCTTGCCCGTCTCGTAGCGCTCCAGAGTCTTCGGATCCATCTGCCAGCTCAGCCGCGCCATCATCCTCGCTGCGCGAATCATCCGGACCGGGTCTTCGATGAATCCGTAGTTGCTCACCAGGCGCAACTCGCGATTCTCAATGTCTGCCACTCCGTTCAACGGGTCCATAAGCAACCCATACGACCCATCGTTCAACGACAGAGCCATTGCGTTCGCGGTAAAGTCTCGCCGCCTCAGGTCGTCCAGAATCGTGGCAGCTTTGACCACCGGTTTACCCGGCTTCGGATAGGCAACCGACAGCGTGCTCCCGATCTCCATCCGAACCCCGCCTGGAAATCGCACATAAACCGATTGAAAGGTCTCGTTCTCTCCGGCGATCGTGCCCCCGGCTTTCTCGATATCCTTCTTCAACTTAAGAGCATTTCCCTGAACTGCCACATCCAGATCCCGCACCGGCGAACCGCTGGTCATATCGCGCACCGCGCCACCTACCAGAAATACGGTAAGTCCTTTAGCGCGCGCCATTTGGCGCACTGCAGACAATGCCGACTGCTGTGCCGCAGAAAGACGATTTTCCAGCAAATAAATGTAATCTGCCATAACGGGTAGGTTTACTCCAGGCCGGTCGAACCGGTACACTTGATGCTCCTGGACTCACTACTTAAGTCCAGAAAAATCATGCGTTTATCAAGATAATGACACGTAGGCACAAAACGTTAGTTTAACACAGCATTACCGATTTGGCTACGTAGATTGCAGGTTTTTCCCTCCTTGCACTCAGCGCATGCGACAATGCCCCGAATCCTCCTCCAACCATGTCTTCGGCCCACAAAAAAGTCATCGTCCGGCGCTTCACGGGAGAAGTCCTCCCCGGCTACCTTCCTCTGACCGGATTTGTGCGTGACCGCAGCCTGCAACTCCTGGACCTTGAAGGTCGGGTTCTTACCCTCCTCCTCAACGACATTAAGCACATCTGCTACGTCCGCGACTTCAATCTCAGCGACAGCACCAACCCCGAGCGCCTCACCCGCCGCACCTTCCTCGCCCGTCCTCGCGCCGAAGGACTCTGGCTCCGCCTCACCTTTCGCTCCGCCGATCAACTGGAAGGCCTCGCCCCAATCGACATCACCCTCGCCGACGACCTGATCCACGACACTGGCCTCCACATTATCCCCCCTGACACCCGTTCCAACACCCAGCGCATCTACATTCCCCGCACCTCACTCACGGAGTTGCAACTGATCGCAGTCATCACCACCCCCTCACGCCGCAGACCCATCCCTGCAGCCCCAGTTCCCTCCCTCCAGGAAGACCTCTTTGAAAACCTGGCCCCACCGCCAAACACTCGCCCCAACTGATTGAACAGGAGAAGAAAACGAAACCAACAATCGCATCGGCCATTTGCGATTGCTGAGTTGAGAAACCCACTCCTCAGCGAAGCCATTCCTCGCGCCCAGCCAGCTTTGCCCTCCCTAAACCCTATTCCTTACTCCCAGTCTCTATAATCCGGTCATGCAGTCCATCACGCTAGCCAAGATGGCCGAGTACCTCGATGCCACCCTCCATGGAGGCGACCCCACCGCTGAGATCACACGCGTCGCCGGCATAGAAAACGCCGGTCCCGGCGATCTGACCTTCGTCTCCAACCCCAAATACGCTGCCCTCGCCCGTACCACCAAAGCAACAGCTATCCTGGTCGAACCAAAATTTCCGGAGATCCCAGCCGCAACCCTCCGCGTCGAAAACCCCTATCTGGCCTTCGCCTTTGCTATCGAGCTCTTCTACCGCGCCCCTGCCTACCCACCCGGAATCCATCCAACTGCAGTCATCGCGTCCACCGCTCACATCGGCACCGACGCCCATATCGGTGCCTACGCCGTCATCGGCGACAACGTCACCATCGGCGACCACGCCACCATCCTTCCACATGCCGTCTTCTACCCTCACGTCCGTGCCGGACACAACCTCTTCGCCCACGCCCACTCCATCGTCCGCGAGCACTGCCGCCTCGGCAATAACGTCATCCTCCAGAACGGGGTCGTAATCGGTGGCGACGGCTTCGGCTTCGCCCGCCAATCCGATGGCACTTGGTACAAAATCCTGCAATCCGGCCCTGTTGTCATCGAAGACAACGTCGAAGTCCAGGCCAACGCCTGCATTGACCGCGCCTCCATCGGCGAAACCCGTATCGCTGCCGGGGTCAAAGTCGACAATCTCGTCCAGGTAGGCCACGGCTCCGCTGTGGGCCCCAACACGCTCCTCTGCGCCCAAGTAGGCCTTGCCGGGTCCACCACCGTCGGCAAAAACGTCATTCTGGCTGGCCAGGTCGGCAGCGCCGGCCACAATACCATCGGCGATGGAGCCATCGCCACTGCCCAAAGCGGTATCCCCGGTGACGTCGCCCCAGGAGCCGTCGTCAGTGGCTACCCTGCAATCGATAACCGCCAATGGCTTCGCTCAGTCGCTTTGGTCAATCGCCTTCCCGAATTGCTCCGCGAGATTAAAGGCAAACTAAAATAACCAAATTTTTGGTGACTATAGTCGTAGAAAGAAGCATCATAAGGGGGTATGGCTACCATCGAGCCTCCGGAGAGTACGACAACTGCCCTTCACCTGATGCCCGACACACACAGGCAACCGGTACGTGTTCTTCTTCTTGACGACGAGCCCAATAATCTTCATCTCCGCACTGTCATCCTCCGCCAGCATGGCTACGAGTGTGTACCCGCCGGAACCATCGACGAAGCGATCGAGCACTTCAACAACATCGACATTGCAGTCCTCGACTACCATCTCGGCCAGGGCCAATTCGGAACCGAGGTAGCCACGCTTCTCCGCCGACGCCGTCCACACGTTCCCATCATCATTCTCTCCGCCACACTCGATCGTTTCTTCGGCGGCGTCGAGGACATGCATCTCCTCAAGGGTCACAGTTCCGTCGACGATCTCCTCAATGCCCTCAGCTCCCTTGGTGCAAAACGCCGCGGTACTCCCGTCGTTGTCGACGCGCGCGACTTCTTCTACTCGCGCCTCTCTCTCACCATCGGCTCCGACGTTCTCGTGCAGATCTTCGACGAGCATGGCATCTGGCAACACTGCAACGACCCCGCCGCCGAATACTTCGACCATCCCCGCGACTGGTTCATCGGCCGCTGCGTCTTCCACGAACTTCAGCCTCAGATGCGCGACTGGCGGGAGGTTATTCAGACCGTTTGCCACAGCCGCGAGACCTACATCGACCGCACTCGCCGCGGCCTCCTCAATCATCCTCGCCCTGACGAGTCGCAACTCACCTGGAGTGTCCTCGCCTTCCCCATCACTTTGCACGACGGCCGCAGTGGAGCAGTCCTCACTGCACGCATCCTCGAAAAAATCCCCCGCTCCTCCGACTTCCTGCCGTTCCTTTAGTCCCCGCTAAAAACTCCTGATACCTTATCCCTTAATGCGTCTATCTGCCCTCGCACTTTCTCTTTCGCTCGCCGCAACCGGCTGCCACTCCGCCTATATCCAGGCAACCGTCAGCAACCGCACCAACCAGCCTCTCGCCCTGGTTGAAGTTGACTATCCCAGCGCAAGCTTCGGCACCCAGGCCCTCACCCCCGGATCGGATTTCCACTATCGCTTCAAAGTTCTCGGCTCAGGGAATCTAAAACTCATCTACACCGACGCACTCCACCAGGAACACACCGTCCAGGGTCCCTTTGTCAAAGAAGGTGCCGAAGGCCCTCTCACGATCCTCATAACGAACCAAAGCGTCATGTGGCAGCCTGGTCCTACTGTAGTGCCTCCTCCTGACGTCAAACCACGCTGAATCCCAGCTCAATCAATACATCTCAATCCAATCCAGGCGCTCTTCCATGCTTCGCCGTGCTCGCAGTTCCCGGCGAACCGCTCTGTCCGCGACGATTGCTATCCTTCGCCATCAGTGCAAATACCGCCCCAGCCGCCAGCAAAGCAATTAGGACCACGATCCCGATAATCGTTAGCATAAAAGTCCTCCTCTCTCTCTGCGTCACTGCGATCAACAAGCAGCCTTTGTCTGTAAGATGCCCTCTTGCCCCGTGCGGTAATCTGGTTGTCATGCCGCGCGGATATTTCATTACCTTTGAGGGGCTTGACGGCTCAGGCAAAACCACACAACTTCGCCGACTCGCTGCCTCCCTCGAAGCCGAAGGCCATCAGGTCGTCACCCTCCGCCAGCCTGGCGGAACCGCTCTCGGCGACCGCATCCGCAGCATCCTTCTCGACTCAAAGTCTGAAGCATCGCTCGGCCCCATCGCCCCTGCAGCCGAGATGGCCCTCATGTTCGCCGATCGGGCCCAGTCCATCGCCGAGATTATTCTCCCTGCGCTTGACCAAGGCAAAGTTATCCTCTGCGACCGCTACACCGACTCCTCCGAGGCCTACCAAGGCGGAGGCCGCCAGCTAGGCAGCGAACGAATCCTTGAGATGCACCGCGCAGCCTGCGACAATCTCCAGCCCGACCTCACCATCCTCCTCCTCCCGTCGCTCGAAGCCTCCCTCAAGCGTGCTCGCCGCCGCAATCAGCGCCACGTCGCGCAACAAGGCACTGACGAAAACCGTTTCGAACGCGAGTCCAACGACTTCTACCGCCGTATCTACGACAAGTACGAAGAGATCGCCGCACGCGAACCCAATCGCGTTGCCATCCTTCGCGACGATGCCTCCATCGACGACGTCCAGCAGCGCATCAAAGAAATTGTTGCCGGCCGTTTAGCCGCCTCTGTCACCTGAAAACAAATGCCCTCTCCTCCCGTAGCCCTGAAAACCACACCCGTAAAAACCCCTAAGCCATCACCCGAAGAATTCCGCCTCCCACCTGGCCTCAAGCACTCTCTTCCCTTCTACTCCTTCAAGCCATGGGTCAAACTCGGCCACCCTATCCGACTCTTCGAGCATCTGCTCAAAACCTACGGCAACATCGCCCACTACCGGTTCATGGGCACCCCCATCATCTTCATCAACGACCCCGACTACATCCGCGAGATCCTCGTCAACCAGTCCTCCAGCTTCGTCAAAGAGCGCACAGTGCGTCGCATGAAGATTCTTCTCGGCGAAGGCCTCATCACCTCCGACGATCCCATCCATCGGCGTCAGCGCAAGCTCGTCGCTCCCGCCTTCCATCGCCAGCGCATCAATGCCTTCGCCAGCCAGATTATCGCCAGCGCAGATTCCCAGCAAAAGACCTGGCAGTCCAACCAGAAAATCGATATCGCTGCCGCCAGCATGCAACTCTCACTCGAAATCGTCGCCCGCACTCTCTTCAACACCGACGTCACTGACGACATCCGCAGCATCAACGACGAAGTCAACACCATCATGGGCCTCTATCATTTCATCGTTGCCTTTCCCCGCATCGAAAACTTCCTTCACCTCCCGATTCCGAAACTCATCAAGTTCCGCAAGGCAAGGGCACGCCTCGACGCCATCGTTAACCGCCTCATCACCGAACACCGCCTGGCAGCGGTGGATAAAGGAGACTTACTCTCCATGCTTCTCGCCTCACGCGACGAGCAGGTCGACGCCAGTGGCAACCAAACCCGCATGTCCGACGAGCAGATTCGCGACGAAGTCCTCACCATCTTCCTCGCAGGTTACGAAACCGTAGCCAACGGCCTCACCTGGACCTGGTACCTCCTAAGCCAAAACCCCGAAGTCGAAGCTAGACTCCACGCTGAACTAGACGCCGTCTTAGGGAGCCCCTCAACTCCAACAAATATTCCAGTCAATAAAGTGTCATCCCGATCGGAGGTGCGGCAAAGGGAAGCCGCAGTGGAGGGATCCGCGGGTTCTCTAAACAGTGCACAAACGCCCCCCCGACTCCCCACCCTCGCTGACTATCCTGCTCTCCGCTACACCGAACAGGTCTTCGCCGAATCCATGCGTCTCTATCCACCCGCCTGGGCCATGGGTCGCATGTCGACCAAATCAGTCGAGCTGGGCCCATACCGCATCCCCCCCGGCGCACATTTTTTCTTCAGCCAATACATCATGGGACGCGATCCGCAGTACTTTCCCGACCCTCTTCGCTTCGACCCCGATCGCTTCACCCCGGAAGCCAAAGCCTCCCGACCCAAATTCCTCTACTTTCCCTTCGGCGGCGGCAACCGCCAATGCATCGGCGAATCCTTCGCCTGGATGGAAGGTGTCCTGAGCATAGCCACGATCGCAAGCCGGTGGCGCATGAGCTATCGGGCCTCCACCCCACCCGTCCCACAGGCGAAGATCACCCTACGCCCCCGCGATCCCCTCGTCATGCAACTCGTGTCACGCTAAACTGCACCCGCTCCTTTCGGTTGTCACTCCGCATCCTGAAAGTCGAAGGGGGAACCTGCCATTAGGCCTATTGGCGCAACTAGCGAAGCGCAGAGGTAATCTGCGTTAATCCGCCCCCAATTTTCCTATCGACTTCGCCCTGACCTTCCAGTAACCTCGCTACTTCAGCAACCAACAGGAATCTATTGCCGTTCAAACCCTTGCGGCTGCTCCGCATTCAGACACCGAATCGAAAAGGAGAGTTCCATGAAAGTTCCCAACACGCTTCGTCCTGCACTTCTAAACCAGGAGGTGTCGCGATGAGTGCTGGCGCTCCCATTCCTCCGACACCTGCCTATCAGAACGTCCCGACTCCTGTTCAGCCACC
>DATMKY010000121.1:0-75408 GCA_035570955.1 Edaphobacter sp. | reverse complement strand
GACCAGTGTGCACCACAGAAGCAAACGCTCCCTTTCCTGCAGACGGCGCCGCTCGAGAAAGATGAAAATAATCAGATACCCACCTACGCTGAATATCTGAGGCCAATGATGCAGAAATAGCAGTTCATGGATGTTCGCACCCCAGTGCAGGCCCGTGTCGTTGGGATTGTTTGCGAAGCGACGCGTAATTGCGACTCGCCAGGCCAGCCAGTAGGATCCCATGGCTACTGCCATCAGGCCTACGCGCAGATTCCGCGATTTTTCACTCTTCCAGGCAAACCAGGACATCGGGACCGAAACTGCAAGCAGATAGATTGAGGTTTCGCGAAGAGGCACATCGAGCGCAAAAAGCAGGAGCATGGGAATCCATTCGCTCTCGAACGCGCAGGTGACGGCAATTCCGAAGATCGCTGTGTGGGGCAGATCATACGGGGTCCACACGTTGTGCTCGCTTCTCATCGTTAACGTCACGGTGAGAATCAGGAGCATGAGGAAAGCTGACAGCCACCACGGCTCGAACCCTCGCCTGCGGCTGTACCAGACGCAATATCCCAGCAGAAACAGCAGCGATAGTGCGCCTACCACGAGCGAGGTGAACTTCTCGACCGAGATTGGCTCCGAGTATTTTGAAGCGACGATCATCATCGACTCGTATTTCGCCGCGCCGCGCACCATTACGGGACTGTGTTCCGCCCAACGAAGCACAGGGATCATACCGACGCGTCCCTGGAAGGGCATTTGAATATCACCGGCGGCATATCCCTGCCAATCGATACCTCCACTCTCGTTGACAAAAAAATCGCTTCGCACACAATGAATCGCGACGAGGAAGAGAAAGGCGAGGATCAGAAGATCGCGGCGGCTCCATCCTCTTCTGGCACCGTTGAGACTGTCCGTTGGCATGGCGTCAGTCTAGCAGTCGCCCCGCGCATCCTCCAGGATACTTGTATCCTCCGGTGCCGACGTAACCAATGCGGTTGGCGAAATCCCCAGGACAGGTCATAGTAGATCTATGCCCTCGGTATGAGTGCACCGCACGCTATGCCTAGTCTTCGCAGTTTTGCATCAACGGACCGCTTCATCGCCGAGATCGCCTCGCCTTCGACTCTCCGTCCCGGATACGTTCTGCTGGGCGACGAGGTCTTTCTTTACGACCGCTGCCGCAGAGCTGTTCTTGCGACGCTCGCGCCTGAAGAGATGCGCGACTTTGGCCTTCACGATCTCGATCTCGCCGAGACCAGCATCTTTGAAGTCCTTGATCGCGCACAGACACCTTCTCTGATGGCGCCATTTCAGGTGCTCTTCGTTCGCAACTTGAAAACGCTTTACGGGCGTGGCTCCAGGAAGGAAGAGTTCGCAGCTATCGACGCTTATTTTCGCTCTCCGAATCCTGGAGCGCTCCTCGTCTTCGTCGCCGATCATCTTCGGATTCCTACGGATCTTCGCAAGATGGATTATCAGGACAAGGACCGCTATGAGCGGATTCGCGAGACTCTGGGCGAGTGGTGCGGTCTTATTGAACTTGCCCGCGTTGACGAAAGCGATGCTATGAAGTGGGTCATCTCCAAGGCTGAATTGCGAAATGTGCGATTTGATCCTGATGCTGCTCGTGAATTGGTCGACTCGCTTGGGTCTGACATGATGTTGATCGCCTCGGAGTTCGAAAAACTTCTTCTTTTTGTGGAAGGAAAGAACCGCGTCGGGCTGGGAGATGTTGAGACGATGGTTCTGGCTGCCAAACAACGCAGCCTCTACGAGCTGACAGATGCCATCAGCGCCAAAGACCGCCCCCGGGCCCTCGCTCTTCTGCACGGCTTGCTGAATGCCTCCGATGGCGGCGAAGACGCGGCGATTGGGCATCTTTACATGCTTGCGCGGACTTTTCGGCAGATGCTTATCATTTCGGAGAAGAACGTTCGCGACCCACGTGCCATCTGGCAGGTGTTATGGCAGGGATTCCGCATGCCCCCGTTCGCTGCTGAAGACCTGATCAAGCAGGCCCGGCGGTATCAGTCGCGGCGCGAACTTACGCGGGCGATCCGTCTCGTGGCTCGGGCAGACCTCGAACTGAGATCCAGCCCCGTTAATAAGCTGTTGGTGCTTGAGCGGCTCATACTGGACTTGTCTTCGGAGCCAAAAGCAACCACCTTCGAGCCCTCTTACCAGTTCGCCATGGAACTGTAGTAAGGTTCTCCGGTCACCACAAATAATTCATTTGGTTAGTGAAACTGTCGAGGCACTCCTGTCATTCTGCTGTTAGCCACGTTCTCTGCCAATGCACAACAACCTTCAACCGATGCAACGCTAAATCTCGTAGCTGCAAATGGTAAGGGAAGAATTATTGTTCCGCACCCAAGTCATACGAATCGGGCGCCGCTACCACCCGACACTCCTCTCGAATCGAGACGGGTCATTACCGATCAACTTGCGATGTCGAACGGTATTAGTGGTCAAATCAAGCAAAGTCGGGCTGTCAATGAAAGTGCAATTAAGGCCGACCCTGACTATCCGCTCTATTACTACAACCTTGCCTGTGCCGACGCGGAGCAGGGTCATGCGGCCGATGCCAAACTGCACCTTCAGCAGGCTTTTGACCGCAAAGCCAATCTAATTCCTGGCGAAAAATTGCCCGATCCAACCAAGGATGACTCGATTTTGAAGTTGAGAAAAAACAAAGAGTTTTGGGCCTTCGTGGAAGCCTTGAAATAGTCCGAAGACCTTTTTCAAAGGGTAAAAGAAGTTACTCAGCATGTCGATCGCGTTTCAATTGTCTCCAGAATGTAAAAGATTTGTTGAAGAATAGCGCGTCGGGCAACGCCATTTGTGGCGCCGCATCCCACCACCCGGATGCACCCGTCGACAGTTAGGTCCGGTCATGTCTGGATCTCTGCGTTTTCTCTTTCCAGGCTCTGTACCTAGTGAACTTCGGCGACTCCGCCAAACTTAGGAGGCCTCACTATGCTGCAAGATCACTCCCTTCCTCGCCTCGCGGCTGTTTGTACCCTCGCGCTGGCATTCGCTTCCCCCTTTGCACACGCCGACTCCTTTACCCAGACCAACCTAGTCTCCGATATACCGGGCAAGGCCAATACGACCGATCCCAACCTGATCAATCCATGGGGTGTTTCTTTCAATGCCACGTCGCCGTTCTGGACGGCTAATCAAGGAGCGGGGAACACGACGCTTTTTGATGGTGCTGGAAACATCAACTCGCTCGTTGTTACGATCCCGGGAGTTGCCTCTCCTCCTACCGGGCCAACGGGCACCGTCTTTAACACAGGCACCTCCGGCTATACCCTCACCACTGGAGGCGCTGCCCTTTTCGTCTTCGATACGCTCAACGGCACCGTTGTCGCCTGGAACGGAGGCGCGGGGACAACCGGCCAAGTGATGGCCACAACCCCCGGTGCTGTCTACACTGGTCTTGCGCAGGCCTCGAATGGCACCTCGACCCTGCTGTACGCGGCGAATTCAGCTCCGGGAGGAGGGATCAATGTATTCAATTCCTCATGGAATCCGACCACTGTATCGGGGGGGTTCGTCGATCCGAACCTGCCTTCCGGGTTTGTTCCGTTCAACATTCAGGCCATCAACGGCAACCTGTATGTCACTTACGCTCAGCTTGGGCCCGGTGGCGCTCCTATGCCGGGCGGATTTGTCGATGAGTACGATGCAAATGGAAACCTGCTGCACCGGATCGCGACGGGGGGACCTCTCTTCGCGCCGTGGGGAGTCGTTATCGCTCCTGCCGGATTCGGCTCGCTCGCCAACGATATTCTGATCGGCAACTTTGGAAATGGCGAGATTCTCGCCTACGATCCCAATACCTTCGCTTTCGTGAGTACGCTGGACGGAACGGATGGTCAACCGATTATCAATGATCATCTCTGGGCACTTGAGACTCGCACAGGCGGAGCCAATAACAATACCAGCGCCGTTTATTTCACTGCAGGAATCAATGGCGAAAAGGATGGGCTGTTCGGAGAACTTACCGCTGCCACACCCGAACCAACGACGATTGTCGGAACTGCTTCGGGCATGCTTGCGCTTGCACTGGCGAAACTCAGAGGCAAGATGGCGAAGCGTTCCTGAGGAGGCAAGACGATCGTAACAATACGAGCGAGCTCTCCTTTCTGCTTCGGATTAGCCGAACTTGCAGAAGGCGAGCTCGCTTTTTGCTTTCGCCATCTAAACTGTTCACGATTGTTCCGTGAGCTCCGATGCCTGAACTACCCGACATTACCGCTTATATTTCGGCTCTTGAGTCCCGCATCGTGGGCCAGCCTCTTACCCATCTTCGGATTGCAAGCCCGTTTCTTCTCCGGACTGTGCGGCCTTCCATTGAAGAGATTGAAGGTCATGCGGTACGTGCGCTTCATCGGATTGGAAAACGCATTGTTATGGAGTTTGATAATGGGCTGTGGCTGGTTCTTCATCTGATGATTGCCGGACGGCTCCACTGGCGTCCGCTGGGAGCGAAACTCGGCGGTCGAAATAATCTTGCCGCCTTCGACTTCCCTAATGGCTCGCTTGTTCTTACGGAGGCAGGTTCAAAACGCCGTGCGTCGTTGCATTTGTTTCGTAGTGAAGCAGAGATGCAGTCGATCGATCCCGGCGGGATTGATGTCTTCAGTACCGATCCAGACGGTTTCCGCGCAGCTCTTACTGCGGAGAACCGAACGCTTAAACGAGCACTTACGGACCCACGCATTCTTTCGGGGATTGGGAACGCTTACTCCGACGAGATACTGCACGTTGCGGGTCTTTCGCCGATTCAGCTCACGTACAAACTTACAAATGAGCAATGGGAACGCCTATATAAAGCTACTCGGGAGACGTTGCGGATGTGGATTGACCGGCTGAATGCGGAAGCCAGCGAGGCGTTTCCGGAGAAGGTCACTGCGTTTCGGAAGGATATGGCCGTTCATGGCCGTTTTGGATTGCCTTGCACAGTCTGTGGTTCGCCTATTCAGAGGATTCGCTATGCCGACAATGAAACCAACTACTGTGCACCATGCCAGACTGGCGGAAAAGTGCTCGCGGATCGCAGCCTTTCGCGACTGCTCGGCAGAGATTGGCCTCGAACCCTTGATGAGCTCGAGGCCTTGAAAAAACGTTGAACCGTCTAACTTTGTGAGTTGATTACTGCCCGGGACCAGCGGGAGTTGGGCTGAGCTTTTGCGCTGCGATCATGCCCGCGGGACCTTTGGCGTCTTTGTCCTTAAGCTGAGCATAGATCTTCTTTGCGAGATCGGGCTTGTTCTCGGTCTCATAGAGCTCTGCGAGTTGGAGTTGCGCGATGCCCCCGGGAACGCTGGTCGTAGGCTTGGCGGTGAGTTCGTTGTAGAGTTCAATGGCCTGTGGGTCGCGCCCAGTCTGGCGGTAGAGCTGAGCGAGGGAGAGCTTCGCGAGCGCGGCAAGATCACTGTTCCAGCTGCTGGCGACTTCTTTGAGCGTGCTCTCGGCAGGGCCGGTTTGACCCGCTTCCATATAGGTGAGGCCGCCGAAGTAGCGAGCATTTTTACCGTCGGGGGTCATGCCGTACTTGTTGGCAACTCCCATGAAGAGATCGTTGGCAGCCTTGGCGCGCTCATTGGCGGAGGCGTAAGTCTTGACGCCGGGAGGGACTTGCTGACCGGGTACAGCGATCGGAGTTTGGTAAGCCTGCATTGCCGCTCCGAAGGCGACGGAAGCCTGTTCCTTGCGATTGTTGTAGATAAGTACGCTGGCGACGATGATGACGAGGGCGGCCAGTGCAATAACCGTCGTCGTGATAAGCGTACGGCGGTTTTCGCTGGCCCACTCGAGGCCGTGGGAGGTGGTGTCGACGAACTGGTCGTGCTTAAGAGCTTTTTTGGTCTGCTGATCCACTGGTTTTTAATCCTTCTTGACTCGCCGCGGCCTGCCGCTTTGAGAGAGCTTGTTGCGCGCAGTACCGGCGCAGAACTTTAAGTTTATCAGGCGAACGGGCTTATTGGGCCCCAGGTTTGGTCTTCGATGGTTCGCCGATGACGTCGGGGCCTAGTTCCACCTGGGTGCGGACGAGAGTGTCGGCAACCATGCGACCGAAGACCGCCTGCCCCGTTGGATTCAGATGTGTGCGGTCTAGCGGAGCCTTTTTGTTTTCAGCGGCTTGGTCGATATGGCCGATGGCATCGAACTCATCGGCCTGTTCCTGCGTCATGCCTTCGAGGAGCTTTGTGGACATGGCATTGAGATCGATGACGGTTACGTCTTCTTCCATGCCGACTCGCCGGGCTGCTGCCGAGTAATCCTTGAGGTCCCGGACCAGGACGCCATCGCGGTAGCTTCTACGGGAGAGTGAGGTGACGACGACCGGGACCGCTCCGATGGCGCGCGCGTCGCGGATGTAGCGGCGGATGTTGGCGGCGTATGTAGTTTCGGGATCGGTTTCGCGCTCGGGGCCTTTGCCCTTCATGTCGTTGTGGCCGAATTGAATGAGATAGTAGTCGCCTTTTTCGGCGAGGGCTTTAGCCCATGCGCCTTCGTCGATGAAGCTCTTGCTGCTGCGTCCGTTGAGGGCATCGTTGATACAGGTGACGTTGGGGGTCATGATTGCGCAGAAGCCTTTGCCCCATCCGCCTTCGGCGTTGACGGTTGAGTCACCGACGAGAACGATTTTGACCGGACCGCCTTCGATGATCTTCATCGCTTTGACGCCTTCGGGCGGAAGAGGCGAGGGCTGTGAGCTTACGTACTTCGCGAGTTCGGGAACAGCTTTACCCATATCAACGGCGACCATGCGGCCGAAGATATAGGAGCCCTTCCAGTTCAGGTGGGTTTTGTCGAAGATGGTTTTGCCATCATCGTCTTTCTTGGTGATTGCGAGAGTATTTCCGACTTTCTCGCCCATGCCGTCAAGCCAAGCGATACTGTCGTGCTGAAGGTCAATGACGGGAACCTTCATCTCCGACGCGACTTTCTTCATCGTCTCTGAGTGCGCTGTGAGATCGGAATGAATCTTGCCATCGGCTTCGAAGTAGCGGCGGGTAAGAGGAGTGACGAGGATTGGTTTGATGCCCGCGGCGCGTGATTCGTCGATATAGCGGCGGAGGTTAGTTTCGTACTCGGCCATCGTGGTCTGGCGCGGGAGGTGATCCTTGCTCTCGAGATCGTTGTGGCCGAACTGGATGAGCATGTAATCGGGTTTGGTTTGGAGGCTGCGCTCCCAGAGACCCTGCTCGAGGAAGGTTTTGGTGCTGGCTCCGCCTTTGGCCATGTTGACGCAGTCGACCTTCGAGGTGAGGTTGCCGCAGAAGCCGCGACCATAGCCGGCGTTGTTGGTCTGAGTAGAATCGCCGATCAGATCGATGCGGATGGTAGTGCCCGGAACGCGAGTGGCCGCAGTTGCGGGATCAAAGGCTTTCGGTGGATCGCCTTGAGCCAGCGCAGTGGTTGAAGTGATTGCGGCGAATACAAGTAATGAAGCGATGCGACCAGGCCTGGCGGAACGGGGCATGAGGAATTTCCTTGAGAAAAAATCTTACTGCAAAGAGGCGTAAAAGTGGCTCGACCACGTTTGAGGTTGACAGCGTTGGTGGGGAGGCGAAGACTTGACGTGGAAGGATTTAAGGATTCTATGAAGAATGGGATTGCCGAGAAGAATATTGTTGAAACTGCTGTTGCAACGCCTCCAACTACGAATAAACACCTGATCCGCTGGGTTGAGAAGATGGCTGACCTGACACAGCCGGACCGGATCCACTGGATTGATGGGTCGCAGGCAGAGTATGACTTTTTGTGCGATCAGCTGGTGAAAGCAGGCACTTTTACGAAGCTGAACGAGAAGCTTTGGCCGGGTTGTTTTCTGGCGCGGTCGACTCCAAATGATGTTGCGCGGGTGGAAGACAGGACGTTTATCTGTTCGCTCTCGAAAGATACGGCCGGGCCTACCAACAATTGGGAAGATCCCTACGTGATGCGCCGGAAGCTGAAGCAGCTCTTTCGCGGGTCGATGCGCGGAAGAACGATGTATGTACTACCGTACTCGATGGGGCCGATCGGCGGACCGATGTCGCAGATTGGCGTGCAACTGACTGATTCGGCCTATGCGGTAGTAAATATGCGGATTATGGCGCGGATCGGGGCACCGGTCTTTGCGGAGATCGATAAGGACGAAAAGCGCGTTGTACCTTGCATGCACACGGTGGGCTCTCCGTTGGCTCCTGGGGAGCAGGATGTACCGTGGCCCTGCAATGACGAGAAGTACATTGTGCATTTTCCAGAGACTCGCGAGATCTGGTCGTATGGGTCGGGTTATGGAGGAAACGCGCTGCTTGGGAAAAAGTGCTTTGCACTGAGGATTGCCTCGAACATTGCTCGGGATGAGGGGTGGATGGCCGAGCATATGTTGATTGTTGGCGTAGAGTCCCCTGCAGATAAGAACGGGAAGACGGAAAAGACTTATGTAGCAGCGGCGTTTCCCTCGGCCTGCGGAAAGACGAACTTTGCGATGATGATTCCGCCTGCGGGTTTTGAGGGGTGGAGGGTTTGGACGGTTGGGGACGATATTGCCTGGATCAAGCCGGATGAGAGTGGGCAGCTGAGGGCGATCAATCCTGAGGCGGGTTTTTTTGGAGTGGCTCCAGGTACCAGCGTCAAGACGAATCCGAATGCGATGGCTACGTTGGCGAAGAATACTATCTTCACAAACGTGGCGCTGACTCCCGACGGTGGTGTGTGGTGGGAGGGGATGACAGATACACCGCCTGCTGAAGTCATTGACTGGCGCGGGAAAAAGTGGACTCCGGCGATTGCGAAGGAGACAGGCGCTACAGCGGCGCATCCGAATGGCCGGTTTACAGCTCCGGCGCGACAGTGCCCGACGATCGATCCCGACTGGGAGAACCCGGAGGGAGTGCCGATCTCGGCGTTTATTTTTGGTGGGCGGCGGGCAACGACAATGCCGTTGGTTTATCAGGCGTTCAACTGGTCTGCGGGAGTTTATGTAGGAGCTACGATGGGCTCAGAGACCACGGCTGCTGCGGGGGCTCCAGTGGGTAAAGTAAGGCGCGACCCGATGGCAATGCTGCCGTTCTGCGGGTACCACATGGGGGATTATTTCCGGCATTGGCTGAAGATGCAGCGGAATCTTTCCGCGACCCCCAGGCTGTTTCATGTGAACTGGTTCCGAAAGGGTGCGGATGGGAAGTTTCTGTGGCCTGGGTATGGCGAGAACATGCGTGTGTTGAAGTGGATTGTGGACCGGGTGCGTGGACGGGCTCTTGGCAAGGAGACACCGATCGGATGGACTCCGCACTTTGAGGACATCAACTGGAAAGGACTCGCGTTCCCCCGAGCGACGTTCGATGAGTTGCAGACGGTGGATCGGGCGCAGTGGAAGCAGGAGGTTATGGGGCATGAGGAGTTGTTTATTCTGCTGCATGACCATCTGCCACCCGAGATGATTTATGAGCGGGAACTTCTGATCTGCCGGTTGTAGTTACTTAATTTTTTCTGCGTTCTGATCCCCTTGTTTTTCAGGAGGATTGCACGTTTTGTACGGGAAAAAGTGGTCGTTTAAGTGGCTGTGGTCGTTACTTAGCTCTTTTATGACGCTTAACGTGGCGCATAAATTGACCTCTTTTTTTGAAATCTATTTTGGTCGGACCCGTTTTACGAAACCGAGCTCGAGTCATAACGACCTTTGCGGCGACACATCGCGAAAAAGTAAGCCCGCTCGTTGTGAGCGGGCTCACTTCACCTCCGCCGTTCGAACTAGTTTAGTTTCCGGGTAGTGCCGGTAGGTTCATCGAGGATGACACGTTCCGCGGCGATGGGCTTACGGTCCAGGGGATCGGCGGAGTATCGGCGGTCCACGACGGGGTCGACGGGCACAACAGTTTCGCGCTCCACCGTTTTATTGTCTTTATTGTCGGAACCGGCTTCTCCGGTGGAGGAAATGTCGCTCGCTCCGGTTTCTTTGAGTGCAGTCTTGGCGATGTCGATTTGGTCGGAGGTGTCGCAGTGAACGGAGAGTAGAGTTCCGCCTCCCTTTACGGCTCCTTCATAGCGTTTTGCCTCGTACTCTGGAATGCCCATGCCGACCAGAGCACCAAGAAAACCGCCGATGGCTCCGCCTGCTCCGAGGCCTGCTAGTGCGGCTACGATGGGACCTGCGGCGATGAGCGGACCGAGACCGGGGATGGCGAGAGCACCGATGCCAGCCAGAAGACCGAGGGTGCCCCCGACGACGCCTCCGGTGGCTGCTCCTGTAGTGGTTCCTTCGGGCGCCTTGGTGTTCTTTTCGTGAGCGAAGGCGCGGGTGGTTTCGTCGTCGGGGAGAAGGACAGAGATGGCTGAGTTGGAGAAGCCGCGAGCGATCAAGTGATCGACCGCTGTCTCAGCGAGACCTGGGGTTGCATAGATTCCGAAGACTGCTGTGTTTTTACTGGACATCGAAGGACTCCTTTGCTGCCGTTGGCAGTTGTTTCTTGAGATCGCTTTTTTACTGCTTGACCGTGAGTTCGTTGACAATCTTTTCCGGGGAAACGACGGATGCCGCGAGAGAAGCAATCTTCTGCTTCTCGTCTTCGGTCTGGACGGGGCCCTTGAGAGTTACCTGACCGTTGACAGTGATGATTTTTACGTTGTGAGCATAGGTCGAAAGATCTTTCTCGCCGACGATGGCTTTACGAATCTTCGCGGTGGTTTGACGATCTTCCTTTGAGTTTGCCTGGTTGTCGGCCGTTGGTGACGATGCCTTGTTCTGGCTGGTGTTGTCGGGCGCCTGGATGCCTGACGGTGACGCAAAAGCCGGGCTCGTGATGAAGGTTGATGTAAGACACAGGGCCGCTGTCGCGGCGAATGCCACGTTTCGCAGATTTGAGAACGACATAGTTTTGAACCTCTCGCGGCAAGCTGACGATCCCGCGTTTCTCGTGATGAGACGGGCTTATGCGCCTTGCGTTGTTACGCCCCGCACCTCAATACCAGTAGCTGTGATGGCATCGCGTGGAAGCGAGTTGTCTCTGTAAAGAGACGTCGCTACGCAAATGTGCCTGTTCTACGCCACCCGTAAGAGGTGCTCTTGCAAAACAGCGCTTTGAGCAGGCTTCTTAGTTCTCGTCTTTTTTGTCTTCCTCGGAGGATCTTGCTTCGCCCGGTTTGGCGTCAGGTTTTCCTTCGAAAATCGGCGGGATGGGAGTGTCTGCACTGAGAGGTGGGCGGCGTTTGTGCCAGTCGGTTGCCTGCTGGTAGGCGTAGGCGAGGGCGAGGACTTTGCCTTCAGAGAAGTGAGGGCCGGCAATCATGAGCCCGACGGGCATTCCCTCTTTGGTAAAGCCGCACGGGACTGAGATCGCGGGGATGCCATAGGCGTCGAAGGGCGAGGTATTGGTGCAGCCACCACCGGCGGCAAACCAGTCGTAGACTTTGTTGTCGCCTGAATCTCCGTTGGGTCCGGCTTTGGCTTCGCGGGCGAGTGAGTCGTTAATCTTTGCGGGATTCTGGCGTGTGGTGGGGACGACGACAAGATCGAAGTTGGTGAAGTGCGAATCGATCAGGCGGCGTGTGGTGGCAAGGAGCTGATGGTCTCGCGCCGCGTCTGCGGCTGTGGCGGGTTTGTTTCCGGCGGGCGGGTTGTCGATACGGGCGAAACGGGCACGGTCGATCGGCATGTAGTTGAGGCCATACTTTTCGATGAGGTCGTGATGATAGAAGTCGGTGTCGCCAACACCATTGCCGGGAAGGCCATCCCAGAGCGGCGCGCTGGAGGTGACACCTGCGGTGAGGTTGGTGAGAACTTCGAGTGCCGCTTTGACGGCTTTCTCGATCTCGGGTTCGACGTGATCGTAGAAGCTGGCGGGTGTGCCGAGGCGGAAGGTCTTGACGGGCTGATGCATCTCTTTGACGTAGTCGACAGGAGTGCTGGGGACGCTGAAGATGTCGAGTGGGTCGTAGCCCGCCATCTGGCCGAGCATGAGAGCGACATCTTCAACACTGCGAGCCATGGGACCGCAGTGATCGACCGAGGCTCGGCAGGGGATGATGCCGCGGATGGAAACGAGGCCTACGGTTGGCTTGAGGCCTACGGTTCCGCACCAGGCCGAGGGACAACGAATACTGCCTCCGGTGTCGGTTCCTAGTGCGCCGAAGACGAGATCGGCTGAGAGAGCAGATGCGGAGCCTGAAGACGATCCTCCGGTGACGTGATCGAGCGCCCATGGATTGCGCGCCGGGCCGAAGTACGAGATGTCTCCGGTGCACCCAAGCGCGAATTCGTGGAGATTCATCTTGCCGAGGATGATCGCACCATTCTTTTTCAGACGAACGACGATGTCTGCGTCTTCGGTGGGGACGCGATCTTTGAACATGGGGCTTGCAGCGGTAGTACGAGTGCCCGCTGTGTCGATGTTGTCTTTGAGGCCGATGGGGATTCCGTGGAGCGGGCCGCGGAATTTGCCCGCCTTCTGCTCTTCGTCGAGCGTGGCGGCTTGCGCGAGAGCTTCTTTGCCCATAACGGTGATGTAGCAGTTCACTTTGGGGTTGTAGATGTTGATGCGGTCGAGCAGAGCTTTGACGAGTTGGGTTGAGGTGACGCTGCGTCCGTGAATTCGCTCGGAGGCTTCGGTGAGGCTGAGAGCGGTGAGATCTTCGTCCGCTGGAGCCTTTCCGATTGCCTTAGCCAGAGCGGGCCATGCTGCTGTGAAGGTCTCCGCCAGCAGAGCTGTGCCAATCAGTCCGTTGAAACCGCGCCGTGTTAGTTTGCTCATCGATCTCCTCGTCTTCAAAAAAATTTGTGTGGCGACGGCGCCGCCGAAGACGGTTGGGAATACAGACACGTCCGGCCTGACGGTTTGCTTCAGTTCAAGAAAAATAATAGGATTTGCCGGATCATATCATCGAATCGGCGAAGAACAGCTTAGCAACATGAAGGGAAACGAAAATCGAGTTGTGGCATGGCGCTTTCGCCCAACCACAACTCGATGGGTGATTCGATTCGAGATCAGAAGGAGAATCTGGCTCCAAACTCTCCGGTGAAGGAGCGTGGAACGACAGTGCTCGATGGATTGATGAATCCGAGTGGCTTGAGGAAGCTGGTGGCCGCGTCGGTGACGTTGACGTCGTAGTTGGGGCCGTAGTTGGCGCGGTTGGTGATGTTGAACATTTGATAGAAGAGGGCCAGACTGAATCGCTCGCCGAAGCCGATCGTCTTGCCGATACGGGCATCGAACTGGAGGAATGGCGTGCTGAAGTTATATTGCGAGTCGTAACCAACCTCGCGGCATAAGCCGGCTGCAAGACAGTTGCGGTAGTAGGTGGCGAGGGTGGTCTTGCCGGTTGTGTCGGCTGCGACGGCTGCTTTCGCGGCGTTGAGATAGTTCACGTAACCTGCAGCATTCTCTTTGTCTCCGGCGAGAATTGCGGCATGGGGATTGCTGCGTCCGCTACCTACTGCCCAGAGATCGGCGGTGGATTCGACGATGCTGAGAGGACGAGCGGATGCAGTCACGAGGATGGGGGAGATCTCAATGCGGAATGGTAGAGCGAAGGTTCCGGCAGCGACGAAGTGATGGCGCTCGTCGTTGGGTGCAGTGCCATGGTCTGGCTGACGGAACTCGCCGAGAAATTGATTGGTGGAGGCGTTGCGGAAGGCTGCGGGATTACCCTCGAAGGCAAGAGCCTTGGAGTAGGTGTAATTGAGAATGGCGCTGAAGTGGTGAATCATGCTCTGGCGATAGCTGACGTCGAGCGCGTCGTAGTAGGAGCGGCCAATTGATTTTTCAACGCCGAAGCGGCCGAGAACGGGGACTCCCGCGGCTGCGAATGCGGCAGAGAAGGGACGAATGCCCCCGTTGAAGTACTCGGTTGGATTGATGTTGACGGTCTTGTCCTCGTGGATGCCGCGCGCCTGCACGTACTCGACCTCAACGACGCCATGGTTGGTAACGGCGTATTGCAGGCCAGCGTTAATCTGCTGAGTATACGGATTGCGGAAGCCGGGATCCATCATGCGACCCGTTGAGCCGGGAGCCAGATTTGGACCTGCAGGCGGGATCGCGGGGAAAGGATCGATTCCATAGCGATAATCGCTCAGAAGGATGTTCGTGCCGGGAACGACGTTGGAGGGAGCGCAGGCCTTGTCGGTGGGGCCATTGCAGTTGATGGTGTAGGTATTGGCAAAAACCTGAGCGTTGGCCTGCTGAATCATGAAGAGAGGAATGTTTTCGAAGGTCTGCCCGAAGTAGAGACCGTAGCCGCCACGAAGGACGAAGCGGCCGTTGCCATAGACATCGAAGGAGAAGCCGACGCGAGGACTGAAGTTGAGATTGTCATTCTGCGGAAGCGAGGTGTAGTCGCCTCCGAGGTAGCCAAGGCTGGGCACATAGCCAACACCCGTTGGAGGGGTCTGCGTTGTAGGGACGGTTGGAACATTCGTTTTGGATGCGGCGACGACCTCCTGGAAGGTACGGCTGTTAGCCTGTTTTTTGAGTCCGTAGAGATCGAAGTCGTGATCGTAACGGAGGCCGATGTTCAGCAGAAGGCGAGAGGTGGCGCGCCAGTCATCTTCAAAGTAGAAACCCAGCATCTTGGGAGTGAGGAGGAAGCTTGGGTCGCCGGAGGTTCCAGTGGATCCCTGGATGGCACCAGGGGAAGAGAAGCCAAGCGGGTAGAGCGTTTTGTTGCTCAAGATGGTTGATGCAGTGGCGAAGAAGTCGAACTCAGGGGTGGGGTTGTTTTCGAAGAAGCCGCCGAGTTGAGGCTCGTAGAGATAGTCCACACCAGCGCGGAGAGTGTGTTTGGCGATTGTATGAGAGAAATCGTCCCGAAACTGGAATTTGTGCTGGCTGGATTTCTGCGGGACGTTGATGTTGGTGCCAAAGCTGACGCCGTCGGGGAAGGTGAAGTATGGCTTCCGAAGGCTCGAGTCGATGAGGTTGTTCCAGTATTGGAACCCTCCCGTGAAGTTGTTGACTGTCTTTGGAGTGAAGACGGAGGTAAGGACAAGGTTTGTGAGGATGAGATCGTTGATGGTAAAGTTGCCCTCTGTCGTGTCGACCTGTGCTGATGATTGATCGTTGTTGCTCTTGTTGTCCTGCGCGGAGTAGACGATGAAGACTTTTTCCTTGTCGCTGAAGAAGTGATCGACACGGCCGTTGTAGCGTTTTTCGTCAAACGGTGTGGGGATGGTGTGAGCCGGCACGGCACCCAATGGAATGGCGAGCGTAAGTTCCTGATAGGCGAGATCGGTGACGGCGATTTGTGACCGCTCGCGGAGGCCTTCGTAGGCGAAGAAACCGAAGTCTTTGTCTTTGCGGAGAAATCCGCCGATGGCACCGCCGTACTGTTGACGACTGTAGTCGGGTTTGGGCTGGTTGGCCTGTTCGCTAATGGCGTTGTTGGTCTGAAGGGCCTGGCTGCGAAAGAAACCGTAGAGGGCGCCGTGATACTGGTTGGTGCCGGATTTGGTGACGATGTTAAGAGCAGCACCTTCGCTGCGACCGTTTTCTGCAGAGAAGCGATTGGTGCTGATCTTGAACTCTTCGACGGCTTCAAGGGGAAGCTGCTGGACCGCGCCACCGACGGTATTGTCCTTGTTGTCGATTCCGTTGACGGTGGTGTTGGTGTTGCGTCCGCTGGAACCGTTGACTGCATAGACCGCGTAACGATTTTTAGTGGGGTCGTAGCTGTCGACGATCTTGACGCCGGGCGCGAGGATGGCAAGGTTCGCGATGTCACGGCCGTTCAGAGGAAGGTCGACGATTTGTTGCGGAGTGACGGCGGCTGAGCTGTCGGTCTTCTCGGTATCGAGAAGCTGGTTGTTGGCGACAACTTCGATGGACGAGTTGACGACACCGGCACGCATCGGAAGGTTTGCGGTGAAGGTCGTGCCGATAAGGAGCTGGATGTCCTTGATTTCCGCAGAGCTGAAGCCAGAGGCTTCGGCTTTGACGTCATAAACGCCTCCGGGGAGCAGATCAAAACGATATTGACCGGAGGAGTTGGAGGTGACGGTTCGCGTGGCGTTGGTGCCCTTGTTGGTGACAGTAACCGTCGCGTTGGGCAAGGACGCGCCTGTGGCATCGGCGACGAGTCCGACTATGCTTCCGGTTGCTGTGGCCTGGGCTAAGAGTTGATTAGCGGCCAGGATGAGGGCGAGAACGATGAAGATAGGACGCCGTAACATCATCTGCATATGTGCCTCCACTCGAAGAAAAACGGGAACAAAACACTCAACACGAACTTGCGATGAGTGAAAAAAGGGGATTCTGTTCAACTGAATCATGCTGTCACGTGCCCGGAACCCCATACCCAGCGGGAAGTTACACCATCACATTTCTGGGACGCAGGTTCAGAAAACCGTGACGAAATGCTGATTGGAGAGGATGATCGGCGGATGAAGGTGAATGCACAACTGTCTTAACTGACAGTTTAGAGACACGAAAAAATGTCGAGCGGAAAAGCCCCACGGGCGTCTGTCTGAGTAGAAGGGACTTATGGCGTTAGTCGAGGGCTGGAGTTTGGCGTTGTCTTCCATGGAGGGTGTGGGGTCGGAAACGGACCTCACGGCTATGGTGGAGAGTTACTCTTCCCTGCTGTTTCGTGTGGTTCATTCGGTGCTTCGCAACCAGGCGGAGGCTGAAGATGTTGTGCAGGACGCGTTTGTGCGGGTCCTGGAGCATCGGCGGCGATTGCCTGAGGTACGGGAGACGCGGGTGTGGCTGATCCGGATCGCGTGGAACCTGGCGCTCGATCGACGGCGGAGGATAAAGCCAGAACAGTTCGATGAAGGGTTTGCCGAAGGGTTGGTTTCGCGAGAGCTTCCGGCGGACCAGGCGTTGAACGAGGCTCGTCGGATGAAGGCCGTATTGCGGGAGATGGAGCGATTGCCACGAGCGGAACGGGATGTGCTGACTCTGGCGGCGATTGAAGAGCTAAGGATGGCCGAGATGGCAGAGGTTCTCGGGCGGAGCGAGTCAGCGGTGCGGGCGTTGCTGTTTCGCGCGAGGACGCGGCTGCGGGAGCGGCTGGAGGAGGGACGTCGAGGATGAACTCCATGAAGAATTCGGATGAGGCGATTGAAAAGGTGTTAGCTGGCCTTCGGAATGTTGAGGCTCCTGTGGGAATGGAGCGGCGAGTTCTGGATGGGCTTGAGAAGCGGGCCGCCCGACGGTCTGAGATGAGTTCGGGGTGGTTTGGACCAGTGTGGCGTGGAGTTCCGGGTGCTTATGCGGCCTGCGCAGTTGGTGTAGCCGGAGTTGCCGTTGTGATGCTGATGGTTCCCGTTGTTCGCCGGTTTGGGCACGCGCCAGTGCAGGCGCACATTGGGGTCGGTTCGGTGAATTCTGTCCGCCATATCTCTCCCACTGAGCCCGCGAAGGACGGAGAGAATTCTTTGCAGAGTTCACGTGTGCGATTGAAGGCGGGAGATGCCCGTGTTGCTGGACCGGTGGGTGCGATTAATTCTGTGACAGATTCGGATGCGATCGCGCTGAGCGAGACGCGAGCCGCGAGTTTTCCGGCTCCGCCGATGCCTTTGACCGATCAGGAGAGGTTGCTGCTGCGACTTTCGCAGAAGAATGATTCTGTGGAGTTGGCGATGCTTGATCCCAGGTTGCGTGAGTTGGAGGAAGCACAGGAGAAGACTGAGTTTCAGCGATTCTTTGCGCGACCGGTCTTGAAAGAGGCTTTGGGGCAAAGTGCAGATGCTGCGACGGCGGTTCCCACCGATGAGACAGATCGCTTGAAGACAGATTCTGGTATCGACCAGGGAGCGCCACAGGTATCAGAGTCGGAAAAAGTGACACCGGCACAAACAGTTACACCGCCAACGATGGAAACGCCGAAGTAACCAAGAACGGAGAGGATCGATGAAGATGAGACGCACGATGCAGGGGAGATACATGATGAGGTTTGTGTGTGGAATTTTGGAAGTGACTTTGATTTTAGTCGCGACGGCGGGGGCGCAGACGACGGAGAAATCGCCCACAACCCAACAGGACTCTTTCGGACATGTGGACACTCGCCCGATGCAGAGCTTTCATCTGATGAATATCAGTTCGCAGAATGATGCCAATGAGGTTGCCGTTGCCCTACGCAATCTGCTGGACCCCAGTGTGAAGGTTTTTCTCGTTCCCAACCAGAACACGATCGTGATGCGGGGCAGCACCGAGCAGATTGCGCTGGCACAGAAGGTGGTGAGTGAACTTGACCGGCCGAAGAAGCTCTATCGGCTGACCTACACCATGACCGATCTGGAGGGCGGAAAGCGGGTTGGCGTGCAGCACTTCTCGATGGTTGTGACCGAGGGGCAGAGGACGGTGATGAAACAAGGGAACAAGGTTCCAATTATGACGGGTTCTTATAACAATGCGAGTTCGCAGGCGGAGTCGCAGGTGACCTTTATCGATATCGGAATGAACTTCGATGCGACGCTGGATTCGTATTCCAATGGGACCCGTTTGAAGACGAAGGTTGAGCAGATAGGCGTCGCCGAGGAGAAGTCGGGGCTGGGGCCGCAGGATCCGATTTTTCGGCAGACAGCATTGGAGGGAACGGTACTTCTAGTGCCCGGTAAGGCGATGGTTCTCGGCGCGTTGGACATCCCAGGAAGCACGCGGCATGTCGACGTCGACGTGATGATGGAGCCGATTGGTTAGCCGTTTTTGCAGCCTCGCGACGCTGCGATTTTGCAGGTAGAACGCGCCTGCGGCGGTGTTTTGGACTCACAGATGGGTCTTGACTCGGGACGCATTGCGATTTACCTTAGATGAGTGGCAAGACTCCCTTCGGGTTGAGTCGGTCATAACGAAGTCCACCCACTTCGTTGCTTTACCGGAATACCCACGCAACAGCCCCCACCGCGCTGCGTGGGTTTCCTTCTTAAGGGCTAAGGGAATGGTGTTGTGGTCTCTGAGCCAGGATCACTGAGTTTCAGCCTTGAAGATCCAGAACTTTACGGGCGGTTTCGACTCCACAGGCGGGAAGGCTCTCGTCTGTGAGAAGACCAATCTGCTTGAGGACGGAGGCCTGGTCCCAATAGATATTTTCGTGGGCTAGCTTACCGTCGCGGAAGCCGACGATAGCGACGAGCGGAACTTCGACGTAGCGGTTTGTGGGTTTGACGTTGGGGAGAAGCCAAGGCATTTCAATCGTGTGAGTGAAGGAGATGACCATCTCGTCGACGAGGCGGTCTTTACCCACGGTACGGGAGACGTCGGTCATTTTGAAGTCGTGCGGCATGCAAGGGATGAAATCGTTGCCGTAGAAGTGACGGAGAGCGGCTTTGCCTTTGCCACCCGTCATTACAGGAACGTGGTTTACGTAAGCATCTTCCACCATAGTGGCGAGAGTGGCTTCGACGTCGGGTGTGGCGAACTCGTACTTTGTGTGCTCTTCCCAGAGCCTTTCCAGATCGTATGTTTGCATGGAGGAATTTTACTTCGCGATTTGAGTTGCGGAGGTTTCAAGTTGTTAATGTGTAGTTTTTGAGAGAAACGCGAGGTTGGAGCGAGAACGTAAACTAGACAACGATGCCGCTGGAGACTCCCAACACCAACCCTGCCGTTGCGATTGCTTCGCCCAAGCCCAGCGGGTTTGCGCCCTTGAGGATTCCGCTGTTTCGTGACCGGTGGATTGCGAGCACGGTGTCTTCGGTTGGAACGTGGATGCAGGATACCGCCGGCACGTGGCTGATGACAGTGCTGACTACTTCGCCGCTGCTGATTGCGCTGATGCAAACGGCGGCGAGTTTGCCGGTGTTGATGCTGGGGCTGCTGGCGGGCGCGACAGCGGATATCTTCGACCGGCGAAAACTGTTGATCTTTTGGCAGTCGTGGATGCTGGCTTCCGTGGGGATTCTGGCTGTGCTGACGTTCGTCGGTTATGTATCGCCGTGGGCTCTATTGGCGTTTACCTTTCTGCTGAATATCGGATCGGCAATGAATAATCCCGCGTGGCAGGCAATTGTGCCGGAACTGGTGCCGCGGGAGATGATTCCCGAGACGGTGAGCCTAAATGCGGCGAGCAATAACCTCGCACGAGCAGTAGGACCGGCTTTGGGCGGGTTGATGGTGGCGGCGTTCAAGACGGCGCATGGAGGTGCTGGCGCAGTGTTTGCGCTGAATGCGATTTCGTTCGCGGGTGTGATCCGGGTACTGGTGAATTGGAAGCGTGTGCCGTTGTTCAAGTCGGCACTTCCCTCGGAGCGGATTGCCGGCTCAATCCAGTCAGGGCTGCGGTATGTGCGGTACGCACCTAATCTGCAGGCTTCGCTCGTGCGGGCGTTTGTCTTCCCGTTTTTTATTTCGGCAATCTGGTCGCTGCTGGCGGTGGTGGCGAAGCGGGATTTGAAGCAGGGGCCACTGGGTTACGGCATTCTGAACGGGTCGCTGGGTGTCGGAGCTGTAATGGCCGCAACTTTTCTGCATCGGTTGCGACGGAGGTTTACGGCAGATCAGATTCTAACGGCAGCGACGTTCTATAACGCTTTCGTGCTCCTGGTCCTGGCTTATGTGCGGAGTCCGCTAGTGATTATTCCGGCCCTGATCGTTTCGGGCGCGGCGTGGACGAGCACGATGTCCACGATTAATGTAAGCGTGCAGCTTGCAGTGCCAGCGTGGGTGCAGGCGCGGGCACTGGGAACTTACCTGATGACATTTCAGGGTGGGATGGCGTTGGGATCGATTCTCTGGGGCGCAATCGCGGAACGCAGTTCGACACCGATTGCTTTAACATGCGCGGCTTGCGGATTGGTCGTGACGTTTCCGTTTGCGCGGCGGTATCGGATTTTGCAGGGGCCAGTACCGGACCATACGCCGTTTCAACCGCGGCGGCCGGCGCCACAGTTGGCGATCGAGACGGAGCCTACGGATGGGCCGGTGCTAATCTCAATCGACTACCGGATACCAGCGGAGAACTACGCGGAGTTTACGCGGGCGATTCATCAACTGCGTGGGGTGAGACTTCGGGATGGTGCGATGCGATGGGGAATTTACCGGGATGCGATCGATCCGGAGCGCCTGAACGAGTCATTCATCATGGAGTCATGGCTGGATTATCTGCGGTCGCGGGAGAGGATTACCAAAGCGGACGAGCTGATTCGGGCACGAGTGCGTGCACTGCACAGGCATGACGATCCGCCCAAGACGACGTACCAGATTTATGCGCGGGAGATTGCGAACCCTGTGCCCGCAAGGGTTCATGAGACAGAAGAAGGCTGAGCGAGTGGGAGGAGTTTAAAGAGAAAGTGCGCAGGGACTAGTTGGTCCCTGCGCACTTTGGATTCGCTCACGGTTTGCCAGTTGCGGCTTGCCGGGAGAGCTTAGAAGAATTACGAACGCATGCGACGGAAGAGCGCACCGGCAGAGCCGATGAGGCCTGTGCCGAGGAGCATGAGCGAGTTGGGCTCAGGAACCTGGGACAGGGTTGCGGCAAAGTCCAAACCAGAGGGATCGCCTGTTCCACCGGTCGGGCCTGCACCCTTCTGTTCGACGACGAAGGTGAGGGTGTTCTGGCCAGCCAGAAGGTTAACACTCAGGTTGATTGGATCCAGTGAAAGGCAGGAAGGCAGGCTTTCAGAGCAATGGGCGTCGTCACCGAGCCCCGGAAGGGACGAGACGAGGTTTCCATTGAGGTAGATCGAGGTGGAATCGTCCGCTCCAACGAGGATGGTGCCGCCGTAGAGGCCTCCTGCCGCGTTGAAGGTTGTCGAATAGGTATAGTAACCCATTGGGGGGTTGTTGTTGCCGGTTGGGCCTGCATCGATGGCTGTACCTACCCATGCGCTGCCGGCTGCCGGAGTCATCCAGACGCCGCCGGGGTTGAGTTCGAACGCTTCGGTCGTTGTGGGACCTTGTGGCGCCGAGCTTCCCGACAATGGCTGGAAGGTTGGGTCGAACATCGTGGCCGAATTGTTCAACGTAAGGGTATTAACACCAGACTGAGAATAGCCGGCAGTAGAACCGTAGCTGGCAAGATTAAGTGAATCGGCGGACGCGAAGGTAGCCGAAGCTGCCAGGGCGGCGACGATTGCGCTTACTTTAAGAAAGTTCTTCATTCTTCAATTCCTCCTAGAATTTCCGCTCGTTCGCGGGGCCCTAATCGTTCGGTTGCGGGTGGCGCCAAATCCAAGCCGTACAGTTCAACTCGTTTTGTTCCCCCAGGATTTGTCTTAATCTCCCTCAACCCTTAATAAAGGGCACGTACGCGGAGAGAGGGTTGCAGCCAGGACAGCCAATGAACTTCAATGTTCAGGTAATGCTTATGCTCCTGATGAAGCATTTGCCATGCCAACTTCACGGTTTTTGTGTGGAATCCTATGTCTTTGTTTTTGAGCCACTTAGAAAAAGGGGGGCGATAACGCGCACTTCCCCTGTCAATTACCTGCATGTTTTTGCAGGTATGAGGGAAAATGCAGTGTCTTTGCAAGGGAAAACTTTTGCCCTTTGGGGATGGCTTGGGGGTGGGAGGCAGAACCAAACTGGCAGCCTTCATCCGGTAAAGATTGAAAGAAATCGAGTTAGCTGGAAAAGCGCTCTATTTCTGGATTCAGACTGCCAATTTCGTTGAGACCAATGTGTGAAGCAAGCTACAGACGTTTACGACTTAACAGGGCACCGGCAGAACCTACCAAGCCCGTGCCAAGGAGAATGAGCGTGCTGGGTTCGGGAACTGTTGAGGTAGACAACTGGGTGAGGGTTGCGGCGAAGTCCAAGCCGGTGGGATCGAATGATCCGCCAGTTGCCCCAAAACCTTTCTGCTCTACGACAAAGGAAAGGGTGTTGACGCCGGCAAGAAGCGATAAGCCGTTGAGTGTAATTGCATCCAGTGAACCGCAAGTGGGTCCGTTATCGGAGCACCTGGTATCACTGCCGAGGTTCGAGAGGGCGACGAGCTGTTGCTGGCTGGCAGTACCGAAGTTCAGCCAGACGTCAGCAGTGTCATCCGCAGCGATGTTAAGAACGCCACTGTAACTTCCTCCTGCTGCATTGAAGGTAGTGGTGTAGGTGTAGAAGCCACCCGGAGGATTGTTGTTGCCGGTGGGACCTGCATCTATTGCGGGACCGACCCACGCACTACCAGCCGCCGGAGCCACCCAGAAAGCCGCAGAATTGAGTTCGAAGGCCGTAGTGGTCGTCGGAAGCTGCGGAGTGGATGATCCCAGGAGAGACTGGAAGGTTGGGTTGAACATTACGGCAGTGTTGTTCAACGAAGCTGTGTTGACGCCAGGCTGAGAGAAGCCGGCGGTAGAGCCGTAGCTGGCGAGATTAAGTGAATCGGCCGACGCGTATGTGGTGGCGGCAACTACCAACGCGGCGACGATTGCGCTTATTTTTAATGCCTTGTTCATTTAGTCCTCCTAGACATTCCGCGATAGCGGGGCCCTATAGGTTTGTGGGTTGACGCCAAATCGAGCTAAACACGAACCCGTTGATGTCGCGATATTTGTCTTAATCTCCCTCAACCCCGTTAAAGGGCTCGTACGCGGAGAGTGGTTTTCAACGAGATAATTTGACCTTCAAGAAGCAGCCAGCCGAATACGCTGACACGCCTTGACGGTCATTCCTTTATTGGCTCTATGTTCTTGCTGATAGAGAAATCAGGGTTCCGGAAAACAGATTAGGCAACCCAAAGGCTACAAAGTCTGCAGGGCTAAGTGAAAACAATCCAGGGCAGAAAATTTGGCCTATAGCAATTTCGGACAGAAGTAGAGTACTTCTAATAAATACCACTCCACAAGAGGTAGAGAGGTTAACAGGCGAATAAGGTTGCCTAAAACTCGCGCGAAGCCGTTTTCTTTTCACCCGGTGAAAAAATCCTTCCATTCCAGTTAAACCGCGCTGGGTGAATGGATTTCAGTCCGAATTTTCTATACGGCGGAGCCGAGAGCCAAGTCGATGAGAGTCTTTTCCTCGATTTCGTGGGCCTTGGCAGAGCCGGTTGCTGGTGAGGCATTTGCGCTGCGTTTGACGCTGAGAACAGTACGGTTGCCTGCCATGCGGCGCAGCTCGGGCATGACGTAGGAGAATGCGCCCATGTTCGCAGGTTCTTCCTGGACCCAGACGATGTCCGGTGCGTTAGGGTGTTGGTCGAGGGCGGCCTGAAGCTCAGCTTCTGGCCATGGGTAAAGCTGTTCAATGAAGATGATGCCCACGGACATGTCTTTGCGTTTTGCTCGCTCGACGCGGAGGTTGTGGCCGATCTTGCCGGTGCAGACTAGGAGGCGGCGCGGGTTGGTAACGTCGTTGTCGGGCAGGACGTTTTCAAATGCAGGCTTGGCGAATTCTGAAACCGGTGAAGACGCGTCGGGATGGCGGAGCATCGACTTAGGAGTGAAGACGACGAGTGGCTTGCGCCAGGAGCGGAGTGCCTGGCGGCGCAAGAGATGGAAGTACTGGGATGCGTTCGAGGGCTGCGCGATGACCATGTTCTCGCTGGCGGCGAGTTGGAGAAAGCGCTCCATGCGTGCAGAGGAGTGCTCGGGGCCCTGGCCATCGTAACCGTGAGGGAGGAGCATGACGACTCCGGAGAGCAAGCCCCATTTGGCTTCGCCGGCGGCGATGAACTGATCGATGATGGATTGCGCTCCATTGACGAAGTCGCCGAACTGGGCTTCCCAGAGGACGAGAGCTTCAGGGTAGTCGCGAGCATAGCCGTATTCAAAGCCGAGGGCAGCGGCTTCGGAGAGGAGTGAGTTGTGGACCTCAAAACGTGCCTGCTTGTCCGACATGTGATCGAGCGGGGTATAGCGGACTTCGGTCTCCATGTCGACGAGGACGGAGTGACGCTGGTTGAAGGTGCCGCGCTGCGAGTCCTGCCCGGCGAGGCGGACGGGAGTGCCCTCGGTAAGAAGTGAGGCATAGGCGAGAAGCTCAGCTGCGCCGTAATCGAAAAGGCGTTTGCCCTCCGCCATCTCGATGCGTTGCTCGTAGAGCTTCTGAACCTTGGGGTGGATGTGGAAGCCAGGAGGATAGTTGGTGGCAAGGCGTGAGAGTTCGAGAACTCGCTCGGCGGAGAGACCAGTGCGGAGGTTGGCATCGGCCTCGGTGAGTTCGCCGCCGTGATAGGGCTTCCAGTATTCCGGAAGCCTGGAGAGCTTGGGGCGTTTGGATTTAGTCGCAGTGGTTTGATCGGCGAGGAATTTTTCCTGGATGGCCTTGGCTTCGGATGCGGGGTCTACGCCGACGGATTTTGCATAGGTTTGGTAGAGGAATGGGCGCTCTTTGATAGCAGCATAACGGCGCGGCTGAGTGACGGTGGCATCGTCAGTCTCGTTGTGGCCGTAGCGACGGTAGCCAATCAGGTCGACGACCACGTCGGAGTGGAAGCGCTGGCGATACTCTGCGGCGATGGCGGCGATGCGCATCGCCGTGTCAGGGTCTTCACCGTTGGCATGGAAGATGGGGATGGGAAGGCGCTTGGCCAAGTCGGTCGAGAAGCGGGTAGAGTTGGACTCCTCGGGGTTGGCGGTGAAGCCGAGGAGGTTGTTGGTGATGATGTGCATGGTGCCACCGATGCTGTAGCCGGTGAGAGCTGCGAAGTTCAGGGACTCGGCGGTGATTCCCTGCCCTGCGAAGGCCGCGTCGCCGTGGAGAATGATGGGAAGGACTTGCTGCTTGCCTTCTTCGCCGATGCGAATCTGCCAGGCTCGAGCTCGGCCCATTACGACTGGGTTGACGGCTTCGAGATGGCTTGGGTTTGAGGCGAGATGGAGCGCAACGGTTTTGCCTCCAGGGGAGGTGTATTCGCCTGTTGCGCCCATGTGGTACTTGACGTCGCCGCCGCCAAGGACGCTGCGCGGGTCGACGTCTTCAAACTTGGCAAAGATTTCGGATGGGGAACGGCCGATGGTGTTGGTCATTACATTGAGGCGGCCACGATGCGCCATAGCGATAATGGAGCGCGTGACTCCTGCTGCGGATGCAGTGGAGAAGACCTGATCAAGAAATGGAATCAGGACGGTGAGGCCTTCGAGAGAGAATCGCTTGGTGCCGAGGTAGCGCTGCTGGATGACCTGCTCGAAGAGATCGGCGCGGATGAGCTGGGTGAGAATATGGGCTTGATCCTGTTTGGGGGCGGGGCGCTCGATCTGATCCTGGAGCCACTGGCGCTGCTCCAGGTTTGGTATGTGCATGAACTCTACGGCGAAATTGCCGCAGTAGTAGCTGCGGGCTTCGGCGGCGATGTCGCCCTCGGGTGTGGTGGCGATAGGAAAGGGTTCGGGCGGAAGGTATTGACCTAGCGGATCGAGACTAGCCTGGAGATATCCCCAGCGGCGAAATGTGTCAAAGATTTGTTCGCGATCCTGCACTCCCGCGGCTGGTGCGGTGAGTGTTTCTGCCTTGCTGGCCATTGTTTCCTCGCTTCAGGTCTGTGTGGCACGAAAAATTGATTTTCGCGACTATTTCTATGCTAGCCCTTTTGGCGAGAAGACGCACGTGTCCGAAAGGCATCAGGTTAGCTTGAGATTGGTGCCCGATATAATGCGCGAATGTACACGCCTCAGGCAGGAATCTTCGCTCTTGGAACCTCTTCTCACGCTTACCTGGAGTTCGATGTTCTGGACGCAAAGAACCGCAACGAGTTCGCTTCGGCAATCTCCGCTATTCGTGAACCACGCACCACTACAGGAGGGGTGAACTTCGTCATCGGCTTCCGGCCTGAGCTGTGGCACGAGCTAGCGCCAGACGATACTCCTCCCGGCGTGGAGGGTTTCAATCGTGAAGTTCGAGGCATTGATGGATTCGTGATGCCAGCTACGCAGCACGACGCACTCGTATGGCTCTCCGGCAGTGCATATGATGTGATCTTCGATATGGCCCGCTCAGTGATTCATGACCTCGCTGGCCTCGCATCCTTAGCGGAGGAAACCTCGAGTTGGGCTTACCGGCATGATCGTGACCTTACGGGCTTCATCGACGGGTCGGAAAATCCAACGCTACTCGATGCTCCAGCCTATGCACTTTTGCCCGAGGGAACTCCCGGTGCTGCAGGCTCTGTATTATTGCTTCAAAAATGGAGACACCAAACGGCTCATTGGGAAGCTCTTCCGGCCCATCAGCAAGAGCTCATCATGGGACGCACCAAGCCCGACAGCATCGAGCTCGAGAACAAGCCAGAAGATTCGCATGTTGCTCGCACCGATCAGGACGAATTTGGCCACATCTTTCGTCGCAACATGCCGTATGGAAATGTAGAGGATCACGGAACCGTGTTTGTTGGATTCAGTGCAGATCAGAAGCGGCTTTCCAAGATGCTCGATAGTATGGCGGGGCTGGTCAACGGCACGCGCGATGCGCTCACGCGCTTTACCGAGCCGCTGACCGGATCCTATTACTTCGTGCCGTCCGTCGAGGGCCTGCGGCTTTTGCGGTAAAAGTAAATCACGCAAAAGAGGTTAAAAAACTATTGACCGGTACTCGCTATAGTGTTGCACCTTGGAGCCAAGGTTGGAACTCTTCTTCGCCGAAGCCGTGAATTTCGCTGCGGGTGAGTTTGCCGGAGGCCATCGCTAAGATTTCTTCGAAGATTCTTTGGCCCGCCTGCTCTACGTTCTCTTCGCCATCGATGATGGTGCCACAATTAATATCCATGTCGTCGGACATGCGGTTGTAGAGGGTAGTATTGGACGCGATTTTGAGCGAGGGGGTGGGCTTGCAGCCGAAGACCGAGCCGCGGCCCGTTGTGAAGCAGATAACGTTAGCCCCGCTGGCGACCTGGCCGGTGGCCGAAACTGGATCGAAGCCGGGGGAGTCCATGAAGACGAGGCCAGGGGTGTGGACGGGCTCGGCGTAGAGGTAGACGTCATTGAGGTTAGTGGTGCCTGCTTTGGAGACCGCGCCCAGCGACTTTTCGAGGATGGTGGTGAGGCCGCCGGTCTTGTTTCCGGGCTGGGGATTGTTGTCGATGGAGCCGCGATGGCGGGCGGTGTATTCCTCCCACCAGCGGATGCGATCGATGAGGCGCTGCGCGACCTCGGGAGTGGAGGAGCGACGGGTAAGGAGATGCTCGGCGCCGTAAATCTCGGGGGTTTCGGAGAGGATGGCGATGCCGCCGTTGCGGACGAGGATGTCGACAGCCACGCCGAGCGCAGGATTGGCGCTGATGCCGGAGTAGGCGTCGGAACCGCCGCACTGAAGGCCTAGAATGAGTTTGGATGCGGGGACTTCGGTGCGGCGGCGCTGATCTGCTTTGGCGAGCATCTCGTAGACCGTGGCAATGCCTTTTTGGACTGACGGAGCTGTGCCGCCGTCTTCCTGAATAGTGGCAGTGCGGAGCGCGCCGGTGTCTCCGGTAAGGGTAATGAGTGGTTCGATCTGGTTGGTTTCGCATCCGAGGCCAAGAAGCAGGACCGCGGCGAAGTTGGGGTGCGTCGCGTAGCCGACGAAGACGCGACGGAGAAGGTCGGCTGGCTCGCCGTGCTCGGCCATGCCGCAACCGGTGCCATGGGTGATGGCGACGACTCCATCGACGTGCGGGAAGGCGCTGAGGATCTCTGGAGTGAAATGGGCCGCGATGCGACGGGCTACGGTAGCGGAACAGTTGACCGTTGTGAGGATACCAACGTAATTGCGGGTGGCAACGCGGCCGTCGGGACGGATGAATCCCTGGAAAGTGGCGGGGGCTTCGAGGAGTGCAACGGAGTGAGTGTCGGAACCGATTGCATAGTCGCGCTCGAAGTCGTGGGTGATGAGGTTGTGGGTGTGGACGAGTTCGCCGGGCGCGATGGGTTGGGATGCGAAGCCGATGATCTGGTTGAATTTACGCACTGGTTCGCCGTGAGCGATGGGGCGGATGGCGAGTTTGTGGCCGGCGGAAATGTCGGAGAGCGCGACCAGGCGGGACCCGTTGAGCGACTGCCCCGCAGTGACGGGCTTGAGTGCGACGATGACGTCGTCGGAGTTTCCGAGTTTGAGTGTCTGGTGGCTCAAACGATCCTGTTCTTTCTTGTGTCTCAACGATGGAGCGAGCCCGAGACGAATAGTGGTACGACCACACTGTACTCTAATTCGATGACAAAAGGATAGTGTTGTATGTCCGGGTAATAGATTTGTGCAAATTCTTCTATCCTTTGGGGATAGGAGAAGGGTTTAAGCGCAGAATGTCCGGAGTAAGACAATCTGACAAAGTATTGGATCCAGTATGCTTAGGGCTGGAACTCAGCTTTCCGGCTTGGACGGGTCTGAGAGTTGAAATATCCGATATTTGTCCGCGAGCAGGGTCGTTGATTGGACCATCGTTTCGGCGTTGAGGTTAGCCAACTATAGTGGGAATATGGCAGGGGTGGTTCGAGGAGCGTTGGTAATAGCGATTGGATTTGGGATCCTGAATCCATCTGGTTGGGTCGCATTTGGTCAGAGGTCGACAGCATCTCCAAAACAACAGCAGGCGGTTGACGCGAAGCCTGAGAATACGGTACCGGAGATGCGACCGCTGCCGGATATTACGGCCCTGCTGCGAGCCGTCGAGGCGAACGAGAAGACTTCTGAGGCGGTCGAGAAGGATTATCTGTACCGGTCAACTGTGACGGGAGCACAGATGGACGGGCATGGAGGAGTGAAGAAGACCGAAACTACGGAATATGACGTGTTTTGGCTGGAGGGTGTCGAAGTCCATCGGCTGATGAAGAAAGATGGCAAAGAGCTGAGTGCCGACGAGCAGAAAAAAGAGGGTGACAGGATCGATAAAGCAGTCTCCAAAGCGAAGGAGAGACGCGCGAAGGCCGACGCAAAGGGCAAGGAGACCGACTCGCGTGGAGAGGATCTGGTGACCGTGTCGCGATTACTCGAGCTGGGAAGTTTCACGAATGCGCGGCGCGAACAGGTGAACGGGCGTGATGTGATTGCAGTCGATTTTGCAGGTGATCCGAAGGCTAAGACGAAGAACCGGATGGAGGATGTGATTCGAAATGTAGCAGGAACCGCGTGGATGGATGAGCAGGACAAGGTGCTGGTAAAGGCGGAGGGGCGCTTCATCAATAACTTCAAAATTGGTGGCGGCCTTGTGGTGAATGTTCAGAAGGGGACGAGTTTTTCGATGGAGCAACGGAAGGTCAATGATGAGGTGTGGTTACCTGCGCGGTTTGAGGGTCAGGGGTCTTTTCGTTTTCTTCTGTTCGCCGGCATGAATGGAACCGTGAAGGTTGTGGACTCGGATTACAGGAAGTTCAAGGCAACTTCGAAAATTCTGCCGGGGATGAGCACGGTGAATCCGAGGCCTGATCCTCAGGAAAAGTAAGCCGCCCCTTACAATCTTTCCATGGGCCGCATTCGAATTCTCTCTGACGTCGTGGCGAATCAGATCGCCGCCGGAGAAGTCGTCGAACGTCCCGCTTCTGTTGTCAAAGAGCTGCTTGAAAACTCGCTCGATGCGGGGGCGAACCGGATTCGCATTGAAGTTGAAGGCGGTGGACGGAAACTCATCCGCATCATCGACAACGGCCATGGGATGGGTCGCGACGACGCCCTGTTGGCGTTTGAACGGCATGCTACGAGTAAACTCCGCAGCTCGGATGATCTGTTGTCAATCGCTACCTTAGGATTTCGCGGTGAAGCGTTGCCTTCGATTGCGAGCGTGTCGCGTCTGCAACTCGAGACCCGGACCACTGAAGATGACGCAGGCACCGTACTTGAGATCGCAGGAGGCTCGATTCAGCGAGTCGAGGATGCAGGGCTTCCCGTTGGCACTACGATCACTCTTCGCGATCTCTTTTTCAATACACCGGCTCGGCGGAAATTTCTGAAATCGGAGCAGACGGAGCTCTCGCACATCGCGGCACTTGTGACGCACTATGCTCTTGTTCATCCGACAAAACATTTTGAGTTGCACTCCGCGACGCAGGCTCTTCTGATTGCGCCCGCTGTGGCCGGTGCGGCTGACCGGCTTTTCCAGATCTTCGGCAAAGATACGAGCAATTACATGCTGCCGATCACAGCGGAGATGGACTTTACTCGCAGTGGAGTGCCGGAACCTCCGCCCTGGAAACGCGACGAAGATTGGACTCCGCCTGAGCCTGGATTTCTGCGCATTACGGGATTCCTCTCCAAGCCGGAGTTGCAGAAACTGAATCGCAATTCTATCTACATCTTCGTCAATCAGCGGTTGATTCGGGACAAGCTTGTGCTGCATGCGCTGAGTGAGGCTTACCGCAATATTCTGCCACCAACATCGTTCCCTGTAGTGCTTCTCTTTCTTGAGATGCCGCCACAGGAGGTTGATGTGAATGTTCATCCTGCGAAGACTGAGGTTCGTTTTCGCCAGCCCAGTTTTGTGCATGACTTTATTCGCGACACGGTACGCACAATTCTGATGCAGGCTCGGCCTGCGGCCAGTTTTGCAAATGCTGTGGGTAGCGGCCCGCATGGTGTGTCCAGTTCCCTACTTCTCGATGTGCGCCCGCTGCCCGGTGGTGAAGGCGCGATTCCTCAACCTGTCGCCGAACCGAGACTCGTTCCGCAGTCGGAAGCGTACAACGCGGCGGACACTGAGACGTTTCATGTAGCTGCGATTAGGTCTCCTACCTTCGACCTGTCGGCACCGATTGTTCCTCCTTCGCCGGGGCGCTTTGCTTTTTCCGGGCACTCGATTCCGACTGGGTATGACGAGGCGGAAGGTGGGGCCTATGGTGCCGCTCCGCAACAGACAGACACGCTGAATGCACTGACAACGTTGAAGCCTCTCGGGCAGCTACGTGACTCTTTTATCCTCGCTACGAACGAAGAGGGACTGTGGATCATCGATCAGCACGTTGCTCACGAGCGCATTCTTTTCGAAAAAGTTCTTCACGAGCGCGATACCGAGCAGGTTCAGCGACAACGGCTGCTGATGCCGTTGCTGATCGATCTGCTTCCGGCGCAGATGATCACCTTTGCTGAGATTGCCGATGAACTTGACCGGAACGGCTTCGAAGCTGAACCGTTCGGGCCTCGAACGCTCGCGGTCAAAGCTGCTCCCGTGGGCCTTGAAGGACGTGAACTTGAGCAGATGCTCGAAGAGGTGCTCGCTGTTCCTGATCGCAACCAGCAGAACGAAAATGCAGAGGCTCGACGACGACGCATCGCTGCATCGATTGCCTGCCATGCGGCGATCAAGATCAATCAGCCGTTGGATTATGCGAAGATCGACTGGCTTCTGACGGAGCTCAGCAAGACCGAGCACCCTACGGCATGTCCTCACGGCAGGCCGATCGCTTTGCGCTACTCGCATAGAGACATTCAACGCGCTTTCCAGCGAATCTAGTCGGCTGTGGCACCGTGTAACCCTCAGGGACTCTGTTTGCGACCTGAGAGCCCTCCCGGACCTTGATTTGCGGTATTCTTAATAAAGACGTGCAGCGGTCCCTTGACGCGAATCCAGCCGCGCCGCAGCTCCCACAAAATACTGCACCTATCACCGATTCAGCCCAGGCTGAATTCGCTGTTGCACGCACGATTGCTCAGCAGGAAGGCAACACCTTGAGTACCTCAACGATTCCCACGGCCGATCAGCTCGAAGCCGCCCGCCGCAATCATTGGCACCACAATGCCGATCCTATTCTTACGGTCAATATGCTGCGCGACTGGCTGAACACTTCCGGACTGGTGCTCTTCACTCCTTTGGCGGGCCAGCTTCCCGCCCCTGGACCTTCCTTCGTGGAAGCTACGCTTGGCGCAGCGAATGCTGAACCCTCGATCGCTGAGACCGAACAGCCTCGAGCGCTTCTGACGCGCCTCATTCTTGACGGCGGAGCCATTCCGCTCAATCTCCTCGGCTCGTCTACCGGCATCGGCACTGAAACTCCTGACTTCCTCGTCTCGCCGCTTGCGTTTCCTTACGTCTTTACGCTGCGCGGCGATAAGGCCTGGAAGCAGCCACCCACAATCAGCGGCGCAAGCAAGGTTTCACCTCTTGCACTCAATACCTTCGTCTTGATTGCAGATCATGCGAAGGATACTGGTGCGGGCATGACGTCTCGCGATCTTGCGACACAATTGGGCAAAGAGGTTACTGAGACTGCTGTGCTTCGCGCTCTTACCGAACTCTGGCAACATCTTCGGGTGATTCCTGTGCCTCAGCCGGACGGCGCAGCCACCTTGTGGGAGCTAACCGCGGCCCGTTTTACGAAACAGATCAAGGCCGGTGCCAATGCCGGACAGCCATCGGCGCTTTCAGCTCTCATCTCGCTTTATCTTGGACAGGCGATCGTCGCTTCAGAGGACGAAATCGAGACCTTCCTGTCTCCTGTCGCCTCGCGTTCGCGAATTCGTGAAGTTGTTCGTGCGCTTCTTTCTGCTCGACAATTGGAGACCGTGGTGATCGAAGGACGCACTGTTCTTCATATTTCGGGCGAACTTCCTGTGTTCGTTGCGGCGACTACCTCTGAGCCTGCACATGATGACATCGACTTTCTAGTTGTAACTGGCGAAGGCGATCCTGCAGCTGATGCAGCCGCGCCGGCGGAATCTAAAGAACGGATTACAAAATTTATTCCAAAGCCCCGCAAGGTTGGCACGGGATTTGTAACCAAAACTGGTTCTAATTTCAGAGACAAACCAGCTGACCGCGAGCGCCGCCCATTTACTCGGGATAGTGGCCGTCCTCCTTTCGAGAAAAAATTCGAGAAGAAGCTCGAAAAGAAGAGAGAGACCTTCAACAGACCATGGGACGAAGAGAGAGCAGCGAGTTTCTCTGCCGGAGGAAGACCCTCAAGAGTTCGAGGCGAAGCACAGGAAGGCGCACGAGAGGCAGAGCCACGAACCTTCGACCGCAAACCAAGCTTCAATCGCGACGAGAAGGGTACCTTTGGCAGCAAGCCACGGTTTGGTGAGCGTCCTTCATTTCAAGGTGGAAAACCATCCTTCAAAAAGGAACGCACTGGCTTTACCCCACGAGAAGGCACTGCTGAGCGTCCATCACGCCGGGAGTTTACGCCACGCCCGCAAGGCGGTGGCTTTGCGAACGACCGGCCGCGCAAATCGTTCTCAAAATCCGGGACCTTCGATCGCAAACGCGAGGGCTTTTCAGACAAACGCGAGGGATTCGCTGGCAAGCCTTCGTTCCCTCGCGATCGAGAAGGACGGCCGCCTCGCCGCGACTCTGGCGATAGACCGTATAAACCTGCATTCAAGAACTTCAGCGGAGACCGCGAGAGGAGACCTGCGCGCGACGAAGGGCGCCTAGAACGGCCGCCTTTCCGAAAATTCGATGCTCCGCGTACGCCGAGACGTGCTTTTGAAGATCGTCCCGAACGCCCCTCTCGTCCTGCTCGCGCTGAGGGAGGATCGAGCGAACATCAGCGTACGCCGCGCGGCAACTTTGGCGCGAAGAAACCGTTCAACAAATCCGGATTTAGCAAATCGGGATTCGAAAGAGGCGAGAAGAACTTCGTCGGCAGTAGAAACTTCGCTGGAAAATCCGGCGGCAGTTTCGCCAAGAAACCCGGCGGCTTCGCCGGCAAAAAGACGTTCGGCAAACCAGCCAACACCTTCGATAAGTTTAAAGGGAATAAAAAGCCGTTCGGCAAACGCGCACCGGCTCGCAAATTCAAACCTGAAGAGAACAAATCGTCCGAATGAGTGAAACTCCGCAACCCAATGATGCGAAGCCGCGTGAAACCACGCCCACAAAACGCGAACGGCCTGTTATTGCGATCGACGGGCCTGCCGGGGCAGGTAAGAGCACGCTTGCCGCACACCTTGCCCGCCGCTTCGGCTTTCTGAACCTCGAGACCGGAGCGATGTACCGTGCTCTTGCGCTGAAAGCTATCGAGAATGATTACGCTTTCGACGAAGAAGCTCCGCTGATGGACCTTGCTGAGAGAACCAGCATTAGGCTTCAGCCGCAACTGGAAGGCAACCGTGTTCTGCTCGATACGGTCGACGTCTCACGGAGGATCCGCGAGACGGACGTCACCTCTGCCGCGTCAAAAGTCTCTGTGCACCCGCGTCTGCGTGCGTGGATGGTGCAACAGCAGCGTGCGCTTGGCGAGTTTGGCGGGATCGTCATGGAAGGCCGCGACATCGGCACCGCTGTCTTTCCCGATGCCGAGGTCAAAATCTTCCTCGATGCAGCCCCGGAGGTTCGCGGCAACCGTCGCTTCCGGCAAAGTGTTCCGGAATTCAAAGACTCGAACTCACCGAAAGAAAATCCAGATCAGCAAAAACCTGATCCCATGACCGCCGAGGAGCAACGTCTTGCCGAAGAAGCCGTGATTCGCGAATTGAAAGACAGGGACTATCGCGACCGCCACCGAGCCGAGTCGCCGCTTCGTCCTGCGCCGGATGCTGTCATCCTTGATTCGACTTCAATGACGCTCGAAGAGGTCCTGGCTCGAGCCGAGGAGATTGTGCGCTCCCACCTTCCACGTGAATCCTCGTGATATCTAACATCGTTACACTACGTTTGTCGAATCGGAAACGGCAAAAATTCCTCTTTTTGGGGTAAATTTCCACAGATACTGCACTATAAATTGTGCAATTGTCACAATTTAGCCGATTTCATAAAAAAAACTGGGCATATGTGCTAACCTTCATTCATCGTTTGAAACAGATTGGATTCTGCAAAGCTAGTACTGTACGAACCCCGATTTGGATCTACGGCAAATTCAGTAACACCTAAGGAAATAACGAACATGGAACAGGGAACAGTAAAGTGGTTTAACGATGCCAAGGGGTTTGGCTTTATCAGCCGGCAGAACGGCGAGGACGTATTCGTTCACTACTCGGCGATCAATTCAAACGGATTCAAGAGCCTTCAGGAAGGCCAAGCAGTTCAGTTCAACGTAGTTAAGGGACCCAAGGGTTGGCAGGCGTCCGACGTTCAGCCTCTCTAGTTTTCAGCGTTTCGACTGCAGCACTTCGGCTACGGTGACAAAAGGGTTTGCGTAAGGGATGGCTCCGGCTATCCCTTTTCGCGCTTAACCTTCTTCCTCAGGTTCTCTATTGAGGTTTTGGATTTTAGAACCGGTAAACGAGGATACCGCAATGGACATCTTACGTCCGTAGCGGCGAGCGGAGGTTGGGATGATTCGAAAGTTGAAAACAGGCGAATTTCGGATTTATTCGCGACATGCGGATCCGAGAACAGGCAAACGAAAGAACCTTGGAACCTTTGCAACGCGCGAGAAAGCTGAACAGCATGAGAAAGCTATTCAGTACTTCAAGCGGCATTGAAGGCTGTTCAGCGCCGTTTCTTTTTCGCTACGGGCTTCGTTTTTGCAACGGGCGCAGATTTCTTCTCTGTTGATTTTGCCAGTGCGGAAATCTCTTCGTCGTCCCGGTCGCCCACCATATGAAGGCGCATGAAGTTGGTAGCGCCTGATTTAGTGCGGGTACCGGCGACGATGCCGACGATCTGACGTTGCTGGACGTGACCTTCCTTTTCAAGGATGTCCTCCGCCATCTCTACTAGTTTGTCAGTGTCGTGAAAACGGCCGCAGAGGATCGGATAGGTTCCCCAAAGGAGCATGCAGCGGCTGATGACCTTCTCGAAGGGTGAGAGCGCGAAGATGGGCGGTTCGGGGTGGTACTTGGAGAGCAGGCGGACGGTGGCGCCGGACTCGGTAAAGATGGCGATGGCAGCGACGTCGAGGTCATCTGCGGCATGGGACATACACTCACAGATGGTTTCAGCAATGGAGAGCCGAACGCTGGGGTGGTGGCCGAGGGCCGGTGGCGGATCGATGCGAATCTGGTGTTCGGTTTCAGTGATAATCTTCGCCATCATAGCGACGGCTTCGACAGGATACTTGCCAGCGGCGGATTCTGCGGAGAGCATGACGGAGTCAGTGCCGTCGTAGATGGCGTTGGCGACGTCGGAGGCTTCGGCGCGAGTGGGGCGTGGATTGTCGATCATGGACTCGAGCATCTGCGTGGCCGTGATGACCGGTTTGCGATACTCGGCTGCACGGCGGATGATGTGTTTCTGCAGCGCCGGAACTTTTTCAGGTGGGACTTCAACACCAAGATCGCCGCGAGCAACCATGATGGCGTCGGTGACTTCGAGGATCGAGTCGAGATGCTCGATCGCCTGAGGCTTTTCAAGCTTGGCGACTACCCAGGCATCGGAGTTGAGGGCAGCGAGCCGACTCTTGACATGGCGGATATCGGCAGCGGTGCGAACAAAGGAGACAGCGACGACATCAACACCCTCACTGACTGCGAAAGCGAGATCTTCTTCGTCCTTTTCGGTAAGTGATGGAACCTTGACGGGGATGCCGGGAAGATTGATTCCCTTGTTTTCGCCAAGCATTCCACCGTTGATGATCTCGCAGATCACGTCGACACCTTTGACCGATTCAACACGAAGTTCGATGAGGCCGTCGGAGAGGAGGATGCGCGAGCCGGACTCGAGATTTTCAGCGAGGGTCTTGAAGGTGGTGGAGACGAGGGCGGCGTCGCCTTCGATCTCGCGCGGAGTGATGGTGAGGCGCTTGCCGGCGACGAGTTGGACGGGTTTGTTGCCTTTGAGCTTGCCAGTACGGATCTTGGGTCCCTGCAGGTCGGCGAGTATGCAGATTGGCTTGTGCTCTTCCCTGCCGATCGTGCGGACCATTCGGATGAGCTCTGCCTTTTGCTCGTGGCTTCCGTGAGAGAAGTTGAGGCGGGCGACGTCGAGACCGGCGCGGACGAGTTTGCGAAAGACTTCCGGGGTGTTGGAGGCTGGGCCAAGAGTGGCGACGATCTTGGCGCGACGGGTACGTTCCGTCGAAGCGACAGGGATAATGTTCGAACTTGGGTCTAAAGATGTCTTCATGAGTCGCTTTTGCTGGAACCTTCCGGCCATCGCGATTTACCGATGGTATGACCTGTGAGTTTTAACTACCGAGGCCATTCTAAACGGGCGGGAGGGTATTTGGGGGAGCGGGGGTCGATCGAATCGCATGCGGACGCGTTACGCGGGCGTGAAATTCGGCGTTAAACTCAGCGCCGTAAAGGATACAGAGCGAGATGATGTAGAGCCAGAAGAGCAGCGCGATGCCTGCTCCCAGAGATCCGTAGACCTGCGAGTAATTGGCGAAACGGGTCACATACCACCCAAAAGCGAGCGTCGTAAGGAACCACAATGCGGTGGCGAGGAAGGCACCCGGAAGCACGCGCTTCCAGGATTGCTGCATAGGCGACCCCAGATGATAGATAAGGCCGATGATGCCAACGCTTGCCGTGAGGGCCACGCCCCAGCGGATAACAAGGGAGACTGCGTAGATCGATGTCTGGACTTCAGGGAAGATATTCACGGCAAACCAGTCGGTAATGAATTGTCCGAAGACGACAAGCACCGTTGCGACGGCGAAGGGTGCGAGCGAGAGGGGAATGAGAAGGAACGCGCGGCTGCGACGCTCGATGAATGTCCAGCAATCGACGGGAAGCTCGTTGGCACGACGAACACCCTCCATGAGAGTGGCGATGACGCTGGAGGCTCCGATGAGGCTGACCACGAATGCGGCGATAAGCGCGTTGGTGGAGCGTCTGCTGTGGGTTTCTACGAAGTAGCTCTGGAGGAGCGGGCTGACGTCTGGTGGAAGAATGCGATCGAAGAAGAGAGAGAGCTGAAAGCGGAGGGGAGCGTTGTCGGGAAGGAGACTGACGACGGCAGCTGCAGCAATGAGCGCAGGAAAGAGAGACACCATCGCTGAGTAGGCGGTAGATTGGGCCAGGTTCAGACTGTCGTGCCTGCCTGCTCGAAGGACCGCGCCGTGGAAGATGCGGGAAAGACGCATCAATGCTCTTATGGGATTCACCCGCGATCCGCGATGAGAACGGATCATGCCTTCCACTTGTTGAGGAAGTCCGTGACAGAGTTTGGGTACATGTAACGCATATCGCCGAACTCCGCATCCTGCTGTGAGTAGAGAAGTTTGCCGCCGGAGTCAAGAACGGCGAGAGCAGGCACTCCCTTCTTGAGGGGGATGTTGTACTTTTCGGCGATGTCGAGATTCTTGTCGTAATGGCCGATATCGACGTGGACGAGGAGGAAGTTTTTCTCGAAGAGATCGAGGTTAGGAGATTGGTGAAGGTAGATTTCGAGAACCTGGCAATCGCCGCACCAATCACCGCCGAAGACCAACATGACACGTTTGTGTTCGGTAATGGCCTGCTGGAGAGCGGCGGCAATGTCTGTTTTAGGATCAGCTTCGGCAGAATAGAGGTGCTTCCTGACCGCTGGCGGAGGAGTGACTGGCTGGCGCTTCTCGACCTCGGCTGGAGGTCTGCTTTTGCAGCCGAGTGCGAAACCTATCGCGACGCTCGAGATCAATGCGACGGCGATGCTTGCCCGGTTTCGTTTCGACAAGGCACTGACGTTCATGCTGTGGAACCCCTCCCGGTAATTGTGGCATGAAGCAGTTCGTTGTCAGGCTTTCCACCGTTTGAGAAATGCGGTGATTGCTTCGGGGCTAGTGTGTTCGAATTCCTTCTCTTTTTCGGCGTAAAGGAGATTGCCGTGCGAGTCGAGAACTGCAAGGGCAGGGACCCCTCTGGTGATGGGAACATTGTATTTTTTCGCAACGTCGACGTTTTTATCCATGTGTCCGATGTCGATATGAACCAGAACAAAGTTTTTGGCGAGAAGTTCAGCGTTGGGGCTCTGGTGGTAGTAGATGTCAAGGAGCTGACAGTCGCCGCACCAGTTGCCGCCGAAATCGAGGAGGACCCGCTTGTGTTCGCGACGAGCCCTGGCGAGAGCCGCGGCGATGTCTGCGGTAGGATTAGCGGTCTCGGAGTAGAGGTTTTTGTTCGGCAGGATCTGCGCGGCGGCTCGCGACAGAGGCATAAGTGCTATCGCCGTAATGGTGAGAGTCAAGGCGATAACTGCGATTGGCGTGTTATGGGATTTCTGATTCATGGGTAACCTTGCCCCGATAGTTCTCTCGGGATTGCGCAGCAGCTTTTGGCGAGCTGCGATTGTACTTGATGATGATGCACGAAGAATGTGGCGCGACGCAAAGCCATGTCGCCAGTCAACCTACTTGCCGGTGTAGTAGCCGTCGCGTGTCTGGATGAAAAGATCTTTTTTGTTGTGAAGACTGAGGTCGATCTGGTGGTAGCCATCTGAGGCGACGTCACCTGCCGGAGTGTAGCCGAGACGGTACTGAGCGCGGAGCTCCTCGACGATCTGGTTATAAATCTGAGCGACGGTCTGGTTTTTTTTGACTTCGAAGAGACGCCCCCCCGTCTCCTGAACCATACGCTCGAGGACTTTTTTGCCGTCGACGCGGGGCTGGCCGTTGGGATTGCGTCCTCCTCCGTTGCCTCCTCCTCCGGGATAACCACCGCCACCACCTGGGTATCCGCCGCCAGGATAGCGGCCGCCGCCCGGGTAGCCGCCACCGCCAGGATACCCACCGCCGCCTCGCCCTCCATGTTGGGGAAAGTTCTGCGAAGACTCTTCGCCTTTGAAGTAGATCGCGTAGATGATGGTGTCGGCGCGCTGGGCCGCCTCGATGGATTTGACGAGGGTCTCTTTGCTGCCGTTGTCGCCGCCGTCAGAGAGAATAATGACCGCTTTGCGACCAGTCTGCCTGCTCATCAGTTCGTCGGAGGCGAGAAAGAGGGCGTCGAAGAGGACTGTCCCGCCGCCGCGGCGACGGTTGGCGCCGTTGTTGTCGTCGTCGGAGGAGGCGGAGGTTCCTGTTCCGGGTGTGTCGATCTCCCGGAGCGCGGCCTGCAGCAAGGGACGGGATGAGGTGGTGTCCTGGAGAAGCTCGGTCTGGCGCGCGAACTGCATGATGAAGGCTTTGTCTTTAGGTGTGGTAAGCATCTGATCGAGGAAGGTGCCGCTGGCTGTGCGCTCCTCATCGATGACCTGACGCTGGGAGAGGCTTGTGTCCACGAGGAGACCTAGAGTGAGAGGGAGATTGGTGTCTTTGTCGAAGTAGCGGATGGTCTGTGGCTTGCCGTCGACCTGAAGCGTGAAGTCATCTTTGGTAAGGTTCTGAATCAGCGCTCCCTTCTTGTCGCGGACGACGACAGGGAGATTGACCAGGCGGGCATCAACGGCGATGGTGGGAGCGGTTGACGCGGGAGTTTGAGAGGAAGTGCTGTCCTGAGCCTTGTCGGATGCCTGAGAGGGAGTTTTATCGGGGGCGACAGGTTTTTGTTGCGCGACGAGGATAGGCGCAGAGAAAAGCACGGCCAGAAAAGTTGGCCGGAGAGGGCGAAGGACGTTCATGTGGGTTTAGACGAGGTTGGCTGGACAGGGTTTCAGGCTGGCTCAACGCAGAGGCTAACCACGGAGCGGCTGGCTTGTCGGGAACTGACCACGAAAAGCGTGGATAGTCGAAATCGGTCTGGCAAGTTTGCTAGCAAGAGGGACACGTAGTTTTTTACTGGATGCCCGGCTCTAGGGAGCGTATGCTGACGGCACGATGAAACAATTCCTCTTGCTGGCGGTTGCGTGCCTTTGCGCGTGTTTTTGCGTGGGCTGCGCTCCGGTTACGGCAACAGCTTCGACTGCTGCGAAGGCTGTCCCCGCTGCAACGGTGACGACACCTCCAACAGGTTATGCGAAGACGATTGTGCTTTGGCCAAATGGTGCTCCGGGGGCACTGGGCAACGGGGATGGTGATGTTCCGAAGATGTTTGTCTATCCGGCGCAGGGCGAAGGAGTTCATACGGCTGTGATTGTGATGCCGGGCGGCGGATATACGCATCTGGCAATTGAGAAAGAGGGCGGCGCCGAGGCGCGATGGCTGAACGAACACGGTGTAACGGCATTCGTCTTGGAGTACAGGCTGGGACCGCGGTATCACTTCCCTTCTCCAATGCTGGATGGGGCCCGGGCAATGCGCTATGTGCGGAGTCATGCGGCAGAGTTGGGCGTGGCAAAGGATAGGGTTGGGTTGTGGGGGTTCTCGGCGGGAGGACATCTGGCCGGCTATCTGGCCGCCGTGCATGATGGCGGAGCCGCCGGTGCGGCCGACCCGATTGAGCGTGTCAGCGACCGGCCGGACTTTGTGATCGTCTCGTATGGCCGGTTCAGCCTGGACGATTCCATCCCGCGCAAGACCAATATGGAAGGGCTGCTCGGAGAGCATCCGACGCAGGCGATGCTGGATTCCGTCTCAGTGGTGAAGTTCGTTACGAAGAACACTTCGCCGTGCTTTATTTTTTCCACAACCGAAGACCAAACCGTGAACGCGATGAATGCGACCGCTCTCTACGATGCGTTGAAGACAGCGGGAGTTCCAGTGGAATTGCATATCTTCGAGCGCGGAGGGCACGGAGTAGGAATGGCGCAGGGGATGAAGAATCTGCCTGAGTTGGCGATCTATCCGACGTTACTGGCGAACTGGATGGAGGTCCACGGATGGATGGCAGCGGAATAGATATGACGCAGTGACTCGAAATCTGGAATGGTTCACGTGACATCTGTATTTTTGATCGCAAAACAGGTGGTTTTGTTCAGTTAGGCTAGCGAACGGGGTTCTATGATGGTGTTGGTGATCTCAGGGCACGTTGCTCGAGGTATTTCTTGAAGGCTCGGGCACTTGATTTTCCACGGCCGCGTGTTTGGAGGGCAGCGTTGTGCGCGTTGTCAGCCTGGCTCGCTTTTGAGTTGTACTGGCGCATGAATCATGGGGCTCATCTGACTACGGTAATCAGCGGTGTGGTGGCACTCGCAGGGGTTTTGGTAGCAGTGTGGGCGCTGTGGCGGGAGTATGGGCGCACGGCTCAGTTGAAAGGCGCCAAGGAGGCACACTCGCAGTTTCTTGCGGCGGCGGAGTCCAGTCTCGATGCCTTCGGAATACTCGAGTCGGTGCGAAATGAGGCCGGCGAGATTGTCGATTTTCGGATCTTGTATGTGAACGCGAATGCAGAAAGACTGGTGGGACAACCCCGATCGAAGTTGCTTGGACAAATGTTGTGTTCGGTGACTCCAGCTAAAAGCGATAGCCTGATGTTTGGTAGATTCCGCAGGGTGGTGGAGACGGGTGACCCGTTGAATGAAGAGTTCCAGACTGACCTCCCGGGGATCAAGGCAAAATGGCTGCGAAGCCAGGTGGTGAGGCTGAATGATGGTTTGGCGATGACCTTCAGCGACATCACCGAGGCAAAGATCGCTCAGGAACGATATGTGCATCTGGCGGAGTTTACTGATTCGGTCTTCCAAAATGCTCCTTTCAGCATCGTGGCAACGGATACCAATGGCTTGATTACTGCGATGAACGTCGCAGCGGAGAAGCTGACGGGATATAGCCGCGAAGAACTGGTCGGAAAGGTTCCGCTGACAGTGCTTCACGACGAGCGCGAACTGGCGGGCAAGGCGCTCGGTCTTGACCCTGCCGCAAATATTGAGCACGTTGGGTTCAAGGTACTGACGGCAGGTATGTCTGACGGCGAAACGGAGCAGGAGTGGACGCTGGTTCGGCATGATGGAGGACGCACTCCGATCAATCTTGCAATGCGTGCCGTGATGTCCGAGACAGGCGAGGTGAGCGGCTATGTGAGCATCGCGTTCGATGTGACGGAGCGGCGTCAGATGCTGGATTATGTAACTCATCTCGCGAGTCACGACCAACTGACAGGACTCGTCGGACGTGCGCTGCTGCAGGACAAGACAGTGCAGGCAGTAGAACTGGCGCGGCGCTACGGCACGAAGGTTGCGGTGTTCGTTATCGACCTTGATCATTTCAAAAGGATCAACGATTCGCTTGGACATGCTTCCGGCGATCAGTTACTGATCGAAGCGGCGAAGAGACTGAGCCGTTCTGTGCGCAGCACCGACGTGGTAGCGCGAGTGGGTGGTGACGAGTTTGTCGTGGTGATGCCCGACATCACGAGTGTTCATGATGTCGATCAGTGCGCGGCCAACCTGGTAGCCAGATTGGCGCCTGAGATATCGATCGACGAACACCTTGTGCAGATGACCGGAAGCGTAGGGGTTTGTATTTACCCAGATTTTGCGAGCGATGCCAAGCATCTGCTGAAGCGCGCGGATTCGGCGATGTATGTCGCCAAGGAGAACGGTCGCAACCAATATCAAATCTTCAGCGAAAACATGTTGAAGGAGACGACGGAACGGCTGACGATGGAGCATGCGCTTCGTCATGCACTCGCGAATGGTGAGTTGAGCCTAAAGTATCAGCCGCAGATCTCGTTGACGACCGGTGCAGTAACAGGCATGGAGGCGTTGCTGCGATGGACGCATCCGAAGCTGGGCTGCGTTTCTCCCGCTCAGTTCATTCCACTGGCCGAGGAGACAGGACTGATCGTACCGATCGGCGAATGGGCCTTTATGACGGCGTGCTGCGAGGCCAAGGCTTTGCAGGATGAGTTGGGTTGGGATCTGACGGTCTCGGTGAACCTGTCGCCGCGACAGTTTCAGCAGAAGAATCTGGTGCAGATCGTCGAGAACTCGCTGGCGAAGAGTGGCCTGGTTGCGGAACGACTTCAGATCGAGATTACAGAGAACATGCTGATGTCCAACTCCGAAGGCGTTCTGCAAAAGCTTCAGAAGATACGAGAGTTGGGCGCGCGGATCTCGATCGACGACTTTGGCACGGGATTCTGCAGTTTTTCCTATCTGCTTCAGTACCAGGTTGACCGATTGAAGATCGATCAGAGCTTTGTGAAGAAAGCCGGAACCGATGCGAACGCTGCGGCTGTGGTGCGCACGATCATTGCGATGTCGCATGGGTTGAACATTAAGGTGGTCGCGGAAGGCGTCGAGACCGATGAGCAGCTTCGTTTTCTGTTACGGAGAAAATGCGATGAGGCGCAAGGGAACTTCATCGGCCAGCCGGTGGCAGCAGATGAATTTTGCGAGGCTGTGCGAACCTACACGAGCCAAGTCCCTCTGCGTGCGATCGAACTGATGAGCAGCATGATGAAGTAGTGGCGTCTGGACTCGTTTACCATCCAGATCCGATCAACTTCGTGACAGGGTGCTGGGCTACGTCGCGGTGCTTCGCTTGATCAGATGGTAGATACCGAGCAGAATAAGAGCCCCGACGAGAGACATCAAGAAGCCGGCTGAATCTTCCGGTCCATAGTGGCCGACGAGGCGACCGAGCCATGTCCCCAGAAATGATCCCACGATGCCGATGAGCATAGTAATCCAGATGCCGCCAGGATCCTTGCCAGGCATGATGAGTTTGGCAATAGCGCCGACGACGAGACCGATCAGAGCCGTCCAGAGCAAATGCAACATGGTTGATCCTCCGTGTTGGGTTTCCCGGCGTTGCCGGGCATGTCTCGGTTGTTGGGAGATAAGCATACTCCTGCTGAGGCTGAGCGCAACTATCTGAATCAGCAGAAATTTTGTCCTCAGTTCTTAGAGCGGCGTGGCTTCCCACTGAATGGAGCCGTACTTTGCCGCGCGATTCCTTCGGTCGGGCGGGGTTTCAGATTGTAGAAGGCCCGCTCATCGATTCTGTTTGCAGCCGGAGGCGCGATCAGCGGGACCGTGGCATCATCCCACAGCTTCAAACCGCCATCGATGGCGTTGCTGTTGGCCCCAAGGACCACGTGAGCGGGCAAACCCTTCATCAGTTTCGCGTTGCCGCCGCCAAGCAAAACGGAATCGCAGACCATCGCGGCTTGAAGACGGCTAATAACGTCCAGGACCGATTTTCTCCAGGCTTTTTTGCCGCGGCGGTTGAGACCGGCGACGCCGACATATTCCTCATAAGTGCGGCCGTTTTTATAAGGCAGATGAGCCAGCTCGAGCGGGATCACGACCCCATCAAACACCATGGCAGAGCCCAGACCAGTACCTGTGCCGAGAAACAGCATGCGACCACCCTTATAGCCCCCAAGAGCTTGCATGGCCGCATCGTTGATGAAGCGGAGTGGCTTGCCGAAGCGGCTGGCGTAAGGAAAGTCGATCCATCCTGGAGCAAGGTTATGGGGCTCCGCGAGTGGATGGTCGTGAGCGACAGGGCCCGGGTAACCGATGGAGATGCGGTCATAATTCCAGCCTCCCGTGGCTGCGAGAACCTCTCTCGTCATTCGTTCCGCCGTCATGTTTGGTCCGGAGGAAATCTTGATGGGAACACGCATGTCTGTCGACGCGACTTTGATGTGGGTACCACCGATATCGATGACAAGGGTTTTCATTGTGGCTTGGATGTTATCAGCGTCATACACATTACGGCTGCTCCACTGAGACGATTGTCACGCGGATGAGTTTGTCGAGTTTGGGAAATTCGCGGTCGAGATAGGCGTTGCCACCTTCGAACATCTGGTCCTGATGGCCCGCGCGCATGCCTCCGCCGGAGTGTTCTCCATAGCCGCCGTAGAGTTTTTCTACTACGCCCATACCTTCGACAACTTTGCCGAATGGGGCGAAACCAGCTTCCCCGTCGTTACGTGCGCTGTTGTCTCCAAGGTTGATGTAGACCTGCGTGGATCGCGTGTTGGGCCCCGTGTTCGAAAAGGCCACGTAGCCGGAAGTGTTGTGTTGTTTGAGCGTGTCGTCGGAGATGGTGACCTTGCGTTGTTTCTGAGCGATTTTTGGGTTTCCGTTGATTCCGAACTGCACCCAACGGCCGGAAACGACGCGGAAGAAACGTGAGTCGTCGTAGTACTTCGACCGGACGAGTGAGTAGAAACGATCGGCGCCGCGGGGAGCCCAGTCACGATGAACTTCGATAACGAAATTACCGGCGGTGGTTTCGAACTTCGCGCGAAACACCTCGGGAGATTGGTTGTGGCCGAAGGAAAGAGCAAGCAGCAATGAGAGCAGATAGACCATGCACCCAGAGTATCGTGCGGTTTTCTTGGATATGCGGATTTTGACGTATGCCGTTGAATTTTTCGTGTTTCGCGAAAGGCTTTCAAACTCAAGACACTGATGAATCAGCTATTTATCTTTTTCAACAAAAACTTATTGACAATCGTACGCGCGGCAGATTAAGGTGATGTTGGGCACCTTTGCCCTTGGAGATTAATTCTCATGCGTAAAGTAATTGTGGCCACCCTCGCCCTGACCCCGATGCTTCTTCACGCTCAGGCAAATTCGCCTGCCCAACCTCAAAGCTCCAGTACCGCCAATACCCTGCAGTCTCGGCTCGATTCGCCCGCAGAAGTCTCTCCAGCGGATCGCGGCACAGCGAACGTTGCTCCGGTTCGCATTTCGACCGGCGTAACGGCTCCGAAGTTGATCTACACCGTGCAGATCGAGACGGATAGTGATTCTTCCCGCTCCGGCTTCTCCTATGACAGAAAGACTATTGTCGCAATGACGGTCGACGCGACTGGGAGGCCAGGTGAGTTGAAGATCGTTAAGCCAATCAATCCCGTCATGGATAAGAATGTTCTCGCAGCGGTAAGCCAGTACCGTTTTGCTCCTGGCACGCTGGATGGTCAGCCGGCAAAGGTTCCTGTGAATCTCGAGATCACTCTGCACAACTCGGCTCGGTAAGACGATCACTTTAGCGCCCTCCCCGAAGAGATTCGAATATGAGGCAGACTCTAAATGGAGTCTGCCTCTTTTCTTCTCGTGATCGCGAGCGTGTTTCCAAGTATGCGCGCGAGAGAGAGTGGGAGTCAGCTGGGACGAAAGATCAGAAACATTACAAACGTCATGACGATGATGCCGACAATGACATAGATCATCATGGGACCAGCAAAGCTGGGTCGTTTCTCCGACTGTTGGATAGGCTGATCCATCATTGATTTAGATGCAGATCGCAGCTCAGTCGGCTTTGTTCGCGAGAAATTGTCGCATGGCAGTGGTGATCTCCTGAAGGTGGGTTTCAAGCGCAAAGTGCCCGGTATCAAGGAACTGCACGATAGCATTGGGGATATCCCGACGAAAGGCTTCGGCCCCGGCGGGGATAAAGTAGGTATCGCGACTACCCCAGATTGCGAGTAGCGGCGGCTTGTGCTGGCGGAAGAATTCCTGGAACTTAGGATAGAGCTTAACGTTGTTGGCGTAGTCGAGGAAGAGGTCGAGTTGAATATCGACGTTGCCGGGACGCGAAAGAAGGGCGGCGTCGAGAGTGTAGCCTTCGGGAGCGATTTGATCGGGATTCGGGATGCCGACAGAATATTCGTGGCGCATTCCCTCCGGAGTTAGGGCTTTGCGTATCGCTTCTCGGTTTTCGAAAGATGGGTCCTGCCAGTAGCGCTGGATGGGAGCCCATGAGCTACCGAGACCGTCTTCGTAAGCGTTGCCGTTCTGGGAGATGATCGCCGTGACTCGTTCCGGACTCTCCATGGCAAGACGAAAGCCAGTGGGAGCGCCATAGTCGAAGACATAGAGAGAGTAGCGCGTCAGTTGGAGGGTATCAGTGAAGGCGCCGATAGTGTTGGCCAGCGCGTCGAAGGTGTACTTGTAGTTGCGTTCTGGCGGGACGACAGTAAAGCCGAAGCCGGGAAGATCGGGTGCGATGACGCGATAGCGATCGGCGAGGCGAGGAATTAGCTCGCGGTATTGAAACGACGATGACGGAAAGCCGTGAAGGAGAAGGACAACTGGCGCGTTGGCTGGACCGGCTTCGCGATAGAAGATGGTGACTCCATCGGCTTGCACGCGACGTATTGAGGTGACGGGTATCAGCGCTGTTTCGTTCATACGGCTTCTCCAGAATGCTGTGAGTTGAGGATAGGATGCAGGGATTCAATCGATGATCGGTAAATATTTGCGTCGTTCTGAACTCGATCTGGAGCGGCCTCAATTTGGGGAGCTTCTGTGAATTGGCGTTCCTTACAAAAGTCGCGCAAACAACAGGCGGACAATTAAGTCCGCCTGTTGTGATTCTGGGAGATCGTTTGGGAGCTTTTTATTTGGCTGGTCCGATTGATAGATCAGGTCCGCCCTTCTTCGCGGCAGCTTCCGTTGCGGCTCCTGGCGGCTTCTGCTTGACAGCGTAGAAACAACCGGTGCTGCCATTGGCCTGTGCATAGCCCATGATGCCGTCGAGTGCATTGAGTGTGACGTTGGCGGTGTAGACGAGATTTGCTGCGTTGGTGAAGGTCCATGCTACGAGACCTTCGAGCTGGAACCAGCGGCCTCCCCCGAACTCGTAGGACCAACTACCATCGTTCTTGAAGGTCCATGTGGTTGCTGCGTTTTCAACTGGTGCCCCGGAACAGCCCCATGCAACGTAGCCGTACCAGGTCCCGACGATACTTGATGCAGATGCCATGTCAAAACCTCCTGTTGGATTGCCAGGCGGCCCGTCCTGACTTTTTGAGATTCGCAAGTGTAGCTCTATCAGGGTTTGGGAGCAAGAAGACGGCTGAGCATTGAGACCCCCATGAACTATTTTTTCCGGGCATATTGAAGCTGCGTTTTGCCTGAGATTTGGAGGTTGCCACAGCGCAAAAAACTTGATTTCACGCTGGCGCTAAGCGCATTTCTGTGGTCGACGTGTGGTGGTTATGCGCATATTTTTCAGTGCTAACAATCTTCCTCTTCCAGGAGATTTATTTTTTGGATTTTCACATTTGGGATAGGTTCGAAGGCTTGACCTGACGTGGGAGATGCTCATTCAAGCCGACCTGTAACTCCATCCGTCATGGGAAGAATGGAGTCACAGGCAAGAAAGCGCGTCTCGAGTTGCAGTCAACACGATCGGCTGAAGAGTTCAGGTTGAGATTTAATTTGCAGACGTCGACATGCTGTTATCGGGGCCGATGGCGAGTTTCAATTCGCTCTCGGCGGGGATTTTTACATCGTGTTTTTTTGTCGAGACAAAGATACCGGAGTCGTGACTCGATATTTCACTATGAAAATCCACCCCGGGGACGACACCAGGCTGCTCAACCTGCAACATTTGCGCTGTCCAGTCGTTTGGTTCGACTTCGTTGATGTCGTTGCCCGTACCTTGATAGACGCCCGGACCTAAGATGTCGACGATGGTCGCTTTGATTGGTATCGTTTTGCCGCTCTTCAATTGAGCCTGATCAAAGCGAACGGCGAACTTGGACGTGCCTGCCTGCTGCATCTCGTTAAGAGTTATCTTCCCAGTCAGTACGGAACGCGATGGGAGAACCGTTCCGTCTGACAGGGTGACCTTGTTTCTAAGTTCTGCTGTAATTGTGGAGTCGACAGGATCCTTGCCTGCGTCCAAATTGCGCGAGAGGATCGCGATTGCGGGTGTCATCGTCGCCGCTTCCGTGGCACCTAAGGTATCCGCAGTTGCCAGCATGTGACGAGAGACAGAATCGCTCGCAACTTGCGAAAAGGCCGGCATGGAAAAAGTCGCGATGACGGTCAAGATTGCGAGTGTCTTGCAGTAGATTTTCATATTCGAATTACTCCTTCAACAGACTGTTTGTCCCACTTCTAAAGATGACAGCGTGTGAGGCGATGATTCAGGTGGAAACGGTTGAAGTCCGCGATGGAGCGATTAATTACATTGCGGTGACAGGATCATGATGTTTTCAAACAGCGCGGAAAACGATGCGCGAGGCGAAGTTAACCTTTCACAGACGTAAATGGTTTTTGAGCAATGTAGTAGAAGTTGTCACCTTCGTCTTTGTCGCCGCCGATTACCGTGAAGCCGTTGGTGTTGAGGAGTTTTTCGTAGGTTTCCGCGCCAAGTGAGATGGATTGGAGATTGGTTAGTGAGTCTTTCCACTCGATGGCTCGTTGAGGCGCAGTGAAGAGGAGCTGTCCGCCGGGTGCGAGGGCGTTGGCGGATTTGACGATGAGGAGCTTCTGAGATTCAGGCGGCATGAGGAAGATGAGACCCCAGGCGAGGATCGCATCGAAGGCGCGGTTGAAGAAGTTGGATTCTTCGACTGCTGCACATTCGGTTGGGATAAGCGGAAAATGCTCGCGGAAGGCATGGATTAGTTTCGGGGATGCATCGATGGCGTAGAGGTCGAAGCCTCGGTCGACGAGAGTTTGCGAGATGACTCCGTGGCCGCAACCTAGCTCAAGGATCGTGGCGTTCGGTTTGAGGGAACGACTCCACTCCGAGACCGTCGCGGGGCCGATGCGGGTGTTGCGAGCTCGAATGAATTGTTCGGCGATAGTTTCGTAGCCGTTCGATTTATCAGAAGTGATCATTTAGCAATTTCTAAGTCTATTCTTCGTGATTCGTCTTGGGACAGTTGGTTTTGGGGGCTTAGCGAAGATTGACGGCGTCGTTGTTGCCCTTGAGTATAGAAATGTTTGAATAGAGAGATCTGATGATTCGTCCGGCTGCAATCGTTATTTTTGTCGTTTCGATGTGTGGATGGGGACAAAGTGTCGCTCCTCGTCCTGCGTCTCCTCGCCCGAAGTTCGACGCCTTTGAGGTGGCCACGATTAAGCCGGTGAATCCCGATGCCAAAGCCGGACGATACATCGTGATGCAGGGCACGAATCGTTTTGTGGAGAAGGCTTACACGCTGAAGCTATTGATTGCTGCGGCTTACGACCTCAATCCACATGAGATCTCAGGCGGGCCGGGGTGGATTGTTTCGGACCATTACGACATTGTTGCTATGACTCCAGGGGAAGTTCGGCCGACACATGATGAGCAGATGTCGATGCTGCGAAATCTGCTAACCGACCGGTTCAAGCTGACGTTTCATCGGGAGCAGAAGGTGTTTTCGATCTATGAGCTGGAGGTTGCGAAGAGTGGACCGAAGTTGAAGACGAGCGCTTCGCCGCCGGATGATCCTCCGGCACTGATCAGTACGGTCTATCCGCAGAAGATTGTGATGCCGGCACGAAATGTGACGATGAGCGATCTAACGCGGTTGATGCAACGCGCGATTCTCGATCGTCCCGTGGTAGATAAAACTGGTCTTCCGGGACGATACGATTTCGATCTGGAGTGGGCTCCGGATGAGACTCAGTTTGGTGGGGAGGTTCCGGTTGCATCTGCGGATGCACCGAGTCCGCCACTGTTTAGGGCGATGCAGGAACAGCTTGGGTTGCGACTGGTTGCGACGAGGGGACCGGTGGATGCGCTTGTGGTGGATAGGGCGGACCGGCCCTCGGCGAATTGACGGGCGTCGTGAATGATTTTGGGAACGATAGGAGCTGCCGCCAGTATGATTAGAGGACCCTCTTTTTGAAAGGAAGCTCCTTTGATCCGATCTCGCGTGCTTGCCGTCGTTTTTGTCGGCTGTGCTTCTCTCTCCGGCGCTGCGCAAACGCCACGTACTAAGCCTGTTACCGATGCGGAGGTCGCAGCCGTTACGCGAGATGCCATTCTGATTGACACGCATGACGACGTGACTTCGAAGACTGTGGACGGATATAACATCGCCACTCCAAACAAGGGTGGGCAGACGGACCTGGCGCGGATGAAGGGTTTTCTGGGAGCTGAGTTTTTTGCCGTTTATGTTGGAGCGGAGTATGTAGATGGGAATCACTCCGCGAATCGCGCGCTGCAGATGATTGATACGACGCGCACGGATATTATTGCGGCGCATTCAAATGATTTTGTGTTTGCGACGACAGCCGATGAGATCGTGGCGGTCCATAACCAACATAAGATTGCAGCGCTGATGGGGATTGAGGGTGGCCATGCGATTGAGGATTCGTTGCGGCTGCTGCGTGACTACTATGCGCTCGGCGTGCGCTATATGACGCTGACTCACTTCAACACGAACAATTGGGCGGATTCGCAGGGGGACTTTGACGATCCTAAAGTCAAGCACCATGATGGGCTGACTCCGTTTGGAAAAGACGTTGTGCGCGAGATGAATCGACTGGGCATGATGGTTGACATTTCGCATACGGCGGATAAGACTTTTTACGATGCACTTGAGGTTTCTACAGCGCCGATTATTGCGTCGCACTCGAGCTGCCGCGCGGTTTCGAATCATACGCGGAATCTGACAGACGATATGATTCGCGCGCTTGCAGCGAAGGGTGGAACGATGCAAATCAACTTCGACTGCGCGTATCTTTCGCAGCGCTACCTGGATGCTTCAAAGCCGATCATGGCGGAGTTGCGGCCGCGTCTGCAGGAGGCGAGGAAGATTGAGGATCCCGTGGCGCGGGCTGCTGCGATCGACAAGATTGAGGAAGAATCGACGGCGAGGCTGCCGCCGGCTACGCTGGCGGATGTTGTGGAGCAGATCGACCATGCGGTAAAGGTTGGCGGGATCGACCATGTGGGGATTGGGACGGACTTTGACGGGGTTGGGTGCGTACCGAAGGAGCTTAGTTCTTATGCGGAGTTTCCTGCTCTGACTCGGGCGCTGTTGGAGAAGGGATATTCGGCCAGCGATATCAAGAAGATTTATGGAGGGAACCTTCTTCGCGTGATGCGTGCGGTGGAGCAGCGAGCCCGGGAGTTGAAGTCGATCCCGCCGATTGAAACGAAGATTCCCAAATAGTCTTGATGAATATCTTGATTCTGCTGGGTAAATGGCCTAAAACGGTTATTTTCAACAAGGCCCAACATGGCTAGAGTGGCAATACAGTAGTAAAGATCTGCACAAATTTCACTGTCCGTCAGGTGACTTGAATTTCTTCCTTGGGTCGTTCTAAGCAGGTCGCGTTTCTGATACTGGCACATCACGAGCCAGTATTACTGCATCGGCTTTTGTCGAGACTCTCGACGGAGTGGTCGCATTGCTTTGTGCATGTCGACAGGAAGGTCGATGTACGCCAGTTTCAAGGCGATGACTCGGAGAACGTGACATTTCTGCCGATGAGACAACGCGTCAATGTGCATTGGTGCGGATATAGCACCTCGGTTGCGATTTTGAACCTTCTGCGTCATGCGATGGCGTCGAATCCGCGTTTCTCGCGATTTGTTCTGTTATCGGGTGTGGACTATCCGGTTCTGCCAATGAAACGGATCCGGGAGGTGATCTCGGAGGATCGGGAGTATATCCAGATTGATCGTGAGACTGACCCTGATGGTACGAGCCAGTATGATCTGTGCCTGAACAGGCGGTTTCTGGGTGATAACCGGCTGCTGAATCCGCGGACGGCGCGGGCAAAGGTGGATCAGGTTGTTCGCAGGCTGGAGAATCGGTGGGTGAGACTGTATCCGAAGGGGCTGCGGGTGTTCTATGGGCCGACCTGGTGGTCAGTGACGCGGGACGGAGCCGCTGAGGTGTTGCGGTATGTTGCGGAGAATCGGGCGGTGGCCCGGTGGTTTGCCGGGGCACGCGTGCCGGATGAGAGCCTGTTTCACACGATCCTGAAGGCGTCATCGCGCTCGGAAGAGATCGCGTTTGATGGGACGCGGGTGGGTGAGCCTCCGTTTGGCATGCATCGCCATGCGCTGCATTACATTGACTGGACGAATCGAAACCCGAACCTGCCGCGGACCTTGGAGCTGAGCGATCTGGAAGCGATCACCGCTAGCGGCGCACTGTTCGCGCGGAAGATGAGCTCTTCGCGATCGGCTGAGCTGCTCGACTCTCTGGATGAAGCGTGCGGCGCGGAGCCTTGGAGTTTGAGCGGAAAGCGGCATTTGGTCTTCTCATGCTGATGAGTGGATCACCACAAATACGGGAGATGAAAAGCGGCTTGCACAAACGCGAATGCTCCTTCATGCGATGAAACCGCATGAAGGAGCACCCGATCAAGTCGGCTGTTGAGACCATCAAGGTCTTCTTACACAGCGCTTCTTCGCCAAGTAGGTATTCCAACTTACCCAGCTTCGCCGCGTGCTGAGCGGTGCCATGAATGAACACAACACAAAAGGGCGGACTCCTTCGAGTCCGCCCTTTGATGTTTAGAGTTGATTACGTAGACGGCATGGCTGAAGCTGTGCCGTTTACACGACCGTTACTCGGCAGCTAGTTCTTCCTGTTCGCCTTCCATCCGCATGGCTTCGAGTTCGCGCTCTTCGGCGTCGTGGGCCTCCTGGACCTCGGCCTGGACCTGCGCTGCCGCTTCTTCGAGCTCTGGAGAGAGCTGAACGTTGCGGTAGTACTCCATTCCGGTGCCTGCGGGAATGAGGCGGCCTACGATGACGTTCTCCTTGAGGCCACGGAGCGTGTCGACGGAGCCGTTGATGCTGGCTTCGGTGAGGACGCGGGTGGTCTCCTGGAAGCTGGCGGCCGAGATGAAGCTGTCGGTCGAGAGCGATGCCTTGGTGATGCCGAGGAGCAGGCTTCGGCCGATGGCAGGCTTACCGCCGTTCATCAACACACGCTGGTTTTCGGCGTTGAAGCGGAAGCGGTCGGTCTGCTGATCGATAAGGAAGGTGGTATCGCCCACTTCTTCGATCTTGACCCAGCGAAGCATCTGACGAACGATGGTTTCGATGTGCTTGTCGGAGATCGCGACGCCCTGCAGACGGTAGACTTCCTGGATTTCGTTGACGAGATACTGCTGGAGCGCGCGCTCGCCAAGGACTTCAAGGATGTCGTGCGGGTTGCGGGGGCCATCGATGAGCGCGTCACCGGCACGGAGGCGTTCGCCTTCCTGCACGTTGACGTACGTACCGCGGGGAACGCTGTACTCCTCTTCCTGACCATTGTCGGCAGTGATGTAGACCTTGCGCTGACCCTTGGTGACTTCGCCGAAGCGAACGACGCCATCGATACGGGAGATGATTGCCGGATCGCGGGGCTTGCGTGCCTCGAAGAGTTCGACGACACGCGGGAGACCACCGGTGATGTCCTTGGTGCGCGTGGTTTCGCGCGGGATCTTAGCAAGGATGTCGCCGGGGAATACCTCGTCTCCATCGGCCACCATGAGGTGAGCGCGTGAAGGCATGAGGTACCGCTTGTTGCCGGTGGACGACTTGATGAGGATGGCAGGCTGACGCTTCTCATCAGGCGAGTCCGCGACGACCAGACGCGAGAGGCCAGTGACCTCGTCGACTTCTTCGTTGAGGGTGACGCCTTCCTGAAGGTCCTTGAACTGGACCGTTCCGGAGATCTCGGTGAGGAGGGAGAAGGTGTAAGGATCCCACTCGCCGAGGCGGTCGCCCTGCGAGACGTGCTTGCCGTCTTCGACCTTGAGCTTGGCGCCGTAGACGATCGCGTAACGCTCCTTCTCGCGGCCCTTGTCATCGACGATAGCGATGGAACCGTTGCGGTTCATCGCGACCAGATCGCCCGATTTGGCGCGGACGGTGACGAGGTTGATGAAGCGCACGGTACCGTTGTTCTTGGCCTCGATGTGCGAGGCGTCGGAGACCCGGCTGGCGGTTCCGCCGATGTGGAAGGTACGCATGGTGAGCTGCGTCCCAGGTTCGCCGATGGACTGTGCCGCGATGACGCCCACGGCTTCACCCATCTCAACCATCTTGCCGGAGCCGAGGTTACGGCCATAGCAGAGGATGCAGACACCGCGCTTGGACTCACAGGTGAGCACCGAACGGATCTTGACGCGCTCGATACCTGCGGCCTGAACGGCGTTGGCAAGGTCTTCGTCGATCTCCTGATTGATGTCCACGATTGTCTTGCCCTCGAAGTCCTTGAGCTTCTCGAGCGAGACGCGGCCGATGATGCGGTCGCGCAGCGGCTCGATGGTCTCGCCGGCTTCGATGATTGGAGTGACGTAGATGCCTTCGACGGTGCCGCAGTCGTGCTGGCTGATGATGACATCCTGCGCGACGTCGACGAGGCGACGGGTGAGGTAGCCCGAGTCGGCGGTCTTGAGTGCGGTATCGGCGAGGCCCTTACGTGCGCCGTGCGTCGAGATGAAGTACTGCAACACGGTGAGACCTTCGCGGAAGTTCGCCGTGATGGGGGTCTCAATGATTTCGCCCGAGGGCTTGGCCATGAGACCACGCATACCGGAAAGCTGGCGGATCTGTTGTTTGGAACCACGGGCTCCGGAGTCGGCCATGATGTAGATCGGGTTCATGGCTCCTTCCTTGTCGGCACGCTTCATGTTGTTGAACATCTCATCGGCGACGCGCTCGGTGACGCCGGACCACATCTGGATGACCTTGTTAGAGCGCTCACCGTTGGTGATGGCTCCATCGAGGTACTGTTGCTGCATGCTGAGGACGGTTTTCTCAGCGTCACCGACCAGGTTGTACTTGGAGTCGGGGATGACCATGTCATCGAGTCCGACCGAGAGGCCGGAACGAGTGGCATAGATGAAGCCGAGATCCTTGACGCGATCGAGAGCCTTGACGGTCGTCTCAAGGCCGAGGTTCAGGTAGCAGTAGTTAATGAGCTGGCCGATTCCCTTCTTCTTGAGCAGGCCGTTGACGTAAGGCATGCCCTCGGGGAGCGCATCGTTGAGGATGGCGCGGCCGACGGTCGTGTTGATGTACTGATTGTTGAATTCGACCGGCTCGGTGTGGGTGAGGTCCTGATCGTCGTACGCGGTGGTCATGTCAAGGACAGGGCCGGTGTAGCGCAGACGGATCGGGGTGAGGGTCTCGACTTGCTTGGCTTCGAGAGCCATGAGGACTTCTTCGATGTTGGCGAAGACGCGTCCCTCGCCCTTGGCGTTGACCTTGGACTTGGTGAGGTAGTAGAGGCCGAGCACCATGTCCTGTGTGGGCACAGTGATGGGCTGACCGCTGGCAGGCGAAAGGATGTTGTGCGAAGCGAGCATGAGAACGCTGGCTTCGATCTGAGCCTCAGGCGAGAGCGGAATGTGCACGGCCATCTGGTCGCCGTCGAAGTCCGCATTGAAGGCAGTGCAGACGAGCGGGTGGATCTTGATGGCTTTGCCTTCGACAAGGACGGGCTCAAAGGCCTGGATGCCGAGGCGGTGCAGGGTCGGAGCGCGATTGAGCAGGACCGGGTGATCTTTGATGACCTCTTCGAGGATGTCCCAGACGATTGGTTCCTGCATTTCCACCATTTCTTTGGCTTGCTTGATGGTGGTGCAGTGGCCCGTCTGCTCGAGGCGGTGATAGATGAATGGCTTGAAGAGCTCGAGCGCCATCTTTTTGGGAAGGCCGCACTGGTGCAGCTTCAGCTCCGGGCCGACGACGATGACCGAACGGCCAGAGTAGTCGACGCGCTTACCGAGGAGGTTCTGACGGAAGCGGCCCTGCTTGCCCTTGAGGGTGTCGGAGAGCGACTTCAGCGGACGGTTGTTCGCGCCACGAAGGACGCGGCCACGGCGGCCGTTGTCGAAGAGTGCGTCGACGGCCTCCTGGAGCATGCGCTTCTCGTTGCGGACGATGACCTCGGGCGCGTGGAGGTCCATCAGCTTCTTCAACCGGTTGTTACGGTTGATAACGCGGCGATAGAGGTCGTTCAGGTCGGAGGTAGCGAAGCGACCGCCATCCAACGGCACGAGGGGGCGAAGCTCGGGCGGGATCACGGGAATCACGTCGAGGATCATCCACTGCGGCAGGTTGTCGGACTTACGGAAGGCCTCGACGATCTTGAGTCGCTTGGAGTACTTAAGCTTCTTTTGCAGCGAGGTCTCATTCTTCATGCGGTCGCGCAGCTCGATGGCTAGCTCGGTGACGTCGACGCGCTTGAGGAGTTCCTTAATGGCTTCGGCGCCCATCATGGCCTTGAAGCCGGTGGGGCGGAACTGCTGATCGAGTTCGCGAAACTTGGTTTCGTCCTTGATGACTTCACGCTCTTTGACGGGCGCGTCGCCTGGATCGACAACGACGTAGGACTCGAAGTAGAGGACGGCTTCGAGCTCACGCAGCGAGATGTCGAGCAAGTGACCGATACGCGAGGGCAGGCCCTTAAAGAACCAGACGTGCGAGCAGGGGCTGGCGAGCTCGATGTGACCAAGGCGCTCGCGGCGGACCTTGCTGAGGGTAACTTCGACGCCGCACTTGTCGCAGATGACGCCCCGGTGTTTCATGCGCTTGTACTTTCCGCAGAGACACTCCCAGTCGGTGATAGGTCCGAAGATGCGGGCACAGAAGAGGCCGTCGCGCTCGGGCTTGAAGGTACGGTAGTTGATTGTTTCGGGCTTCGTGACTTCGCCATGCGACCAGCTGCGAATCTTCTCGGGGCTGGCGAGCTGAATCTTGATGGCGTCGAAGTCGGCGATGGGTCCGGTCAGTTCGAAGGGGCTGGAGCGGAACATATTTTGCGTCTCCCTTGTGTCCTGCTGTAGCAGGTGCAGCGATTTTGCTGCGGTTACTAAATCTGTGCGATGGCTTAAGGTGCATCGCGTTACCGGTGGTTCTGTTGCAGTTGCTTTTTCGATTGTGGTTGCCACTTGAGGTGGCGGCCTGAGGAGTGTACGCAGTGACCTCCTCAGGCTTTAGTGCGTTAGTCGGCTGCCGCGATGGCGGGCAGAGGCTGCTTCTTCTGGTCGGCTTGTTTGATCAGCTCGACGTCGAGGCAGAGCGACTGCAGCTCGCGGATAAGAACGTTGAACGACTCAGGTACACCGGGCTCAATCGCTGCTTCACCTTTGACGATGGCTTCGTAGATCTTGGTACGGCCGAAGACGTCGTCGGACTTGGCGGTGAGCAGCTCCTGCAGGATGTACGCGGCGCCGTAGGCTTCGAGTGCCCAGACTTCCATTTCGCCGAAGCGCTGTCCGCCGAACTGTGCCTTACCACCAAGCGGCTGCTGAGTGATGAGAGAGTACGGTCCGATGGAGCGAGCGTGGATCTTGTCGTCGACGAGGTGCGAAAGCTTGAGCATATAGATGTAGCCAACGGTGGCGGGCTGTTCGAACGAGTCCCCGTTCATACCATCGAAGAGTTGCGTCTTACCCGAGCTGGGGAGACCAGCGGCCTTGAGAAGCGCCTTGATCTCCGTCTCGCGTGCGCCGTCGAACACCGCCGTACCAAACCAGATGCCGCGCTTCATGCCCGCGGCAATGCGCAGAGTCTGCTCATCGTCGAGGTCAAGAAGCTGGGTGAGAGCGGCAGTACCGGCAAAGCGCGCTTTGAAGAGCTCGCGGACTTCGCTGGCCTTCTCCATGTTCGCAGCGGCTTCGGCAACCTGCTTGCCGAGCTCGTGTGCGGCCCAGCCGAGGTGCGTCTCAAGAATCTGACCGACATTCATTCGGGAAGGCACGCCAAGCGGATTGAGAACGATCTCGACCGGAGTTCCATCGGGAAGATACGGCATATCTTCTTCGGGGAGAATCCGAGCGATGACGCCTTTGTTACCGTGACGTCCGGCCATCTTGTCGCCAACGGAGAGCTTACGCTTCATCGCAACGTAGACCTTCACCATCTTGATGACGCCGGGAGCAAGTTCGTCCCCCTTAGACATCTTGGTGATCTTCTCGTTGGTGATCTTGCGGAGAACGTCGATCTGACGCGAGGTCATCTCTTCGATCTCATCGATCTGCTCGTTGACGCGGGGATCTTTGTCGGCGTAACGGATACGCTTGAGGTTACGAGTGCTGATGAGCTCGATGGTGTCGCGGTCGAGCACATCGCCCTTGTTGAGAAGCTTCTTGTTGGTACGCTCATCGTGCAGGTCGGCGAGAACTTCCTTCGCGCCGAGAATTGCTTCGAGACGCTTCAGACGCTCGTCAGTGAGAATGCGGATTTCATCAGCGAGGTTGCGCTCCAGCTTCTCGATCATCTCCTGCTCGATCTGCTTGGCTCGCTCGTCCTTCTCCTGCCCCTTGCGGGAGAAGATGCGGACGTCGACGACTGTGCCTTCGATGCCGGGAGGGCATGTCAGGGAGGCGTCGCGAACGTCGCCCGCTTTTTCGCCGAAGATGGCGCGAAGAAGCTTCTCTTCTGGGGTCAACTGGGTTTCGCCCTTCGGCGTTACCTTGCCGACGAGGATGTCGTTGTGGCCGATCTTCGCGCCGATGCGGATGATGCCCGACTCATCGAGATCGCGCAGAGCGTGCTCGCTGACGTTGGGGATATCGCGCGTAATCTCTTCCGGCCCAAGCTTCGTGTCGCGGGCCTCGATCTCGAACTCCTCGATGTGAATCGAGGTGTAGTAGTCCTCGCGGACCAGCTTCTCCGAAATGAGGATCGCGTCCTCGAAGTTGTAACCGCGCCAGGGCATGAAGGCGACGAGAACGTTACGGCCGAGACCGAGTTCGCCCTGCTCCGTGCATGGGCCGTCAGCGATGACCTGCCCCTTGAGAACGCGGTCTCCCTTGCGAACGATCGGCTTCTGGTTGATGCAGGTGTTCTGGTTCGAACGCTTGAACTTCGTGAGTTGGTAGATGTCGGAGCCAACCTCACGCGAGAGCTGCGTGGGGTGATGCTCGCCTTCGACGCGCACGATGATGCGCTCGGAGTCGACGGAGTCAACGATACCGTTGCGTTTGGCCAGGATAACCGCGCCTGAATCGCGAGCAGTCACGCCTTCCATGCCGGTTCCGACGAAGGGAGCTTCGGAGACCAGTAGAGGAACGGACTGGCGCTGCATGTTTGCACCCATGAGTGCGCGGTTCGCGTCGTCGTGCTCGAGGAACGGCACAAGCGAGGCGGCGACCGAAACGAGCTGCTTCGGACTGACGTCGACATAGTCAACTTCTGACTTGTTGACGAGAACGAAGTTGCCCTGACGGCGTGCATCGACGACGTCCTGAACGATGTTCAGCTTGGCGTCGAGCTCGATGTTGGCCTGCGCGATGGTGTGGCGGTCTTCTTCCCATGCGGAGAGGTAGAAGCTGAAGGGAGCAAGATCCATGGTGCGCTTCTTGTCCTTCTTCAACTGCTCATTGAGCTTGCGAGCTTCGCTGATTTCAAGTGAGTCGCCTTGGCGCAGACCGGACTCGCCAGCGTTGACCACAGAAACGTAGTCGAGTGCGCGGCCTTCCTTGACCTTGCGATAGGGGGATTCAATGAAGCCGTACTCGTTAATGCGGGCGAAGCAAGAGAGCGAGCTGATGAGGCCGATGTTCGGGCCTTCCGGCGTCTCAATCGGGCAGATGCGGCCGTAGTGTGTCGGATGCACGTCGCGGACTTCGAAGCCAGCGCGTTCACGCGAGAGACCACCAGGCCCAAGGGCCGACAGGCGACGCTTGTGGGTGATTTCGCTGAGCGGGTTGGTCTGGTCCATGAACTGCGAGAGTTGCGAGGAGCCGAAGAACTCACGAATCGCGGCCATGACTGGCTTCGCGTTGATGAGGTCGTGCGGCATGGCGGTCGACATTTCCTGATAGACCGACATCTTTTCCTTGATGGCGCGCTCCATACGGACGAGGCCGATGCGGAACTGATTCTCCATCAGTTCGCCGACGGCGCGAACGCGGCGATTGCCAAGATGGTCGATGTCGTCGACGGTGCCGATGTTCTTGCGCAACTTGAGGAGATAACGGATAGTGCCGTAGAAGTCCTCAGGTGTGAGCGTGCGCTTGTCGAGACCAGTGGCGCCCTGATTCTCGTAGAGCTTGATATTGAACTTGAGGCGGCCGACGCGCGAGAAGTCGTACTTGCGCGGATCGAAGAACATGCCTTCGAAGAGCGCGGTGGCGGTGTCGAGAGTCGGTGGGTCGCCCGGACGCAGCTTGCGGTAGATCTCAATGAGAGCTTCCTCAGGCTTGCGAACGGAGTCGCGGCGAAGCGTGTTGGTGATGATATTGCCCACGTCGTCGCGCTCGGGGAAGAAGACCTCGAAGCTGGTGACGCCGGACTGCTGGATCTTGTGAATCTTGTCGGCAGTGAGTTCCTGGTTGGCTTCGTAGAGAAGCTCACCAGTAGTGAGATCGACGACATCAGCAGCGGTCATTGCGCCGTCAAACTCGCTGGTCTCAACCTCAACTGCTTCAATCTTGTGGCTGCGAAGACCCTTGAGCGAGTGAGCGGAGATCTTGCGAGTTGCAGGCGCAATCTCTTCACCCTTGACGGTGATCGCCGTGGCGGGACGCGTTCCCTGTAGGTTGGTGAGCTGACCTTCAGGAACAACCTTCCAGCTAAGCTTTCCTTCCTTAACGTTGATGGTATCGACGGTGTAGAAGGTCTTGAGGATTTCTTCGTCGGTGCGGAGACCGAGAGCACGCAGGAAGATGGTGCCGAGGAACTTGCGCTTGCGGTCGATACGAACGTAGAGAGTGTTTTTCTGGTCGTACTCAAACTCGACCCAACTGCCGCGGTACGGAATGATCTTGCCGAGGAAGTAGGTGCGGTTGTTCGCCGTCTCAAAAAAGACGCCAGGCGAACGATGGAGTTGCGAGACGATAACGCGCTCCGTTCCGTTGACGATGAAGGTGCCGTTCTGGCTCATTAGAGGAATGTCTCCGAAGAAGACTTCCTGTTCCTTCATGTCGCGGAGACTCTTGACGCCGGTCTCGGGATCCTTGTCGTAGATCTTGAGGCGAATGGTGACCTTTAGCGGCGCGGAGTAGGTCATGCCGCGCTCTTCGCACTCTGCCTGGTCATACTTGAGCTGCAGGCCGACAGGGTCGCCGCACTTGGTGCAGAAGTCAGGGGTGTTCTTGTTGTAGGTTCCGCAGAAGTTACATAGGACGTCACCGGGATGGAACGGATCGGTAATGACCATGTGGCCGCAGTTGACGCAGGCCGTGCGGAGGTGATTCAGCCCCTTGAGGTAACCGCACTTGCACTCCCAGTTGCCGATGGAGTAGTCGACGAACTCGAGTTCGCTGACGTTGCGGAAGTCGGTGATGGGGAAGACGGAAGTAAAGACGGACTGCAAGCCATTGTCTTCGCGCTCCTGGGGGAGCTTGTCCATCTGAAGGAAGCGCTCATAGCTGCGACGCTGGACCTCGATAAGGTTGGGAATCTGAATGGATGTAGGAATCTTCGAAAAATCAAGACGTGTACGGATCGCGCGCATTTCGCTGTTGTTGGACTCGCCAGACATGCTCTCTCCTGAAAAACTGACCTTCGAGGCCTCTTGAGCGTGATTGCCAGCATCTGATTGGCTGGCTGATGCTCATGAGGGGAGGGTTTTGGTCATACCCTCCGGGTGATTCTGATTGCGCAGTTGCTACGTTCTTCGGTCCCGCTGTTCTCGATAACGACAGGTTCCGTGCGCAGAATGTCTCGCCGTATCGTGTTTCCCGGCACTTACGAAATCTCGAAACTTTTACTGACTGCAAGCGCCGAAGCTGCTATAAATGACGCGTGCAGAGGGGCTGCTATGCCTGTAAACACGGCAAAGCGCTCGATGGGACAGTGCGTCCCATGAGCGCAAAGATCGACTTGTGCACTATTTCTGAATTGATGATAGTAATGCCTGCCGCCATTTGAGGTTCGCCTTACCCCAAAGTTGCTGCTCGCTGATGCCAATTGCACTATTCGCGTCCGCCGCTAGAAACGAATAGTGGCCGGTTCCCTAGCCTGTTCCTGACAGGATGATCCGGGTACTACAGAAGTTTACTGAAAAGTAATGGCCCGCCAAGGGACACGCCGAGGCGGAACGAATTTTTCTCTAACAACAAGAATATCGCGTTCCGCCCCAGGTTGCAAGTGGCAGATAACTACTTGATTTCGACGGTGGCGACGCCTTCGAACTTCTTGGCAATCGCAGCCGCATCTTCCTTCGAAACGTTCTCCTTCAAGGGCTTGGGAGCTCCGTCAACCAGGTCCTTGGCTTCCTTGAGGCCAAGGGCAGTGACTTCGCGTACAGCCTTGATGGTGTTGATCTTATTCGCGCCGGCATCCTTGAGGATAACGGTGAATTCGGTCTTTTCTTCAGCCGGAGCTGCTGCCGCCGCGCCGCCGCCTGCTGCCGGGGCTGCTGCAACTGCCGCTGCCGCCGAGACGCCGAGACGGGCTTCAAGCTTCTTGACCAGCTCCGAGGCCTCAAGGAGGCTCAGGCTAACGATTGAATCTTCCAACTGCTGGATGTCTGCCATGTTATTTCTCCAATAAAACTGAACTTTGATACTGCTGTTGCTGATTACTTCCCCGCGGCCGAACTGCGCCTCGGTTGCCTATCCCTCCCAGGGTTTCCGTTGCGCCCAGACCAGCGCACCCGTGGAGATCAGGCGAAACTTAGTTACCCTCGACCGGGTCGGTGGCTGCCGCCTCGCCCGACTGGGAAGCCGTTGCGTTTTCCGGCTGTGCGGCTCCTGAAGGCTGCTCGCCAGCTTTGGATTCCTCAACGTGCGCGGCTTCGACTGCTGCCGCAGGAGCGTCCGCCACCGGCTCGGCCGCTGCTGGAGCCGACGCGGAGCCGGCAAACTTGCCCTTCTCGACACCCTGGCCGAGGACGACAGCTAGGTCGCGGCCGGTGGCGTTGATGACCGTAGCCAGACGCTGTGCCGGGGAGTTGATGAGGAATAGAAGCTTCGAGAAGAGTTCTTCCTTGCCCGGCATCTTGGCCAGCTGGTCAATCTCAGAGATGTTGATGACCTTGCCATCAACGATTCCGAGCTTGAAGGTGAACTCCGCGTTGTCCTTGACCCACTCGGAGAGGGCTTTCGCCAAAGCAACGGGATCGCCGGAAGTATAGGCGACGGCGGAGACGCCCTTGAGGCCCTGAAGTGCGTCCTTGACCTTAGTGCCCTCGCTGGCGCGGGCGGCGAGCTTGTTCTTGACGACGTGATAGCTTCCGCCAGCTTTGCGAATGGTCTTGCGCAGCTCGAAGTCCTTCGAGGCGGTGAGGCCCTTGAAGGTGCCGATGATCGCGGAGGTAGAGTGCTCGAGCTCGGCTGCGAGCTTGGCTACCTTCTCTGACTTGGATGCTCTGGACAGTGCCATAAAAACCTTGCCTTTAGCTGCTAGCTACCATCGCTAGCTGAAAATTTGCGCCGCTTGCGCGGACTGAAATTCTGAAATCGCCGACAAACGAGCCAGCGGAATCGTTACGCCTTGCTGGCTGCCTCGACTGCGGCGAAGTCCAGCTGAATGCCGGGACCCATCGTAGAGCTGAGCGTGACACCCTTGATGTACTTGCCCTTGGCTGCCGACGGCTTGGCCTTGATGACGCTGGTCATGATTGTCGTCGCATTGTCGACCAGCTTCTGCGGGTCGAACGAGAGCTTGCCAACGGGAACATGCACGAGCGCGGTCTTGTCGGTACGAAACTCAACTTTACCGGCTTTGATCTCCTTCACGGCTGCGACAACGTCAGTGGTAACGGTGCCGGTCTTCGGGTTGGGCATGAGGCCCTTGGGCCCGAGAACCTTACCGAGACGACCGACCGACTTCATCATGTCGGGCGTGGCGATTAAAGCATCGAAGGCCGTCCAGTTTTCCTTCTGGATCTTTTCGACGAGCTCTTCGCCGCCAAAGAACTCGGCTCCGGCTGCCTGCGCATCCTTAACTTTGTCGCCCGAGGCGATAACGGCGACGATCTTGGTCTTGCCGAGGCCGTGCGGAAGAACGACGGTGCCGCGAACCATCTGGTCGGCGTGCTTGGGATCGACACCGAGCCGCATCGTCAGATCGACGGTCTCGTCAAACTTTGCATACTTTGCTTTTTGAAGGAGCGGAACTGCATCCGCCAGAATGTAAGGACGGGGCTCAACGAGCGCGCGCGCCTTCGCCAAATTCTTTGAAATCTTCCGGGCCATCTTTCCTCATCTCCCACCCCACTCGGATTGCTTCCCGGGGCGTGGTTATCGACTACGCTCAACGGCTGGTTGAGACGCTCTTACAAGTATGCCGGAATTAGCATTTTTATGCAACCATTTCAGCCCCAATCTTAGCCATCACGAAGTCGGATCCAGTCATTGCATATTTCTCAAAACCGCGGCGGCTGATGGGTTCAATTCGCCGAAGTGCGTTGTGAAGTAATCGAGGTGGTTTTTCTTGTCTACTTCAGCGTCCTCCGCAATCTGCGGTTCGTCCATACAATATTGCATACAATAATGTAGTCTGAGTGCAAACTTAGAATCCCGTGAGGACAACTGTGAAGAACGACAGCCATTTTGGGAAAGCAACCGTTTTATGGATGATTTTCGGGATGTTTTTGCTGGGTTGTCCGGCATATGCGCAACGGTTTCAGGAGCCGGGCAAATCTATCGGAACGATCTCGACTCGCGGGAATTTGATTGTGATGACGCTCGATGAGAATGTGCTAGGAAAGGCAAGCCTGTTCGATCTGTCGCATCATACGCTGCGCTTCTCGCCTGACGGATCGAGGTATCGTGTCGAAAATCTTCCACTGCAATGGGATTCGGAGTTCGGTTCGGCGATGACCGGAAGTCAGGCGACTCTGAAGAATCTTGCGTTTCCTTTTTCCGGCAAGAGCTGGAACTCGTTTTCTGTGGGGATGACCGGATCGATGACGTTTGGCGAGCCGGCAAGTGAAGGCGGACGTGGTAGCCAGCGTGGTGCCGCAGGTCCGGGTAATCGAGGAGGAGGAATCTCAGTTGAGCGGTTTGCTGAGCTTGCCGAGGCCGGTCCGCAATTGATCAATACGGTTGCCGCAATCAGCGTTTTTTTTAAGCCGAGGCTGTCGGGCACACGCTATTTGAAAGAGCTCGATGATCGTGCGGTGATTACATGGAGTCTGACTGAACCTGTGGGCGGCGTGCAAGATATGACCTGGACGCCGACAGTGAACCGCTTTCAGGCGGTGCTCCATAAGGATGGAACGATTGATCTCTCTTACGATGAGGTCCACGCGGAGGATGCGATTGTAGGAATCTATCCGCTCGTCAAAGAAGGTTCCGAGAAGGAGATTGGAACTATCGCGGGCACGGAGAAGTCCTCAATCGCAGAGAATCTCAATATCAAAAGCATTAAGTTGACTGCCGTAGATGGCCTTTTTCTAAAGGCTACAATCGAGACCCGCGGGCCTGTGCTGGCTGAGAGCGACCCTAAGATCGCGGGCCTTATTTATCGGATCTGTTTCGACGGGAAGAAGCCATCTGGGGACTGTACGCAGAATGCAAGTTCGGAGACGCTGTGGTCCATAGTCGGATTCGCAGGTGGTCGTGGCGGTGGTGCCGGGAGATTCGGGGGAGGTCCTCGCTATCTTGCTTCGGGGCCGGGAATTTCGCCGGCGGTGAAGGTCGACGGGAATACGATCTCGGTACAGGGAACGCTGCCTGCAGGGTATAAGCCGGGTGATCCAGTCTATGTTTCCGCGGCTGTTATGAGTTCCGGTTCGTCTCAGACGGGCCCTGCTCAAGGCCCAACTTCCCAGCCTGCCACCGTCGATCAGGTATCGGCGCACTCGGTGAAACTGGTTGGGCTGGTTAATCCCGCCGTGGACCTCTCTTCGTTGAAGAAACAGGATGGACCGTTTCCGGCGCTGTATGAGGCATTCCACTACATGAAGCCTCCAAGAGCAATGGATCTGACATGCACCGTGATCAATGCGTTGGGCGACAAGTTCGACATGCTGGCGTATTACTCGGACTTCCGCATCGATAATCCTGAGGCCGGAACATCCAGCTCGGGTCCTCTGGGAGGCGGCCCGGATGGAGGCGCAGTGGCTGGGATTGGAGCGAACCAAAGAAATCTGGCGAGCTACTGCACGAAGGGAAGATTCCAATGGCAGTTCATTCAGCCGGTGTATGTTGGGGCGAATCAGATGCAGGAGTATCCGCCGGCGGATTTGAAGGAGAGCGACTCGCACAATATCGGTTTCTACATGCACCAGCTTCAGGAGCGAACGTCGAACGGAAAGATTCCTCCGTATGACTATGCGATGTCGCAGATCGGGCATGAGATGGGGCATCGCTGGTCGGCGTTTGTTTCAGCGAAGGTAGGTGACGAGACGATCGTACTGGGACCCACGCATTGGGCGCGAGGTTTGCAGGCGCCAGCACCGTTTCCGTACCAGCGGCCGACGGAGGCCTCGGCCATGGGCGGCGGAGTGTGGCAGGACAACTTCGATGGAACGTTCACTCAGCTTGATGATGACTACTACGTGCCTGCGACCGGGTACTCGTATCTCGATCTTTATCTGATGGGTCTGCTTGGGCCGAATGAGGTGCCAGACTTCTTTATTCTGAGGAACCTGGTACCGGCTGGAAAGGATGCAAACGGGCATTTGATCTTTAAGGCCGATCGCACGAAGGTGACGATTCAGGATGTAATTACAGCAGAAGGGCCACGCATGCCTGATGTCGACCACTCGCAACGAAAGTTCAACACAGGGATGGTCGTCGTCGTGGAACACGGGAAGATTCCAAGCAAGGAATTGCTGGAGAGGACTGATGGCATCCGACTGCGTTGGATGGACTACTGGGATACCACGACTGGACATCGGTCGGCGATGACGACAGATCCGAAGTAACAGAGTCGGTGCATAGAATTCACAGTTGACGAAGCAATGGGACTGAGCCTATGCTTGGCGTTAAGAGGCGAACAAATGGCGAAAATAAATGGAGCCGAACTTTTCCCAATTCTTCCCAGGCAAGCGATCGGAATCGCCCGAATGGCCGCCAACGCGAGACATGCCGACAACGGTCACCTGATCGAGTTCAAGGCGCTCGAGGTGCGCAGTATTTTGAACCGGAACGTTTCCCGGCGGACCAGTTGGATCGCCTATAGCATCAACCCGTACCGCGGCTGTGAGTTTGGGTGCAAATACTGTTTCGCTCGTTACACGCATGAGTTTCTGCAGGCAATATCTATTGACTCCAAACTACATCAACACCCCGCTGCCAAGACTGCGCCTGAGGTTCCGCAGGCCTGGGCGACCGCCTTTGAACATGAGATCTACGTGAAACAAAACGCTGCGTGGCTGCTCCAACAGGAGCTCCGCCGGTTCGACCCACGGGCTGAGATCGCCATTGGGACGGCCACGGATCCTTACCAGCCAATCGAGCGTCGCGCACGTGTCACACGCTCCATTCTGGAGGTCTTCGCCAAGCGCTCCGGTCACACCATCGGAATCATTACCAAATCGCGGCTGATCGTTCGCGATCTCGACATTCTCACAGAGGTAGCGCAACACAACCGGCTGATCGTGCATATCACGATTACCACTCCTGACGCTGCACTCGCGCGCATGGTGGAGCCGCGCGCGCCGAGGCCGGACCTGCGTTTCGCTGCGGTGCGAAAGCTGCGCGACGCCGGCATTACTGCCGGCGTCATGTGTTCGCCCCTGTTGCCGGGCATCAACGACAGCGCGAAGATGCTCGATGAGATGTGCCGCCGTGCCGCTGATGCCCGCGCGAGCTTCTTCGTCGCCAATCCGCTTTTTTTGAAGTTGTGTTCGCGCCCTACCTACCTGAGCTTCGTCCGTGAGCACTTCCCTGCCCTGGAGGCGGACTATCGTGCGCGGTTCGCCGACAGGGACTTTGCCGCACCCAAGTACCGGAGACAGATGGCAGAGCTCGTTAGCACAGTGCGCCGCAAGTATGGGCTGGGGCAGAGGTCAATGGATGTCTTACCAGAAGACACAAAAACGAAAAAGAAGATGGTAGATAGCGCGACGGTAGCTGTACAGCGGAGGCTCTTTGCCTAGAGCTGGAGAGGGGTGAACGATGCGAACATATTGGACTCTTTGGGCAGCGAGGCCAGTCGGACGATATCGCAGGCGGCGGCGTAGCGCTCCCATAGTTTCAGCACCACGGGATTTTTGTGGGCGCGTTCGACGCCGCCGGGTGCCCATTCGAAGACCTCCACAACGGTGCCGTCTTTGGCCTGGCAAGCAGTGACTGGAAAATTGGTGGCGAGCCCTTCGGCACGGAGGAGCGGGACATGTTCACGGGTGAGTTGCAATAGATAGGCTTCTTTACCGGGCTTGCGCTTGTAGGCGACGATCACCATTGTCTCGTTTGGTCCGGCTTGCATGGAATTCTCCTGGATTGGTTCAACGACACGCTTTTTGGCTACAGTGTGATTGCGCTGGAGAGCCGGAAGATGGTTTGGCGGAGCCAGGAGTGCGCCGGATCACTTGTCAGGCGCGGATGCCAGATGGCTTGAAAAGCGAACCCTTTAAGTTCCGCGGGCGCTTCGAGAACGCGCAGATCAGGACGCGTCTTAGCTATTTGTGCAATGCCGGAGGTTGCAGTAAGCACGAGATTAGTTTGAGAAAGGCATTCCAGCGCGGCCCCGAAGTACGGCACCCGGATCGCCGAGCGCCGTGCGAGCCCGAGGGCGGCAAGGCGTTTGTCGGGAATTGTCTGCACGCCATCAAGTACTGACACGGTGAGATGATCCGCTGACAGATACCGCTGAAGCGAGAGCCGGGAGGACCATTTGGCGTCGCGTGCAACGATACAGTACCACTTAACCCGGAAGAGCGTCTGAGCTCGGAGATGAGCGGGCACGAGCACTTCGTCGTTGGATAGAACAAGGTCGAGACGTCCACGGTCGAGATCGATGAGTGCATCGCTTGTCCAGGGAACGAAATGAAACTCAATCCCAGGTGCGGAACGCAGTACCTGTTGACAGAGCAGTGGGCCAAGCGCGGAACAGGCGTTGTCAGGCCCCGTTAGGCGAAAGATCGTATGTTCGATCACGGGATCGAAGGCTGCACGGCCAATTAATTTTTCGAGCTCGGGCAGAAGCCGATTCAGTTCTGCCTGGAGGCGTGTTCCAGTGGGGGTGAGTTGATATCCGCGGGCGCCGCGAACCAAGAGATCGTCCTGAAAGAGAGCCTGCAACCGCTGGAGCGTTCTGCTTGCTGCAGACTGGCTGAGAAGGAGACGTTTGGCCGCAGCAGTGACGCTGAGCTCCTCGGCAAAAACCGAGAAGGCGACGAGTAAGTTTAGGTCGATCTGGCGAAGTTGCTTCCAACGCATGTTTTGTATGTTTATTATGCATGGTCTGCATGGTTCGACAAATTCATCTTATCTTTGCCGGGCGATTCAACTGGCGAAAAGGAGGCGGAAAGATGAGAGATCGCAGGTTAGAAGGCAAGAAGGTCGTCGTTCTAGGAGGAACATCTGGATTCGGACTAGCAACAGCGAAGGCTGCAGCGGAGGAAAATGCGAATGTAGTAGTTGTGTCCCGCAGTCAGACCAATGTTGGTAAGGCTTTGCAGGATTTGCCCAAGGGTGTTGAGGGTGCGAGTCTCGATGTGACCGACGAAGGGGCGGTACAAAGGTTTTTTGCAGCCACGGGTGAGTTGGATCACCTTGTCTACTGTGCTGGCGATGCTCTTCCGGCGTCCGTGACCACTACTGAGGAGGCGAGGAAGTTCTTCGAAGTAAGATTCTGGGGAATGTATATCGCCGCGCGCGCTGCGTTTCCAAAGATCCGAAGGGATGGATCGATCACGCTGACGAATGGAATTCTTGCGATGCGGCCGTGGAAGGGATGGAGCGCCGTCTCAGCAGTGGCTGGAGCGGTGGAATCGCTGACGCGCGGGTTTGCTCTCGATATGGCACCGGTTCGTGTGAACGCAGTTTGTGCAGGAATAATCAAGACTCCTCTATGGAGCGGGATGACCGAAGCCGCTCGTGAAGCGACGTATGCTGAGCAGGTAAAGAAACTGCCAGTGGGGCGAGTCGGCGAAGTGGAGGATATCGCTGAGGCGTTCCTTTACCTGATGAAATCGGAGTTCACCACCGGGCAGATTGTCGTTATTGATGGCGGTGCGATGATCGTCTGAAGTTTTTGAAAGACAAAAGGTCAACCCCTGGATCAAGATGCCGATGGCGTCATGATCCAGGGGTTGACCTTTAAGAGTGTGGGGGGAAAAGAATTAAGCTACGACTTCGATGCCCATGGAACGAGCGGTGCCGCGAATGGTCTTCGCAGCAGCTTCGACGGTGGTCGCATTCATGTCCGGCATCTTCTGCTTAGCAATCTCGAGAACCTGCTTCTCGGTGACCTTGCCCTTTTTCTCCTTATTAGGAGTGCCGGAGCCCTTCTCGATGCCGGCAGCCTTGAGGAGCAGCACCGGGGCGGGCGGGGTCTTGGTGATGAAGCTGAAGGTGCGGTCCGCGTAGACGCTGATAACGACGGGAATGGTGAGGCCAGCAAGCGATGGATCTTTGCCGGTGCGGTCGTTGAACTGCTTGCAGAACTCCATGATGTTGACCTGAGCCTGACCGAGCGCGGGGCCGACGGGAGGTGCAGGTGTTGCCTTGCCAGCGACGATCTGAAGCTTAACGTATCCAGTGATCTTCTTCGGTGCCATTTTGGGTGAATCCTCTTTATGCTTCCAGCGGCGGGCTCTGTTGTTGCCAGCAGCTTAATATTTGTTTCTAAACTTTGTTATTCAACAACCTTGTCCACCTTGGAGAACTCGATTTCGACCGGGGTGGAGCGGCCGAAGATGCTGACCATGACCTTGAGGGTTTGCTTGTCTTCGTTGATTTCATCGACAGCGCCGGTGAAGTTGGCGAAGGGACCCTCGTTGATGCGAACCTGCTGGCCCTTGTCGAATTTGACCTTCATCGTCGGCTTGTCCTTCGAGACATCGGAGCGGAAGAGGATGGAGCTTACTTCCTGCTCGGACAGGGCGACCGGATTGTCGCCGGTGCCAAGGAAACCCGTGACGCGTGGCGTGTTCTTGATGACGTGCCAGAGGTCGTTGTCGAGGTCCATTTCGACGAGAACGTAGCCTGGCAGGAATACGCGATCGATGGTGTACTTCTTGCCGTTGCGCAGCTCGGTAACCGGTTCGGTCGGAATCATGATGCGGCCGATCTTGTTCTGAAGACCGAAGGCCGTGATGCGACTTTCTAGCGATTCGCGCACCTTACGCTCGAAGCCCGAGTAGGCGTGGATGATGTACCACTTGAAGTTTTCGTTGACCGGCGGCGCAAGCTGCTCGGTGGAGTTTTCTCCCTGAGGGTTCTGCTCTTCCGGATTTTGCTCTTCAGCCGCCATGGTTATGCCTTTTTCGCGCATCGTTACTTCTTTCTACTTTCGTAGCTTCAAAATCTGCTTAGTGCTTAGTCAAGGTGTGCAACAGAGCCTCAATTGCCCGGCCGATGATCGAGTCCACCAGCCAAAAATACGCGGCAAAGATGAAGACCGTGACGAGAACAACAGCCGTAGTCGACTGCACCTCGGCACGCGAGGGCGAGATGACTTTGCGCATCTCGGCGCGCACGTCTTTGAGGAACTCGGCGAGACGGGCGGGCTGCGACTTCAACTGCTGAATCCCGGTGGTGGGCTGTTCGGTGACTGCTACTGTCTTGGCCATAATCCTGCCTCAAATCTTCGTTCAATTTCTGTTCCCGGACTCTGAGGGACCGGGGCAAACTGGCGGGGGAGCTCGGATTCGAACCGAGAAGTTCGGTTTTGGAGACCGACAGTTTAACCGTTGAGCTTACTCCCCCAGGAGCTGTCAGCTCTTAGCCTGGAGCTAAAAGCCAGCGGCTAAAAGGCTGCCCTTACTTCGTTTCCTTGTGAGCCGTATGCTTACGGCAGGTATTGCAAAACTTGGAGAACTCGAGGCGACCGGTGGTGGTCTTCTTGTTCTTGGTGGTGGAGTAGTTCCGGTTTTTGCAATCCGGGCACTGCAGTGTGATGATCTCGCGCATTGTGGTCAATCTCCTTCTAACGTGGCCAGCCACTTCGGCTGGCAAGCAGCTTGTACAGAATTACTTCCGACACGCCGCGACGCAGGGCAAAGGCCCCTGCTGCCAAATCCTGATTTTCTAACGGAGAGAGGAGCGGTCAGGCCACGCTCGTCCTTTTCTATTATCCAACAAAACGGCAATTACGGAAAGCCCGGAAATCGAACTTTTATCGACTAGAAACGAAGGGCAGCGAATCGAGACTCGCTGCCCTTGCAAATCAAGCTCTTTCTTTACTTGATGATTTCGGAGATGGTGCCTGCACCTACGGTGCGGCCGCCTTCGCGGATAGCGAAACGGAGACCCTTCTCCATGGCGACCGGCGTGTGCAGCTCGATCTCCAGCTGGATGTTGTCGCCGGGCATGCACATCTCGGTGCCCGCAGGAAGCTTCGCCGAACCAGTCACGTCCGTCGTGCGGAAGTAGAACTGGGGACGGTAGCCGTTGAAGAACGGCGTGTGACGACCGCCTTCTTCCTTCGACAACACGTAGACCTCACCCTTGAACTGCGTGTGCGGCGTGATCGAAGCTGGCTTGGCCAACACCATGCCACGCTCCACATCTTCCTTCGCCGTGCCGCGCAGAAGAAGTCCCGCATTGTCGCCTGCCAGACCTTCGTCCAGCTGCTTCTTGAACATCTCAACCCCGGTGACCACTGTGTTCTGCGTGTCGCGGAAACCAACGATCTGAACCGCCTCGCCAACCTTCACTTTGCCGCGCTCGATACGGCCCGTCACCACGGTGCCGCGGCCCGAGATCGAGAAGATGTCTTCGATCGGCATCAGGAACGGCTGGTCGATCGCACGCTCTGGCTGCGGAACATACTTGTCCACCGCATCCATCAACTCGTCGATCTTCGCCTCCCACTTGGCTTCGCCGTTGAGCGCGCCGAGAGCAGAGCCGCGAATGATCGGGGTGTCGTCGCCAGGGTACTCGTACTTCGAGAGCAGCTCGCGAACTTCCATCTCAACCAGCTCGATCAGCTCTTCGTCCTCAACCGCATCGCACTTGTTGAGAAACACAACGATGTACGGCACGCCAACCTGACGCGCCAGCAGAACGTGCTCCTTGGTCTGAGGCATTGGGCCGTCAGTGGCGGCAACCACCAGAATCGCACCATCCATCTGCGCCGCGCCCGTGATCATGTTCTTGATGTAGTCGGCGTGCCCAGGGCAGTCAACGTGCGCGTAGTGGCGGTTCGGCGTCTCGTACTCAACATGCGAGGTCGCAATCGTAATACCGCGCTCACGCTCTTCCGGAGCGTTGTCAATCGTGTCGAACGAACGGAATTTGTTGTTCGGGTTGTGCTTGGACAACACCTTCGTAATCGCCGCTGTCAGCGTCGTCTTGCCGTGATCGATGTGCCCGATCGTCCCGATGTTTACGTGCGGCTTTGACCGGTCAAACTTTTCCTTCGCCATTGCTCTCTCC
>DATMKY010000120.1:0-121204 GCA_035570955.1 Edaphobacter sp. | reverse complement strand
TTCCAGCAGGCGCTTTCCAGACACCGCGCGTGCTGTCGGTGGTGGCATAGATGCCGGCGACCGAGCCGCTGGCCGGCATCTCGCGCGGAGCATTCCCGTTAAGTGGATCGAGAATGCTCAGTTGGGGATAATACACAGCTGCGAAGTCACTATTGGAGAGACGAGTGCCAGCAAACCAGCTTTCAATGGCTGGTGCAGTCGAGATCACATTCGATGGGGGAATATCCACGATATAAAAAGCGTTCTTTTCCGTACAAAAAGCCTGAGCGGCAAGCAAGGTTAAATTCATTTCGGCTGGAGCCAGATTGGTCGTGGCGGGAAGACAGAGGAGATTGAAAGGAACGGTCAGGTCTGCCAGTGCTGAGTTAAGAGCAGAAACGAAGTTTGCGATAGACGGATGAGGTGCGATGCGAACGATGATTGCTGCCTCACCGCCATTACTAAAGAACTGCCATACCTGATAGCTGGATTCACTGCGCACGTCGAGACCACCAAATGTCTGCTGAAATTCAAGAAAGCTTGCAATCGGTGTTGGTGTGTTGATTGGACCAGACGCAAAAAAATCGACAAAGGCGGTGACCGAAGTGGGCATCTCCCCAGAGATCGGAGGAGGCGTTGAAAGTTCGCCGATAGAGGGTTGATCTGCCATTGGAAGCATCCGACTTCAGGGGCCCATGTTTATAAAAAGATTCTGTCTCAGCTACGGTCTCCGTACGCCTCGACCGAGAGAGGAGCTTCCACTCGCGGAAGAAAGAGCGAGAAGACGGTTCCGTGCCGCACCGGGTCTTCGGAGGTGCGGAAGGTCAGGCGGCCATGATGACGTTTGACGATCCCGGCTGAGATCCATAGACCCAGGCCCGTACCATTGAGATCCTTGGTCGTGTAAAAGGGTTCGAAGAGCCGAGCGCGAACTGTAGGAGACATACCGTGGCCCGTGTCGGCGATGGTGATGCGGATACCCGAGCGGCCTTCGGGATGCTCGACAGAGTAGTTCGTTGCATCGTGGGCGCGAACGATGAGGCGGCCACCGTGGCGCATTGCATCGATGGCATTTGCAATCAGATTATTTAGAACCTGGCGGATGTCGTTCTCGAAGCAGAGGATTGTCGAGCCGGTAGCATAAGTGGCGTCGACCTCAATATTCGAGTTGGCGAGCCGCCCGTGGTAGAGGTCGAGAACAGCGCCAACAAGATCGTCCGCTCCGACGTCGGTGGCTCGTACAGCCTGTCGGTGGAATCGCAGCGTTTGCGTCGCGATCTGACAGACGCGGGAGAGTTCGGCCTGAGCGATCTGGACATAGTGTCGGATGCTGTCGGGAAGATCGTCAGACAGTGCGATGAGATAGAGAAGATTCGTAATGGCCTCGAGCGGATTATTAATCTCGTGCGAGATGGAACTGGCCAGCCGACCGACGGCGGCTAACTTTTCGCTCTGGAGAAGCGCCGCTTCGGCCTTCTTCTGATTCGTCATTTCAAGGATCACGGCGATGATCGCCTCAACAACACCGTGAGAGTTACGGAGAGGTGAGTAGCTGACGTTCCAATAGCGATGCTCACCGGGACGAGTCGGCAGTTCGCCCTCAAGCATGAGATTTCTGACGGCATGACCTTGGGCGACCTGCTCGAAGATCTGTTTGATACCTTTGAGCGGAGCGAGCTCCATAATGGTATGCCCCAGAATCTTCTCGCGTGGGAGACCGAGAGTCTCGCACTGGCGATCATTGATGCGCAGGTATCGGAACTCAACTGGATCGAAGAGCGAAAGACCGATTGGCGCAGTCTGGTAGATGGTTTCAAGTTCGGCGCGCTGCCGTTCAGTCTCATCTTGCCGGCGCTGGAGCGTCTCAGCGAAGGTCTTGCGGTCGTCAACGTCGATGGCGACGCCGAGCCAATCGAGAATCTTGCCGGAGTCATCACGAACGGGCTGCGCGCGGACCCACCACCAGCGTGCGCGACCGTCACGTGCTCGAATCAGACGTGCTTCGACATCGTAGTCTTCGCCACTGGCGACAGAGGAGTGCCAGGCGTTGAGGACGCGTTGCCGGTCTTGAGGGTGGACTCCTACAAGCCAACCCTCGTTACTGAAGTCTTCGAGCGCGAAGCCAAAGAAGTCGAGGATACCCTGATTCGCATAGGTAATGTTTCCTTCAGAATCACCCATCCAGATGCCGTGAGGGTTGAGATCGGCGAGGACGCGATATCGGGCTTCGCTGGTAATGAGCGCTTGTTCGTCCCGCTTGCGCCTGGTGATGTCAGTGGTCATGCCGCGCAGGTGAGTGGCAACTCCTGCGCTGTTGTAGACGGGGACGCGGCGGCATTCGACCCAGAGATTTCCGCCCTCGGGAGTAAAGACCTCATAGTCGACGATGCTGACGGTGTTTGTGTCGATCGCTCTCTTGGCATCGTGCTGGACATGAATCAAGTCGGAAGGCTTGATGATCTTGTCCAGATCGTCAATCGTAGTGATTTCGGAGAAGGGTCGACCGTAGACGGGATAGGAACCCTCGCCGTATTTGACCGTGCGGTTGACGAGATCCATCTCCCATGTGGCGACGCGGGCGGTTTGCTGGACAAAAGCAAGAGTTGCTTGTTGGTCGAGGAGTATCTGGCGGGAGATGTGTTCGGCGGTAATGTCTCGGAAGAAGACGACGATTCCGTCATCGAAAGGGCGGCACTGGATCGAGAGCCAGAGATTGAGAGGATCCGGGTAGAAGGTCTCGAACTCGCTCGAGATACCTTCGTTCATGGCGCGATGGACGTTGCGATTAATCTCTCTATCCTGCGCGGCGAAAGGAAACTCCTGCCAGAGATTTTTGCCGAGCAGTTCACCCTTGGCAGTAAGCAGTTCCCTGGCACGGCGATTCAGAAAGGAGATGTTCCAGTTGCGGTCGACGCTGGCAACAGCATCTGTGGTAGTTTCGAGAACCTGGCTGAGCTGACGGATAGAGGTATCGCGGAGAAACTCGGCTCCCTTCCGATCAGTGATGTCGTGATAGAAGAGCGCAATTCCATCGTCCGTCGGGTAAATCGAAACGTTAAACCATCCGTCAGTGCGTTCGGAGTAATACTCGACTGTGGCCTTTTCGCCCGTCCGCATTACCCTGCGATAGATCTCCTCTAGTTCAGTACCAGGAAGGTGCGGATACATCTCCCAGAAAGTTCTGTTGCTGTTGATGTCGGCAGGATTAATCCGTCCGCGATAGCGCGCCTCTTCATTCGCAAAAGTAACGATCCAGTTGCGGTTAACGCAGACAATTCCCTCCGTAATCTGTGTCAGTAGTCGGGCAAGGCGCTCATTCTGTGCGTCTTCCTCAGACCGGAGATTCTTGGTACCGAGGGCTGACAGATCGTTTTGAGGGATAAGGGTATCGGACATTTGGGGAGTGCCTGATCCTACGTTAAGTTGCTCGCCGGAGGGTAATCCTATTTGAGCATAGGAATCAATGGGTTGCCTCCAGATGTTCAATTCGAATCCGTAAACCTTGGAGCTCTGTAGTTAAGGAGGTGATCTCGGCCTCCATCCGGGCAAGGCGCTGCGTGGTGCTCAGATCGGAAGGATCAGAGGCCCTATCAGAATCGATTTCGACGTTTCTTTCAGCTGAGGTCCCCTTCTCCGGTAACGCTCCCAGTAGATGTGCATACCGTGCCTCGCGGGATCCGGGTTGCCGAGGAAGAACGGTAGTCAGCGGACCGGTTTCGTTGCTGGCGGTATCGGCCGCGGAGCGATTCGCCAGGCGCTCGAGAGTGGATTGCGCAGTGGCGAGATCGTCGAAGGAGTAAAGGCGGTCCGCACGGCTGCGGATCTCTCCGGGAGTCTGTGGACCGCGAAGCATGAGCAGGCAGAGAACCGCAGTCTCATCGCGGCGCAGGTTGAGGACGGTGCGAATACGGTGCTCGTATTTGGCAACGCGCGCGTCATGGATCGTTGTGACCAGCCCCATGTCCTCAAGGGAATGGAGGGCTTGGCGGACCTCATCTTCCTTCAGATCGAGGACGGGATCGCGGCTGGAGCGCTGGTTGCAGGCGTTGATCAGCGCATTCAGGGAGAGTGGATAGTTTTCAGGAGTTGTAATCTCCTTTTCGATGAGCGAGCCGAGGACGCGGAGTTGGATGGAGTCGAGGTGCATGCTTACAGGTTGCCACAGGTGGAAGGCCTGATAATGAATAACAAATGCAAACGGGCAAACTGTTAGTTCTGACAGAAGATCAGGTGCAGTCAGTGCTGTCGTATGAACAACTTATTCCGACGATCCGGAAGGCACTCAGGGATTTGTCTGCCGGACGTGTGACGCAGCCCTTACGTTCAGTGATATCAGTAACAGAACATGCGGGGTGGTTCGCTATGATGCCCGCGGTTTACGGTGGCGTGATGGGCGCCAAGATGGTGACGTTCTATCCGGGAAACGTCGCGCTCCAAAAGCACACGCATATGGCGATGATCCAACTGTTTCGTTCCGACACTGGCGAGCCGCTGGCTCTGATGGATGGACGCCTGATCACCGAGATGCGTACAGCAGCCACGTCGGCCATTGCAGTGGACCACCTGGCACGGCAGGACGTAAAAGTGCTCGGGATCCTTGGCAGTGGAGTGCAGGCACGGTCACATGTGAGAGCGCTCGCCCTGGTGCGCAGATTCGAAGAGATCCGTGTCTGGAGCCAGACAGAGAAGAATGCAAAGTCGTTTGCCGATGAAGTTGGAGCCCGTGTTACTTCGGCAGAGGAGGCGGTGACTGACGCGGATGTCGTCTTGACGCTGACCAGTTCACCAGTACCGATTCTGCAGGGCAGATGGCTGAAAGAAGACGCAGTTGTGTGTGCGGTCGGTGCGGTAACCCCAGATCGGCGAGAGTTGGACGATGAGGCAATGCGTGGGCCGGTCGTTGTGGAGTCACGCGAGGCGGCAATGCGAGAGCCGGGAGATATTCTGCTCGCAAAGGCAACGGTCAGCGCTGAGATCGGGGAATTGTTGAATGGCAGCAGGTTGGACCGGCTTGAAGGGCCAGTGGTCTTCAAGTCGGTTGGAGTGGCAATCGAGGATATCGCGACGGCAAAACTCGTTTTTGAGCTTTTTGAGGGCTCACGAGCGAAAATTTAGGGAGCTAACTAACGTAAATACAGTCAATTGCACGATTGCCAACAAGAAATCATGATTGTGACACTTAAGTTACATTCCCCCGGTCCTGATTTGGGTTTCAAATAGGTAAACTTGAAAGAGCGAATGGCAAACGGTAAATCTCATTTAGAATTTTCATTCGCAATGATTCTAAGGGCCTTGGAGTTTGGATGCGGTTATTGAGCTTGAGAAGTCTCGCGGTTCTGTCAACGACGATCGTTGTCGTATTTGGGGTAAGCAGTTCGTCGTGGGCCAGAACGGTGAAGACACGCGTGCACGCTGGGCTCAAGAGCTCGATGCATCTGAAGGCCTCGCCGATGATGCATGGTGAAGAGGTCGTACCGGGAGCGATGCCGGAGAATATCGCAGCCGATGGTTCGGCGATAGTTGCGCCCGAAGAGGGCAAGCCATATGAGCTCAAGATGACGAATCTGCATACTGGCGAGAACCTCGACATTATTTACCGGATTGGGAATACGTATCTTCCGGATGCGCTCGAGAAGCTGAACTACTTTCTGCGCGACCACAATACGCAGGATGTGAGCAACTACGATCCGAAAGAATTTGATGTTTTGCACGCAATGCTTGCCCGGCTCGGCAAACTCGATAGCGTGATCAATATTGTGTGTGGATACAGGACGCCAGAGACCAACTCGGCGCTGCGACATAGCTCGCCGCAGACCGGGGTTGCGGAACATAGCCAACATATGGAAGGGCATGCGATTGACCTTCGGGTGCCGGGTGTGTCGACGACTATGTTGCGGGATGCGGCGCTCTCCCTCCAGGCAGGCGGTGTAGGCTACTACCCGGTCAGCCAGTTCGTGCACGTTGATGTGGGCCCGGTTCGCCAGTGGGTTTTTGGGGCGAAACAGCGGCGAGCGATTGTTGCTCAGGTCCGCCGATCTCACTCGAGCCGCAGCTCGGGTTCGGCAGGACAGTAGGCGCCTCCTCTTAAAGTAAGCAAGGTATTAGCAACAGACGCTTTAGGTCTGGACTTCATGCCAACTTCAGACCTGCAAGGAGACCCACTGTGGTGGGTCTCTTTGCTCTTCAGGGGCCTTCCTAAGGCGCAAAGATGTCAAGTAGAACATTCGCTCGCGGGAGCGCCTCGACGATCAGGGAGGGTGGGTATACTTCGCGGCATGGAGTCTTTACGGCGGCAACTTCGAGGTTCCCGGTGGAATTTATCGATAGCCCGAGCACTTGCTGAAGAGATCAGTGGGGATAAGGCTGGGGTTCGGGCTCTGGTGCGGGAGCTATTTGGCGACGAGGCCGAGGTGAGGAAGCGGGCGGCCGATGTGGCCCGGCGGATTACCGAGAAAGATGGAAGACTGCTAGAGCGATATTTCGACGAGCTTGCGGGATTGCTTGAGACGCTGCCGTTGGATGAGAACCGGACGCGTTGGCACCTCGGGCTGGTGATGCCTCGGGTGGCTCATACGCAAGCGCAGCGGCTGCGGGCGGCACGGACGATGTGGGTACTGAGCGAAGATAAGAGCAACGTAGTGCGATGCTCGGCGGTGGAGGGCCTGGGACTGCTTGCCCTGCGGGAGACTTCGCTAAGAGATGAGGCGGAGGAGATGGTGGAGAGGTATTTGCGAGAAGGGACGAATAAGGCGATGAAGTCGCGGGCTCGGGGTGTAAAACGCCTGTTCGAGAAAGCTGCTTATTCAAGAAAGAAATCCGAACGAACTCGCGCTATCGCGCGAATGTGAGATGAGGAAGGCCGCCATTGCTGGCGGCCCTTTCATTGCGAGGTTGATGACTATTAGTCGCCGGCGACAGTCTCTTCGGACTCGACCTTCGCTGGAGCTGGCTTGATCTCGCCGAGGGAGATGAAACCAGCGGGAGCGTCGGGTTCCTGGAGAATCTCCTTGCGGTAGAGTTTGGCCATGCGGGCGTTTTCAGCGTCCTGCTTGATCTTCGCATCGCGTGCGCGGATCTTTTCCTCGCGGGAGTTCTTCGCGATGCCGGACTTGTCAAAGGTGTCGTTAGCAGCGGCGTTGACATGGGCTTCGTTGAGAACGAGGTCGTAGGTCGCTTCCTTCTCGAGACCGACCTTCTTGCCACCGGCGAAGATCTCATGACGTCCGTGCTCCTCATACCACTTGGTGAGGGTGGACGTCATGTGCATCTTCTCGATGATGTTGCGCCAGCCTACGCCGGTGTTGTACGCGCAGAAGCTGATCTCACCCTCTTGTGTGGCGTAGGGGATGATGCACTGCTCGGTGCGGCGGAAGTCATAGTTGAAGAGATCCTGGAACCACATGCCGGCGATGAAGAGGAAGTTCCAGCGGTCGGCGCGGCGCTTGTCGATATCGGCCTTAGTGCGGTCGGCCTTGACGGAGCCGTAGTTTCGCTTGGTGGCGCCGGAGAACTTGTCGAACTTCATCAACAGATCCTTCATCTTCATGTGCGTCGGGGCCTTGGAGGGGTCGTAGTTCTTCAAGAGCGCGAGCGTCATGCCGATGAGCGAGAGAGTCTTGCCGCGGGCCGCGTCATTGACCTTGGCGACGTCCTTGGCCAGCTGCACCGCATCGAGGAACGCGGTGACGGGAACAGCTTCCTTGGTCTCCTTGTCGATCATGATGGCGGTGCCGATACCGCAGTTCGGATGGCAGCCACAGGAGATCTGACCCCAATCGCGATCAGGTCCATGGACGAGATCGGCGAAGTCTGAGAAGGTGCTGATGAAGCTGATGGGGAACCAGTCGCGGACAGGCTCGCCGATGCCGGTCTGATTTTTGACGTCGTGGGCAAGGTGCGAGAGGGTGTACCGCTGTGCAGCGCGGCGCTCGTCGGAGACCTCTTCGTCGCGGCCGGTGAAGCTGACGGGCTGGAAGCTGAGAAAGTTGATCTTCTTCGGGTTGTCGAGCGCGAACTGGATGATGCGACCGACCTGCTCGTTGTTGATGCCGTTGACGATGGTAGTGACGGGAACGATGTCGACGCCGGCCTCATGCAGGTTGTGAATGGCCTGAAGCTTCACATCGAATGCGTTACCGACCTTGCGATGCGAGTTGGCGGCGTTGCCGATACCGTCGAACTGGAGGTAGGCGTAGCGGAGACCGGCTTCAGCAGCCGCCTTCGAGAACTCCTTGGACTTGGCGAACTCTATGCCGTTGGTCGCGGCCTGCACGGACTCGTAGCCGAGTTTGCGGGCGTAGGCGACAGCGTCGAGGAAGTAGGGCGAGAGGGTGGGCTCGCCACCGGAGAACTGCACGCTCATCTGACGACGCGGCTTGATGGTGATGGCGTTGTCGAGCATGGTCTTGATCTCGTCCCAGGTGAGTTCGTGAACGAAGCCGACCTGGTTGGCGTCCATGAAGCAGGGGTCGCACATCATGTTGCAGCGGTTGGTGAGGTCGATAGTGAGAACCGAACCGCGGCCGTGAGTGACGGTAGAGGTGCCGTGATTGTGAAGCTTCTCGTCGTTGTGGGCGCGGATGTCGCGGCCGGGGAAGACGTCTTCGAGGTGCTTCATCATGGCGGGGTCGATGGACATGACGTCTTCGAAGTGGCCGTGGATGGGGCAGTCCTTAATCATGAGGATCTTGCCGTCGCGCTCGATGATCTGGGCCTTGATCTCGCCGACCTTCTCGTTGAGGAGAATCTCGTGGGGCAGCTTGCCGTCGACGATCTGCTGGCGGATCTCAGGAATGCACTTGGGGCAGAGGGAGTCTGTGGTGCGAGGCCAGCCGAGAGGCGGCTTCTCTTTTTGGTAGCTCTTGAGCAGCGGCTTGTCGCTCCACTTCGGGGTGAAGCTCTTGTTCGGGCTGATGGCATTCAGCCTGCTAAAAATCGCCCAGCCTGCTTTGGCTCCATAGGTAAGAGACTTCTCGAAAAGTTTGGCCTTCGGCATGGATGTTTCTCCTGATTTTCTCAATTCGTTCGATGCTGCGCGAGGTTGAAAAGACTTATTTCCCGAGCAACGTTATCCGACTTCTTTGGAAGAACTTGCACCAACAAAAATGTCCGGAATAGCTCCTCTAGACTACGCATAGAAAGGCCCAAATTGAAGCAATGCGAACTGAACAGCGAGATTCTGCATTGAACGGGGATTTTGGGGTCTCGACGGAGACCGACTAAATCGGCGACTGCTCTCCAATGTGGACGATTACGGAATTCCCGCCGCGTTAATGCTGGCAACATTGTTCAAAATTCGTTGAACGAAAATTACTCGAACGTGAACGTGACTGGCGACATCAGGCAGAAATTCGTTCAGAAGATTGTTTACCGGATCCAGTGCGTAGCCCGTAAAAATACGCGCTACTGTTGACGGACCATCCGGATGAATCCCTGGAACGTAGAGGTTATCGATCTCCGCGCTGATCGGATAAACCAATAAAGTTCCGTAATTAGGTATCGAACGGCCATCGTCGCTGCGCGAGATTGCTGTGCGAGAGATGCAGTAGATAAGGCGTTTTGTAAGCGGCGCGTGAGGCATCCGATAGTAGCGTGGGTCCTGATGCACGATGGCCGGAATCGCGAAGGCTCCGAAAAACTGCGCAGTCGCATCCTGGAGAAGGCTGACACCGACACTCTTGCCGTAACCTTTGAGGCCGGGACCGTAGGCGGTGTGCGAATCGAGTCCAATGGTGATGGCGGATATGCCAAGAATCGTGCCAACGTTTGCCGGATCGACCAGTTCATGAAGGGCAAGGTAGCCCTTCTGTTGCCAGGTCATCGGAACGACGATGTTGCTGGTAAGAAAGCGCTGGTAGGGGTATATAAGCTCTGTGCAGGGCTTGGGCACGTGATCGTAATTGTTGGGGTCTACATAAACCACCTTCATGGCACTGATCGGTCCGCAACGACGCGCCCCGTTGCCGTCTGCCTTGAAAGAAGCTTCCGCGACGGCGACGGCGTCCTCCAGTTGGGGCTGGGCCGGCTGGGGCGCATCGGGGAGCTCTGCAATTTCAGGAAGATGAGCGGGAGTCTCAGGAACTGACGATGGTCGTGTCTGCGCGGAGCCAGCTATCGCAGACAGCAAAAGTCCCGTTGTCAGCAACCGGCGCATCTGGAAGGATCCCTCTCCGCTACTCTCAATATTATGCGGAGGTTTTCTAAGGTTGGGGTTGCTTCTTCTTGATATGGAGGTCGATGAGGGCATCGACGATGAACTCGTCGACGACGAAGCCGAGCGCGGAACCGCCAACGGAACCGCCGAATGTGATCATTACCTCTTTGAATGAAGTATTGAGCGGCGGATAGTACGGAACGGTGAGGGCGGACCCGGCGAGATTACCAGCGAGAAGAGAGAAGTTGGGTGTTGTGCGGCCGCTGTCGGTGCGAGTGATAATTGTGCGAGTACCTGCGTACCAGGCCCTCTTTATGAAGGGATGGCCTCGCCCCATGACGTAATAACGCGGGTCTTCGTGAAAGAGCGGGGCAAAGAAGGAGTTGCTGATGACGCCTTCCGAGACGCCACGCAGAGCGGCTGCGCCCAATCGCTCCCCAAAAGCGCCGGAATCCGTTCCGTAGTTGGGACTGCTGTTCCATAGGTGCTCCCAACCTGCTGCAGCAAGCCAACCGGTCGCCGAGTAGAAAGATACGGAATTTGTCATCCCGCTAATGATCTTGGCGCGCACGGACATCGGTTCCGCGACTTCACCGGGATTGATGACCATATTCATATGTGTGGACCCCTTGGGACGTGTTGCGGTCGTTGACTGACCGGCACCATCCGGATCCGCGGGGTTGGGATCTGTGGGGTTGGCCTCGGGAGAATTGCCGTCTGCGGAGCTGCTCGCTACAGCGAAGACAAAGCCCGGCGCGTCGGGGAGGTCCAGCCGCGTACTTACCGTCTTGGGATCACTAGCCGAAATGACCGCGGCGGATTCTTGTGCCATTGCAAATGGCGCAAGAGGAACCAACAGCGCAAGTGTGGCGTTAAGGATGAAAAGGCCCGGTTTCGGCAGAAAGGATTCTGGCTTGCATGTGGTCAAAAGAATCACCTCGCGGAGTCACGGTTGCGCACCTGTCAGGCAAACGGCAGAGGCGAATACCTCAACGTTGTTATTTTGAACCTGGCCCTATGAGTGCATCCTACCCCTTAGGGACGCATTCAGGGAACTGCAAGTTGTACGAGTCGCCTGATAATGCTTGAGTTAATGCTGAATCTTGCTCGTTACCAGACTGGCACTCGAGGGGAATCGCCGGGTCGCCAGCGTTGACCGAGCGATTTCCACATCATCTAATCAAAGGTGGAGAGATTCGATATGCCCGAAGAAGCCAAACGACCCTGGGAACAGCAGTTGCGAGATGCCGCAACGCATCTGGAGAAGGATCTGAGGAACGTCGTGAAGTACATCAACGACGAGGTAGTTCCCGAGGTGCGGAAGAACGGTTCCGAGGCTCTTCGTGCTGCCGCCGTTGAACTGCATAAGCTGGCGCAACGGATGGACGACCACGCACGACGAACGGCCTCACCGCCGCCAAAGGATGCCCCAAGACAGTGAAGCGCGCGCGGTTTGGCTGCGCGGTTACCTTGTCAGCGTTCGCGCTGACGACGGCTGGTTGCCACCGACACACAAAGCAGGCCTATCAGCCACCCCCGCCCCCATCGACCACCACAACCGCAAACCGAACAGGGCCGGGGGTACGCCCTCCAGAGCCAAGTACACCATCGGCAACAATTCCCTCCCCTGCGCCGATCCCCAATAACTATGGAAAGCCGGTTTCAACCGAGGTTGGACTGGCGAGTTGGTATGGTCCCCCCTACGCCGGACGCAAAGGTGCCGACGGCACGGTTTACGACCAGAACGCAATGACCGCGGCGCACCTGACGCTTCCGATGGGAACCATGGTTCGCGTCACCAATCTGACGACCAATCAATCGGCCGTCGTGAGAATTACCGACCGAGGCCCGTTTGTACGTGGGCGCATCATCGACCTATCACTCGCCGCTGCAAAGGCCACCGGTGTGTATCGCGTTGGGGTCGCCAAGGTAAGAGTCGAGGCCTTTGCGCCGCCGGTTCGGGTCAATGCCGACCCGGGAGGAAGATGGTGCGTGCAGATCGGAGCTTTCGTCCATGAGTCAGATGCGGTGAAGTTGAAGGAGGATCTTCTTCGGCGATACACGACTGCCAAAGTGATCGAGTTTGCCGGACCGACAGGATTTTGGGTGCGAGTGAACCCGAAATTTCCCGACAAAAGGACCGCTGACGAGGTCGCCAGTGGGATTCATCCCAAGGATCCAACAGCGGAACCTTATCTAATTCGAACAGACTAAAGCGGCCCGATCCTCACACGATGACGCGCTTGCCTGTGCGACGTTCGAGTTCCTGAACGAATTCGGCATTCGCACAATGGTTCACCGTATGAGTAATCTTGACGCGGTTGTCGCCAAGGACACGGATGGCGCGGCCTGCCAGTACGGATTGGATGGCCATAACCTCTTTGTATTGAATGCTTTTCAAAGGCCGGAACCAGAACCGCTGCGTAATTGCGGTTGGCGTCAGGGTAATCGTGCCCGGCAACTGGACAAGCAGAAAGACGACCGCAGCAACGATGAAGAGATAGAGAAACCACGGAGTCTGAGTTTGGTGCATGGTCGAAGCAACGATGAAAAGAATCAGGGCTGGCAGGGCAATAATTCTCGTCCAAATGATGATCGGCTTAGTACCGAAGACGAGACCATCTGGACTTTGGCGCATAGAGCCTTTTGTCAGGCGGCCACCAAAGACCAGCAGGAGAAGAACAACGAGAACAACGTTGCGGAGCAGAATCGGATCGACGTGCATACTGTATGGGCCTTTACGTTTTATAACTTCAGTGGGGCGGCCTTACTTTACCGGCGGCGGATAGTACGGCAATTTCTGCTGCTCGACCGTAGCCCGTTTGACGCCAATGTCATCGAAAAGCACACTCGGCGCAATAATCGTCTGCGGAATCGGCCCAAGAGAATTGGACACATACGAGTCGTTGCCAGTCGCGACAATCCCCGAACGCAGGCTGCGGCTATCGAGTTCGTCAAAGACGGCGCCGCGAACCAGTTGCCGACTCCCGTCAGCCTTTACGCGGTAAAGAAGACGCGGGAGAAGCTCCCCTCCAAGGGTCTCGACAGCGTAGACATCTTTCCCCTGATCCTTCGCCATGCTTATCAGACGTTTATTGAGGTCGTCCTTCGAGAGCGCCTCGTCGGATTTAATAAGGATGACACCGGATCGCGAATGGGGAGGCTGTGCTGGCGCTGCACGACCGTGACCGTTCGAGGTATCGAAATCCTTGATCGGTTCGCGGCCAATGAGAAAGTTTTCGAGCTTGCCATGGGCGATAATATCGACCGACTGCGCAGGCACACCTTCATCGTCGATCGTGTAGGCCCCGAGCAATATCTTGCCATCGAACTTCGTCTCCAGGGGATTGTCTGTCACACTTATCGAGTCAGGAAGAACGCGGGATTTGTAGCTGGATGCATAGGCTCCGGTAGTACGCGCCGAAGTGCCCATCTCGGGACGGTCTGCTTCGATGTTCGGGATTAGGAGGCGCGTGAAGACGTCAGCGGCAGCATCTCCACTGAAAAGAACCGGGCCGTGGTAATCCTCGGCTGAAACAACAGGTGCATTGCGCAACTCTTCGAAACTCTTAAGATCATCGATCACGCGCCTGCGAAATGCCGCGGCACTTTCCAACTCTTTGGCCGTCGCTGCGATTGTGCCGTTATCACGGCTGAGACGCATTCCATCGGCGGCCTGGCCTCCAACACTGACGGCTCCCGAATACGCAGCATAACCCGTGCGTACAATTGTCCCTTCGGAATTGACAATATATCGATTGAGCGCGATGCCACGGATGTTGGCGACTGAGTACTGAACCTGCTCAGCGAAAGAACGAACCTCCGGAGCCGAAGCGTAGAGCCCGCTGGCTTCAACGATGCGGTGCTTCCAGTCGTCGCGATCGAGCTCGAGCTTGGCGAGGGGATTCACCTGGACGACCGGTTTGGCCTGTGCAAAGTCTGGTTGGTTTTGCGCGCTCTGAAACTGCTTCAGTGCGGCTTGTTTGGCGGAGTAAGCCCGCAGCGCATTTTTGTAAGCAACGTCAGTCGCTGTCCACAGCGCGTATTGCAACGCGAGAGGATTGTCGTCAGTCGGTGCCAGTTCGAGCGTTCCGTCGCCGCGGGAGCTGCTGCTGTCCACAGTGTAATCGCCAATGCGAACCGTCACGCGAACGATGCGCTGATGATTGTTCGCCTCCTGGGTAAGGGCACCGTAATTTGCAACTGCTTCGTAGCTGCTGATGTCATCGAGGCGATACTCAATAAAATAAGGCTTCTGCATACCCGGCAGTAGAATGCTCTTTTCGCGATCAAGTTCCTGGTGCATTGCGCGCAGGAGCGGATCATTTACTTCGGCAGCGGACCCACCGAAAGCTGAATTTGTAACCGTAAGAGTTCCGAATAGACATGCGGCGCAGAGGGTTGCGCTTAAATTTCTACGAATTGGTAACCGGTTATGAGCGAATCTCATTCTTGACCTCCCTTTCCGCCATTCGCAGCTATGCCAGGCGGTGGAAGGATTGGTGGACGCGCGGTCCCCTGCGCCTGCCGCTGAGTTTCAATTTCGCTCACCAGCATCGCTGGGGCAACCGCGCTGACAGGAATACTTCCGGACTCGGCCCCGCAGATACCATTGAAGATGTCCTGCTTATCGTTGGTGGCAAGGATGCGGTTCAGCGCGGCCTGCGGAGTACCGACAATGCTGACTCCGCGAACAAGTTCATCAGGACGGCCATCGATGTATACACGATAGACAACAAGAGGAATCACCTGAAAGGCCTGCGGCGAGCGGCGGGTCGTGACTGCGAAACCCGAAGAGATGTCTTCGAAGTAAAGTCCATAAGCCTTGCCCTGTTTCTTCGCTTCTGCCTTGAGCATCTCGCGCAGCTCGGTGTCGCTGACGGTCTTCGAAGAGGTCACAATCAGATTGCCCTGACGTCCCGTAGGCATGTGCCCAACCTCCGCGCGGCCATGGCCATTGGAAGTCGAGAAACTCGCGATCGGAAGCCGAGACATCAGAAAGGTATCGAGAACTCCATCCTTAATGAGATCAACCCGTCGGGCAGGCTGCCCTTCGTCGTCATAACTGTAGTGGCCGCTGAGAGAGACGCCATCGAAGGTAGCAAGCGTGGGATCGTCTGAGACACTGAGAAAAGTCGGCAGGATCTGTTTGCCGAGAAGCTTGGTAAAGGTCTGGCCTTCGTCGTCGCCGCGTTGCCTCTGGCCCTCAAGGCGGTGCCCGAGGACTTCATGAAAGAAGACCGCCGAAGCACGGCCGCTCAGAATTGCCGGCCCATTAAAGGGCTCCGTAACCGGAGCCTCGCGAAGAGCCTCAAGATTCTTCGCCATCGCAATGGTCTTATCGGCGAGTGTCTTCTGATCAGGAAGATGGGCTGCGTCATCCGCCTCAAAGGTCTCCGCACGGAACAGATCCATGCCGTCTGCCGCACGCGTGCGGGCAACAATCACCAGGCGAGCGACGTGGCTCGGCGTCGCTACCTTTGTTCCTTCCGAAGAAACAAAGTAATCAGTCTCGGTCGAGGCCTCAAGCGCAACGTTGTTGAAGAAAACATCCGGATACTGCTTGAAGATTCCAGACAACTCGCGGATACGATTCTCCCAGTTGCTCCGATCAACAACGAGGATTGGCGCCGACGGAAGCAAATCGGTAGCAGCCTTTTCGCTGGAGAAGTCAGCCGAACTGTCTTCTTCCTTGGCACGCACCTGTTGCTCAGTCTTCACCTTCAGATAGCCATCGAGGGCCTTGGCGTAGCCGCGATTCGTAGCAAACCACAGGCTGCGCGAGAGAGCGGCACCGTCGTCCGTCAGAGGAAGCGGCACAGTCGTGAGGGCACTGTTGCGGTGGTCGCCGTGGGTGTTGTCTTCGGCAGCCGTGCCGAGCCGGACCTGCACATCGGCAACGCGGCGACGGTTTTCGGTCGAGTTCACGATAGCTCCGAACTGGGCCGACATGGCAACACCATCAGCGTCCGAAACGGCGTAACTAAGAAAGTACGGCTTCGGCTGCTGTGTAGCGTCCGTCGCTGTGTTGCCCAGCGAACTCATTGCACGATGGAGTTCTGTCTCCATGGTGTCGATAAGGGTCGTTGTTGGGTTTGGTGCTGGATTTGGGGTGGCTGCCACCGCCAAATGGCCGACAGATGTCGCTGCCACTGCTACCAGACCGGCCAGACTGAGGCCGGTTACTGCCTTTTGTGTCTTCATGGGTACGGGAACTCGTTTCGCCTGCAAAAAAATGCGCCTGATGCCGAGTGTATCGGAAGTGCCGTGATGCGTGGTGCGCAGTACGGCTTTCGTGGCAGATGCTTCTATTTGGACGAACGAGACAATTTTAAGTTGACAGCGTCTTATCGCGTGTTGTGGCGCAGGACGCTGAACCAGACGACAAGGCCCAGGAACTGGGCAAAGAGCATCGACTCAAGAAGCCCAAAGCGATCGGGCCCCGTGGGATGGAGAGACAGAGCCACCAAGGCCGCCAGGGTGAGCAAAATACCGATCAACATCGTCCCTTGGCCATAATGAGTCGACGTAACGGACGTCGGATGTTTCGCGGGCAACCGGCGAGCCACGCGCGAGGCAAAGTCCGCCGGCACAGACACCTTCGGCTGTGCTTCGAGGGCGCGGACAATTCGCTGGTCGAGATGTTCTATCGCTTCGGGCGACAGGTCCTGCTGATTTAGCGATTCGCCGTGCATGTCGCGCTCCTCTCGTGTGTTGGACGCTGCTGAAGGCCTTCCCGTAACTTCTTTCGCCCTCGGTGCAGGTGTGTTCGTACCGTACCGATGGGCATCCCCAGGGCGTAGGCAATCTGGTCGTAGGAACGTTCCTCCTGATGATAAAGGACCAGGATGGTTCGCTCGATCTCGCTGAGACACTGCAGCTGCTCTTCTACACTCTGTGCAAACTCGGATTCTTCCATCTGCTGCTCGGCGTTGCGGTCCGGATGGGCGAGTCGATCCTCCCAGCCAGAAGTGTCGTCAGATAGCGAGACGTGGCTATTGCGATCGCGACGGCGGCGTTTCCACTCGTCCTGAGCCACATTCACCGCGATCCGATAAAGATACGTCGTAATCAAAGCCTCGCCGCGAAAGCTCGGCAGCGCACGATAGAGCCGGAGAAACACATCCTGCGCCAGATCGTCGAGATGCTCCCGACTGCCAGTAAGACGCAGCAGTGTGCGGAAGACCATCTCCTGGTGGTCGCGTACCACTTGCTCGAAGGTGAGGTCAGTGCTCAAGCCGGGTTAGACCTCAGAGTGCGCCTTAAGTTTCACTCAGACAAGTGAAACTTAAGAAAGGCCCCCCGGTCTAATGCGGGCAGAAAGGGAGGTAGCGTATGAATTTCATCTTTAGCCCATTTGTTGTACCCGTCGCAGGTTGTCTGGTCGGTATCGTAGCCATTGTCTCCGGCATCTGGCTGGACGCCCATAAACGCAGGCTTAAGTCCGAGGAGCGCATTGCAATGATCTCGCGAGGAGTGCCTCTGGCTGAGATCGAAAGGATGCTTGGCGTCGGCGGCGAGGAGAAAGTTCCGGTGAAAGATCCCTTGCGGAGCCTGGGAAATGCGCGGCGCGCAGGGATCGTCCTTGTTTCGGTTGGACTTGGCTTGATCTTATTCTTTTTAGTGCTCGAAGAGGTTCTCCATGTCCGCGAAGTCCTGGCGGGCGCTGCGGCAGGAGTGATTCCGTTGGCAATCGGCATTGGCTTCTTCATCGACTACAACCTCCAGAAGCGCGAGCTGTCGCGCTTCGGGTTAGAGGTCGGTGCCGAGCCGGGAAGCTCGCTGGAGAGCCGCCGATAGCGTTCGAGATTCCTCCCGCTTTGCTCTCTCTGTGCGAATCATGCACACTGGCGTCACTGCCTTGAAGATTCCGGGAGCTCTGGTTGATCCATTTGCGTAGTGTCGTGCTTGTGCTCGTTACCCTCTTTGCCGGAGCGATAGCACCGGCGAGGGCACAAGGCACCACAACAACCGAAGCCAAAGCCTTGCAGGAAGCCTCACAGAATCGAAGCGCCTACACGCTCCCATCGGAAAAACTGGAATCCGCCAAAGCGCTCTTCCGGGCGCGAACCACACTGCACTTTGCCAGCGAAGGATGGGGAATCCTTCAACTCCTGTTCTTGCTCGTCCTCGGAATCCCCTCACGAATTCGAAACATCGCCGAGAACCTGACGAAGAATCGCTGGACTCAATGCTTTCTCTTCGTTCTCCTCTTCCTGCTGGTGCTCACGCTCCTCGATGCCCCACTGCGAATCTATGGCCATCACGTAGCTTTGGCTTACGGCCTGTCGGTGCAGAGGCTGGGCAGCTGGATTTGGGATCAAACTAAGAGTTTTCTGCTCACGTGGCTCGTCGGATCTTTGTTGGTAATTATGCTCTTCTGGGTGATCCGCCGGTCGCCGAAGCACTGGTGGTTCTGGTTCTGGATTCCTACAATGGCTGCTGTACTCTTCGGTGTCTTCATCTCGCCGATACTCGTCGATCCGTTGTTTAACACGTTCGAACCTCTTGGGCAACGCGATCCGGCACTCGTAACGCAATTGGAAAAAGTCGTCATCCGCAGCGGAGTATCGCTCCCACCGGACCGAATGTTCTACATGCACGCCAGCCAGAAAGTTACCAGCCTGAACGCTTATGTGACTGGCTTTGGGCCATCCAAACGCCTCGTACTGTGGGACACAACAATTGCAGCAACAACTCCCGATGAACTCTCCGGAATCTTCGGCCACGAGCTAGGTCACTATGCCCTCCATCACATTTTTCGCGGCGTCCTGTTCGGTGCGGTTCTCATGTTGATCGGTTTCTATCTAGGCCAACGCGCAACGTGGTGGCTCCTCGGTCGCTTCGGAACCAGATGGCGCATCCGCTCGCAAAACGACTGGGCCTGCCTCGCAGTTCTCGTGCTGGTATTGAATGTCCTGAATTTCGTTTCAGAGCCGATCGAAAACGCCTTTAGCCGGTCGATCGAACATGCAGCGGATGTCTACGGCCAGGAGGCCATTCACGGTATCGTAAGCGACCCGCAAACAACCACCCAGCGTGGGTTCCAAAGATTAGGTGAGACTTCGCTCGACGACCCGACGCCGCATCCCTTCGTCGAGTTCTGGAGCTACAGCCATCCGTCCATCGCAGAGCGTGCAGCTTTCGCTGCTGCGTACAACCCCTGGTTGCCTGGAGAGCATCCAAGATTCTTCCAACCATGAAGATACCGCTGAGCACGACCACATCTTCCGACTGTCTCTTCTGCAAGATTGTCGATGGCACCATTCCTGCGAACCGCGTGTACGAAGACGCGCTCTCTATCGGCTTCCCCGATATCAATCCCCAAGCTCCCACCCACATCCTGATCATCCCCAAACAACATATAGGTTCAGTCGCCAAGGCCCTCGCCGAGGACACTCCGCTGATCGGGCACCTGATGGCTTCCGCAGCAGAAATCGCCCGCAAAGAAAACTTGGACAATGGTTACAGGATCGTTGTGAATACCGGAGACGAAGGCGGGCAGACCGTGCATCATTTGCATCTGCATCTGCTGGGTGGCCGGCACATGAAATGGCCTCCCGGCTAAATCGCGGGAGCAAAAATCAGACTTGCAGGAGTTTGAGCAAAAGAAAAACCCGATAAGAATCTACCGGGCCTTTCGTGAATTGAACTCGCTGGAATCACAACCAAAACTTATTACTGATTGAAGTTTGGCTCCTCTTCCTCTTCCATACCGTAGCGACGAAGAAGATTCGGCAGGTTCTGTGAGAACGCCGCGCGCGGCATAACCGTATCGCAACCAGCCTCCACAGCCTTGGCCTTCAGATCGCCCTGCAGATGCGACAGGAAGCCAACGATGGACGTGTTGCGCTTGAGCTTGGCCTTCAGCTTCGGAATCAGTGTCAGGGGCTTGGCGTTCGCATTGTTAAGATCGAACACGATCAGGCCCGGAAGTTCGTCATCTTCACCGGCTGTCAACGCGCTAATCGCTTCCTTCTCGTTCTTGACGAAGGCAACTTTCACTCCAAGTTTGCGCGCGGTCTCTTGAATCTTCGCAATGAAGAACAGATCCTCAATGAAGAAGAAGATCTTCGTAGGCGCGTTCTCAGGGATTGGAATCGGACGGCCCTGCGAGTAATCGATCGGCTGGGAGTCACTCTGATAGCTGCGGCCATGGCCGTTACGCCCATAGCCACCGGATTCGATCGTCGATGGCGGAGCATCGGCAAAGTTGCCATTCACCGCCCGATAGCTGTGGTCCATCGGCCCGACAAAGCTCCTCGGCCCACGAGACTGTTGTTTGCCGCCACCCTTACGCTTGAACCCGTTGTTGCCGGGCTGATGAGTGTCGCGGTCACGATCGCGATATCCCCCGCCGTTATTGCTGTAGCCGCCACCATTGCTTCCGCTGGCAACATTGCCGATATTGTCGGCATTCGTGCGTGAACGGTCGCGGTCGCGAAACTTCTTCTTCCAGCGCTTCCCACCGCCCCCACCATGCTGCTGGCCGGTATTGCTCTGGAAGCCCTGCTGCGGGGGGGGAACAGAAGCCTGAATCGAAGGAACCGGTCCCCCGCTCTGTTCGCCACCGGCCTGCTGACCCTGTGGAGCCTCGGCCATCGCTTTGTTCTTACGTTTGCGGCGACGGCGGCGGCTGCTCTTGGACTGACCCATCCCGTGTTGAATGTTATGAGGGGTATATTGCGCCTCCCCGTCCTGTTGGCCGGGTGACATTGTCGAACCCTGGTGGGACTCCACCTCGGGTGCATTCTGCTCTGAAGTCATGCTTCCACTTCCTATTGCATTCAATCGAATTAGCGGTTCCTACTCCCACGGCGCAAGGATCGTTCTTTCTTCATGTCATCCACGAAGATGGAACCAAACCGGTATTGCAGCGTCGGAGGAAACGGTCTCAAGTTGTACTCAAACGGACGTCTTCATTGCTATCGGCTACCACCGAACCAGTAATTTACCGGCTACGCGGAGCCCGGAACGCCCTGACAGCAGCGAACCTTATCTCTTTTTTCACCCTCTACCTGTTACGCGACAGAGTCCGATAAATCCGGTCTGCTGTTATCTCGTGTGTTCGCTGCCCAAATGTACCTAACAGGAAGCTTTCTGGCAACCCACACGGTGATCGGCACCCACAGCCGGTTCACAGGGCACTTTTTAGATTACTCGTAAAGTCTCCGGAAGGCAAGAACGATGTTCTACCACTTTCCGGTAGAGCCTTTTCCCTGATTTTCAAGCAAACCGCTCCTCAACAGCAGCGGTCCTCCATACATGAATGGCCAGCCACTGGCCTCCTGAAACTTCCTTTTGAGGGAAGTAAAACTCCGGCTGAGACACTGCACCATCGGTCGAATGCAGCTTTTATTCAAGCCAGAAGCTCGAAACACACCCACTCAGCTCTCACCAGTGTGTTTACTTCTTTGACAAGAGCAATCCAATCGCCAAAATCGATTTCCCGTTTTTCGGTCGAAACTCTCATTTCCCTTCGAACTCCGTCTAAAAAACGGAACATTCGGCCGGATTTGCTCCGTATTTTGGGAGGCAAACTAGTAAGACTCCCGATTGACCCTTGCTGTGCGGGGTCCTATAATCGGACTTGTTCCGGCAGCTCTCTCGTTTCGCTGCCGATTTGCTTGTACAGAAGTCGGGGGATCGAGGTCTATGTTAGGCGTGCTTGATAACAAGCGCGTCGATCTTGAGTAGGCAGGAACGGCTGAGAAAGCACGCGATGGTGCGCCTAAGGCCGGCTAAGTCAGATCAGTCCCCCAAGGAGTACCAAACACCGCATGAATCGCAACGTTGCCCTAGTCACCGCCTTCGCCGCGGGTATGTTGTCCGCTGCTGGAGCGGCGCAGACCACTGGTTCCACCACTCCGGCCCCTGCCACCGCTCCTGCTCCTGTCCCTGTTCAGGTCGTTCAGGCAAAGATTGCCGTCATCGAATACGAACAGGTCACCGCGGCTACGAACGAGGGCCAGCGCGCTCTGCAGGCACTGCAGAAAAAGTATGAACCTCAAAAGAACCAGCTTCAGGCCCTGCAGACCGAGATCGACTCGCTCACCAAACAGCTTCAGAGTGCTCCCGCAACCATGGGCGAGGACGAGCGCGCCTCTCGCGCAAGAACGATCGACACCAAGCAGAAGCAGTTGCAGCGCGACGGCGAAGACGCCACCAACGCTTTCAACGCCGAGATGCAGGATACCCTCGGAGCCATCGCCAAGAAGATGGGTCCCATCGTTATCAAGTACGTCCAGGACAACGGCTACACATTGCTTTTGGACAACACTGGCCAACAGGGCGGCCTCGCGGTTCTTTGGACCGCACCTGGCACCACCGATATCTCGCAGGCCATCGTGGATGCCTACAACGCTTCCTCGGGAGTTGCAGCACCTGCAGTGCCTTCCGCACCAGCGGCAAATCGTCCGCGACCCGCAGCCACTACACCGAAGCCGGCGGCAACGCCTCACCAGTAAGCACTGTACGGATTGGCTGTCTTAATTTGCCGCAATCAGGGAGTGCAGTCCCGCTCCCTGAACGCCACCGAATCGATATTGAAACGTCGAACCTCTTAACCTGAACGATCTCTCGAAGGAGTAACACAACTCAGATGAACCGCACCCTAGTTCTAGTCTCCGCCCTTAGCGCGGGATTGATGACCGTAACCGGAATGGCTCAGGCCCCCGCAGCGACCCCGCCTGCTCAGTCCGCCGCTCCCGCTCAGCCCACGGCCGAGGCCCCTGTCACGCCGCAGGCCATCCCAGCCAAGATCGCTCTCGTCGCCTTTGAGCAGGCCGTCTTCGCCACGAATGAAGGTCAGCGCGCAGTTCAGGACATCCAAACCAAATACAAGCCAAAGAAAGACCAGATCGAAGCTCTCTCGAACGAAGTCGATTCGCTCAAGAAACAGCTTCAGAGTGCGCCGGCAACCTTGTCCGACGCAGAGCGCGCCACGCGTCTCAAGACGATCGATACTAAAGAGAAGCAGCTGACCCGCGAGGCGGAAGACGCTCAGACCGCCTACAACACCGATCTGCAGGAGTCCTATGGCAAGATCGCAGGGAAGGTTTCGGCGACCTTGAAGAAGTACGTCAGCGACAACGGCTACACGCTCCTGCTCGATGTCAGCAGCCAGCAGAGCAACGTCATGTGGGCGAATCAGAGCACCGACGTGACTCAGGCTGTCGTGACCGCGTACAACACCTCATCCGGCGTAGCTGCCCCGGCTCCGGCCGCACCTGCTGCCGTGACCCGTCCGCGCCCGACGACTCCATCTACCACTCCAAAACCGCAGGCGCCCAAGCAGTAGCGCCTGAACGGCTTGCCTTTGAGCCAGGGCGAGGAAGCAGCTCACATGAGCTCTTCCTCGCCTTTCTCATTTCGGCCCGAAAAGCCAAAAAGCCTGTGGAAAAAGTTGTGGATCGCCGGTGCGAAGTCAGCGTGTATATTTATCGCTCTCTCGGCGGAGGCCGACGAGACCCCAAACGTGTAGCAACCTAACTCCATGTAAATGGAAGGGTTGACGCCGGGCGCTCCAGACTTGTATGGCAGTACACTGCTCTTCGCCAGCAAGTACAGATGTTTCAAGGGTTTCCACAGATTAGCGTTACATCCAGATTACAACCTCATGCATCAACCCCTCAGGATTCTGCGCTCGAACGTCTGATATTCACCCGCGAGTTGCTTTTTCTTGCCATATCTCGCACGGTGGGAAGCATCTTTTCTGCCACTCCTCGAACACGTCACCCTATTCCTCACCCACCTTGAGAACAGCGAGGAAAGCCTCCTGCGGAATGTCGACCTTTCCGATTCGCTTCATCCGCTTCTTGCCTTCTTTCTGCTTTTCGAGCAGCTTCCGTTTACGCGAAATATCGCCGCCATAGCATTTGGCAATGACGTTTTTGCGAATCGCCGTGACAGTCTCGCGCGCAATAATCTTCGAACCGATTGCCGCCTGGATCGCCACCTCGAACATCTGCCGCGGAATCAGTTCACGCATCTTCGCAACCAGCGCCTTGCCGCGTTCATAAGCGAAATCGCGGTGCACGATGATAGAAAGCGCATCGACTGGCTCACCTGAAACCAGGATATCCATCTTCACCATCGGCGAAATCCACGTGCCGGCAAGATGGTAGTCGAGCGACGCATACCCACGCGAGACCGACTTGAGCTTGTCGTAGAAATCCAGAACGATCTCATTGAGCGGAAGCTCATAGGTCAACATCACGCGCGTCTCGGAAACATATTCGAAGTTTTGCTGCCGTCCGCGCTTCTCTTCCACCAGCTTCAGAATTCCACCCACATACTCTTCATTCGTCAGAATCTTCGCAGTAATCACAGGCTCTTCGATCTGCTCGATCTCCGAAGGATCAGGCCAGCGCGAAGGATTATCTACCTCGACAACGCTTCCATCCGTCAACGTGATGTTGTAGCGCACACCCGGGGCCGTCGTAATCAGATCGAGCCCGTACTCCCTTTCCAGCCGTTCCTGAATGATCTCCAGATGGAGCAGCCCCAGGAATCCGCAGCGAAAACCAAAACCCAGAGCAACCGAAGACTCCGGCTCAAAGGTAAAGCTCGAGTCGTTTAGCCGCAGCTTCTCCAGCGCATCCCGGAGCATCGCGTGTTCGTGCGAATCCACCGTATACAAACCGGCGAAGACCATGCTCTTGATGTCTTCAAACCCCGGTAAAGCCTCCTTGCAAGGATTTTCAACCGAAGTAATTGTGTCGCCGACCTTGGTATCCGCAACGTTCTTGATGGTCGCGACAAAAAATCCGACTTCGCCCGCCGTGAGCTCAGTCAGCTCGACTGGCTTCGGTGTCATCACTCCCATGCTCTCCACGTCGAAGGTCTTTCCATTCGACATGACCTTGATCTTCATGCCCTTGCTTAGCTTGCCGTTGATGATGCGCGCAAGTACGATCACGCCTCTGTAAGGATCGAACCAACTATCGAAGATTAAAGCCTGCAGCGGCGCTTCAGGGTTCCCTTCCGGCGGCGGCAGCAAGGTAACAACGGCTTCGAGAATCTGATCGACATTCAGACCGGTCTTCGCACTTACAGCGATCGCATCGCTTGCAGGCAAGCCCACCGATTTCTCAATCATCTCCTTCGTGCGCTCGATATCCGCACTCGGCAGATCGATCTTGTTGATGATGGGAATAATCTCAAGTCCGTTTGAAATCGCCAGATAAGCATTCGCCAGCGTCTGCGCCTCAACGCCCTGCGACGCATCGACTACAAGAAGCGCACCCTCGCACGAAGCAAGTGAACGCGAAACCTCATAGCTGAAGTCAACGTGACCCGGTGTGTCGATCAGGTTGAGCTGGTAAGTCTCGCCATCGTGCGCCTTATAGATCATGCGAACGGTGTGCGCCTTGATCGTGATGCCGCGCTCGCGTTCAAGGTCCATAGCGTCAAGCACCTGGGCCTGCATCTCGCGCGCAGTCAGTGAGCCGGTCAGCTCGAGCAGCCGGTCGGAAAGGGTGGACTTGCCATGATCAATATGCGCGATGATCGCGAAGTTGCGAATGTGACTCGGATCCATTTTGGAGCTAGGTGGCCTCAGTATCCAGTTTAACACTGCTGCAAGGCTCACGCCGCGTACGTGCGCATCAACCGCGAAGCAGGAAAATCCGCATCCTGCACCGTACTGGGAGTTCTCCCAGTTCCGCTGGCCCTCGCCCGCAGCTAACTTCGAGAAGAAGGTACTTCGAAACGCCTGGATCCGAGATGATTCGACTTGTTCTTGCGCTCCTTCTCGTACTGCCATCTACACCTGGGTGGCCGCAGGCCTTCGATTCACAGGCCTTCGATTCGAGAGAGCCTGACATCGCGCAATTCTCAGACACCGATGTAACCGAACTCAATATCAGAGATCGCAGTGACCTTCCGGACGCTCCCAGCGCGTTGCATCTGGAACCATCTCCCGAATGGAAGCGCAATGAATTAATCGCACCGCGATTCGACCCAAACCAGGGATTTCTTTCAATAGAAGGAAAGACCGCCTTCCATACGTGGCCGCCACCCTCTGAAGGAGTAGGCGAACCCTATCATTGGAAAGGCCTGCTACTCCAATCCTTCGCTTTCAACTCGCTTGAGAATGCAGTACGCATCATGAGCGCCAATCAGACCGACCGTCATACGCTGCTTAACAAGCCCTATTGGTCCGATTACTGGGCATCCCTCCAGCAATTCAACATGCGTCGATGGAACGACGGAGACAGCTTTCTTGTAAACTACGTCGGCCACCCACTCCAGGGAGCCGTCGCCGGATACATCGAGATCCAAAACGATCCTCGTTCGCATGGTCTCTATATTTCCCGCAATCCACGCTATTGGCGCAGCGTCTTCCGAGCCTTCCTCTGGGCAACGGTTTACTCTACGCAATCCGAGATCGGCCCCACCGGCGAGGCGGCCATCTTCAATGAAGGCGGATTTACTTATCCCATCGGCTGCCCGGGAGACAAACCAGAGTGCACTGCTACTGCGAAGTACACCAACAATACCGGATGGGTGGATTTCATCATCACCCCCACTGTCGGGATGCTTTGGATGCTCGGCGAAGACACTGCCGACAGGTTCATCTCCGATCCGCTCGTGCACCGTTATCCCTCTACCTTTGGTTACAAGATGCTAAGGGCTGGTCTCAATCCGGCTCGCTCTCTAGCGAACATGCTCCGTGGCCACTATCCGTGGTTGCGCGACGAAGAGCATCCGGAATTGGTTCAATCGATCGCCATCACCCAGATGCAGCGCACCTTCGATGAGAAACCAACCGAAGCTGGCGACCTCTACATCCACTACAACTCATATTCGCTCGGCACCAATACCTCTACCTGCAGCGACTGCCGCAATCAAGTTATCGGCACCGGTATGCAACTCGGGATCTCCATTCGAAAATATCTTGACTTCGTCGCCGATATCGGCGGACATCCAAATGCCAGCCCTCTTTCGTCTCTCAACGTCGGCGGCTCGCTCCTCACTGCGAACTTCGGTATTCGCTCCGGATACTCCGGCCAACGGTTCGCTCTCAAGGTATCGCTCGCTCCGGGTTTCGCCAGTTACTCCAGAGCGCAACCACTTCCAACGGAGTCGAACCCAAACCCGGAGGTGCAACGCAACTTCAACTTCTCAGCCGTCGCTGCACTGGCCGCGGATCTCCGCTTCACACAGCACTTCGCAGTTCGCGGAACGGTTGAACAAATGCTGATCCGTTACAAGAGCACAATACGCGACCCACCGGGCATCGGAAAACCGCCTCGTCTCTCCTTCCTCTCCCACGATAACTACATCAATTCCACCAATTGGGGAGTTACTGTAGGCCCGGTCTTCCGCTTCTGAAGCTTGCTTCGAACAGCGGCAGGCTCACATGATCTTGCTCCCCACCGGCCACAATGGCGAACTTGCATTCCATCCACTCCTCGAAAGATCTTGGGACACAGCGTAGCTGCCTGGGACGGGAGGGGGTACACTCCTGGTTATATTGAGGCCAGCCGCAAGTTACAGTAATGACACACCAAACCGGCCGAGTTCTCATGGTGTACTCCGCGAACGATTGGGTGATAGCCCATTTGCCTGCCAGGCGTCTTACAATGAGCGAGGACGATGGCGCAACGACTTTTAGAGAGAACGGTGCAGCGGTGCGCACTGGTGGCTGCATGCGTGCCGCTCGTGATGCTTACCGGCTGTCCGCAACAACAAGCTGCCGCCCCGGGCAAAGCTCCCGCGCAAGTGACCGCTCCCACACTCGCAGCCGACTCGAACATCAAGGCGCAAGCCGCTGCAGCCGGAACCCAGGCTGCGGATGCGGCTAAAGCCTCAAAGATCCAACAACTGATCAACAAAGCGGAGGCCACCTATCGCAGCGGCGTCGATAACTATCGCGCCGGACATCTCGATGCAGCACGCCTCGACTTCGACTCCGCTGTCGATCTCATGCTGACCAGCGGCCTCGATCTCAAAACCGATCCCCAACTCTCCGACGAGTTCGATCGCTTGCTCAACGCAGTCAACTCGCTCGAAATGGCCGCACTGAAACAAGGAAACGGGTTCTCCCCCACACTTGAAGCCGCCCCACTCGATGCGGCGAACGAAGTCACTTTTCCTGCGAACGCCGCACTCACAGCAAAAGTTACCGCGGAACTCAAAACAACGCAGTCCGACTTCCCTCTTGTCGTCAATGACTACGTCGCCGGCTTCATCAGCTATTTCTCCAACTCCGCTGCGGGCCACGCGCATCTGCTTGCCTCGCTGGAGCGCGCAGGAAAATACAAAGAGATGATCCTGAAAAATCTTCGCGACCAGGGAGTTCCGCAGGATCTGATCTATCTCGCCGTCGCTGAGTCAGGCTTTCAGCCCCAAGCGCTCAACCCACGATCGGGCGCAGGCGGCATGTGGCAGTTCATGCCCACAGGCGCGTATGGCCTCGCGCGCAACGGCTGGTTCGACGAGCGGTTCGATCCGGAAAAATCCTCCCTCGCCTACGCGAAGTATATGAAGACGCTGTACAACCAGTTCGGCGACTGGTACCTCGCGATGGCGGCCTACGATTGGGGCCCGGGCAACGTCCAGCGCGCCGTCATGCGCACCGGCTACGCAGACTTCTGGGAGCTTTATCGTCGCAACGTCCTTCCCGGCGAGACAAAAAACTATGTCCCCGGCATCATCGCCGCAATCATCATGGCCAAGAATCCCGAGCAGTACGGACTCGACAAGGTTGTCCCCGACACTCCGGTCGTATCCGACACCGTCACTGTCGACTATCCGCTCGATCTTCGCCTCGTGGCCGATGTCACCAACTCTTCGCTGCCCGAGATCGTCGCTCTCAATCCAAGTCTTCTGCGCATGACAACCCCGCGTGACATCTCCTTCGACCTGCACGTCCCCGTCGGTACGCGCGATGTCTTTGCTGAACGTATTAAGACAATTCCGGAAGATAAACGCAGTAGTTGGCGCTTTCACGTCGTCCGCCCTGGCGAGACAATGGATGGCATTGCCACCGCACTTCACACCCATGCCAGCGAAATTGCCGCAACCAATGGCATGACCCTCAGCGATGGCCTAGACGCCGGAGACGAGCTCGTAATTCCGGTCGCATCCTCTGTCGCCAACGGCCCACAGCGCTACACCGTTCGCCGCACCGACACTCTCGTTACCGTTGCCGACCGCTTCGGTGTCTCCGTCGAGCAACTGAGGCGATGGAATCACCTCTCCTCGAACGCCGTAAAGCCTGGAACCTCGATTGCTGTCGTCGAGCCGGTAAAACTCGCACCGGTAACGCACACACGCAGCAAATCGGCGAAGGGAAAGAGTAACTCCCACACCACGGCTCATACGGCTGCAGCTCATTCTCGGCAACCATCCACTTCAAAGCCGAGCGTCACTTCCACTTCGACGATCGCAAAGAAAAATCCAACGTCAAAAAATCAGACCGTCATTTCCAAAACGACCGAAAAAGCTGTCCGAAAAACTACCCCGTGAAAAAGATTGCTTGCCTTCGGTGGCGCTTGGATGCATCCTGTTGCTAGAATCCCGAAGCGGGGACGTTAAGATAGTTTTTCTGCATCACACTCGCAAGAGAAATTTGGAGTGGTGAGTAGTAAAAGTAATGAGGGGATAATGACGATGAAGTTCGAAGATGAATACATCAAGATTTACGCAGCCTCAGCAGATGACGATCACTTCGGCGATGATGACGACGATCTGCACAACCGCTTTGAAGACGAAGAAGAAGAGGTCACGATGACCTCGGACGACGACGAGGAACTTGAACTGGACGACGACGGAACGATCCGTGAAACGCATGCTGAAGAGGCAACCATCTTCGCGTTGCCTCCGTCACCGGCAACAAGCTACCAACCCCCAACCAAACCCTCAGAACTTCCAGTCCAAAGTTCAGTCTCAGCTCCTGCAAAGCCAAAGGCTTCCAAAAAAGCGCCTCCGAAAAACAAACCCGTAAAGGCTGTTTCGAAGAACGCGGCTCCAAAGAAGGCTGCCAAGAAAGTTCCAGCAAAGAAAGCTGCGAAGAAAGCCGCTCCACAAAAAGCCGCCAAGAAAGTTACGAAATCGAAATCTGCCGCGAAGAAGTCCAGTGCTCAACGCGGCGGTAAGGTCACTCCTAAAAAGGTGGCCGGTAACAAGAGCACTAAATTAAGGAAGAGAGGTATTACCTTGGCAACTAAAAAAGCTGCAAAGAAAGCCGTGAAGAAGGCGATCGCAAAGAGGGTCGTCAAGAAGGCCATTAAGAGAGCGGTTGTTAAGAAAGCCGTTAAGAAGGCCGTCAAGCGGGCAATCTTGAAGAAGGCCATTAAAAAAGCAGTCGCTAAAAGGACTGCCTAACAGAATTAAACCTCCTCAGGCAAGCAAATAGGCCCGGAGTTCTCATTGAGAATCCGGGCCTTTTTGCGTCTCTTACTCTGACTACTTCTTGTTCTCTTCGAGTGCGGCCAGGACTTCGGTGCTGTGAACGTTGGGATCCACCTTCTCCCACACCTTGACGATCTTGCCCTGGGGCGAGATCAGGAATGTGTCGCGAGCCGCAAACTTCATCTCTCCTCGCGCCATCACCGGCACGCCATAGGCATCGACAACCTTGTGATCGGGATCAGCAAGAAGTTTGAAGCTGAACGTATCCTTCGCGCACCATGCCTTGTGATTCTCGACAGTATCGAGGCTAACGCCAAGGACAACAGCATTCAGCGCATCGTACTTCGCCATGTCACGCTGAAAATTGTGCGCCTCGATGGTGCAACCCTGGGTCTGATCCTTCGGATAAAAATAAAGAACCACCCACTTCCCCTTGAAGTCGCTGAGGCTGATGGGCTTGTCTTCCTGTGAGGGCAGAGTGAAGCTGGGCGCCGTGGCCCCCACCTGTGCCGTGTCTGCCGGAGCTGCCGCACCGGCCTTCATACCGTAGCCGCAAGCTGCTATCACTGCAAATATTGCTGCGATCCAAACTGCTTTACGCATGTGATTCCCCTTTATTGAAACCTTCTTGAGTAGACGACTGGCGGCCGTAAGAGACGCAGGCCCGAGTATGCCGCGAAGCAATTTTACGCCCCAGACATCAGTCTTTTCACCACGTTGACAATATCTTTACATCGCGACGATCGCGATTCCCGCTTCATCCGCAGCCGCGACAATCGCCGCAGGATCAAACAGCAGTGTTCTCCCAGCCTCCACCGCAAGACAAGTCGCACCCGCCGATTGCATCGCCTGGATCGTCCTAACGCCAATCACCGGGACGTCGAACCGCATGTCTTGATTAGGTTTGGCTACTTTCACCACCGTTATTGACCGACGCAGAGTACTCGGCGCCTGCCCCGCTCCCGCCTCAAAATCAAGAGTCCGAAAAAGCTCCCCTGCCCTGGCAATCGTTGCGTCCGTGCCTTCCATCGCCTCCACGGCTACGCATGCCTGTGCCGCAATCACCACAGTCTGCCCAAGATCGTACCCGGCAATCGCCTGCGCCACCGTGCGCCCATACGCAACATCCTTCTCTTCTTCGGTATCGGGAGCACGCTGCGTAAGAACCCCGCTCTTCGCCAGCAACGGTTCAAGATACTGTGTCGATGAAATCAACTCAATCCCCTCATCGCCGAGTACCTTCGCCACCGCCCCAAGCAGCATATCGGTCGAGCGGGTCCGCAGACTCAGCAGCAGTTTCGCCAACCGCCAGTCCGGCCGGATACTCGAAAAGATCTGCTTATGCTTTACCTGCCCGGCCATCACTGCTTGCGTCACGCCCTCAGCCTGAAAGGTCTCAATCAGCTTTGACAACTCGCCGAGCGACATCCAGTGAACATGAATCTCCGGATCGGCCGCGGCGCGGCTGTCGATCTCTAGATCCGTTTCTTCCTTAATCGCAGCGACGACCACTTGGAGGCCGTGCGCACGCGCAGCATCCAGTAGAAGGAACGGAAAGCGCCCGTTGCCGGCAATTAGACCAAGTTTCGACACTTTGATTAATCTAGCGCAAGCAGTACAAAACTACTTCTCGCTGCTCGGAGGAGTAATCCCCTTCAGCCGCAGATAGAGCGCCAGCGTCGCGTACTGCTCTGTATCATGCTGCGAGACTCCCCACGCCAGCCCGATACGCGACCGCTTCCCGCGCCCCAGGTCGAGCATGTCCAGAAGATTCGCATCGGTCAGGGAGGCGAACGCCTTATCGCATTCGGCAAACGAAGCATTCAGCGCGGCAACGATCGTCGCCTTATCCGCCGCGTCGTCCGGGGTCTTCGGCAGACTCTCAGGAGCCGTATGGTTCAGCGCACCGCAGCTTCGTACCTGGGCCTCAGTGATATGGTTCAACACCCGCGCATAGGTTCGGATATCCGGCTCAGGCTTATAGCTGTAGTCCGCCGCGGGCATCTTGTCCGCTGACTTCAAAATATTCCCTTTGGCAGCCGCATAGCTCCGCTGCACTTCGCCCGCCGGCCCGCTCGGACCTGCTGGAGCCTGCGCCATAGGCATCGACATCTGTCCAAAAGCCCCTGCCGAAAACATCAATCCCGCCATCGCACACGTCAAGCCAATCTTCCGCATCATCGTCACCTCGAACGTTGCAACCAGCCTACCCTCCCGCTGCCCAACCGACAAGCCATTCCTTTCGTTCCCCCACCGTCTTCGAGTCCTTGACCGCCGACTGGGGCTCAGCTACATTCCTTGCACCGGCCAAAATCATCCGCGGGGTGTACCTATGCGGCGAATCCTCGTCATTCACAGCACCTCCGACCCTGGTGTCGAGGATCGCATCGCGAGAATGGCCGCTAAGCCTGAACTTGCCGCCTACCAGTTTCAGCACATCTACTTCTTCCTCCCTGAATACGCGCGGGAAGCAGAGCGGGACATGCGAGCCAGGCCCGGCGAATTTCTCGAGGAGAATCAAGCAAGCATTCGTCAGCGCATGACGCGGCAGATCGAAGTCACAGAGCCTGAGATGATCGTCGTGCACAACGGCATAGCCTTTACGATGGCTCCCATGGCCGTTCTCAACATCATCGCCGAACTCAAGGAACGGTTCCCCCAAATGAAGTTCGCCATGCAGGACGGCCCGGCTCTGGCAGAGACGCTCTTCGCCAATCAAATTCAGCAAATCTTCGACCTCAGCCCGGAGACACAGGGGATCGTTAAGTCCATGTTCTAACCTCAAGCGCGAGGTGAAAGATGACTCTTCTTAGAGAGATCACACAAATCGTGCTCGCCGCTGTCGGCAGCTCCGGCATCATCCTCCTCGCCGGACAATTTATTCTCGACAAGTTCGTCGACAAGCGCATCAAGTTCCACTTCGATCAGCGGCTCGAAGCCACCAAAGCCGCCTACGCAGAAAAGCTCGCCGAACTCAACGCAGATCTCAAGATAAAGACCGACGCAAAGCTTACCGAAGAACAGGGGCGCTACTCCGGCAGCCTTGAGTGCCTGAAAGCCGACCTTCTCAAAGACATCGAAGGCATTCGCAGTTCCTACATCATTCAACAAGAGATCAAAAAGGCCGAACTCGCAGTAGAGACTCAGGAGAGTATTGAAATCTTCAAAATCCGTCGAGACAAATATCCTTCAGTCGTCGAACTCATCTATCGGATTCGCAATAACGCACGCGACAACGTGAAGAACTCCGTTGTTTCAACCGAGGAACTCAAAGGTCTCATCAAGCAGCTTGAGGAAAAGTTGTTCCAGCTAAGACCGTATCTCGGTCGCGATGAGCTTCATTTCAAAGTCCATGAATTCAAAAACATCGCTCTCGCCCTGTCTAACCGCCTCTCGGATCGTACCAATCTTTTTAAACAGAACCAGGCGACCGAGGCCGAAGAAGCGGGCACTGTCGCGGAAAAGCTTTATCAGGAACTGGACAGGCAGCACTTACAGATCTCAGAAGGCTTTGAAGCTCTTATCGCCGCCCGCCCTCACGCTATGCCGTGAAGTGCTTCGTGTTGCAGTTTTTATCTTCCGCTTGAATTCTCAGTCCAGTAACTCGTCCTCGCCGAAACAATCATCTCCGGATGACGAGGCAGCGAAACTTTAATCGTATGAACCCCGGGCTCATTCGAAGTCGGAGAGAAGCTAAGAAAATAAGTATTTCTGAGTCGGCTCCCTATTGCATCCACCGCCGCCTCCAACTCGCCACGCCCGTCAAAACGAATCGAATCCCCGCCCGAAAGCTGAGCCACCTCTGCCGAAAGATCCTTCCGCATCGCGCCGATGATGAGCCGAAGTGGCGCATCGAGATTAAAATATCCCTGGGTAGGATAAGCCGGATCGTTTACGGGCTGGATGGGGCTATCGGAATGAACCACCTGGATCGGCGGATTCAATTGTGGCGAGTCCTTGAACGCCTGTTTCACCGCAGTCTTCTCCGCGGAAAAAGTAACGCTGTAGACCACTGCATTCGACTCGCCTAAATCCCGCACAACCTCCGGCAGTGTTGTCTTGCTGCCGTTATCGTGTTCCTGACTGATCAACAAAATAGCGCGCCGGTTGCCCACGGGCTCCTTCTTCAGCAGTTCCAGGGCATACGCAATCCCATCGAAGATCGCGACACCGTTGTCCCCCGCAACGGGCTTGTTGATTGCGTCGCTCCACTGCGAAATGTCCGACGCAAACGGCGATACGCCCACGACTCGACTGTCAAAATTTGCGATCGCAACTCTATTTGGGGATCCGCCAAGAACGGAATCTAGCATCGTCTCAAGCTTCACGTAACTTGGAAACTGTCCGCGAGCCGCGCCACCCGTCTGAATCAAGACCACCAGCGACAGAGGCCTTTTCGCCTCTTCCTCAAGAATCACCTTCTGTGGAATACCGTTGTCGGTCACCACAAAATCCGAAGCCGTCAGCGAATACACCATTCCTTTATCCGCGGTCTGCACAAGGGTCGGCACCACGACCAGTGTAGTTGTCGTATGCAGCGTCGTCTGCGCCATCGTCGTACCCGCGCAAGCTACAGCAACCAATACCACGGACTGAAACCCAAGACCTTTCACAAGACCCTTCATTTGATTTCAAAGATTAGACGAACCATCTCCGCTACGGCAGCGACCAAAATTATCTTGACCCTCAATTAAAGTCAATGCAGACTGTCGCCAAACCACTCTTCACCGCCACATCAGGGAAACGAGGCTCTTCTTGAAGTTCCGTCCGCCACACACGCCGATCGTTCTCCTGGCCGTTCTTGTAATTCTATTTCCAAAACCTGCCCTAGGCGCGTCAATCACCGGCTGCCCCGTCTCCACGCCTCCTTCGGTAACCCTCCAGAACGAGAGCGATCATCAGACCTATGACCTTCTCGGCGACCCTGCGACAATCAAGATCAATCAGCGCGCTAAATTCTCCGGCAAGAAAAGAAAAGACGCCACGGGCAAGCGATATTTCGTCGTCGGAAAACTCGAAAAGAATTACGGCCCCTGCAAAATCTCCCCAACCACTCCCTGATTCGACAGGTGTTCAAAAACTTACGGGCATTCGACCTGCATCAGCACGGACACAGCGTCATGCCTGAAATCCCGCGATGAACTATCCTGTTAAAGACAATCCCACGACGCCAAAACAAGCCTCGTAACCAGCCCTCGAAACAAGGAATCAGCACCCAATGCCATTGAACTGCGGAATCGTTGGCCTCCCCAACGTCGGAAAATCCACGATCTTCAACGCCCTCACCTCGGCCAAAGCGCAAGCCGCTAACTATCCCTTCTGCACCATCGACCCCAACACAGGCGTCGTCACCGTCCCTGACGAGCGTCTCGCCAAAATCGCGGACCTCATCAAACCCAATTCCCTCGTCCCCACCACCATGGAGTTTATCGACATCGCCGGCCTCGTCGAAGGCGCAAGCAAAGGCGAAGGCCTTGGTAACCAGTTCCTCGGCCACATCCGTGCCACCGACGCAATCGCCCACGTCGTCCGTTGCTTCGATGACCCCGAAGTCGTCCATGTCGCCGGAGGGGTCAACCCGCTCCACGACATCGACATCATCAACACCGAGCTCCTCCTCGCCGACCTCGACACCGTCGATAAGCGTCACGCCAAAGTTGAAAAACTAAACAAGCCCGCCAACGCCGACCACAAGATCAAGGCTGAGTTCGCCGTTCTGTCCAAGCTCAAAGCCGCCCTCGAAGCTGGCAAGCCTGCCCGCACTGTCGATCTCACCGACGAAGAGAAGCCCTATACCCGCGACCTCTTTCTCATCACAGCCAAACCGCAACTCTATGTCGCCAACGTTGACGAGTCAGGCCTCATCACAGGCAATGCCTACACCGAAGCCGTTGAAAAACGCGCCGCCGAAGAACGTTCGCAGGTCGTCCGCATCTCCGGCGCACTCGAATCCGAAATCGCCCAGCTCGAACCCGCCGAACGCACCGAATTCCTCGAATCCGTTGGCCTCGAAGAGCCCGGGCTCAACCGCCTTATTCACTCCGCCTACGCGCTGCTCGATCTCATCACCTACTTCACAGCGGGCGTGCAGGAAGTCCGAGCCTGGACCATCAAACGCGGAACCAAAGCCCCCGGAGCCGCAGGCGTCATCCACTCCGACTTCGAAAAAGGTTTCATCAAGGCCGACTGCTACGCCTCGGACGACCTCTTCAAGTACGGCAGCGAACAGGCTGTCAAAGAAAAAGGCCTACTCCGCTCTGAAGGCAAAGATTACGTCGTCAAAGACGGCGACATTCTCTTTTTCAAATTCAACGTCTAGCCAACCTTTGCACTTTTCACCTGCGAAGGATGGGCCGGGATTCGGCCCATCCTTCGACGCGCTTGCTGAGTCTGCATTAGACTTACCGCAACCATGCGAATCGAACTTTCAGGTATTCCCTGCTGCCTACGCACGACTGTCGTCAGCGCCGTATTGCTTCTGAGCTCCTTTGGCCTCTCCGCGCAAAACGTGCCCTCGCAAGCATTCACAGACACACTCCACGCCAACTTCGACAAGAACGAATTCGCAACCAAGCCTGCCCCGGCCATGCGATGGCTCGACAATGGAGACCGCTACACCGTCCTGGAGCCCTCTGCCGCCGGAGCTACTGAGCTCATTGCCTACGAAATCGCCACTGGCAAACGAACCGTCCTCGTCTCCGCCGCACAACTCACGCCTGCGGGCGCCGACAAACCGCTCCCCATCGACGACTATCACTGGTCCTCCGACGGTAAATCCCTCCTCATCTTCACGAACGCGCAGCGGGTCTGGCGCCAGCGCACTCGCGGAGACTACTGGGCGCTCTCCCTCGCAGACAGCAAGCTCACCAAACTCGGGGGCGATGGCCCGGCGGCAACCATGATGTTCGCCAAGTTCTCTCCTGACACGAAATCCGTAGCCTACGTCCGGACCAACAACATCTACGTGCAGAATCTCGCCTCAAAGAAAATCACTCAACTCACCACCGACGGATCCTTCGACATCATCAACGGCACTACCGATTGGGTCACGGAAGAAGAACTCTCCCTCCGCGACGCCTTCCGCTGGAGTCCTGACTCCCGCAGCATCGCCTATTGGCAATTCGACCAATCCGGCGTAGGCGAGTTCTCCCTGATCAACGACACCCGCGAGCAATACCCTGCTGTCTTCCGCTACAAATATCCGCAGCCAGGAGGCACCAACGCCTCCGTCCGCGCCGGCATCATCTCCGCCAACGGCGGCGCGACCGCATGGATCAAACTTCCTGGCGATCCTCGCAACCACTACATTCCGCGCCTCGATTGGGTCGACTCAGACCAGATCGCGCTCCAATATCTCAACCGCCTTCAGAACACTAACCAGCTCTACCTCTCCGACGCCCACACCGGGGAAGCGCACAAACTCTTCGAAGATCAGGATGCCGCATGGGTCGACATCATGAACAACTTCGAATGGATTGACGACAAAAACTCCGGCCCGCGTCAGTCCCTCCTCTGGATCAGCGAGCGCGACGGCTGGCGTCATGCGTATCTCGTCTCGCGCAAGACAGGCGAGGCCCATCTCATCACTAACTTCCCTGGCGACATCATCACTCCCCTCTCCATCGACGAGGCAAACGGCTTCTTTTATTTCCTTGCATCCCCCGACGACCCTATCCGCGCCTACCTCTACCGTTCCCCGCTTGACGGCTCGAAAGCCCCCGAACGTATTACGCCTGCCAACCAGACTGGCCGTCACTCCTATAACATCGCTCCCAACGCAAACTGGGCTCTCCACACGTACTCAAGCACAACGCACCCTCCCACTTATGAACTCGTTCAAATCCCCAACAACAAAGTCGTTCATGTCCTCCAAAGCAACGACTCCCTCGTCGCAAAAGAAAGCTCAATCAACTCACAACCAGTAGAATTTCTCGAAACTCCCGTCAGTGGCGGCATCAAGCTCAGTACGTTCATGATTAAGCCGCCCAACTTCGATCCCGCGAAAAAATATCCTGTCCTCGTCAACGTCTACAGCGAGCCGGCCGCAACCACCGTACAGGACCGCTGGGGATTCGTCCTCGAAAAAGCCATCGCCCGCGAAGGCTACATCGTCGTCAGCTTCGACAATCAGGGCACTCCCGCGCCGCGCGGACGCGAATGGCGCAAAGTCGTCTATGGCGCCATCGGTGTTCTCTCGTCCAAGCAACAGGCTGAAGCAGTTCAGGAGTTCGCACGCCAGCACACCTTCGTCGACGCCAACCGCGTCGGAATTTGGGGCCACAGCGGCGGCGGATCAGCCACTCTCAACGCGATGTTCCGCTATCCCAACATCTACAAAGCCGGAGTCGCTCTCGCGCCCGTCGCCGATGAAAAACTCTACGACTCCATCTATCAGGAAAAGTACATGGGCCTGCCCACGGAGAACGCCAAGGGCTACCACGACGGCTCACCCATCACCTTCGCCGAAGGCCTGCAGGGTCATCTCCTCATCATGCATGGCTCCGGAGACGATAACGTCCACTTCCAGGGAACCGAGCGCCTCGTCAATCGCCTCATCGAACTCGGCAAGCCCTTCGATTTCATGGACTACCCCAACCGCACCCATGGCATCAGTGAAGGCACAGGTACTCTCGTTCACCGCTATAGCCTCATGATGCGCTTCTTCGAAACCTACATCCCTCCAGGTCCAAAATAAGTTACATGTTTTTTGCAAATAGAAAACGCCGCAACTCCAATTCCGGACATATGCGGCGTTTTCTTTTTAAAACCGCTAGTGAGACTGCGCTGCGCCTCTCAAATCCTGGAGCTTTTGTGGTTGAGAGACAGAATCACCGTGATATGACCGCAATACGTAATTACCGCAGTTACATGTATCTACCAGCTTGAGATCAACGTTCTTTCCAATCCCATCGAGATTGGCATAGTGCCACACCTCCATCGGCATCTTGCTCTCGCCGTCGCCGGCCGGATGCGAATCCAGAGAATCCGGCCTTCCATACGCAATATAAAGATGCCCGCGCACACTTTTCCAACCAGCCTCCTGCGTCGTTCCAAAGTGCTGATTGGAATATGCAACCCGTCTGTAGTGCTCCGATCTGTAACTGTTTGGCGCAGCACCCGGCTCGTCGCGATGCAACCAGAACTGCTTAATGAACTGGTCGCGTTCTTCGTCGTTGGCCAGATTCAGGTAAGCATGACTTTCCTCCGGACTGATAATCCAAACGACATCCTGATCGAGCCAGTCCCGATAGGCCGGCGAAATATTCACATTTGGCGTGCTCTGCGCATCCTGTTTTGACGTATCGTGCCCCGTCTCCGCACGTGCCCCCGTTGCAATCCACAATCCCCCGGCCACTACGACAGCCGCCAGTACCGCGAGCGATGCGATACGCGAAACTGCGGGATCCTCTTCATAGCGAAGCAAGCGTTTGATTCGCATTGTCAAAACTCCTCCGTTTGCGCCGAGCGCAGTGATATGGACCGAGGAACGTCTCTCTTCAAGCAACGACAAAGCTTTTGCATAATCCAGCGTATTCCCGCCAACCTTTACCGCGAGATCATCGCAGCAATACTCACGCTCTCTGCGAAGCTGTTTCGAAACCCACCAGACGGCGGGATGATAAAACAACAGTGCTTCCACCAGTGCCTGCAGCACGCTGACCAGGTAGTCGTGGCGCCGAATATGGGCAAGCTCGTGGGCGAGAATCGCCTCAATCTGGCCCGTCGACAATCCTGTAAGACACCCCATAGGAATCAGCACCACTGGACGCCACCATCCTGCAACCATCGGTGTTTGCGCCACAGCAGAGCCGATCAGCTTCACCGGCCGCGTAATGGCAAGCTTCTCGCACAACCTCCGAAACTGTGCCTGTAGGTCTTCCGGCAACGACAGTATCGCCTTCGATCTCAGCCTCGCCGTTGCAATCAGACCTACATTTAAACGAAGAATGAACAGCACGACGCCTGCCAGCCAGAGGGCGAGGATCCATGGCATCGCCTGGTCCACCATGCGCGCCACGTGATCCATCCACGGCTCCATCGGTCCGCCCGGTTCACTCGGCAAGCCAAACGAAGGAATCCAACTTGCCGTAGTGTGTCCCTCCGCACTTTCAAGACTTGCGCTTCTCATTACGATCCGTGCAAATGTCATCGAAGGCAACAACAGCATCAGAACCAGCGCACAACATGCGGCGCCGTAACGCAACTGCGGACGCCTTCCCGCCAACAGCGTAAGCGCACACCACAACAACAACGCGACAACGACTCCCTGCCAGCAAAAATGCACGAGAGTCCAGCCTAGTGAGTGAATCAAAATTGCAGTTTCATGCGAAGCGAACACATTCATCGCGAACCTCGCTCATACCGGTCAAGCATCTCGCGAATCTCTGCAAGATCCGCTGCGGAAACCCTTTTCGCTGAGAGCGCGCCAAGCACCATGTTCTTCGCCGACCCATTAAACGCGCGCTGTAACAGGTTGCCAGCCAGCTGTTGCTGCGTCTTCTCCCGCGGCAGACGAGCAGAGTAGACATGAGATCGAAACCGCTCGCTTCGTTCCAGCAACCCCTTCTCCGTCATCACCTGCATCTGCTTCAGAACCGTCGTATAACCTGTATTCTTGCCGCTCAATGCGCTGTGCACCTCGCGAACAGTTGCAGGACCTGAAGCCCAGAGAATATTCAGAATCTCTAGCTCCGCCTCCGTCGGAATCGGTGCTACCGGAATATCTCGTGTCTTTCGCATGAGCTGTACAATAGTACGACGCTTGTCGTATGTCAACGATTTTTATCGTAGATTGACGGCTCTCACATAACTTATTGAAGCCGCACACTCTTGTTCCTTCGTCAGCACTGTCATTTGCGCCGCAATGCACTTCCGTGAAACACTTCCTCGCTATCGGCCACTATTCCCTAAGAGTAGAAGCGTTTGAGATTGGGCAAAAATCCTCCTTCACTCAATTCCTAAGGAGATCTCCATGTCCCCAGCAGTTGAAACACCTCCTCAATCCACCTTCGACGAAAAAGCCTTCCTCGCGAAATTTCCCTACAAGCTACAACCAACAAACCTCAAAGGTGTTTACCTTACCCCGGCTCCTCCAGATGGTTTCGATCCACAGACCGCCAGCCAGACGGAACACAGCAAGCTCGGCCTCCTCTGGCGCAAGCCCGATTCCAGCGAACCCAGACTCAAGGCAGCATGGGACAAGTTCTTCTCCCGCAAATGGCTAGCAAAAGACCGCATCGTTCCCGAGATGCATCCGCAGATCGGCCGAACCCACAATCTCAAGGTTCTCCCGAAAAAAGTCTCTGACACCAGTTACCTTGGCAGCGTCTGGGCCGGAGCCGGCACCAAGACTGGAAGCTGGACTACGGTGGTAGGCTACTGGACGATTCCGACAGTCTCCAAACCAACGGAACCGCAGGGAACTGAAGGTGGATGGAACTCATCTTCATGGCTCGGTCTCGACGGCTTCTTCGTCTCGAACGACGTCGTGCAAGCTGGCATCCAGCAGCATGTCAGCGCATCGGGAGTCGCCACCTACGTAGCCTGGTACGAGTGGTTCGCCCCGCAGGTTCCTGGTTCGCCTCCGTATATCTTCCAGACCAACATCGCCAATTTCCCCGTCAGCCCAGGGCAGCAGGTTTACTGCTCCGTTCAATACGTGAATAACAAAACCGCCGCAACCATCTCTTTCGCCAATGAAGCAAGTGGCCAGCACTTCTCTATCACGCTTGCTCCTCCACCCGGGGCAAGCTTCAATGGAAGCTCGGTCGAATGGATCATGGAAGCGCCGGATGGCGGCGAGCCTCACTCGTCTCTGCCGAAGTTCACGCCTGTCACCTTCACTTCGGCCATCGCCTGTGGCAACAACAACACCACAGCCAACCCGCAGACAGGCGACATCATGAACATCGAAACCTCTAGTGGCAAGGTCCTTACCTCAACCACCGTTGGAAACGACACCACGACCATCAGCTTCATCGGCTAGGCTCGCACAACAAAAAAACAAGGTGCAGGATCCTCCCTGCACCTTGCAATAAAAGCTCGCGTACCATGAAGCGCATGAGCTTTCCGTCCCTCACGCGTCGCGAATTCCTTCAATCAACCACGGTCGCAGGCGCAGCCGCTGCATTCTCTCCATTTGCCGCAAGTTCTCTCTGGTCACAATCGACATCCACGCCCGTTAACGTCCCTGCATGGGCTTCAGAACCGATGCGCTGGGGGCAGCTCACCCTCGTCGAGGATGATCCCGCACACTACGATCTTTCCTTCTGGCTCGACTACTTTAAGCGCACACGCTCCGATGCAGTCTGTTTGAGTGGTGGAGGTTGTGTCGCCTACTATCCCACACAAATTCCGTTTCACCATCGCAGCGCTTGGCTCAACGACCGTGACGTTCTTGGCGAGCTAGTCACCGGTTGTCGCAAACTCAACATGTCCGTGCTCATCCGCACCGACCCGCACGCCACCTACGACGATGCCAAGGCCGCACACCCCGATTGGATCGCCGTCGATGCCAGCGGCAATCCACGCCGCCACTGGTCTTCACCCGAGATGTGGGTCAGCTGTGCCCTCGGTCCCTACAACTTCGAGTTCATGACCGCAGTTCACAAAGAGATCATGGCGCGCTATCGCCCCGACGGTCTCTTCTTCAACCGCTGGGACGGCTCAGGTGACTGCTACTGCATTCACTGCACAGAAAATTTCAAAGCTGCCACTGGCCTCGATCTACCCCGCACCGCCAATCCCCAGGATCCGGCGCGCAAAGCCTACATCGCATGGCGTTCTCAACGTCTTATCAGCGTTCTCGATGTTTGGAACAAAGAGATCCGCGCCATCAATCCTGAAGCCAGTTCGATCCCCAACAACGGAAGCGGCGCACACAACCCACTCGACACCATTGCCATCAGTGAGCGCACTCCCATGCTCGTCGCCGACCGCCAGGCTCGCCGCGGACTCCAGCCGCCCTGGCTCATGGGCAAGACCGCAAAGGAGTATCGCGCCACCATGGGCAACAAACCTGTTATAGGTCTCTTCGGCGTCGGCCTCGAAGAACCCTACCGTTGGAAAGACAGCGTCAACAGCAACGCTGAGATTCGGATCTGGGCCCTCGATGCCATTGCCAATGGAATGCGTCCCTGGTTTAGCAAATTCTCCGCCACCCTTCACGACGAGCGCTGGCTCAAGGGGGTCGAAGAGATCTATCTCTGGACCGAAAAGAATCAGTACTACCTCACGCACCGGCAACCGCTCGCTCGTGTCGGCCTCGTCTACTCGCAGCAGACGGCGCTGTACTACGGCGGAGACCATACTCAGGCCAAAGTCGAAGATCACGCACTCGGCTGGTATCAGGCTCTTATCGAATCACGCATTCCCTTCGAGATGGTGCACGACCGCAATCTGGACGCTGCGCATCTGGCCCCTTACAAAACGCTTATCCTCCCCAACATCGCCGCGCTCAGCGATGCGCAATGCGACCAGCTCCGCGCCTATGTAAAAGACGGAGGCAGCCTCATCGCCACTCACGAAACCAGCCTCTACGATGAATTCGGCGTACCGCGGAAAAACTTCGCACTCGCTGATCTCTTCGGCGTCGACTTCACTACCCACCCCCCAAGCCCGATGCTTAACTCCTACCTTCGTCTCGAGCATGAGGCTCTCCCGCATCACATCATCTTCACTGGTCTCGAAGACGCACCTCGAATCATCAACGGCGTCTCCCGTCTCGAAGTCACTCCGCGTGAGCGGTTCCCGGAGACTCCGATCACCCTTATCCCGAGCTATCCCGATCTGCCCATGGAGAAGGTCTACCCGCGTCAACCCAAAACCGAGATTTCCTGCCTGTATCTCCGTCAGCTTCACGGGCGCGTGGCTTACATTCCCTTCGACATCGACCGCACCTTCTGGGAGGTCCTCTCACCCGACCATCTGAAGCTTCTCCGCAATGTCATCGCATGGGCAAGCGACGAGCCTCAGTCGATTGAAGTCATTGGCCCCGGCCTGCTCGATACGACGGTCTGGCGAAATCCCAGTTCTATCACCGTTCACCTCGTCAACCTCACCAATCCCATGGCGATGAAGGGCCCGTACCGCGATTTCTTTCCGGTCGGCGCACAAACCATCAAGCTGCGGCTACCCGGGAACGCCCGGATAAGACAAGCCAAGCTGCTCGTCGCGGAAAAAATCGTCGAGGTCACCCACAAAGGAGACACCGTAACCCTTACCGTACCGACGGTCCTCGACCATGAGGTTGTTGCGATCGACATCTAAACCGAAGCGTCGCGAACGGAAGCCGGACAGCTTCCTATGTCGCTACTCCTTCGCCTTCAGCGAGCTCTCATTTTCCTGAATGAACGTCTCAATCTCTGCCGCCATCCCGAGAATCCTGCGCCACTGTTCCTTATACAGCGTCACCGGGAACCGTCCCACTCCATACAGTGACACGCCACCCTTTTCGCTCACCTTCAACGTCAGGCCTCGCGCAGGTTTATTCTTCAACTTATCGTTCTCAGCACGTAGCCGTTCAATCTCTGCTCTCAGATCCTCATCCGACATAAAAGTATCTTCTCTCCTCTATGTCAGAGTACGACAAGACGCAGAAACTCACACTCTCTTCAAAGAAACGAGATTGTCCGCTCGACTTATCTCGGAGCGGCTACCGGCCCACGCGCTCCTGCGCCACCAGCCGCACTCGGCGCTGGAGCGGGCGCGCTCATCGGTGCAGGCGAAGTACCACCACCACCGCCATGATACGAAGGTGATGCCTGTCCACTATTCGACTGCGGATTCCCGCCGCCCTGACGCATCGCCGCAGCAGCCTCATTGCCACCGCGATAACCGGTCGATTCATCCGCTCGCGAAGCCGGCCTCAGCGTCGCAGGCCCAGACGGACGATTCGCTCCGTGGTCGCCTCCACGCTCCATCCCGGGATGTGGATTCGCAGCATAAACCTCCATATTCGCCGACCCGTGCCGTCCCACGTCGTTCGAAATCTTATTGAGATTTCCCAGCGATCCTCGCGGAACTCCTAGTCCCGCAGAATCCTTCTGAAATACGAAGTTTCCCGGCCTCTCTTCCTTCGAGAACACGATCGGCTTCTCATTGGAAAGTACCAGCGACTGTCTCGCAGCAGCAGTTGTCGTGGGAGCCTGCGGCATCACCGCCGGCCGCATCGGAGAATGCACAACACCCTTGCCCACTGTTCCTGCCGCAGCGACCGCACTGCCGCCGCCGATCGCACCGTTCGTCATCGCAACATTATTCAAGCCATTGAAAGAGCTGCCCGGCTGCCACCCCCATCCAAAGCCTGGAACGAACGACCAAGCTCCCGAGTGATAAGGCAGCCATCCCCATGGATAGGGGGAAACCCACGAATAGCCCGCTCCGGGATATAGTGCCCACACTCCGTTTGCGTAAGGACTCCATCCCGCACCTATAAAATACGGCTGCCAGAAAGATCCATACCCCGGCACATTGACAAAGTTTCCGTAGTAATTTAAATCGCTCAACCCGAACGAATTTCCGTTGCCCGCAAACGCGTTCGCATGCGAATACCGCTCATGATATTCCGCGGATTCCTTATCCCACGCATCGAAAGAGCCTTCTGCAATCTTCTTCGTCACCGACATCTGCCCTGCGGCCAACGACAATGTCTCTTTCTTATTCACCACCGTGGTCTCATCGCCCCGCTGCACTTCGACGCTTCCATTGAACACCGCAAGCAGTGCCGCGTCACCATCGAAGTCCAGTCGCAGATGCGTCGAAGGACCCACGACCATCTTCGCGTCACCAGCCTCTAGCAGGAACTCATTATCCTTCGTGCTCTCCGTGCTTACATACACGATTCCCTTCGCAACCTTCATCGTTGAAGCCTTTGCGCCCGTACTCCTCAGCGCCAGCAAAGGAAAACTTACTTCAGTGTTTGGAGCCACCCGCAGTGTGCTGTTGTCTTCGAACTCCACCTCGGCATACCCATCCGCAGTTGCCAGCCTCTCGCCCTGAACGATCGGCATATTCGACATCGTCTGCTCGAACCCCGCACCGGTCTTGCGGTCCAACCCCAAATGACCTTTCGCATCGCTCAACCGCACAATTCGAACATGCGAGTCACCGGGTCGCGCGCCGTTATCCATCTGGGACGTCAACGCATCCTGACCCGAACTCGTAATTGCCCCAGTCTCCTGCGCTTTCAAGGAAACGCACGCCGCGACCGCTAACCACAGCCCCAGCACTAAGAATGTTGACTTGGAAATGGCCTTCATCGAAGCCTCCGGCACGAACTGCAAAATCCCAGCTAGACGCCGAAAGTATACGCCCGGCGTTCGCACCATGAACATCTCGTCGAACACTTTCCTGAAACAAATTTGTTCTATAGGACACTTGGAACGCGGCGGCCCCCTACCCCCAAAGCCGCTATCCTCAGCCCCCACCGGCACTTGCCCAGCTATCAGGCGCTAGTTAACCGTCAGAGTGATAGTAGCCACCGGAGAAGACGGAAAACCAGTGGGTGAAACCGAAGTTGCTGTAATCGACACCGTGTAAGTCCCTGCAGTCGTTCGCGGCGCAGGTGTAGTTGGTGGCGTCGTTGTCGTTGTCGTCACAGTGGAAGACCCACCTCCGTTGGGGCTGCATCCGCCGAGAACATTCAAGCCCGCACCCAGAAGAATCAATACACCCAGCGCCCGCCACCGCCGGCGCGGTCGAGGAATCACCCACATCAGAACAACGCACAGCGCCGCGATCTCTCCACGCCAGCGAACGCCTTGAATGCTCTTTGGTTCCACCAGGGAAGCCTGAAGACCGGTCGTAAAAACGGTGATCCCCTCGTAAGCGGGCGTGCCAGGTCTGACCGTCATGCCGTTGTTTGAAGAAAAAGCGCAGGTCGGCGGCGAAGCAGCCGTGCCCGTTCCGCTATACGCAACCGAACAAGCCAACTGAACGGTCCCTCCATAACCAAGTACACTCGACACTTCGATCACCTCACTGACCGTTGAGCCCACGGTTACCGAAAGAGTCGGAGACGACAGCGTAGGCGAGAACGAGGCCGGTGTCGAAATTACTGTCACACTCAGTGCCGGGGAAGTCGAAGACGCCCAGTAGGAATCTCCCGAATAAACCGCGGTCACGTTGTAACTTCCAGCTGTACCGAAAGTCTGAAACGGGGTGCTGACGGGAATTGTAATTTGGCCGCTCGCAGCAAGAACCGTAGCCGGGGCACCAACTGCCACGCCATTGGCATAGAGCTGTACGGTACCGGTCGGTGCCGGAGATGTCGTTCCAGTCGTCACGAGACTCAGAGTCATCGAGTAGCTCTCCCCGCCGCCTACACCGATCTGGCTCGCTGTACCTGTCAGCTGCGCGCTCGACACATCCTTTTGCCCTGTTACATTCAACGTCGCAGAGTTCGAAGGGGAATACGCCGCATCGCCCTGATACGAAGCACTAACGAAATAAACCCCCGTCGTCGGAAACACAACAGCGGGAGTCGTCGCCGTTCCATTCGTAAGCGGAACACTCACCAGTGAAGTGAAGTTCGTTCCCGAAACACTCACTCGAACCGTACCGGTCGGCGCGCCAAACCCCGAGCTCGGCGTAACGCCCACGCTGAAGACCTGAGATGTCCCTACAGGAACATTCACATTCGAGATTGAAATCTTCGTCACCGACGGCAGGCCTGTCACCGTCAGTTGAATTCCCGGCGAAGTTGTGCCCGCGAACGTTGCGTCGCCGGAGTAAACCGCCGAGATCAAATAACTCCCCGCCGCCGTGAACGGTATCGCAGAAGAAACCGCTTTGCCCGACGCTACCGAAACGGAAACCCCCACTGGATCGCCATCTGCGTAGAACTGCACCGCACCTGTCGGCGTGCCCGCGGTATTTGAAGTGAGAACTGCAGTAAACGTCACCGACTGCGCATTTGTTATCGTCGTTGCGCTCTCCTGCATCGTAAGCACCGTCGCGGCCAGCGTACTCTTCGAAATTCCCGCCGCTGCGTTCAGAAAATTGGCTACATTGAGTGATCCAAGTCCCGTCGCCTGATCGTAACCAACCGTCAGAGCGTATCCCGCCAATCCTCCACTTAGCGTGGTTGCGCTCGGTGTGCTGTTATTGCAGAGACTCGGTAGTTGCACCGAACACCCCACAACTCCACTCGTGGCAGGAGTCGCATCGTGGAACGCACTCGGAGAACTCGACGCAAGCCGGTACATCAGCGGATTCAAATTGCCCTGCGAACCGCCCAGCTTCTGATTCAACAGTGCAGCCACGCCCGCCATGCTCGGAGCAGCTGCCGACGTTCCATAGAAGACCGAGAAAAATCCCGTCGCGCAATTCACCACTTGCGAATCGCACACAAAATACCCATCATGCCCCGCACTCGGAAAACTCATATCCGGAACATCGCGTGCATTGTCCGCAGGAACTCCCGCACCCGTCTGCCAAGCGGGCTTTGCAACATAAATACTCGCCCCTCCACCGCCGCCGCTCACAACAAACGGAGTTGCGCCGCTCCCATTGGGCTCATTCCACGCTCCCTCTGGGATGTAGCTAAGCGCAGAAGAGAAGTTGGAGTTTGTCGAGCTCCAGTACTGCGCTGTGTTCGCGCCTTCCGCGAACTCGGTACCGCCCACACACGTCGCATACGAACTGGCGCAGATGTAATTAATGCTGCGGAACTGATACGCCGGAGGAGCAGCAAACTGCGCATCGCACGTAGCCGCGGCCGAGTCCCCAGCAGAAACAAAAACTGAAATCCCCTCGCTCGCCGCCTGAGAAAACAGCGTGTCCCACGAGTCCACTGATGACGGCCCGGCATAGGCCTCGCATGCGCCAAAACTGATCGTCATCACCGGATCAAGAACACTCTGCACCTCATATTGCGCCGCAGTAAAAATCCCACCGCCCGAGCTGCTGCTCACCACCAGGTCAACCTGCGTCCCCGGCGCCGTGCCGATCACTCGCTCCACGTCGAGAATCGCTTCATCCTGATCGCCGCTGCTCACCACCCCGGGGTCAAAACCCGTCGGCGGAACTATCGTATTCGGTAGATTTGTCGCAATTCCTGCGAGACTCTCAAACGACGACACATCGCTCGCCAGCACACGCGACCGCCCAATCACCGCGACCCTCTGCCCCGCCCCATTCACCCCGCTGTTGTACACAGCCTTCACATCGAAGATCGTCGAAAAATCATCCGGAGCAATATAGTGGTTCCCATTGCTCGCCGTCAGCAGCGGCTCTACGCTTCCCTCAAAAGAATCGTTGCTTAAATTGTCTGACAGATCGCTGGATATCTTAGCCACCGACCGCATCTGCATCACACCAGCCACGCGGTGCATTGGCTCACTCATCGGGTCCGACAAACCAGAGATCGATATCACAATCGCCGAAAACGCCGAGGGTATCGACGGATCAACCGTGGTCGAAACGCGATGCTTTCCATCGATATTGAACGTATGAAAGCTGACTCCAAGCGCGTTCTCCACCGCCAAAGCCGCTCCGTTTACTGTGACAAACACCCGGCTCGGAGCACGCTCGAGCACCGTCAGCCCCTGCGACACAAGCCACGCGGTCAAAGCATCCAGATCATGCTGCGTCGGCCCAAACCGCTCCCCGACCTCCTGCGGAGTCAGCCAGTGATGGTAGTTCGGAGACGCCGGATTCTGCTGGTCCTCGAGCAACTGGGTAAAGCTTGACTGCAGCTCCGGAGACCGCGAAAGAACAAACGTCAGCCGAAGTGGAGTATCCGCCGAAGTTGGTCCCTCATCCCTCGCACTCGTAACCCACGCCGGAACATGACCGTGCAGCAAAGTAGTCGCACGTCGATCGGCCGCTGCAATCACGCGATCAGCCTGTCGAGCTGGCTGAGCTTCGCTGATAGCAACCAAAGGCTGGAAGGCAAGGCAGAGAAACGTGCAACGCAGGGCCGCGTTCATAAAAGCACCGCTTGAACTCTGGATAATTGGAAGCAATCAAACTCTACGGCATTCCAGGCAGATTGCATAGCTTGGTAACGAACGGAGAGTGAATTCTTTTAAATCTATAGTTTCAAGATAATTGGTACTCAACGGAACGCCGCCCGGCGACTTGTCTCAATTCCCTATCGGCTCAACCTTTTGATCGATGTTCGTGATTGTCCCGCTATTGTAGCGTTACACCTGCGACGGTCTAGGCCTTCCGCGCGCGAAGTATAGGTTGTTCCATGCTTTATGGAAGACAGGAGACGGGACGAGAAAACGGGGCTCGGGGCCGATGTCGTTGTCATCGGCGGCGTTCTGGCCGGGCAGGCTGCGGCGATTCATCTCTCTCGCCGCGGTCTGCAGGTAATATGCCCGGAGCCGCGCGAGTCGTTCCACCACATCGTCGGTGAATCTCACCGACTGGTCGGCCCCGCAGTTGTTAGAGCAACTCGGCTTGACCATGGAGGAGCTGGTGGCAACGGGGGCGGCCACCTTCAAGAGACGTATCACTATTGCCGCGCCCGACGGATCACAACAGGAATATCTTCCCGGTGCGTGGCTTGCTGAAAGCCCATGGAATGTCGAAATCCGTACCCTGCATCTGGATCGCTTTCAAGTAAACAACCGGTAGTTGGGCATGACGCAGGATCTGCCTTCGCCGTTCATTACGCGTCCCGCTTTTCCCAAAATGTAGCGTGCCTTGCGCTCCTGTCTCCTGCGATCTTTCCCGAGCTCAGGCCGTTCTACCTTCTGACCACGCTCCCCAAACCACTGATGGGAGAAGTGCTGGCTCCGTTCATGCATTTTCTCTTCTGGCAGATTGTGATGCGCCGGGCGATCACCCGCGAATTGAGCGCCCCACTGCTCCGCGCGTTCTCCGAACCGACCGGTGCCTGGCGACTCATGCGACTCATTCGCTGGGGCAAACCTGAAGACATGTTGGGCGAAATCCCGGCAAGACTCGCGGCCCTACCGATGCCAACCCTCCTCTTCCACGGCATGCGCGATGTCTTGCCCGCCACTTTCGCAATGAGAGCTGCATCGCTCATTCCAAACTCAAAGCTTATGACCCTCGACGCGGGAGACTTTATTCCTCTTGACAGTCCAAACGAAGTCGCATCTTCCCTTCGCAGTTTCTTTGCAGAAAACCGCGCGACGATGGACATCCCCATCCAAACCCGTAAGCTCAAAAAGCGGAGCGATCATCATCGCATTGCGATTGCTAAACCGCTAAGTCTGGTCAGTGGCAGCGAACCCGCGAAGCCCAGCGTCGCCACCCATCCACTCTCCGAACTCGAGCGCCTTCCGGCTTAGCTCCGTTCACCTTCAGCTCCGGAGATCACGAAAAAACGAACGTTAGCCGAAGCGGACTATTCGTCCAAGTGGAAAGTCCATCGTTATCGACGGCTGAAACCAGCTTCCTTCGAAATATCAGCGTGTTGTGGAAAACCGAATTAAACGACCGAATGGCAGCTGGCTGCAAGCAGCAGTTTCTGTGAAATTCTTCGACAAACTCGCTCTCGGCACAGAAATCCTTTGAGAGATTCCGTCAATCACTTTGTCCAAAATCACCGAGTCATTCGGAACGCAGCGCTTCGACAGCATTCACTTTCGCGGCGCGTGCAGCCGGCACCGCTGAAGCAATTACAGCTGCACCCAAAATGACTGCGGCGGAGGCAACGAACGCAAGTGGGCTCGGTTGATGGATATCCGTTACGTATTTGGCGACTCCGCGTGCCAGAGCGAAGCCCACCACCACACCCGCGCCCACTCCGATGCCGGCCATCGCCATGCCCTCTACAAGAACAATGCCGAGGATGTTGCGTGGCAAAGCGCCCAGAGCCATGCGAATTCCAAACTCGCGCGTGCGCCCGCTCACAGAGAAAGCAAGAACGCCCGCCACGCCAACCACCGAGATTAAGAGCGCCACAGCGGCGAATCCGCCGAACACAATCGCGTTGAGGCGGTCAGGCGTCAGCACCTCGGCGCGAACGTCTCCGAGTGTGCTGGCCTTTTCGACGGGCTGATCTGCTGAGAGCTCGCGAACGGTTCGTGAGATAGCCGGAACCAGTGCGTAAGCATCTTGATGGGCGCGCACGAACAGGCGGCCGTTCCATCCTTGCTCTTGTTCGATCGGTTCATAGATCGTCATAGCTGGAGACGGGATGATATTTTCATCGTCGAAATCGGGCACTACGGCAATGATGCGTCTAGGCTCGGGACTGATTCCGACAAACTTGATGACCCCGTCCGTCCACCACAATGTGCGGTTTACCGCGTCCTGCCCTGGATAGAGCATCTTTGCCAGACTCTGACTGATGATAACCACACGTTCGGAACCTTCTTTGTCGGCGTCGTTGAAGTCGCGACCTTCCTGAAGTGGCACACCGAACGTGTCGAAGAATCCCGGCGATACCACCCGGAACTTGGCCCTAAAATCCTGACCGTCCGTACGTCTGGCGCCTTGAGCGGCAAATTGAAAGCTGATACTAAGACCCCGATCGTCGCGCCAAGGAGTACCGAAACCCGAAGATACATGCTCTACTCCGGGCAATGTGCTGACGCGGCGTTGCACCTCTCGATAGAACTCATCCACCTGTTGGGGCGTCTTTCCATACGACATCAGCGGAAGATTCACTGCCAGAACGTTGATCGAATCGAACGGCGGCCGCGTCTGTTCCAGCACAAACAGCGTTTTCATCAGCACACACGCTCCGGCAAGAAGCAGGAAGGAGGCTGCGATCTGCGTAACAGCAAAGATGCGGAGACGCTGGCTGCTCCCCCCGGCGACACGTGTTCCCCGACCGGTGATTCCGCCTTGCGGCGCGTTTGCCGAGGGAAGCCGGGGAATGAATGCCAGGAAGACGGACGCGATCAACGCCAGCCCAATACCAAACCACACCAAGCTGAAATCGAGCGTGAGGTCGTTGGCGCGCGCTGAGAACCGCGATGCATACCGACCCAGCACGGCCACCATTGGGATGGCGAGGGCCACCGCCGCCACTGCCCCGCTTCCGCAAAGCACGAGGCTCTCAGCCAACAGAGAACGGCGCAGCACTCGAGTGCTTGCACCCAGCGCCGAGCGAATCGCCAACTCCGGTTCGCGGCGCACGGTTCGCGCCAGCACCAGATTGGCAACGTTCGAGCTTCCGATCACGAAAAGCAGCCCGGAAGCCGCGAACAGTATCCACAAGATCGTATTAGCGCGCGAATTGATCTGCTCGTGCATCCGCGTCACGTCGATCTTGAAATGGTCCTCCGGCTTATACACCTCCGGGTGCGCCGCTACCATGGCACCGTATACGCTGCGCAGTTCAGCCCGCGCATTGTCGACGCTCGCTCCGGGAGCCAGCCGCCCGAAGAGCTCCGTCATGCGATGCTCGCGCCCCGTCACCATTGTGGCTGAAAGATGATGCGGGCTCGTGACGATATTAGCGATGATCTCCGTTGCGACCGGATAAGGAACGGATGGCTCCAGAACACCAATTACGGTCGCGGAGCGCGCCCCGGTCGGCCCCTCCAGCCGCACTGGCCGTCCAATCACGCTCGGATCAGAATGAAGCGACGTCTTCCAGAAGTGATAGGTCAGAACCACAGCTCCAGCGGCATTCGGCCCATCATCGGCCGGGGTCAGCAGACGTCCAAGCACCGGGCGCAGGCCCATCACTTCGAAGTAGTGACCATCGACCACACCCGCTGGAATTTCGCGTGGCGTGCCTAGACCCACGACGGTAAAATCCAGCTCTGAAAATGTGCCTAGTTCCGTAATTGATTTAAGCCCGCTGCCGAGGTCCTTAATCTCGGGGACCGAAAACGCTGCGTTGTCTTGGCCGATGCCGGGGGCGCTCTGGCGCAGGTAAAGCAACCGATCTTCATCTCGATTCGCCAGCGGACGCAGCAGTACCGCACGCACTACGCTGAAGATTGCAGCATTGGCTCCGATACCCAATGCCAGCGTAAGGGCGACTGTTATCCACAACGCAGGAACACGTGCTAGGGAACGGACAGCAATTCTCAAATCGCGAACGAACGACATGTCGGATCTCCGTGGTATTTCATCACCTGTCTCTTGTTAGGCCAGTGGCAAAATCTTCGTTCTATAGTCGCTCATGCATAGGGAAAATCGACAGGAGGGTCTTTTTTTTGCAACTCCTACGCGATTCTCTCGGTCGGCATGACCAGCTATGGAACTTCTTCAAAAGCCAGACACGGCTTCAAAACTAAAATATCCATAACGAAACGAAAAAAGGAGGGAAATTTTAAAGCTCGGAAATACACCAGGTAAAGACCAGTTTTTGCGCTAACCCGCCAGTTAACGACCACGATTTGCGGCATAAAAGCCCATAAGAAATCGCAAACTCAGTGCAAAATTACCCTTTCGCCTCTCAATTTTTTTTTATTCAATTTGCGTTCCTAAACTAGGCGAAACTGATATCTGCGACTGAGGGAAAAAGCAGACCAGACATGCCAAAGAAACAGACAAAAAAGAAGTTACGCGTGGGAATCCTCTTCGGAGGCCGCTCCGGTGAGCACGAGATCTCCCTTCGCTCCGCCAACTCCATCCTCAACGCGATCGACAAAACCAAATACGAAGTCGTCCCCCTCGCCATCACCAAGCAAGGCCAGTGGCTCACCGCCAACGACGCCACCCAACTCCTCGCGGGAGAGACAAAACCCGTGCCAGTCCTGCTCAAAACGCCTAAAACCAAAGCCATCCAACTCGCCGCAAGCGCCGAACTCGCCCAGCAGAACAGCGCACTCGCCCAATCTCTCGACGTAATCTTCCCCGTGCTCCACGGCACCTTCGGCGAAGACGGCACCATTCAGGGGCTCCTGGAACTCGCTGATATAGCCTATGTTGGCTCCGGTGTTCTCGGCTCCGCCACCGGCATGGACAAGTCTGCCATGAAGCAACTTTTCGCCGCAGCAGGGCTTCCCCAGACCCCGCACATCAACCTGCTCCGCGCCGAGTGGAAAGCCGATCCCAAACGCTGCACGAAACTCATCGAAAAAAATCTCAACTACCCTGTATTCGTAAAACCCGCGAATCTGGGCTCTTCCGTAGGCATCAGCAAAGTCCATAACCGCGCGGAACTAGCCAAAGCAATGGACGTCGCTGCAAGCTACGACCGCAAACTCATCATCGAACAAGGCGTAGGCGGCCCTAACGCAAAGCCTCGCGAACTCGAAGTAGCCGTCCTCGGCAACGACACCCCCGAAGCTTCAGTAATCGGCGAAATCGTTCCGGGCGCCGAGTTTTACGACTACGACGCTAAGTACAACTCCGACAGCAGCATACCCATCATTCCCGCGCAACTTTCAAAGCCTGAGTCCGATCAAATCCGCAATATGGCAATAGCCGCCTTCCGCGCCTGCGACTGCGCTGGTCTCGCTCGAGTCGATTTCCTAATGGAACCCTCGCCTTCTTCAAAGAAGAAAAAGAAATCGAAATCTCCCCGCATCTATCTCAATGAAATCAATACGATGCCCGGATTCACCAGCATTAGCATGTATCCAAAACTTTGGGAAGCCACTGGCATCCACTACAGCGAGCTCATCGACCGCCTGATAACCCTCGCTATCGAGCGACAGAATGAAAAGCAAAAAACCACCTTCACCCGCGTCTAACTAAGCAGCGGTACCGCACAAGCGCCTGCTATCCTGCACCACAAGTACCGAGATAGGGGAAAGAACCGATCGAAACCATCGGCAGACCGATACCAACATCTCACCGTAGTCCCAGAGCGGCGGCGGTATCGTCTGTCTTGCATCTGCTTCTTCTTGGGGCCCTTATCCATCAGCGAGTATGGATTGCGCCCATCCGCCTCCCGGGCAGCGAACACGGCACCAATCTCATGGTTACCTACCTCCCCGGACGTGCCCCGGTACAAGCCTCCACCCCAAACACGAGGACCGAACTCAAAGAAGCCGCCGCTAACACTCCACTTCCCAAACCAAACCCAAAACTCAAGCCTGATCCAGCCTCACCCAACACCAACTCCCCTGCGACGCCAAATCCCGATTCCGCAACTGGGGCCGACTCTTTAGGCTCCGGAAACATCAACATAGCCCGCGCCAGTTACTTCCCCAACCCCAAACCTGACCTCTCCGTTCTTCCACGCGGCACAAAAGGAGATGTGATTCTCGACGTAGTCATCGACATCACCGGCAAGATCTCCGATATCAAAATGACCAGCGGCCTTGGCCACGGCATTGACGAAACCGTTATCGCCACTGTTCAACAGTGGACTTTTCACCCCGCCACAAGAGATGGCCAGCCCGTAGCCAGTGAACAGGAACTCCACTTCCACTACGAAAAAGCCTGAAACGGAATTCATTAGCGAGCTAAATTACCCGGCTGTGCTTGTACCCTTCAGCCGTCAGTGCAGCGAGCAACTCTTCCACCTGTTCCCGGCCACGCGTCTCCATCGTAATGTCAATCACGGTGTCTCCGAGGTTCACGCCATAGTACGCGCGATTATGCAGCGTATCGACTATGTTCGCCCTGTGATTCGCAATCAGTCGCGTCAACTCCGCCAATGCCCCCGGTTTATCGAGAAGATGAATCCGTAGTCTGATCAACCGCCCATCCTGTACGAGACCGCGTTCAATAATCCTGCTCAGCAGGGTCACATCGATATTTCCACCGCCCACCAATACAGCCGTATGCGACCCATTCAGTGAAGTCTTTTTTTGTAATAGAGCCGCCAACGCCGCGGCGCCAGCTCCCTCTGCCAGAGTTTTCTCGCGCTCCAACAACATGAGGATCGCAGATGCAATCTCGTCCTCGTCCACCGTTACGATCTCATCGACGTAACGCTCGACTACTGGCAGTGTTACATCACCCGCCCGCCGCACCGCGATGCCGTCGGCAATCGTCGTCGCGGGCTCTATCGTAACCGGCCGATGCGACTCTACAGCTGCCACCATCGAAGGCAGCCTCGACGTCTGCACGCCAATCACCCGAATCTCAGACCGCGACTCCTTGATCGCACACGCGATTCCGCCGATCAATCCTCCTCCACCAATTGGCACCACGACAGCTTCCAACTGTGGAATCTGTTCGAGCAACTCAAGTCCAATCGTGCCTTGGCCGGCCATTACCTCCACATCATCAAACGGATGAATAAAAGTCATCCCTTCGGCCGAACACAATCGTGTTGCCTCTTCACACGCCTCGTCGTAGTTGGCTCCATGCAGCAGGACTTCCGCGCCAAACCCACGCGTCGCCGTCACCTTCACCAACGGAGTTGCCAGAGGCATCACAATCAACGCGCGAATTCCACGCTTTGTCGCGTGATACGCCACACCCTGAGCATGGTTCCCGGCACTTGCCGCCACAACACCACGCGAAGCCTGTTCAGCTGTAAGCATTGCGATACGATTCAGCGCGCCACGCTCCTTGAACGACCCCGTCATCTGCAGATTCTCAAGCTTCAGATAAACCTGCTGGCCTGTCAGCGCCGATAGCATCTGCGAGTGGGGACAAGGCGAATAATAGATCGCTCCACGCACACGCTCTCGAGCGGCAACAACGTCGGCGAGGCTGATGCTCAGACGGCTTCTCGATTCACTCACTGGCAGACGGTTCTTCCTTCAACAAAATTTGAATACCTTTCATTCGGATCGCTCACCGCCGCTGACGAAACTTGTTCGCCAATGCAAATTCTTCTCTCAACTCAGGGGTCCGCAGATTCTCCCGCACATGCTGCAATCTCTGCTCCAGCCCAAGCAGCGTATCCGCAATCGGCCCTGTATTGGTGAGCGCTACATCGCGCCACATACTGTATGGACTGGCGCCTAATCGCGTCGTCTCCTTCAGGGCTCGACCGCCGATTGCCGCAATCTCGGGTGCATCGCCAAATCTCTCCTCTAACAGAGCAGATAGAGCCGTGGACAACATCTGTGGCAGATGACTCACCCATGCACACAATTCATCATGCTTCGCCGCGTCCATATCCAGTGTTCGCGATCCGAAGCACCCAACCCACCCTCGCCACTGTTTCTCCATCGGAGTCATCTCCGAACTGGTCGGCGTAAACAACCACATTGCACCGTCAAACAACCTTGCCTCCGCCAGCAACGCACCTCCTGACTCTTTGCCTGCCATTGGGTGGCCTGGCAAAAAACTCGCCTTTTTATCATTCGAAAAAAGCTGTTCGGCAAGATCGACAATCTCGAGCTTCGTGCTTCCCACATCCGTGATGAGCTGTCCCGGCTGCAACACCGGCGCCAACAGGCGCATCCAGTCTTTGATGGCAAGTACAGGGACCGCCAACACAATTACATTCGCCAGCCGAGCCAGGTCAAGTGCATCCTCACGGCTGCCAGCTCGCCCGTCAATCGCGCCCATCTGAACCGCAGCGCCCATCTCCAGCTGGCTCGCGTCCCATCCATCGATTCTTCCTGCAAAACCCGCCCCGCGCAGGGCAAGCCCCGTCGATGCACCAATCAATCCGGTCCCAATGATAAAAACGCGTTCCATGATCCCCAAATCCTCGTCTTATGCGATCGTTCTGCCTACTACCGGAGCCAGTAGTCTCAACTGAGACATTAACTTTTGTAACTGATCCGGATATAGACTCTGCGCTCCATCGCTCATCGCTTTATCCGGATTCGGATGCATCTCCATCAGCAGCCCATCGGCTCCCGCCGCAACACTTGCCAGCGCCATAGGTGGCACCAGATCACGTATTCCCACACCATGCGAGGGGTCGCCCAGCACTGGAAGATGCGTCAGTTTTTTCAGCACCGGAATCGCCGAAATATCCATTGTATTGCGGGTATACGTCTCGAAGGTCCGTACACCGCGCTCACAAAGCATCAGGTTGTAGTTACCGCCCGACAGAATATACTCCGCGCTCAACAGCACTTCTTCGATCGTTGCCGAGATGCCGCGCTTCATCAGCACCGGCTTTCGTACATGACCCAGTTCGCGGAGTAAATTGAAGTTTTGCATATTACGAGCGCCTACCTGGAAACAGTCGATATACGGCAGCATCAGTTCAATCTGCGAAATCTCCATCACCTCGGTGATTACCAGCAACCCCGTCTCGTCTCCGACCTCACGCAACAGCTTGAGCCCATCGAGCCCCATCCCCTGGAAGCTGTAAGGCGAGCTCCGTGGCTTGAAGGCGCCGCCACGCAAAAATTTTCCGCCAGCGGCAGCAACCTGCTTTGCGCTGGTCAGGATCTGCTCGCGCGACTCCACCGAGCACGGCCCAGCCATCACGACAATCTCTTCTCCTCCGACTACGACGCCATTCGGAAAATTAACCTTCGTGCCCTCAGGTCGAAAATTTCTCCCGGCAAGTTTGTACGGTGAGGAGATACGGTATGCGTCATATACACCCGGCAGTACTTTAAACTCCGTCACTTCGAAATGCTCAGGAGTGCCAACGCCCGCCAGAATTGTCTGGGTCGCACCTGTCGTTCGGTGGACGTTGAAGCCTAGCTCCACCATCCGTTCAATTACCTGCTGAATATTCTCTTCTGTCGCCTGCCCATGCATCGCAACTATCATCGTTTTCGCTTCACTCTCTTGATAGGTAACTAAACTGATTACAAACCAAACTAAGGGTCCCGCCGCTGCAGCGTTCGCATCACGTCGATGATGCGCTCATACACATGCAGTATTTCGGAGTCCGGCAGTGGACCTGAATTTGCCGCGCGCACTCGATCGAAGACATCCTGCTCCCGGCGTGGCTCATAGACAGGAAGATTGGCTGCTCGCTTAAGTTCTCCAATCGCACGTGCGGCTTCGGCTCGTTGGCTGATAAGCCGAACAATCTCAATATCCAGTTCGTCGATCTTCCTTCTCCAGTCGGAGATATCCATCCAGTCTCCTTACCACCGCGCGGGGCGCCTTTAGGTGCCACGCTCGAAAATAGTACGTCTGCTAATGATAAATGTCGCTTTCTCCCGCAACATTCGCCCACAGCTTCTGTAAATCTCATGCTCGCAGTCCCGCAATAAACCTTCCAACCTCATGCGCAGCTTCTGTCGGCGGTGTCTTCTCGATCAATGCCACCAGCGCACTACCGATAATCGCTGCGTCCGCAAACTCGCCGACAGCCTTCACATGCTCTGCGTTCGAAATGCCAAAACCCACCGCAATCGGTAAGGTCGTGAACCGACGCAGACGCGCAACCAACGCAGCAGCATCTCCAGCGACTTTTTGCTGAGTTCCTGTAATCCCGACGCGAGAGATCGCATACACAAACCCCTGCGACACCGCGGCGATTGCCTTCAATCGTGCCTCGGGACTTGTTGGAGCGGCCAGGAATACAGGAGCCAGCTTGTTCTCGCGCATCGCCTCAAGATATTCATCTGCCTCTTCCACAATCATGTCCGTCAGCAACACGCCATCGGCGCCAGCCTGAGCGGCTCGAGCACAAAACGTCTTCAATCCCATCCGAACCACAGGGTTTAGATAAGAAAACAACACCAACCCGGCAGCAGGTCGTGCTTTTCGTAAATCCGCAGCTAGCCCAAGAACATCAGCCAACCGCGTACCCCGTGCCACAGCTCTTTCGCTAGCCCGCTGAATTACGGGTCCATCCGCAAGAGGATCGCTGAATGGGACACCCAACTCGATCACATCGGCGCCGTTATCGATTGCCGCCAATGCAATCTCCCATGTCGTCGCTAAATCGGGATCACCTGCGGTCAAGTAAGCGACAATCCCAGGTTTTCTTTGAAACTCAATCGCCACAAATCCTCCACAATTAAATCGGCACCTTGATCCTTATCTCGCACCAGAAACTGCGGTCACTCTCAGGCACCCTTCAAGTCCAGTTCCCGCGACAAAATCCCCATATCCTTATCGCCACGACCTGACAGATTCACCATCAGTACTGCTTCCTTCGTCATCGTCGGAGCCAACCGAACCGCCTCCGCAACCGCATGAGCACTCTCCAATGCGGGCACAATTCCTTCCGTACGCGACAACGTCACAGTAGCCTTTAGCGCCGCATCATCCGAACAAGAGACATAGGTTGCCCGTCCCGAATCATGCAGCATCGCATGTTCTGGTCCCACGCTCGCGTAGTCGAGGCCTGCTGAAACAGAATGGGTCGCACTTATCTGGCCTGCATCGTCCTGCAGCACATACGAATATGTTCCTTGCAGCACACCCGGTACGCCGCCGCCAATCTTCTGGAACCGCGCCGCATGTTCGCCCAATGCGGTCCCACGGCCACCTGCCTCCACACCGATTAGTTGCACATTTTCATCCTGCAAAAACTCATAAAAGGCCCCAATTGCATTCGAGCCACCACCCACGCACGCAATCACTGCCGTAGGCAGCCGTCCTTCGCGCTCCAGCACTTGCACTCTGGCTTCGCGACTGATTACGCGATGAAAATCTCGCACCATCGTCGGATAAGGATGGGCTCCGAGCGCACTCCCCAGGATGTAATACGTCGTGCGCACATTCGTCACCCAATCCCGCATCGCCTCGTTGATCGCGTCCTTCAACGTAGCCGAGCCACCCGAGACTCCACGCACCTCGGCGCCGAGCAGACGCATGCGATAAACATTCAACTCCTGCCGCCGCATGTCCTCCTCACCCATGTAGACAACGCAATCCATCCCGAGCAACGCACAAACCGTAGCCGTCGCCACGCCATGCTGCCCTGCACCTGTCTCAGCGATAATTCTCTGTTTCCCCATGCGCCGCGCAAGTAGTCCTTGCCCCAGCGCATTGTTGATCTTGTGCGCTCCCGTATGCAAAAGATCCTCACGTTTTAGATAAATCTTCGCTCCGCCGCACTGCTCGGTCAGCCGTTTCGCAAAATAGAGCGGAGTAGGCCGTCCGCAATAATTTCGGAGCAGATCATCAAGCTCGGCCTGAAATTGCGCGTCTTCCTTTGCTTCCGAATAGGCATGCTCCAGCTCGTCGAGCGCCGCTACCAATGTCTCCGGAACATACCGTCCACCATAGACCCCAAAACGCCCTGCCACAGACTTTACCGGCCCCGCCGGATTCACCATCGCTGCTATCGTCATAATCTCTCCTCAGCAAAAATAAAAACCGCAACCCTGATCAGGTTGCGGCTCGTGTGGATGTCGATTTCAACTGAAGCTTTAGCTATCTCTCAGATGAAACTACTCCGCCGATGCCGCTACCGTGCGCCAGTAGCGGTAAATAAAGGTAATTCGGCTGGAGCAAAGATTCATCCTGCCTTTCAAGATACATCGATCGCCGTCCTTCGGCAAGTAACTCAGCTAAAGTGAATAAGCCGTTGCCTTCGGAGAGGGCCCCCACATGAACCGATTCACCCGCCGCCGCTTCCTCGAATCAACCTCGGCCCTGCTCGGAAAATTTTCTCTGCCCAATCCACTCGCCAGAGCTCTCGAGCAGCCAGCTTCTCCCAACGATCTCACTCTCTGGTACGACATACCTGCGTCGCAATGGATCGATGCGCTCCCGATCGGAAACGGACGTCTCGGCGCGATGGTGTTTGGAGGTGGCGAAGATGGATCGTTCAACAAGGAATGCCTTCAATTCAATGAGGATACTCTATGGTCTGGTCAGCCGCGCGAGGGCAATAACCCCGACGCTAAGAATCACCTTGCCGACATTCGCAACGCCGTGCTTGAAAAGCATGACTACCATCTTGCCGACCAGCTCTGCCATAAGATGCAGGGCCTCTTTGCTGAGGCCTACCAGCCACTCGGCAACCTCAGACTTGAATTGAATCATCCAGGGCCATCGAAAAACTATCGTCGCCAGCTTGATCTCGATACCGCTTGCGCCTCCAATTCGTACGAAGTTGAAGGTGTGCAATTCAAGCGAGAGGCCTTCGTCTCGGCACCTGATCAGGTGCTCATCCTTCACGTCACCGCAAGCAAGCCCAACCAGCTCAGTGGGGTCCTCACCTTCGATGGCCTGCTTCAGAAGTCCGTGACAACACTTCCCGATAACCGAATCCAACTAACCGGTAAAGCCGCAGCCCACATCGCAGGCGCAGGCCACCCGAACAGCGAACAACCCATCACCCATTCGGAAGAACCTGGCGCAGGAATGTACTTCGCCTCAATTCTCGAGCTTCAATTGGACGGCGGCATCGCAACAGCAAAGTCCACTGGCATCGCTATCGCTAACGCAACCTCCTTTACCATTCTCCTCACTGCTGCAACCGGCTATCGGGGCTTTCAACTTAAGCCGGACGCTCCACTTGACGAGATTGTCGCCAATGCCAAGCGTCAACTCGACAGTGCAGCAGAGAAATCTTTTGCAACGCTGCGCTCAAAACACATCACTGACCACCAGCGACTCTTCCATCGCGTATCGCTCAACCTAGGCACAACGAACACAGCAACTCCCACCGACCGGCGTGTCAAAGACTTCGCCAATTCACCCGATCCATCTTTGTTGGCACTCTACTTCCAATATGGACGTTATTTGCTGATCAGTAGCTCGCGGCCCGGGTCGCAACCCGCCAACCTGCAGGGCATCTGGAATTATCAGGTGACACCACCCTGGAGCTCCAACTGGACGGCCAACATCAACGTTCAGATGAACTACTGGCCTGCTGAAACGTGCAATCTCAGTGAATGCGCTGGCCCGCTCTTCGATCTCATCGACGGCTTGAGCAAGACCGGATCCGTCACCGCAAAAGAAACATACGGACTTCCCGGCTGGTGCTCGCACCACAACATCGACGTCTGGCGAGCCTCAAACCCCGTTGGCGAGGGTGTTGGTTCCCCCACCTGGGCTAACTGGGGCATGAGCGGGCCCTGGCTCTGCGCTCATCTTTACGAACACTATCTCTTCACCGGCAACCGCGACTTCCTCCGTAACCGTGCCTACCCCTTGATGAAAGGCGCCGCCGAATTTTGTCTCGCATGGCTCATCGAAGACGGCACAGGTCGCCTCACCACTTGCCCTTCCGAATCCACCGAGAACAACTTCCTCGCCCCCGACGGCAAGCCTGCTTTCACCAGCACTGGCTGCACCATGGACATGGCTCTGATTCGCGAACTCTTCGGAAACTGCACCGCAGCAGCGAAGGAGTTGCATATCGATACCGATTTCGCCGCAAAACTCGACGCCGCCATACCGCGCCTGATTCCCTACCAGATCGGCCGCTACGGTCAGCTACAGGAGTGGTCCGTTGATTTTGAAGAAGCTACACCGGGCCAACGTCACATGTCGCATATGTACCCGTTGTATCCGGGCAATCAGATCACGCCGCATCGCACCCCCGAACTAGCTCTTGCCGCACGTGTCTCCCTCGAACGGCGCCTCGCCAACGGCGGCGCTTATACGGGATGGAGTCGCGCATGGGCCATCGCCTTCTGGACCCGCCTCCTCGATGGCGACAAGGCATGGGAATCGCTTTCCATGCTCATGCAACACAGCACGAACATCAATCTGTTCGATACCCACCCCTCGGGCAAAACCTCCATCTTTCAGATCGACGGAAACTTCGGCACCACTGCCGCTATCGCTGAACTCCTCTTGCAAAGTCACGAAGGAACCGTCGACCTCCTGCCTGCCCTGCCCACCCCATGGCCCGAAGGATACGTCAAGGGTCTGCGTGCAAGAGGCGGTCTGGAGATCGACCTTCGTTGGGCAGCGAATAAGTTAGTAGGCTGCACCGTCCGTTCGGAGGTATCTGGCAATCAAATTTTGCGCGTCCCCAATGGCCAAGCTATCTCCGCGATCAAAAATGGTACGAAGGCGGTCTCATTCACCCACCAATCCGATGGAACCTATCTCACACAATTTGAATCTGGCCGCAGCTACCGACTCAGCTTTTCGTGAGGCTGGACCTACTCTACGGGCGACGACCTGCCCCAGTTGAAGTGTCGCCCGAGAATTCCCTTCACAATCAAATGGTCGGTCCCCGCCGTCGCCCCCACCCCGACGCCGAAATTAATCTCCCACTTCGGCGATACATTCAAATCTGTGACGGCGAATACCTGCTGTTGTTGATCGCGCAGCGAATCAAACGCTCCAATCCGCCCATAGTCCGCGTAGTATTCCACTCCGCCGCTGATTACCTTGGTAAAGTCGTATCCAACTTTCACCGCAGGCGAAAACCCAAGGCCCTGCTTCACGTCCGGCCCATGCCAGGTCCGCTCCAACGCAGGGTTCACTGCGAAATACCACCGACCCACTGCTTTATCAATGATAGGTCTGATCTCCCACGTCCAGGTATCCGGCGAATATACCGCGCGTTGATACCCAACCTCTGTCGAAAGACTTACTCCCACCGGCCAATGCCATGAATCCGGCACCCGCACCCGCGGTCGAATGTGGTCCCCCACCCACTGCACGCCATGCCCATCCTGCCAGCTTGTAAAGATATAGAACCCAACCTCCGACCAACTTGTCAGGCCCTGCGTGATCTCAAGCGTTTCATGCAGCTGATGATCGGTAGGATACACTCCATCGATGGTCGCGCGTTGCCCCTGCGCCGTAAAGTTTGAATGCAGCTCCACCATCGTGCTCTTCGGCGGAATCGTGTCCGATCCATAGACCTGAATCTCATAGTTCCCCTGTGCGAGTGCGGGCACAGAGTAGACGAAAAGAGAGCAGCAAAAAACTAACCAAGATCGAAAGGGAACCCGCAAATCCGGAAATAACTCACGCATAGCGAAAAAGCATCATGAATCCATTGTCCATATGATCCTGCTGATGGCAATGGAACAGCGTCAGCCCCGGATGATTTGCCACGAACTCAACGTCAACCTCCGTCCCTGCAGGCACCAGAACCGTATCCTTCAAAATCCCGCTTGTCTCCTTGCCTGCCATCTGCCGCAGTTCAAATGTGTGGCGGTGCAAATGAACCGGATGATCCTCCTTGCTCCTGTTTTTAAAAGCCAGCCGGTATCGTCGCCCCTCGGTCAAAATCTCAGTCTTCGTATCGGGAAACGACTTACCATTGATCAACCATCGGTCCATTGCACCATGTCCCGCGAACTTTGACTCAAACACCAGAGGAATCTCAGTTACTTCGTCCTTAACTCCCGGCGCCGCCCCAAATTGCAGGTAATCCCACACCAAATCCTGCGGCTGAACCCACTGCGGCTTACCGCTTGCGCTCGCGTACTCAACCACAATCCCCATCCCGGCAGCCATCACATGCTTGCGCACTTCGCCCATAACCCACGTTCCCGGATTTTTCATCTCGACAATCGCCGACACTCTCTCTGCTGGAGCAAGACGCAGCATCGACACTTTTTTCGAGTGCCCTACCGGATTGCCGTCGAGTGCGATCACTTCAAACTGATGCCCAGCCATCGCAATCCAGTGCGCCTCGGTCGGACTCGAATTGAGCAAATGTATCAATACACGTTCGCCTTGCTTGACACGCAGCGGCTCGCCAAAACCCATCTTCTTCCCATTGATCGTCGAAATCTCATACGATGGATTCATCGACCCATCATCGCTCGCGGCAAGCACTCCATCCCAATCATGCAGTCCAAGAGAGATCTCTCTGTCATACCGCGCAGGGTTGTCTCTTGGTTCTATCAGCAGAAACCCATGCTGGCCCGTATATCCGCCCTTCTTGAGATCATGCCCCGCAAATGTATGCGTGTGATACCACCGAAATCCGGCAGGCTCCGGTGTAAACGTATAGCGCACGCGACCATTGCGCGGGGCATGCGGCGTCCCCTCCTCCATAGCACCATCTGTATCCGGCGGCAGAAACAGCCCATGCCAGTGAACCATCTCATCATTCTCGCTGCGATTCACAACATCCACTGTCACGGGAACGCCTTCCTTCAATCGCAGCAACGGCCCGGGCACCTGCTGGTTATATGCAATCGTCTTGATGAATCGCCCCGGTCCCACCTCAAGCGAATAGGGCGCAATATCAATCGTATGATCCGCAACGGCCAGTGAAGACGCGCTCCGCGGCCACATAGCCGAACCTATCGCCGCTCCAGCAGCCTGAAGAATCCGCCGTCGACTGATCAACCCCGAACCCCGGACACGCCGCCTACTCTCCGTACCGATACCAGACTAAATCTTCTGCACCCGCTGCACGTCCCGTACTCCAGGAACCTTCCGCAGATTCTGCACCAGCTTATTCAAGTGGCGTACATCCACTGTCTCGACAACAAAATCCACTACCATCGTTCCTTCGGGTGTCGGCTTCGTGTCAACACTGCGAATGTTTGTCCCATCGTCCGAGATGATCGCCGTAAACTCCTTCAACAATCCGGCCCGGTCATCGCAAATCACAGTCAGCTTCACCGGATAGGTCTGCTGTTTCGCCGTTCCCGGCTCTGTCGGCACGGGAGCCCACTCCACCTGAATCCTCCGGTCCGACTCGTACAACAGATTCTGCACATTAGGACAACTTCGCGCGTGCACCGCCACCCCTTTGCCCCTGGTCACATATCCCACGATCTCTTCGCCGCGGATCGGGTTACAACAGCGTGCCCGATATACCAGCAGATCGTCCTGGCCCTCCACTTGCAGCGACTCCGAGCCCTTCCCAAAGAAGACTCGCTTCACCGCATCCGACATCTGCCCAACAACATTGCCGACGCCGGCTTCCAGCGGGGCGGGCTCAGCCGTCATAGTCGATCCCGGCTCCAACTTGTTCAGAACCTGTCGTGCCGAAAACTTCCCAAATCCCACGCCGGAAAGCAGCTCCGCCTGGGTGCCTAACCCGTACTCGCTCGCGACCTTGTCGTAATCAGCTTCGGTGAATCTCGTCAGCGACAACTTGTACTTCCTCGCCTCTCGATCCAGCAGCTTTCTACCAATCTCAATCGCTCGCTCGCGCTGATGCTCATTCAGCCAGTGTTTAATCTTGTTCCGCGCCCGCGAGCTTTTCGTAAAACTCAGCCAGTCGCGGCTTGGAGCATGTCCAGCCTGTGTCGTAATTTCAACGATGTCACCGTTGCGCAACTTCGTTCGTAGCGGAACAATCCTTCCATTTACCTTCGCCCCAACTGTCGTATTCCCAACTTCGGTATGAATCGTATAGGCAAAATCAATTGGACTCGCATCCTTGGGCAGCACCACAACCTTGCCCTTCGGGGTGAAGGTATAAACCTCTTCTGGATACAGATCGATCTTCAGCGTTGACATGAATTCATTGGGATCAGTCATCTCCCGCTGCCACTCCATCAACTGCCGAACCCACGCCAGTCTTTGCTCATCTTTGGCACTCACATTGTCTGAGGCTTTGTACTTCCAGTGAGCCGCAATTCCCTCCTCAGCGACGCGATGCATATCCTCGGTTCGAATCTGCACCTCAAACTGATGCCCACCCTCAGCAATCAGCGTCGTATGCAGCGATTGGTAAAGATTTGGCCGCGGCATAGCAATAAAATCTTTGATTCGCCCCGGCACTGGCCGCCAGATCGAATGCAGCAGCCCCAGCAGCGCGTAACAATCTTGCACCGAATTACAAATCACCCGAATCGCCAGCAGGTCGTAGACCTGGTCCACCGGAATCTTCTGATCCTGCAGCTTCTGCTGAATCGAATACAGCCGTTTGATCCGCGACTCCACCCGACCCTGAATCTTGAATTCCTTCAGCTTCGCCTCAAGCTGCTTCACAATCTTGTCGAGAAATTTCTCGCCCGCCCCACGCAGCGCATCCACCTCGTTCGATACCTGCTCATAGGCATAAGGATCGGTATATCGAAACGCAAGGTCCTCTAACTCGCCGCGCAGCTTGCCCATCCCCAACCGATGTGCCAGCGGAGCATAGATATCCAGTGTCTCCCGTGCAATTTTTTGTTGCTTCTCCGGCTTCAAATGCTCGAGCGTGCGCATATTGTGCAGCCGGTCAGCCAGTTTGATGATAACCACCCGGACATCAGTGACCATCGCCAACAGCATCTTGCGAATGTTCTCCGCCTGATGATCCTCACGATTCGCAAACTTGATCTTTTCAAGCTTGGTAACGCCTTCGACGATGTGTGCCACCTGATCGCCGAACCGCTTCGCAATCTCCGCCGACGTCACATCCGTGTCTTCCACCGCATCATGCAGCAATCCTGCGGCAATCGCGGTCGAGTCCATCTTTAGCTCAGCCAGCACCTGCCCCACTTCGAGCGGATGAATAATATACGGCTCCCCGCTCGCCCGCTTTTGGCCCTCATGTTGTTGCAGACAGAACGCCCACGCCTTGCGAATAATATCCAGATCATCGGCGGGCCGATTTTCATGGACAGTGTCCAGGAGCCTCTGAAACTTCGCATCGACCCATTTAATATCTCGTGCCGAACTTCCGGCCAAGTGGCTGGCCGAAGATTCCGATACCTCATCCACACCCGCAATCACCAGCGGCGCAGACTCCGCTCCCCCGCCGCTTTGGCTCTTTTTTCCACGCGGGATCGTATCCGACACCACCGGCGAAGCCGCGACAGGAGAAGCCGTTTCCGGCTCCGTCCCCGCGTTGTCCTGTTTCTCCGTTTGGCTCTTCGGCTTTTTGTGTGACTCAGGCTGCGAACCAGCCTCCGAAGAGGACGGGTGAGCGATTGCCATAGGACATTATAGGCTGCGGTTTCGGCGCACGCTCTCCATTACACCGAGAACCGTGCGGATACCCCACTCAAACAATTGTCTTTATATAGGGCCGAAACAGTCCGATATCCAAGCAAGTTTCATCGTGGCTGCATCGTCGCGTTCACCCTGGTCTGCGCTATTGCTTCAATGCAACTCCAATAACAATATCAATACTTGCAGGCAGCTCAACGTCTTGATTCTTTGACATCATAATGCCCGAGTTGTGATCATCTGCCACTGCGGAAAGAGCAACTCCCGGAATACCGCTGACGACCTGTACTGGTGCCCCAGCCGCTGATTGCATTCCAGAAACCTTGCCATCCTTATCAAGATTTTGGCGCAACAAGGCAGTATTCATGTCGCTTCCAGCGCCTCCGCGTATGCCTCCGGCTGCATCGGTTCGTTGCGCCAGCATATTGCTCTCCGAAAGGAGAATCTTGAAGATGCTGGCTCGAATATTCAGCGCGTCACCCTTCTTCAGTTTCGCCTGATCGAAGAGGATTGAGATCGATCCGTCGGGAGTCTCCTTGCTATGTTTGGTGACGTCCACTACATGGCCCATAAGCACAGTTCCTCGCGGTAAGGTAGTTCCGCCGATCGTTACCGGTTTCTCCGTGGTTGCAGTAATGGGTTGCCCTACTTTGGCATCCTTGGAACCTACTCTGTTCTTTAGCGTTGCGTCCACGCTTACCAGTCCCGCAAAGGCTCCGGAAGGAGCATCCTGTGCCACAGCACAAACACAAACCAGCACAATCGAAACGGAAAGCAATCTCAACTTGATACTCATGGGTCTCTCCTCCAAGTCACACTTATGAACTGCGGCTTCACGATGGAGCCTACAGCACTCTCATGCTACCCGACAAGCTTCTTTGCGCGATGCCAAGTCCAGACTTAAAGTCTCTTCTTCGAAGACCTTGGCACGTTGAATACTTTGGCGGCTGCCCCAAAAAAGAGAGCAGCCGATGGTCTCCAGCTAAGACTAAGCCGAAGCCGGACTCCTCTCCGCCAATTGCCGCAGAACGTACTGCAGAATCCCGCCGTGCTGGTAATAGAGAATCTCCTGCGGAGTATCGATCCGCACGGTCGCGGAAAACTCAGTCGTTTTTCCAAGGTCCGACTCGGCAACGACCGTAATGATCTTTCCATTAGCGAACTTGCTATCGAGCATCGACTTCAATTGCCCCGGTGTATCGCCAATTGCAAAGATCTCCTCGCCCGTCAGCCCAAGCGATTCGACATTCTGGCCGGGCATAAACTGCAGCGGCAAAATTCCCATTCCTACCAGGTTGGACCGGTGAATTCGCTCATAGCTCTCCGCGATTACAAACCGGATCCCCAGCAAGCGCGGACCTTTCGCCGCCCAGTCACGACTCGAACCCGATCCGTACTCCTTGCCGGCCAGAATCGTCAGTGGCACTCTACGCTTCGCGTACTCAACGCTCGCGTCGTAGATCGACATCGGCAGATCGTCTGGCAGCAACCGAGTCACACCTCCCTCAGTCCCCGGAGCCAGTTTGTTCCGCAGCCGCACGTTGGCAAACGTCCCGCGCACCATCACCTCATGGTTGCCGCGACGCGACCCGTAGCTGTTGAAGTCCGAAGCCTTCACTCCATGCTCGGTCAGGTATTTTCCAGCAGGACCATTCAGTTTGATCGATCCCGCCGGCGAGATATGGTCCGTCGTCACAGAATCTCCCAACACTGCCAGCACCCGTGCGCCGTGAATATCCTCAACCGGAGCAGGCACAGCTGGCATTCCGTCAAAGTAGGGAGCCTTACGAATATAAGTCGAATCCGGCTCCCACCCATAGGTCTTTCCATCCGGAAACTTCAGGTTCTGCCAGTTGTTGTCGCCATCGGTCACCGTACGGTACTGCCTGGTGAACATCTCAGAATCGATTACGTTCACCGCTGCAGCAACTTCCTCCTGCGATGGCCAGATGTCCTTCAGAAATACCGGACTTCCATTGCTTCCTTTGCCCAACGGCTCGGTCTCAAAGTTGTGCCCGATATGCCCGGCCAGCGCATACGCAACCACCAGAGGAGGACTCATCAAATAATTCGCCCTCACCTCCGGTGAAATTCTTCCTTCAAAGTTCCTGTTTCCCGACAACACCGAGACCGCAACCAGCCCATTATCCTCAATCGACTTCGAAACATCCGTCGGCAACGGCCCGGAGTTCCCTATGCACGTCGTACATCCATAACCAACCACCTGAAACCGTAACTTATCCAGATAAGGCATCAGCCCCGCCTTAACGTAGTAGTCCGTTACCACGCGCGATCCCGGAGCCAGTGAAGTCTTCACCCATGGCGGGGTAGTCAAACCCTTCTCTACTGCCTTCTTCGCCAACAGTCCCGCCGCCATCATTACAGACGGATTGGAGGTATTTGTGCACGAGGTAATCGCCGCGATAACAATCGAGCCATGGTCAAGATACTTGTCCGGATCGATTCCAAACCGGCTTCGAATCGATACATGGGGAGCCTCGAGTTGCGGCACTCGTTCATCTTCAATCGTGATGATAGGAACCGTCGGTTGCTCCACTACGGGCGATGCAACCCCCACGCTGCTGGTCACATCCCCAGAGGCCGAAGCCGTTCCACCCTCACCCTCCCAGCGAACCATCTGCCGCGCAACATTTTTATTCCCATTCGGTCCCAGCAGGGTGGGTAACTGCTCCTTGAAACTCGTGCCAGCCTGCGACAGTTTCACCCGATCTTGCGGTCGTTTCGGCCCTGCCACGCTTGGCTCCACGGTCGCCAGATCCAGCGAAATCGTCGCCGAGTACACGGCCTCCTTGGCATCCTTCGTATGAAACATTCCCTGCTCGCGATAGTAGGTTTCCACCAACGCAATCTGCTCGTCGCTACGACCCGTCAGCCGCAGATACCGCAGTGTCTCAGCATCGACAGGAAAAATTCCGCAAGTGGCTCCATACTCCGGCGCCATATTCGCAATCGTCGCGCGATCCGCCAGCGGCAACTCAGAGATGCCCGGTCCATAAAACTCGACGAACTTTCCTACCACTCCAAGCTTCCGCAACATCTCTGTCACTGTCAGCACGAGATCAGTCGCAGTCGTCCCCTCTTTCAGCTTGCCCGTCAGCTTGAACCCAACCACCTGGGGCACCAGCATGCTCACAGGTTGCCCCAGCATCGCCGCCTCGGCTTCAATTCCACCAACACCCCAACCAAGCACACCCAGCCCGTTCACCATTGTCGTGTGCGAATCAGTCCCGACCAGAGTGTCGGGATACGCAGACGCATAACTCTCTTCCACGCTTGCTTTGTGTCCCGCAACGGCTACGGCATCGAGATTTCGCTTCGGCGAAGTCGTAAAAACGACGCGCGCGAGATACTCCAAATTCACCTGATGGCAGATTCCCATCCCAGGTGGCACTGCCGAAAAATTATGGAACGCCGTCTGTCCCCACTTCAGGAATGCATACCGTTCCCGATTCCGCTGAAACTCCAGCGCCGCATTCAAGTCATAGGCTCGCTGCGTCCCAAACTCATCTACTTGCACTGAGTGGTCGATCACCAACTCGGCAGGCTGCAGCGGATTGATCTTCTCTGGATTGCCTCCTAGTGCCTTCATCGCATCGCGCATTGCCGCCAGGTCGACGACCGCAGGCACGCCCGTGAAGTCCTGCATCAACACGCGTGCAGGCATAAAGGCAATCTCGCGCGAAGGCTCGGCAATCGGGTCCCAGCAGGCAAGAAATTGAATATCATCGGCCGTTACTGTGCGTCCGTCTTCATGCCGCAGCAGGTTCTCCAATAGGACACGCAGCGAAAATGGCAATCGGGTCAGGTCGACGCCTTGATCCTCAAGCGCCTTAAGGCGAAAAATGTTGTAGGTCTGTGAACCTGAGCGAAGAGTCGATAGGCTCTTGAACGAATCAGGGTGCGATTGGGTCGGCATGGTGTCATCTCCGTAGCGCATCATCAAAGCGCGAAGTCTAAGGCCGTAGTCGCAACTTCGAACCGCAAAAATACACGGCTGAAGTCGAAAATTTTTCGATGGGGAATAGTACTAGCCGCGCCCGCGGTCCGGGCGACCGTGGCGGAAGCGCTTCAGGTTGGGAAGACTGCCGACCATCGACCTCATTTTACTGCCATCCTCCGCCCAAAGAAACAGGCGGCCTAAGGTTAAGACGTATGGAACCGCATGCCTCATTGACTAAATTCAATGTCATTACTCAAAAGAAATTCTTTAGCGGTCTTGGGCAATCTAAGCCATTTATTTTCACTGCCAAACGGCAACAAGCGGCTAACCCGCATCTCATCCCTTAGGTTTGGGTTTATAAACCCAGCCAGTACGAGGAGACAGGCGGCATGCAGAAGTTCGGTCCCAGGTTTTTTCTAAGTTTCTTGCTAGGTATCTTCACAACGATCGGTATCGCAGCTTGCCACAGAGTAGATCCCGACGCAGTTCCCGTTGCCGACAACTCAGGCTCCGATCCAGCCGACGTTAATGTGGCTTCGGTCGATAACACTCAACCCCAACAAGCCACCGCACCTGTTGCTACACCTCCTCAAGGCAGGGTTCTAGCAGCCCGCGCGCAAGCCCAGCCCGTGCAGGCTGCGGAACAATATCCCCAACAACCGACTTCTGATCAGACGGCTCCCCCGCCACCATCCGCTCAAGATCAGGCCTACCAGGACACCCAGACCCTCGACCAGCTCGACGCTGAAGGCCAGGCTCAGCCGGTTGAATATGCCGATCAACCGCCTCCACCGCTCCCAGAATACGATCAACCCGAGGCTCCGGGGCCAAACTACATCTGGACCCCTGGCTACTGGTACTGGGCACCCGCAGGCTACTACTGGATTCCCGGCGCCTGGTGTTTTCCGCCTTACTTCGGGGCTCTGTGGACCCCTGGCTACTGGGGTTGGTACCACGGCCATTGGGGATTCTTCCGTGGCTACTGGGGTACTCATATCGGCTTCTATGGAGGGATCAACTATGGCTTCGGTTACACCGGATATGGCTATCACGGCGGTTACTGGAACGGAAACAACTTCTACTACAACCGATCGGTCAATCGAGTGAACACCAACATCACTCACGTTTATAACCGCACCGTGGTCGTCAACAATACCCGCGTAGCCTACAACGGAGGTCGTGGCGGCATCGCAGTTCGTCCGCAGCCTGCCGAAATTCAAGCCTTCCGCGGCCCCCGTACGCCGCCCATGAGCACACAGATCCAGCATCAGCGTGCGGCCGCGGAAAACCGCCAGCAGTTCTATAACGTCAATCGTGGTCGTCCTGCGATGGTCGCCGCCCCCAGACCAATCGCAGCGCAACCCGGCATCGCTCGACCTAATCCAACCGGCAGACCAGAGAACAACCGCTTCGTACAGCCCACCCCGAGACCTGGAGAAGGAAATCGTCCAAGTCAACCAGAGGTTCGCCCGGAACAGCCTGGAAATAGACCCGGCCAGCCGGACAATCGTCCGCAAATTCAGCCCGCGCGACCCATCCAACCCGAACCCAATCGACCCGACGTAAAACCAGCACAACCTGGAGTCCGTCCGACCCAACCCGGCGCTCGGTCCGAAGACTTCAACCGACCCAACCAACCTCAGGTGCGGCAACCACCTGAAAACAAGCCCGTATTTTCTCAGCCTCGACCAGATCAGGGACGCCCGCAACGACAGCCCGAGGTTCGGCCTACCGAGCCACGCCCTCAGCCCACTCCACAACCACGGCCGCAGCCACAACCTGAGATCAGGTCTGTGCAGCCTCAGCCTCAATCCCGCCCGATGCCTCAACCCGAGTCAAGACCATCTCCGCAACCACAATCGAGGCCATCTCCTCCTCCTCAATCCAGGCCTGCACCGCAACCTCAATCCAGACCTACACCGCAATCCCAATCAAGACCGCAGCCGCATGAGTCTTCACATCAACATAAATAACTCACATCTCCACCAAGCCAAAGACCCGCCATTGGCGGGTCTTTGGCTATCTTCATTCATTGCACAAACCTAATCCTGCGAAACAGGTTCCTCAAGCCAGGTATGCCCGCATCCATCGCAAAGCCATTGGTTCACAGGATCTACCGACTCCAACACGATCTCCTCCCCACCGCACGCCGGACAACGCGGCACATCATACTCTCCTGGAGATTCCTCGGCCGCACCAGTGAGCGTCTCGCTCGAAGGTGCAGATAGAATCTCAGCGGCCCGCTTCGCATCCATTGGCTTTACCACGACTCGCGGCCCGCAATTGTCAAACTTTGCCTTGTTCTGCGAAACAACAATCGCCTCGATTCCCTGTCCCGTCAGCGCATAGTACGCAGCCGACGCCTCACGCTCGCTCTCAAAATCAAAAATGCATTCTTCCGGAGCCAACTCGGCATAGCTTCGCATGTCTGCCAGATCGTCGTCAGTCAGAACCAGGGTCTCCCTTTTCTTTTCTACAGCTGCAATCTTTAACCCACGCCTCGCCAACTCACTCCTTAAAACCTCCTGTGCCATCTCCGTCAAATCACTGCTATTGCGGCTAAGCGCGATCAATTCCTCATCACCATAGCCGCGATACAAAGCAACCAGCTCCTGATACCCTGCCGCATCGCCAATCATTGCTCTCTCCGGTTTACCAAGGCCTACTGCTGGATCGACCTCTCGGATTGATTCAACTTCTTCGAAACATCCGCTGGTGTCGGCAGTTGTGATCGGTCCCAACCTCCGCCCAAAGCTTCAATCAACTGAACCGAAGCAGTCATCTCCTGCACATGCAGGTTTGCCAGCGTCTGCTGATTTCCCAGAAGCGTCGTCTGCGCTGTCACAACGTCAAGATAGGGATCAAGCCCAGTCTGGTAGCGATATTGCTCCAGTTGCAGAACCTCCTCCGAGGACTTCACCGCCTGCTCCTGTTTCAGGATCTGCTGCGAAAGGATGCGGACCGACGACAGCGAATCCTCAACCTGCTGAAAACCGGTCAGTACCGTTTGCCTGTAACTGGCTACATCCGCGTTATAGGTAGTGATGAACTGGTTCACTGTCGCACGCCGTAGTCCACCATCGTAGATGGTCTCGCTCATCGTCGGGCCTACCGACCAGAATCGACTCGGCGAATCGAAGAAGTGGCTGAAGTTCGTACTCTCATAACCATAACTCGCGCTCAAACTCAGCGACGGATAGTACGCTGCATACGCAATGCCGATTTGCGCATTCGCTGCAGCCATTCTTCGCTCCGCCGCGGCAATGTCCGGTCGCCGTTCCAGCAACGCCGAAGGCAGCCCCACCGGAATCGCTGGCGGGTTCGTCAACAGCGGTTTCACCGGAATCGAAAACTGCGATGCATTCACTCCCACCAACACCGCAATTGCATGTTCGAACTGGGCCCTCGCCACTCCGAGATTAGTCGCCTGTGACTGAACATTCGCCAGCGTTGCTTCAGCCTCAGCAACCGAGATCCTCATATCCACGCCGGTCTCGTACCTTGCCCGAGCTAACTCAAGCGCCTTCTTGTCGGCTTCCACTGTCTCATTCAGCAGTTTCTGCAGCGCATCCTGCCCACGTATCTCGAAGAAAAACTCCGCCAGGCTTGCCTGTTCGGTCAGTTTCTCGTTCTCAAGATCCGCCGCGCTCAGCTGCGCGTTGTACTGCTGTTCGTGAATCGTGTTTCGAATCTTCCCCCAAAGATCAGGCTCCCACGATAGGTCAAAAGGCAACGACCCGATCGAGGATACTCGGCCGGGGTTCGCCGAAGGAGAGTTCGACAGGTTGGTCGACGTACGCGCAGCCGAATACGATAGGCTAACCCCCACCGTTGGATAAAGCTGTGACCTCGCTTGCGCCACCAGCGTCCGCGCCTCCAGAAAATTCTCAAAGAACTGCCTGATGTTTTGGTTGTCGATATTCAATTTCTCTTCGAGTGCGTTCAACTCGGGATCGTTATAAATCTCCCACCACTTGCCATGGAGCATCGCATCCTGCGGCTGCGCCACCTTCCAGCCGTCCGCGTCTTGAAACTGGGTCGTCGATTCTTTATAGGCCGCAGGCGGGGCTGTGGCCGTTGCGGGCGGAACGTGATATTTCGGTCCAACCATGCATCCCGAGAGCAGAAGCATCGTCACCGCGGAGCCAGAAATCAGTCTCAATCGAGAGTTCTTCATAAAATTAGACATCCGAAATTTAGTCTCCACCAGCAGCCACAGAATCGAGCGGTTGGAACGTATCGCGTTCCTTTCTCATCACACGCAACCGCAGACGGTCGAGCGCAAGATAAACAACCGGAGTTGTATAAAGTGTAAGCATTTGGCTTACGATCAAGCCACCGACGATCGTGATACCAAGCGGCCGGCGCAACTCGGAACCGGTACCGTGCCCAAAGGCGAGTGGCAATGCGCCAAACAATGCTGCCATTGTCGTCATCAAGATTGGCCGAAAACGCAGCATACACGCCCGAAAAATCGCGTCTTCCGTCTCCATGCCCTCTTCGCGCTCTGACTGCAACGCGAAGTCAATCATCATAATCGCGTTCTTCTTCACGATACCGATCAGCAGTACAATCCCGATAATCGAAATAACATTCAAGTCTTCCTTGAATAGCATCAGCGCCATCATCGCGCCTACGCTCGCCGAAGGCAGCGTCGAAAGAATCGTGATCGGGTGCACCAGGCTCTCGTATAAGACGCCAAGAACGATAAAAACCGCCAGAATCGCAGTCACTACCAACAGCGGCTCTGTTCCCAACGACTGCTGATACGCCAGCAGCGTTCCAGCGAAGAATCCATGCACCGTCGAAGGCGTCCCCAATTTCTGCTGCATCTGTGCAATTTCCAGGGTCGCATCGCTTAGCGATACTCCTGGAGCAAGGTTGAACGACACGGTCACCGAGGGAAATAGCCCGGTATGGTTCAGTGCAAGCGGTGTCGTGTTGGTTCGGTTACTCGCCATTGTAGCCAGCGGCACATTTCCACTTGGGGTCACACTGCTCGTGCCAGCCGGATGGAAATAGATACTCTTCAATCCATCGGGGGTCTGCCAGTACTCAGGCGCCACCTCAAGCACCACGTAGTACTGATTCAATTGAGTGTAAATAATCGAGACCTCAGATTGACCAAACGCGCTGTAGAGTGACTGATCGAGCGACTGCGCGGTCTGTCCCAACCTTGCTGCCGCCACGCGATCATAATGCAGCAACTCGTCCAGGCCACCATTTTGTTGATCCGAACTCACATCCTGAAATCCTGGCAGATGCGTCATCGCCTCCAGCAGCTTTGGCCCCCACGCTGCCAGGTCCGCAAGAGTATCCGCCTGAATTGTGTACTGATATAGCGCATTGCTTCCGCGCCCGCCAATCCGAAGATCCTGCGATGCCTGCAGGAAAGAAGACGCCCCTGTAATCCTGCTCAACTTTGGCCGCAGCCGGTTGATCACGTCCGAAGCACTAACGTTACCTCGTTCGGCTAGTGGCTTGAGCGCCACAAACATGTTCGCCGTATTCGACGCGCCACCGCCGCCGGTAAACGTGGACGAATTCTGCACTGCAGGATCGCTCTTGATAATTCGCAAGATATCCTGAATGGCTTTATTCATCGAGTAAAAGGATGCATCCTGAGGCCCACGCACCGCACCGCCCAGAGAGCCTGTATCCTGCAGCGGGAAAAATCCCTTGGGTATCTTGACGACGATGGCAACATTCAATGCAATTGTTAGCGCCAAAACTACCAAAATTAGTACAGGATTATCCAAAGCCCAGTGCAGACTCCGTCGGTAAATCGAAAGTATCCAATCGAAGCCTCGGTCAAAGGCTTTGTATAAAGCCCCATGTTTTTCTTTGTGGGGGTTTTTCAGGATGTACGCGCACATCATCGGCGTCGTCGACAGAGAAATCACCATCGACACCAAGATCGCCGTCGAAAGCGTCACCGCAAACTCACGGAACAGCCGCCCTACAATTCCACCCATCAGCAGCAGAGGAATAAAGACCGCAATCAGCGACATGCTTATCGTAAACACCGTAAACCCGATCTCTTTGGCTCCCTTCAGCGCCGCAGAAAAAGGTTCCATGCCATCTTCGATATGACGGGTGACGTTCTCCATCACCACAATCGCATCATCCACAACAAATCCGGTAGAAATCGTCAGCGCCATCAGCGACAGGTTGTCCAGGCTGTATCCACATAGATACATCACAGCAAACGTGCCAATCAGCGATACCGGAACCGCAACCGCGGGTATCAGCGTTGCACGTGGACTGCGCAAAAAGATGAAGACGACAATGATCACCAATAGAATGGAAAGTGAAAGTGTGCTCTCAACGTTTTTGACAGAAGCCCGAATCGTAGTTGTCCGATCCAGAACAATGGTTATGTCGATTCCTTTGGGGATCGATGCCTCCACCGAAGGCATCGCCGCGCGAATCCGGTCTACCGTATCGATAATGTTCGCGCCCGGCTGGCGAAATACAATCAGCTGGATTGCGCGCACACCATTCAAATACCCGGCCGCGCGTATGTTCTGGGTTGAATCCACTACATCTGCGACATCCGACAATCGGACTGCCGAACCTTTGTTGTATCCAACAATGATCGGCTTGTAATCCTCCGCGTGCGAAATCTGATCATTCGCAGTAATGTCCGCAGAGATATCCCCGTTCGTGATCTGCCCTTTGGCTAAATTCGAGTTCTGCAGGCTTAGCGTCGACTGAAGATTCTGCATCGTCAGGCCAAGCGCGGCAAGCTTCGTCGGATTCACCTCCACTCGCACTGAAGGTAGCGCGCCACCACCTGCATTTACCTGCCCTACGCCCTGAATCTGCGAGATTCGCTGCTGAATAATCGTTGACGCGAAATCGTACAACTTGTCGGGCCCGTACTTATCTGAAGTGAGCCCGATAATCATGATCGGCGCATCTGCCGGATTGACCTTCCGATAGGTCGGATTGCCCGGCAGATTTGCAGGAAGATAAGTCCTCGCTGCATTGATCGCCGCTTGCACGTCGCGCGCCGCACCATCGATATTCCTGCTCAGATCAAACTGAATCGTGATCGAAGTCGTACCCAGGCTGCTCGAAGAGGTCATTTCCGAAACACCTGCAATATGCCCCAACTGCCGCTCAAGTGGAGTAGCTACCGACGACGCCATAATCTCGGCGCTTCCGCCAGGCAAGCCTGCATTCACTGAGATCGTCGGAAAATCCACCTGCGGCAACGGCGATACCGGGAGCACCGTAAACGCAATGGCCCCGGCAATCGCAATCGCCACCGTCAGCAGCGTAGTTGCTACCGGCCGGCGGATAAATGGCGCAGAGAGGTTCATGATGCTGTCGCGGCCTCGGTTTCCCGTTCATGCTTCTTCTTCGAGAAGCGCGTCGCTATATTGTCGAAGAAGATATAAATCACAGGCGTCGTATACAGCGTAAGGATCTGACTCAGCAACAATCCGCCAACCATTGAAATACCCAGTGGCCTGCGCAGTTCCGATCCAATGCCATGCCCGAAAGCCAACGGAATTCCTCCTAGCAGCGCCGCCATGGTCGTCATCATGATCGGACGGAACCGCAGCAGACAAGCCTGATAGATCGCCTCAGTCGCATCCAGCCTTTGGTGACGCTCCGCATCCAAAGCGAAGTCGACCATCATAATGCCATTCTTCTTCACGATGCCAATCAGCAAAACCAACCCGATGATCGCCACGACGCTCAGATCCTGATGAAACAGAATCAGTGAGAGAAATGCGCCCACACCTGCCGACGGGAGCGTCGAAAGGATCGTAATTGGATGAATGAAGCTCTCATACAAAACGCCAAGAACGATATACACCGTCACGAGTGCCGCAAGAATCAACAACGGCATATTTGAAAGCGAATTCCGGAACGAAGCCGCCGTTCCTTGAAAATCCGCCTGCAGACTCGCCGGCATATGCATATCTTGCTGAATCTTCGTAATGTCTGAGATCGCTCCGCCAAGTGCGGCATTCGGCGCAAGATTGAAGGACACCGTAATCGCCGGGAACTGTCCTTGATGCGTGATCGACAGCGGCTGTGTAGTCGTCTCGAAGTGCGACAACGCACTCAACGGCACCGCACCGTTCGTCATAGAACTTGGAGTTCCCGCAGACCCCGCCCCTCCAGCAGTGTTGGCAGTACTCGACCGCAATGCATTCACAGGCGGAACAAAAGTATTCGCCGAAGGCGTGAACAGCGCCGACCCGGTAAGTGCATTCGTACCAGCCGAACTCGACCCATTACTTGATGAGGTCGCGGGCGCGCCGCTCGTTCCCGCTGCCGAACCTGCTCGTATATAAAGATGATCGAGTTTGTTCGGGTCGAGTTGGAACTGCGGTTCCGCCTCCAGAATCACGTGATATTGATTCAGCTGCGTGTACATCGTATTGATCTGCCGCTGCCCAAAGGCATCGTAGAGCGTCTGGTCGATTGTCGTAGGCGCCACTCCGAGCCGCGAAGCTGTAGAACGATCGATGATCAGCGAGACCGCCAGACCGCCCATTTGCTGGTCCGTTGCAACATCTTCCAATCCTGGCAAGCTCTTCAGTTTGTCTACGAAACGATTGGTCCACTCATTCAGCTCATTCGGGTCTGGATCCTCCAGCGTGTACTGATACTGCGTTCGACTTACACGGTCGTCCACGGTAATGTTCTGTACCGGCTGCATGAAGACCTGGATGTCCTGTATATCCTTTAACTTCGATTGCAGCCTGCGGACAACATCGGACGCACTTAGATCGCGCTCATCGAGCGGCTTCAGATTGATCGACATTCGTCCGCTGTTCAGCGTGGTGTTCGTGCCATCCGCACCAATAAAGGAGGACAGATTCAAGACGGCAGGATCCTGAAGAATAATCTTCGCAACTTCTTTCTGCTTATCCGCCATTGCCTTCGATCCGATCGTCTGCGTCGCCTGCGTAATGCCCTGGATCACGCCTGTATCCTGAACCGGAAAGAAGCCCTTCGGAATAATTATGTAAAGGTAAACGGTGAGCAGAAGCGTCGCGACTGCGACCAGAAGTGTCAGCGTCTGATAGCGAAGCACTACCTTCAGTGTTCTTCCGTAAAACGCAATCATGCCATCGAAGACGCGCTCGGAAGCCCGATAGAAACGGCCCTGCTGTTCGTGGGGATTGTGCTTCAGGATTCGCGCCGCCATCATCGGCGTCAGCGTCAGCGAAACAACCGCAGAAACGACAATCGTCACTGCCAGCGTAACCGCGAACTCGCGGAACAGCCTTCCCACCACATCGCCCATGAACAACAGCGGAATCAGCACGGCAATCAGAGACACAGTCAACGACAGGATAGTAAAACCGATCTGTTCCGCGCCCTTCAAAGCTGCCTGTAGTGGTGGTTCACCCTCCTCGAGATACCGCGAGATATTCTCCACCATCACGATTGCGTCATCGACGACAAACCCTGTTGAAATCGTCAACGCCATCAGCGATAAATTGTCCAGACTGTAGCCAAGCAGATACATCGCGGCGAACGTTCCGACCAGTGATAGTGGAACCGCCACACTCGGAATAATCGTTGCGTAGAGATTACGCAGGAACAGAAAGATGACCATCACAACCAGGCCAACCGTCAACATGAGTTCGAACTCGACGTCATCCACCGAAGCCTGAATTGGAGTAGTCAAGTCGGTAAGTGTCGTGACTTCGATTCCGCGAGGCAAGTTTGCCTCAAGCTGAGGCAGCAACTGCTTGATGCTCTTCACTACACTGATCGTGTTGCCGCCCGGCTGGCGCTGCACATTCAAAATGACCGCCGGCGTCTGATCCATCCACGCAGCCTGCGTCGAGTTTTCGACTCCATCCACAATCTTTGCAACATCGGTCAGCATCACCGGTGAACCGTTCCTGTAGGCCACCACGACCTGCCGATAGTCTTGGCTCGTTACAAGCTGATCGTTCGCATCAATCTGATAATCCTGTCGCGGCCCGTCAAAATTTCCCTTCGCCGCGTTGACACTGCTCTGTGTCACCGCGGTTCGCAGATCTTCAAGATTGATCCCATACGACGAGAGTGCCGTAGGATTCGCCTGAATCCGCACCGCTGGTTTTTGTCCGCCACTGATGCTCACGAGTCCCACACCGCTCAACTGCGAAATCTTCGGTGCCAGCCGCGTGTCCACCAGGTCTTCCACCTGAGACAGTGGTATCTGATTCGAAGTAATCGCCAGCGTAAGCACAGGGGCATCCGCCGGATTCGTCTTGCTATAAATCGGTGGGGCAGGCAAGTTGGCTGGAAGAAAACTTGATGCAGCATTAATCGCGGACTGCACCTCTTCTTCCGCCACATCAATGTTCAAGCTCAGATTAAACTGCAGCACCACGACAGACGTACCACCGGAACTCGATGAGGTCATCTGGCTCAGTCCCTGCAGCTGACCAAATTGGCGCTCGAGCGGAGCTGTTACCGTGGTTGCTACCACCTGTGGACTCGCCCCAGGGTAGAACGTCAATACCTGAATCGTCGGATAGTCAACCTCGGGCAATGCAGAAACCGGCAGCTGCGTATAGCTCACAATTCCGACCAGCAGGATGGCCGCCATCAACAACGATGTCGCCACAGGACGCAGAATAAACGGACGTGAAGGACTCAAGGAGCATTACTCCCCGTTGCGCTGCTTGCAGGTATAGGCGTCTTCGAAACTACGATCTTCGCTTTGTCCTGCAATCTGTCGAAGCTGCTATTGGCAAGCACGTCTCCGGGATTAATTCCCGTCACCGACGTATTGAGACCTTCAGTAACGCCTGCCTTAACGGTCTTCATGTGGGCCGTGTCGTCCGTGATCACATAAACGAAAGCCACGTTGCCGTTATGTTGAATTGCCGACGAAGGAACGATCGTCGCTCCCTGTAAGGTATTGACCAGCAGACGCGTGTTAATGAACTCATTGGGAAACAGCATTCCATCTTTGTTGTCGAACAACGCACGCGCCTTCACCGTCCCTGTCGTTGTATCGATCTGGTTGTCCAGCGTCAGCAGTGTTCCGCTCGCAACCTTCTTCAATGCAGCCCGATCGTAGGCTTCAACAGGAAGTTTGGCTCTCTGCCGAATTCTCGGCTGTACCTGTCCCAGATTGTCTTCAGGAATGGTAAAGATAGCCGTAATCGGCTGCATCTGTGTGATAACTGCAAGGGCCGTCGAACCCGAAGCGAGTACAACATTACCCGGATCCACCAGCCGTAAACCCACTTTGCCTGAGATCGGAGCTGTAATGTGGCAGTAACCAAGCTGAACCTGCGCCGCCTGCACCGTGCCCTGATCGTTCTTCACCGTGCCCTGGTCCTGCAATACAAGCTTCTCCTGATCATCCAGCGTCTGCTTCGGAATCGCGTTCCTTGCCCACGCCTCACGGAACCTGTCGCGGTCCATAATCGCCTGCGCCAGCATCGCCTGATCCCGGTCCAACACACCCTCAGCCTGCAGCAGCGTCGCCTGGAATGGCCGTGGATCGATATCGATCAGAGAGGCCCCTTTGCTAACCATTTGCCCTTCAGTAAAGTGCACCGCGATGACCGGTCCGGTGACCTGGCTTGTAATCGATGCCGTATATACCGGAGTCACCGTTCCAATCGCCTCCAGATACACGCCGATGTTGCCCTTTGTCGCCGTAGCAGTCGTCAGCGTTACCGGACCACCGGTAGCGCCGCGTCGGCCACCACCGCCTCCACCTGCGTTTTTCGTCGTTGTATCGTGATGCTGCAAGACAAGCCAGAAGCCAACTGCAAAGATCAGCAGCAGGGCAATCCACACAATCACCCGAACGATCTTACTGCCGGATGATTTTGATGGAGGACCCGGAAGTTGATGATCCGGCCCAATTGAGGGGTGTTCCTTAGAATCAGCTGGCAAACACATCTCCCTTTGCCACAACAAAAATTTGGACTTTGAATTTTGCAACTCGTCCGCTGCTTTTTATGACGATTGAACAGGTACTAAAAGACGCACTCCCTTGCTCTAAGCCGTCAAAATTCAGTAACGTGAATCTCCTACCAATCATGGCGTGGCGCATGACGGATGGAAGACTCTGGCTCTGCTGAGTTGTATCCTCAACAATATCTCAACTCACCGGTTCCAACGAAATCCCGACTGAAATCCCCCGCCGATTGAGCCCGCAACCCCTTGCATGGTATGATTAACCCATCAGCAGGCTACCCTCACCCGGTAGAGGTTGCGAGCGTCGAACTTCCCTCGCACCTGATTTCTTTCCCTTGGCATCGTCTCAGCGTTTCCATCGCCCTCGACCTCTGGGATTTCTCTGCGACTCAGGATTGGAGCAGGATATGGCACACAAATGTGATCTCTGCGGCAAAGGCCCGCAATTCGGAAACAACATCTCGCACGCGCACAACACTACCCGTCGTCGCTGGAACGTCAACCTTCAGTCGGTCAAGGCGAAGCTCGACGGTGGTAGCAAGCGTATCCGCGTCTGCACCAGCTGCATCAAGACCGGAAAAATCGTTAAGGGTTAACCCCAGCCTCAAAATACTCTTAAATGAATTGCCCCAGCCGCATTTCTTTGCCGGCTGGGGCCTTTTCCTGCTTGTCTCTATCCTGCTTACCTGCAATTCGAAGCGATCCGCATTTGCCTTATTTCTTTTCAGTTCCCTGTTTCTCAAATCCGAGCGAAGCGCTGTTGATGCAGTACCGTAGTCCTGTCGGCGTGGGTCCATCCGGGAATACGTGCCCCAAGTGAGCACCACAGGTAGCGCACTTCACTTCAATCCGCTTCATCCCATATGAATTATCTTCGACTGCCTCAATCGCATCAGCAGAGACCGGATTCCAGAAGCTGGGCCATCCACTCCCTGAATCAAACTTCTTATCTGAGGTAAACAGCGGCGCATTGCAAGCCCCGCAGTGGTAAATCCCATCTTCATGGTTGTTGACCAAAGCTCCGGTAAACGCCCTCTCAGTTCCACCTTCACGCATCACATTGAACTGCTCCGGAGTCAGCAGCTCTCGCCATTCAGCCTCCGTTTTATGAACTTTTCTTGTCTGTGTCGTCTCAGCCATAGCCGAATCTCCTCTCCAATGTCCTTTTGTCTATTAGATGTAAGATCGCCGATTATGCTTCATGGCCAATTGACACCAAGTCACGACGGATCTTTCGCAATGACCTCAATCTCCACCAATGCATCCTTCGGCAAACCGGCAACTGCCACAGTCGACCGAGCTGGCGGCACCACCCCCTCCGGAGCAAGGTACTTCGCGTAAACCTCATTCATCGCTGCAAAGTCACCCATTGACTTCAGAAACACGGTCGTCTTTACTACATGGCTCAGATCCAAACCTGCCTTTGCCAGCACAGCCTTCACGTTCTCTAAAGCCCGCGTCGTCTGCTCCTTAACACCACCTTCAACAAGCTGTCCCGTCGCCGGGTCCAGAGCCACCTGTCCTGAAGCAAACAACATATCCCCAATCCTCACCGCCTGGCTATACGGCCCAATCGCTGCCGGAGCCTCTTTTGTAGAAATTGCAGTCTTTCCCTGATCGCTCATAGTTCCCAAGTCTATCGCAACCAAAGCTGCCAGAACTCCCAGTTATCGCGTCTGCCCTCCTCCGATACCATCCCACCATGCGTAGGAACCTGACAGCGGTCGCGAGCCTCCTCCTGTCGGCGACGACTCTCACCCCTCCAGCGCAAGCCGCCGACAAGCTCAAAGGCTTTTACTCCGGCAGCGGAGGAATCTCCGCCGATGTGCATCGCGTCTTACTTGTCGAATTCGCTGCCGACGGCACCGCCATCCTCCAACAAAAATGGCACGACAAAGATCCGCAGACCTGGCACGCCCGCTGGAAACAGGACGGAAAAACCATCACTCTCACCTACGAAGATGCCAAAAACGCCCCATCGCCCGCTCCTCCCCTTCCCGCGCCGTTGATTTTCACCTTCAAACACGGGACACTTTCCCCCACGTCTTGGGACACGCCCACCTTAGGTGTTCTCGGCCCACCAAAACTCACCGCTTTCGACGGCAAAAATCCCCAGAACACCAGCGTCGCAGGTTGCAAGGGATTCAACACCCTCGACCCCCGTCGCGACTGTGTCACCTGGAGTTCTAATCAATGAAATTCATACGATCAAAAATCCAGCTATAACAAATGGCCGAATTTTTACCTATTAACGCCCCAATCGCCAAGCGAACGGGCCTACCATGTCATCGAGGTGAATCCCATGGGAATTATGGATATGATTCAATCGCTCGCCGGCCAAACCGGAGCCGCTGCCGGGACCGATCAGGCTAAGGTCGCCGGAGGTTTCATCGAAGCCCTCACCCAGCACCCCGAAGGCATCCAGGGTGTTCTCGACGCCTTCAAAAACAACGGCATGGCCTCCCACGTCGGCGCATGGGGTACAGGTCAAGCCGCGGAAGCAACGCCAGAGCAGGTAGCACAAGGTCTCAACGGTACCGGACTCATCGAAAAGACGGCAGAAAAGACAGGCGTCTCTCCCCAGATTGTTCAGATGGCCCTCGCAACTGTTCTTCCGATGGTCGTTCAGCACTTCGCTCCCAACGGACAGGCCACTCCGACCAATAGCATGGGCGCTATGGCTCAGCAATTACTCAGTAAACTCGGCTGACGAAGGCGCTCGTTCGAATTCCGGATGGGCGCCAGGGCTATAGCGCTTGTCAAAATCCTCAGAACGCCCAACCCGTCAGTCAACTGACAAAGTAGAGGTGTGTCATGGCAGATCTCAACGTATTGAAGCAGAAGTATGCACCCGTAATCGATGCCCTGCAGCGTTTCGCCCCCTACGGTGCAACCCTCGATGCGGTCGATCTCGCAGGCGAGCAGCTCCACATCCGCGGAACAGTCCCATCCAAAGTTGTCCTCGAGCGAGTGTGGGATTACATCAAGAAAGTTGACCCAACCTACTCTGACCTAAAGCACGAGATCGGGACCACCGGCGGCGAAACCCAGCCCGTTACTATCAAATCGGGCGACACTCTTTCGGCCATCAGCCTTCTCTTCTATGGCAACGCCAACAAATACCCTCAAATCGCCAAAGCCAACGGCCTTGCCGACCCAAACAACGTCCCGATCGGCACGACCCTCCAACTCCCACTCCTCAGCTGACGGTCGCGGGGTCTGACATGGTTCTCGTTCTGGTTGACTCTACGTTTTCCCCACGTCCATCTTTGCAGTAAAGATTCCGCGAAAGGCCGGCCAATACGCCCAGATCAAGAAAATTTCCAGCAACGCGCAGATCAGGCCAGGAGTATATCCCGTAGGGGCCAGCGTAAAGTGGAACAGCAGGATATTCACGATAATTGGCCCGAGGATTACAAGCGCGACCGGCACATAGCGGCCCACAAGCAGCAGCACGCCGGCAATCACATACAGGATTCCGTGGAACGTGATCCAGCCATGAATAAACAGGATCGTGGTGAGAGTTCCTGCATCTCCTGGCATCGTCTGCATGGGCATAAAGGGATGAAGGTTATTAAGCCCAAAAATGAGAAACACAAGTCCAAGCAAAATCCGTGCGATAAGAACGGCGATCTTCATAGCTAGTTAACTCCTCAGGAAAAAATTGGAAACCGGCGAAGCTTGCGTCTGGAAGAGCGTTTCGATAGCGTCGAGTATATGCCGAATAGCAACAATGCAGGCGTGGCGTTGTCCCTCGACGACAAAGTGGCCCTCATAACAGGAGGCTCCCGCGGAATCGGACGAGCCACAGTCCGCCTCTTTCGCAAGGCTGGAGCAAAGGTTACCTTTAGCTACCGAACGGCCGTCGAACAAGCTGAATCCCTCGTAACAGAATGTGGCGATCCCGAACTGTGTCGTGCGATCCAGCAGACTCTCTTCACTCCTGAAGATGGCCAGGCCCTCGTTAATGCAGCTGTCACCGCGTTTGGGCGCCTCGATTGTGTCGTTGTCAATCACGGCATCTGGCCCGCTCACGACCAGCCCATCGCCACCATGACCAACAATCAGTGGCGAGACACCCTTGCCACCAACCTCGACAGCGTCTTCGGGGTTGTCCGCGCCGCGGTAGCGCAAATGCAATCCCAACCGGCAGCGGCCAAGACTAAGGGCCATATCGTCCTCGTAAGCTCCACTGCAGGCCAGCGTGGCGAGGCATTCCATGCTGACTATTCCGCCTCCAAAGGCGCTCTCATCAGCCTTACGAAAAGCCTATCCTCGGAACTCATCTCACAGGGAATCCACATCAACTGCGTCGCCCCCGGGTGGGTCGCCACCGAGATGTCGGTCGATGTCCTTGGCAACCCTGAAACGTCCAAGAAACTGCTGTCCCAGATCCCGCTCGGCCGTCCCGCTCACGTCGACGAGATCGCCGCACCGATACTCTTTCTCTGCACACCCCTCGCCGGCTTCATCTCCGGTGAGATCTTCAACATCAACGGCGGAGCCGTGCTCGTCGGATAAACGGAGTCGCAATGAAGCAACTCGCCCTCGCGATCGCTCTCACAATCACCACTACCTCACAACTGCGCGCTCAGGCTCGCGACATTCCCAGCGCGGCGCCCAAACGGGCCGACGGGGAAACCTCGGACCAGCGCGGCCGCAAGCTACTCAACCAAATGCTCGATGCTCTCGGCGGCGATACGTGGCTCGATCGCCATAACGTTCGCGAATACGGTCATATCGCTCGCTTCTTCCAGGGGGCGCCCACAGGCATCGTTACTGACTTCACCACGATCCGCCAATTCGCCGGGGCTAACGGAGACAAGCCCGACGCGCAGCGCATCGGTTTCATCACTGACAAGAGCATGATCCTTCCGGGAAAAAAGATCGACGTCGTTCAAATCTGGGTCAACAACGCGGGTCATGAAGTGACCTACAAAGGTAATTCTCCTCTTCCCAAAGAACAGGTCGAAGACTACTACCGCCGTCAGGCTCACTCCATTGAATCCATCTTCCGGGTCTGGCTCAAAGCTCCCGGTGTCATGGTCGTCGACGAAGGCAGCAGAATGGTCGAGCGCCGTATCACCGAACGAGTCTCCATCCTCAGCGCAGACAACGATGCCGTCGTCATCGACATCGACGCCGACTCCCACCTTCCCCGTCGCCGCACCTTTGAAACGCGCAACCCACAATTCAAAGACATCGACGAGGATGCCGAGGAGTACGATGACTATCACACCATCCAGGGCCTCCCGACTGCACTCACCATCACTCGATATCACAATGGAGACATGGCCACTCAGACCTTCTTCTCTAAAGTCGAGTACAACGTAGATCTCTCGCCCGACACCTTCAATCCTGACGTGCTGCTCAAGAAGAAGGAAGAAAAAATAGTCAAATAACAGATCAAATTCAGCAAGGAGCTTTTCCCGATGAAACGCAAGTTCGATAATATTCTGGGTACCGTCGGCAACACTCCCATCGTTCGCATCAATCACCTCGCCCCTGAAGGCATCAATCTTTACGTCAAAATCGAAGCTTTCAACCCCTTAGGCTCTGTCAAAGACCGCCTCGCACTCGGAGTAATCGAGGATGCCGAACAACGCGGAACACTCAAACCCGGCCAGACCGTTGTCGAAGCCACCAGCGGCAATACGGGCATCGGCCTCGCCATGGTTTGTGCAGCCAAAGGCTACCCGCTGGTGGTCACCATGGCAGAAACCTTCTCCATTGAACGACGCAAACTTATGCGTTTCCTTGGCGCCAAGGTTGTCATCACGCCCGGCCCCGCACGCGGCACAGGCATGGTCAAAAAAGCAGAAGAACTCGCAGCCAAAAACGGCTGGTTCCTCACTCGCCAGTTCACCAATGAGGCCAATGCCGACTTCCATTCCCGCACCACTGCGCAGGAGATCCTACGCGATTTCGAAGACGACCGCCTCGACTACTGGGTTACCGGTTTCGGTACTGGAGGCACTCTCAAAGGCGTCTCTCGCGTTCTCGCCGACAAGCGCCCCGAGACCAAAATAATTCTCTGTGAACCCGACGCCGCCCCCATGGTCTCCAGCGGCCTTCCGCAACCCAACAACCCCGATCACACTCCCTCAGCGAGCCATCCCTCCTGGACCCCTCACCCTCAGCAGGGCTGGAGCCCTGATTTCATTCCCAAACTCGCCCAAGACGCCATCGACACTCACCGCATCCACCAGGTTCTCCGGATCACCAACCCCGAAGCTATGAGCACTAGCCAGGCCCTCGCCAAAAAGGAAGGCATTTTCGTTGGCATCAGCTCCGGAGCCACCTTCGCCGGAGCCCTCAAGATTGCCGCTGAAGCCCCCAAGGGCTCCACCATCCTCGCCATGCTCCCCGATACCGGCGAGCGCTACCTCAGCACCCCACTCTTCGCCGACGTACCCGTAGACATGACGCCTGAAGAACTCGAACTGTCCAAGTCCACCCCGAGCGCACAGCTTCCACCTCCGGCGTAGCAACCGGACCGTGCCGCTACCGAAGTACGCTTTTAAGGATCTCGAATCGCTTCGAGACGTCGCTGAGGGCAAGGGGCTCTGCAAGGTCAGGACACCATTGCGCGACAGCGTCCTGTGCATACTTCGTATAGAACAGGGTCCCGCTCTCATTAACGCGCTCAATCCCTTCGAGTGCTGCCGACTCGGTGTTGAACTTCACCGCCCGGGCGAGCGAAACGCCACTTGGCAGATCGATCCTTATCTCGCCGTCCTCGAAGACGACAGGATAACCACCTGGCAAGCCATCCACTCCTGGGGCGTGTGCCTTCACCATAACTTCACGGCGTAGAAGTCCTGTAAGAATCGGGAGAATCGTTGCCGCAGCAAGATAGTTCAGCGTTGAGCCGCTTTGCAATCCCGTCTTCAGTAGCAATTGGCCTTCCGGAAGCTGTCTGTCTCCAAGGAAAACAAGTGGTGACGGTCCATCACCAAGCAGCGAGCGGATGAGATGAGCATGATGGCTGATCACTCGAAGTCTCGCTGAATCTGCACCTGGCACTAGGCGTTGAAAGCGCATCGCCAGAATCGCGACATTGCCAACGCCACAAGTCGGACTAAGCCCCTCTGCCGCGAGCATAGGATGTGTCAGATCCGGATAAGAGCAATTCACCACCGGACACGTAAGGCCCAAGGACCTGCGCGCCAGCATTACATTCCGAATTGCGGGAAGCTGCGCAGAAACCTGCAGCGCAAATCCACCTTGAAGTACCGACTTCGCCGCAGGCGAGTCACTCTTCGCCAGCGCGAAAGGGGAAAGCAGTGACGCGCACTGAATGATGAGATCCGGTTCGTAGTCCCCAAGAAGCCTCTTTACTTCTTCAACATCGAGCGCATCCACCTGGCGCCCCTCGACGTCGCTCGCTGTGACAATCCGCAGTAGCTGCGCCCATTGCTTCGCCGCGGAACTGTTTCCTGCCAGAAGACAGTTCGACGCAAAACCATTTTCAGTAACAATCCTGGCAATCTGGGCGCCAAGATCGCCCAACCCCAGAATAAGAAGACGTTTGTTCATTCAAGACATCTTAGATCAGACCATTAAACAGCTGGCAGCGAAGTACCCCTTGTCATCACCGGCATTTATACTCATCCATGCCATGTCCACCCAAACAGAACCACGTGCCGAGACCTCACCTGCACCCCTCCCCACGACCATGGACATCCTTGAGATCATGTCCCTCCTTCCCCACCGTTACCCCTTCCTCCTCATCGATCGCGTCATCGAGATGGAACCCCGCCATCGCATTGTCGCTATTAAAAACGTCACGATTAACGAACCGCACTTCACCGGTCACTTCCCCGACTACCCCATCATGCCCGGCGTCCTAATGGTTGAAGCTATTGCCCAGGCCGGCGGCACCCTCCTCCTCAACGAAATCCCCGACCGCGAATCCAAGCTCATGGTCTTCACCAGTATTGAGAACGCCCGCTTCCGGCGCCCCGTCACCCCAGGCGACCAGCTCCGCATCGAAGTCACCGTCCTCAACTGGCGCACTCGCGTCGTCAAGATGGGTGGAGTCATCACAGTCGATGGGAAAGCGGTCTGCGACGCCACCGTCATGTGCCAGATGGTCCCTCGGGTCGCAAAAAAAGCCGAAGAAAAGGTCGAAACTGCAGAGTGAGCATCCACCCCACAGCCATCGTAGCCAAGGGCGCCAGGATTCCCCCAAGCTGCAAAGTCGGTCCCTGGTGCTTCATCGGCCCCAATGTCGCTCTCGGCGAAGGCTGTGAACTCGTCTCCAACGTCGTGCTTGGTGGAGATGACGTCGGTCAAGTAATTATTGGCCGCAACAACCGTATCTTCTCCTTCGCCTGCCTCGGCATCGCCCCGCAAGACCTCAAATACGCCGGCGAACCCACCGCGCTCGTCATCGGAGACGACAACTCCATTCGCGAATATGTCACCATCTCCCGCGGCACCACTGGCGGAGGAGGCACTACGCGCATCGGGTCCGGCTGTCTCATCATGGCTTACACCCACATCGGTCACGACTCAGTGATAGGTAACGGCTGCATTCTCGCCAATGCTGCTACACTCGCCGGGCACGTCATCGTCGAAGATTATGCCACCGTCGGAGCCCTTTGCCCCGTCCACCAGTTCTGCACCATCGGCAAGTACAGCTACATCGGCGGAGGCACCACCATCACACAAAACGTCCTCCCCTACTCCCTCACCAGCATCGAACGCAACAATCACGCCTACGGCCTTAACAAAGTAGGACTCGAGCGCAAGGGCTTCACATCTGATCAGCTCAAACAACTCCGCGCAGCCTACCGCCTTCTGCAAGCCTCAAAACTCAACACAACCGAAGCTCTCGCCGCCATCCGCGAAAAAATCGCCGCCGGCGAATTCGGCGAACACGTTACCTACCTCGCTGACTTCATTGCGAAGAGTGAACGCGGCATCATCAAATAAGCTTTAGTGCTCCAGCCAACTTGGTATCCCAGCTGTCGAGGCATCTCGATGACCTTCTCAAAACGCATTCAGATAACTTTCCTTCTCGCAGCCTGTTTTGTCCCCAACAATGCAATCGCTCAGGCAACAACGCCCATCCGCGTAGCTATCGTCGGCCTGGTCCACGGACACGTACAGGGCTTCCTCCATAACCTCCCCGCGCACCCCGAGATCACACTCGTCGGCATTTCCGAACCCGACCCAGCTCTACGCCAGCGCTACATCGACCGCACTCATCTCCCCGCCAATCTCTTCTTCCCCACGGAAGCGGCCATGCTCCAGGCCACCCACCCGCAGGCTATCCTCGTCTACACCTCCACTGTCGGACACCGCGCAGCCATCGAACAGGCAGCTCCACTCCACATCGCCGCCATGGTCGAAAAGCCTCTCGCTACCACTATCGAAGACGCTCTCGCCATCCAGCAGCTCGCGCAAAAATACAACGTCGCTGTCCTCACCAACTACGAGACCACCTGGTACGCCTCCAACACCGCAGCCAACGATCTTCTCACCAACGGCAAGATCGGCGACCTTCGCAAAATCGTCGTCCACGACGGCCACAACGGCCCCAAAGAAATCGGCGTTGGTCCCGAATTTCTCAACTGGCTCACTGACCCGAAACAAAACGGCGGCGGCGCACTCTTCGACTTTGGCTGCTATGGCGTCGACCTCGCTACGTGGATCATGCATGGCGAACTTCCCCTCACTGTCTCCGCTGTTACTCTTCACGTGAAACCGCAGGTCTATCCCAACGTAGACGACGACAGCACCATCATCCTCACCTATCCTCACATGCAGGCGATCATTCAGGGTTCGTGGAACTGGCCCTTCTCCCGGAAGGACATGGAACTCTACGGCGCGACCGGCTACATCGACACCCTCTATGAAGACAAAGCTCCCGGCGCGAAGCTTCGCATTCGTCTTCAAGGTGAATCTTCAGAACACGTCGAAGAAGCTCCGACCCTCGCTCCGCCGCAGGACAACTCTCTCAACTATCTTGCTGCAGTCCTTCACGGCAATCTAAACCCGCAGCACGATCTCACTTCGCTCGACACGAACATCACCGTAGTGCGTATTCTCGATGCCGCCCGCAAATCAGCCCAGACCGGCCGTACTGTCGTCCTTGCACCATCATCAAACACCAGCAAAGGCACGATGAAATGAATCGTTAACCCGCCGGCTCATCGCACAAAAGAATGACACCTGCGGTCTGGAGGATAGAATGATCCGAAAGCAATGAGGCCAGCCGCAACACGGCTATTTGATCTGGTCGGAGAGACTCTTCAATGAAACGAGCTCTGATTTGTCTGGCATTCTTAGTATCGTCTTTCGCTCAAGCGCAGCAGAATCGCCCAATGACTCTGAAAGAAGTCCTCTTGGAACAACTTCGTTCAACCCATAACAAGGCTGAGTGGTTTGTCCCCGCAAACACAGCAGTGGCCGGACTCACTCCGACGCAGGCAAGCTGGACAGATAAGAGCGGCAATCACTCCGTGGGCCAGCTTGCGAATCATCTCGTCTTCTGGGACCGGCAATCCCTGGCCAGCTTCAAGGGCGAAAAACCAACTAAGTTCGATGGCAACAACGACGAGACATTCAACAACTTTGATGAGAAGAGTTGGAATAAAACTGTGGCAGATCTGGACGCAGTCATGACTGATTGGGAGAAGGCCGTAGAAGCCGCTGATGATGCGAAGATTTCGCTGTGGGCGTCGCGCATCGCACACGTGGGCACGCACAACGCTTATCACATCGGACAAATCATTTACGTGCGAAAACTGCAGGGGGTTTGGGACCCGGCAAAGGGCGTCAAATAATCAAAAAAAGAACGCTTTGCCTAAGCATCAATCGTGGATTCGCGTCATCTCATCAGCATGGCATCCGCATCACGAACAACACGACGAGCAGCTGCCTGGGTTTCCGTCATCTTATTTGGCCTCTTTATCTGCATTCAGTTTCTTAGGCCCGAACTGACAAATCCTCCCGTGACGGCGGAGATTCAGGCGCCATCGGAGGTAAAGCAGGTACTCAGAAACTCCTGCTACAACTGCCACTCCAACGAAACCAGGCTTCCGTGGTTCGATAAGGTCGTCCCTGCCTATTGGCTTGTTGCGAGCGATGTCAAAACCGCCCGGCAGCATCTCAATTTCTCTGAAATTGGAAAGCTTCCGCCAGCACAGCAAAAAGGCTTTCTGTTTGAGGGGGTCAACATGATTCAGATGGGGGCCATGCCTTTGCCGTCTTACCTTGCGGTGCACCCGGGCGCGAAGGTAACGCCAGAGCAGTTGGCTGTGCTTAGAAGCTATCTGGCAACTCCACCGACAGAGCCTTTGAATGCCGACGCAACCTCCGCTAACTCCGAATATGAGAAGTGGCTCCTGACGAAAACTAGTCCGCCAGTACAGCCCGAGTTCAACGGGGTCACTTTCCTGCCCGACTATAAGAACTGGAAAGCAATCAGCAGTACCGATCGCTTCGATAACGGCACGATGCGCGAGATTCTTGGAAACGGTGTTGCGATCAAAGCGATTGGTGAGGGGCACATCAATCCATGGCCCGATGGAGCGGCTTTTGCTAAAGTTGCTTGGCGTCAAGCCCTACCTGATACTAACGGAGTTGTGAAAACCGGAGCTTTTATCCAGGTCGAGCTGATGATTAAGGATGCGAAAAAATACTCGTCGTCGGATGGGTGGGGGTGGGGACGGTGGCGGGGTGACGATCTGAAACCGTATGGCAGGGATAAGAGCTTCCAGAACGAGTGCATCAGTTGCCACGCGCCTGTGGCGAAGAATGACTACGTCTACACCATGCCAATCGGAGGCCAGCAGTGAGAACAGCATCCGTCTTTCTACTCTGCTCCGGGGTGGTTCTGAGTTCGGCCGGATGCTCGGGAAACGTGAATCCACATGTCGCAACGAGATTGAATCAGGACGCGACGGTCAACGGTTTGCCGTCAAATCCAATGCAGGGCAAGGTGATCACCTCGTGGATTAATAAACAGGACTCGACGATGTCGACTATGTTCGGTAACGAGGTGGCGGTTGGGTACGCTCGGACGAATGCCGCGGCGCAGTATCCGGTTGGGTCAACCTTATCTGTGGTTACCTGGGACCAGCAGGAGGATCCGCGGTGGTTTGGCGGAAACATTCCGCAGAAAGTAAAAGCGATCGAGTTCGTCACCGTAACTGCTCCCGGGACTTATTCGTACGAGAGATTCGAGGGGTCGCCGTTGAAGCAGGTGGCTGGCGTAGACTCGAAAGACCGGGAAGAGTCTCTGATCGGAATGCGGGCGGCCGTAATGCCTTAGCCTGAGTGGGAGCGGTGAGTGAACTCTTCGATACCAACATTCTGATTGACCATTTGAACGGAGTTGCGAAGGCGACGCGGGAGATTACCCGGAGCAAGAATCCGGCGATAAGCGCGATTACGTGGATTGAGGTGATGACCGGGGCTGGCTCTTCGAGGGAAGAGGCAATTCTCCGAGCGTTTCTGGCGAATTTTCAGTACTTGGAGATGACGCGAGAGGTGGCGGAACGCGCTGCGGTAATTCGGCGACAGAAGAAGCTAAAGATGCCGGATGCGATCATTTTGGCGACTGCAGAGGCTGGTGGGCGGCAACTGGTTACACGGAATATTGAGATTTCCCGGTAGGGACTCGTGGGGTGAGAGTGCCTTACAGGATTTGACGCGGTAATGGAAAGCTGTTCGCACGTGGCGCTGTGCGTTGGACGCCGCCGAGCAGAAGGCCTTTTGAGGTCGTTGGAGGCTTGGATTTAAATTGCTTGTTCGACCGTGTTGGGGCAATAGTCTCACGCGAAGCGGCTTGTGATTTTGATAATGACACTCCCATTGGCGGTGGCGGCCCGTCGCAAAGATAGGCCACCCTGTGGACCACCGACCGTCGGTAAGTTAAACGATGCGACAAGTTAAGGCATCTGTTGCGCAGATGTAAAAAGACAGTCGTGGCACGCTGATTTGGATGTCAAAAGATTGTCGACGCGCGACGCGTGGCTCGCAAAAAGATTGTCAGATTGCGGCGGAAGCCTAGACCGTGGTGGGGAAAGCTGATTCGATAAACATCATTGATCTCTGCGATATCGATTGCGATCTGATCGCGATTCGATCGTTCGTTGCATCGATGACAAAGAGAGCAATCACGAATCCGGGGATAAGCGACTTAGTGCCGACGTTAATTCGTAAAAATTCAAAACAGATGGAGATGGAGATGAAGCAATTTCTTAAGTTTGCATGCGCAGCCTTGCTGTTGATGGGAGCACCATTGCTGCACGCTGACTCGATTTCATTCGATGTGACTACTGCGGGCCATAGCTTTTCGTTTACCTTACCCTCACAACAGGCACCCGACCAGAGCGGCAAGGACTTCGAAAACATTCCTTTTTTCTTCTACAACAATATTGCCGTTACTCTGGATGGAGTCACGAGGCAGCTGGGAGTTGCGTTCTTCGATACCGGTGATCAGTTCATCGATATTGGCAATGCGTGGTTTGTAAATTCCCAAGACCAGCTTGTCGCGAATAATTTCTTCGAAGGGTTTTTCGAAGAGGCTCAGAAGATTTTCTCCGGGCCCGCCTCGAACCCCACGTTTATTTCGGGATCGCAGAACGGGTTTTTCCTTGGTTCGGGACCGGAGAATCAGCCGGCTACGGTCAATATCACGAGGGTGGCACAAACTCCTGAACCGGGGAGCTTCGTGCTGCTTGGTAGCGGGCTACTTGGGTTCGCCGGAGTGATCCGCCGAAAACTCGCTAATTCGTAATGAGCATCGGGCGGGGAGGAAGCTCTCTCCTGCCCGTGCATGCACTGCCAATTCAAAAATTATGGAGTCAAGATGAAGTTTCTTCTCAAAGTTGCAAGTGTAGGTTTGTGTCTGATGAGTGCTCCGCTGTTGCGGGCCGATCCTATCTTCTTTTCTTTGTCCGGGTCGGGGCATGTCTTTAATTTCAGTCTCGATTCGAATCCGACACCGGATGGAACGCTCGTCGATGGAACAGTTTTCTCTGCTTTTTTTCTTAACAACATCGCCGTCTCGGTGGATGGCGGGGCGCCAATGGAAGATGGAGTGGAGTTTGTAACCATCGGAACCGGAAAGCAGGACCTGGTGATTGCCGGTTCGATCGTCAAGAGCTCGCCCACCTCCCTGAGCCCCATGAATGAAATGCAACTCTTCGAGACAAGTGGAAAGATATTTTCCGGTTCGGTCGATCATCCTCAGTTCACCGCAGGCATGACGATCAACGGAGGCGCCGCAGCTATGTTTGAGGATGAACTCCCTCCAGCGACTCTCAGTATTTCGTCGACCGCGCCGCCACCCGCTCCAACTCCTGAACCGACTAGTTTCGTGTTGCTGGGTAGCGGGCTGTTGAGTGTCGCAGGACTCGTGCGGCGCAGAGTTCTTGTCCGTTCGTAGGAAAGTGTCCGTGAGATTGCCGCCTCGAGGGAGGCGGCAGATCTTTGTAAGTATCGAGGAAAGCTATGTTTCTTATCAAACTGGTTTGCAGAGGCATTCCGAGGGAACTCGGCCCCAAGGCTGCAATCAACATCACGGAAGAGTTTAATTATTGTTCCCGCCGTGCGGACGCGATTTGCCACTGGAGAGAAGACGCTCTGCAACTTGAAGCGATAAGCAAATTTGGCTCCGATGCCAAGACACTGGCGGAGGAGTTTTCTGAAGCGATATCGGCCTGTGTAGCAGAGCAATTTGATGGCGCCATTTTTGTTGAGCAGGTTGTTCGGCTATCCGACTGGTGAGAGGTGGCATCTTTACGGATAGATTCTGTTGAGGGTTCTGGCGAAAGGGATGGTTTCACGGACGTGGTCGAGGCCGCAGAGCCAGGCTACTACTCGTTCTATGCCCATGCCGAAGCCGGCATGGGGGACGCTGCCGTATTGGCGCAGATCGAGATACCACTTGAAGGCGTCGAGTGGGAGGTTGTGCTCTTCGATGCGGGCCTTGAGCAGGTCGTAGCTGTCGACGCGCTGGGAGCCGCCGATGATTTCGCCGTAGCCCTCGGGGGCGAGGACGTCGACGCAGAGGGCCTTGGTGGGGTCGGCGGGGTCTGGCTGCATGTAGAAGGCCTTGATCGCGGCGGGGTAGCGGTGGATCATCACCGGCTTGTCGAACTGACTGGAGATGTAGGTTTCGTCGGGCGAGCCGAAGTCATCGCCGTACTTGTGGGGATTTTCGATCTTCCCGGCCTTGTACGCCTCATCCAGCATGGCGTGCGCTTCATCGTAAGAGACTCGCGGAAACGGCGCGGCGATTCCTCCGAGCTTCGAGACATCGCGCCCAATCGTCTTCAGATCGCCCTGATGATTCTCCAGAACACGAGTGACGATATGGCTGATAAACGCTTCGGCAAGATCCATGAGGCCATGGAGCTCAAGATGAGCGACCTCAGGCTCAATCATCCAGAACTCGGTGAGATGGCGGCGCGTCTTCGACTTCTCCGCGCGAAACGTGGGCCCAAAGCTGTAAACCTTTCCCAGAGCAAGAGCTGTCGCCTCAACATAAAGCTGCCCTGACTGCGTGAGGTAAGCCTTGTCATTGTCGAAGTAATCCATCTCAAACAACTCGCTGGTTCCTTCGCAGGCATTCGGCGTCAGAATCGGCGGATCGGTGCGGATGAAGCCATTGGTGTCGAAGTACTCAGCTGCGGCGCGCATGATGGTGGCACGGACGCGAAGGATGGCAGATTGTCGGGGAGTGCGGAGCCAGAGGTGGCGGTGCTCCATGAGGAAGTCGACGCCTGCCTCTTTGAGCTGGATGGGGAATGGCGTCTCCTCGGGGACTCGCTGCAATACTTCAACATTTTCCACATCGAGTTCATAGCCGCTTGGCGCACGTGAGTCGGCGCGAACCTTGCCGGTGACAGTCAGGCTTGATTCGAGCGTAAGAGCTTTGAGCGTGTTGAAGACTTCTTCCGACACTGCAGCTTTAGGAACAATTCCCTGAATCGTTCCCGTGCCATCACGAAAGGTTGGAAACAACAGCTTGCCGGAAGAGCGGATGTTGTAGAGCCAGCCACGCAGAGTTACGGTCTGACCTTCGTGCTGCGCGAGAGAGGAAATAGTGGCGAGGGGTGCTGTGATTGCTTCGTTCGACATGACCTTATCAGTTTACTCGTCAGTCATTTTTCCAGTAGAGCGCCGCCACTAACCCGACGCCTCAAATTGATACCTGGGTGAGTCTTACCCGCGTTATTTGATAGCGACGACCATGGAGTCCGGGCCGACAAGGTGCTCGACACGGGTTTCTCGAAAGCCAGCTTCTTTCATCCAACCGATGCAATCGGCACCCGTGTAGTCGAAGCCTCCGGGGGTTTCGATGAGCATGTTGAGACTCATGAGGAGGCCGAAGGAGTTTTTCGAGCGGTCGTCGTCGATGATGCTCTCATAGACAATGAGGGATCCTCCCTCAGGGAGAGCTTCATAAGCCTTGCGGATAAGCATCTTCTTGTCTTCGAGGTCCCAATCGTGGAGGATATGGCCCATCATGACGACGTCGGCCGACGGAATGGACGAGTCGAAAAAGCTGCCGGAACGAAACTCCACACGCGATGAGAGGCCATTTGCCGCGACATATTCCTCGAAGATCGGTGCTACTTCGGGAAGGTCGAAGCCAATGCCGGCGATGTGGGGATTAGCGAGAGCAACCTGCGTGATAAGGTCGCCCTGCGCTGTGCCAACATCGACGGCTGACCTGTACTGACCCCAAGGGAATTGGCGAGCAATGGTTTGGTTCGCTCCACGGCTGACCCCGGTCATGGCTTTCAGGAAATTGCGAAGGCGTTCGGGATCGGCGTAGAGCAGTCTAAAGGGATCGGCTTCGCCGCTGCGTACTTCGTTCTGTGGCTCCCCGGTGCGAAGCGCTTCTGTAAGGTGCCCCAGAATGGATAGAGCCGATGGTTAGCCATCTCGAGCATTCCGCCTATGTAGGATGGCTTGCGCTTGTCGAGAAAGAGATCGGTTGAAGGCGTGTTGTAGTAGGTTCCATCGCGACGCTCAAGGAAGCCCAAAGAGACCAGCGCGTCCAGAAAGTCGCGCGCCGAACGAGGATGGAGAGCCAGCCGGGCGCTCAGTTCGGCGAGGGTTTCAGGATGTTTGGCGAGTTCAGTGAAAAGCTCAAGCTCGACAGCGCTCAAGAGTGTCTTCGAGGACCAGAATCCAAGTCCTACTTGAAGGATATGGCCTACATTGGGTTCGTCCGACAAAGTTCCTCCTCAATTTTGACAATCGTCTTTGGGGAGGTGTCAAAAGTCTTTCGATCATACCGTCAAGAACATAGGAAAAGCTGCACAACTCCAATAAATTCGGAGAGCTCCGACTAGCGGCCCGGACAGCTCAACGCGTTTGGAGTTGTTCAGTGGAACGTTGAATCAGGTCAAAGGCATCGGTAGCTTTCTTTGTTACCGTTTCACTGGTCTCTTCGAGTTCATACGAAATTTCGAGGACACCTCGCGTCTCTGCCGGGAGTGCAGCGATGTGTCGCACTACGTTTTGCCAGTCGATTGCAGCCGATCCAGGCCAAAGATGTTCATCTTTCTGCCCGTGGTTATCGTGCAGATGCAACTCGGCGATGCGAGGCTTCAGAAGTTCGAAGGCCTCGTCGACCCCTTTATTGTTCTGGGGATCAGCGAGGTGGGCGTGTCCTATATCCAAGCAAACGCCGACGCGATCGAAGTGACCGACACGAAGAATTTCGATAATATGCTCTGGACTTGTAATGTCATTCTGCAGATTTTCTATCAGCAGCTTCACGCCGAGGGGATGCGCGAAAGCCTTAAGATGCTCAATCGCCGTAAGCGAATTTTCCAGAGCTCGCGTGTTCCAGGCATCTCCCTTGTGGCCAAGATGAATTACACAGGCATCGATGGGAACTTGTTCAGCCGACTCAAGCGCACGTTTCACCTCATCCATCGCGGCGATCCGGTGAGATTTCTCAGGATCAATCAGGTTAAGGTTCGGAGCCACATGGCGCGACCACTGGGCATCCGATCGGTCGCTGAGATAAAGAGGCTGGTGCAGTGTAGCCGCGACACCTGTTGAGCGGAACCAGCTGGCGATCTCGCGAACAGCCGCGCGGTCCGTGTAGTCGAAGTGGTGCCGGGCGGCAAACAGCTCAATCGACTGCGCCCCTCCGTCATGGAGTGCATCGAGCAGGCCGGGATGAAGGCGCTGCAAAAGAAAAATATGAGTAGAAACACTAGACAGCATCGTTCATAGAGTACAGCAGAGCGTTGTTTACTTCGAAAGCCTCTTTCGCACAGCCCCTCTAAGCCTCCCTGAGGGAGTGTTTGAGTCTTGCGCGATCCAGCGGGAGTAAGGAATGTCTTAGGTTGTATTTGGGCAATTTAGCTGCCCTTCAAACCGAAACCCAAGTTTATGTCACTGAATCTGGCGAGGTTCTGACCACAAAGAAGACGACGTATAGTGCCGGGGCCTAACCGCGTCCTGGCATGGCTCAAGACCACGATTACTTCAGATACCAAGCAGACCATGAAGCAGACACCGGATGGGCGCTCGAGACTTGGTATTCGTGGGATTTGATCATCGCTGTCGGCATCCGCGCTGCGCCGCTTACTTTGTCCCATCGAGAGGATCAGTTCACTCCTGCCTAGATACTGATCATTGCGAAGGGGCCGGCCTGGTGTTCTCCATTGAACGGAGTGAACTGGGTCGGGTCATCTGCGGGGAATCCGCAGTTGGCGGCATCCTTCGGATTGTTGAACCAAAAACCTAGATGAAACATGTTAGTCGGCTTCAATGCTACGTCCGGGTCGAATCCGAATATTTGATCGAGCAGAATCGTCTTGACGCGAACATGGCCGTCGTCGTTCTGCTTGCCAATCTGGATATCCGATTGGTACCACGCGAGACCAAAGCTTCCCTTGAAGACGTTCTTGAAGCTCGCATCGGGCGTTTTATCCGACAGGAACGGGCTGCGTTGTACCGTAAAGAGATCAAAGGCAAGACCCGGCTTGAATCCGTCGAGATCCAGAATCAGAGTGTCATTGAGTTTGCCTCGAATGACCGTGGCCCTGGCCCTGGGCTGTTCATAAGGCGATTTACTAAGGCAACCGACAAAATTCGGATTCACTACCAGATCAAAATTGATTTCGTCTTTCTTGTCCTGCGCCGAGGCCGCGGCAGGGAGGACAACCTCCACTGTCGTGGCTGCCAAGGTGAGGATGATTGTGCCCATCTTCAGATGGTTCCAGTGTTGCGTAAATATATTGTTTCTCATTGCATTCTCCATTCCTCGATAAAACTCGATCGGATCCCAAGGCGCAGGCCTGTTTGCCCTCTTGATAGGGAAGTGTTGAAGCGCGTTGCGAAGCTGCAGAGAGAGCGACAGCAGCGGTACGCGAGTGACCCGAGCAAAAAGGTCTCTACTCGAGATATCGGAAATCAAAAGGAAAAGACGACAACTCTCGGGAAAGCAATCGAGTCTTGACGGATTCACCGAGGTGCGAAGTCCGTCTGGTAGGATGGCATGAACAAAAGCCGTCTTTTAAGTTAGACTTGCGCGACGTCTTCCGAATCACAAAGAGCCGGCATCCTCTGAGCTACATCGGTGCTGCAAAAATCTCAGCATCCCAAAGAGGAAGCAGGGATTTTTCGCTCGTGTGATTCGGTAAGGTTGACCAAGTGTTGTAGTGGGGCCTCCATAGAAGCCGTCGAAACAGATTTACAGCACCGTGAATGCTGCGCCATCCGAGTCTCATCCTTCCGCGCAGCCGGAATCAACCATGTCCCCTTCTGAAGACAACCCGTTTTGGTTGCAGCCGGAAGACGCTTTGAGCAACGGCGAACAACGAGTTCGGCTCATCCTTGATTCAGCATCCGAGGCCATTTGTGGGTGCGATTCAACCGGTGCATGCTTGTTCGCGAATCGCTCTGCAACGCGCATTCTCGGCTATGACGATCCTGCGGAATTAATTGGAAAGAATCTCCATTCGCTCCAACATCACACACACAAAGACGGCAGGCCCTACCCAATTGAAGAGTGCCCGATCTTTTTGGGTTTCCAAAAAGGTGAGAGCGTCCATCGAGATGATGAGGTGTTTTGGCGAAGAGATGGTACGAGCTTTTCTGTAGAGTACTCGTCGCACCCCGTCATCCGGGAAGGACGGACTGTTGGCGCGGTGATAACTTTCATCGACACCACGGAACGAAGACAGACGGAAGAGGCGCTCCGTAGAAGTGACGAGCAGAATCGTAGCTTGCTCCAGATCAACAATGCGATTATTACGAACCTGACCCAGGAAACATTATTGCGCTCGATTTCCGAGGCATTACACCGCGTCATTAGCTTCGATCGGTGCGCCATCACCCTCTATCAACCCGAGAGAGATACCCTTCGCTTTCTGGCAGTGGAGGGGGCGCTGCCGTCGGACTACTTCCAAGCAGGGATGGAGGACCATCGCAGCCAAACAAGCGCCGGTTGGGTTTACGAACACCAACAGGCTCGGGTGTGTGGCAATCTCCAGGATTCACCCCAATTCGCGAACGAGCGTCGCCTTGCGGCGGAAGGTATTCAATCTATCTGTGTCTTGCCCATGATCCTTCAGGGAAAATGTATCGGCACTCTCAGTTTCGTAAGCAGAGAGAGAAACCGTTACTCGAAGCAGGACGCACTATTTCTTCAGGAAGTGGCGAACCAGGTCGTACTGGCAATTCAAAACATGCAGTCTTACGACGAAATTGCAAGCCTAAAGGCCAGACTGGAGAGGGAGAATATTTATCTCCGAGAGGAGCTGCGAGCAGAACATAACTTCGAGGAGATTGTCGGAAACAGTCCGGCTTTGCTGAAGGTACTTCACGACATCGAGCAGGTTGCTCCCACTGATTCAACGGTACTCATTTATGGAGAAACGGGGACAGGGAAGGAATTGTTAGCACGCGCTATTCACGGCCGCAGCACCCGAAGTAATCGCGCCCTCGTGAATGTGAACTGCAGCGCCATTTCTGCCGGTCTGGTCGAGAGTGAACTCTTCGGTCATGTTAAAGGGGCATTTACTGGAGCGCTCGACCGTCGCAGCGGACGCTTCGAGCTTGCCAACGGCGGAACAATTTTTCTCGATGAGATCGGTGAACTCAACCTTGAGACGCAAGTGAAACTCCTGCGAGTTTTGCAGGAGAGGGAGTTTGAGCCGGTTGGCAGCAGCCACACCCTGCGTGTGGACGTACGCGTAATTGCCGCTACAAATCGGAACCTTCGCGATGCGGTCGAGGCAGGCCGGTTCCGTGCTGACCTCTTCTATCGGCTCAACGTATTTCCGATCGAGGTTCCCCCATTGCGAGAACGACCTTCCGATATACCGAAGCTGGTGGCCTTCAGCCTGTCCCACTTGTCGAAGCGGCTGGGAAAGAAGATTGAAGGTGTCTCGCGGGAATCAATGGAGAATCTTCTGAACTATCCATGGCCAGGCAACATTCGGGAGTTGCAAAATGTGATCGAGCGCGCGGCGATTGTTTCGGCAGAACCGATCATACGGCTGAATCGGGACCTTACCCCCGTGACGGGTGCGAAATCCTCTGAGGACCAGGGCGCGGACAATTCTCAAAGTCGCGACATCAATCCCGAATCTGCAGAGGCTCTCCTAACCCTGAACGAGGTTGAGCGCAATCATATCCAAGCGGCCCTTCAGGCGGCCGGCGGCAAAATCGAGGGGCCGAATGGTGCGGCAAAGATCCTTGGCCTTCATCCCAACACGCTTCGTCACCGGATACAGAAACTCGGAATCCGGAAGACACCCTCCCGCCTGTCGTAGTTGCTCGTCCATCAACTTTGCTGCCCAACCAAATATGGGAGTTTCGGCCCGCAAAACATCGCACGTGATGCGAAAAATTAGTTTCCACACGACGGCCTGTTAGCCGAAAACACGGCCTATCGATTCAAAATCCACAGATTTTAGAAGAATCTGAAGGCTGCCGTTCATTTGGCTTCGGGAGGCGTGTCAGGCAAACGTGAATGGCACCCCGATTGCTCTTACTTTGGTCATAAAGGGGAGTCGAATGTTGCGGATCACAGTTGTTGAGTCAAATGGAAGGACAGTAACGCTTCGAGTGGAAGGCCGAATCGCGGGCCCTTGGGTGGAAGAACTCCGCACAACATGCGATGTCCACACCGGCCCGGATCAGATTCAGCTGTACCTGGAGTTGGAGGACGTTTCCTTCGCTGATTCCGCCGGCGTTGCCTTCCTCAACGAATTGCGGGGACAGGGCGTTGGACTTTTGCACGTCTCTCCTTTTTTGAATGAACTCTTTGAAAAATGATTTCTCGCCCGACGGATCCTAGCGAAGTGGCGAGACTCATGCCCCAGGCCGCGCAGGGAAGTTCCCTTTGACTACATTCTGGCTGTCACGAGAAGAGGGTTTCAAATGTTGGAGCAAGTTGAACTTTCAATGTTGGAGCAAGCTGAACTTAGCGAGCGATTATCGCAGTCCGGATATCCCCAATGCAGGCAGTCGAGTCATCCGGCGAGGAAAAAGCCTCGGTTTTCTTTAAAGAGGCTTGTGGCCCGAATGTCCCACGACATCCGCATTCCTCTAACCGCGATTCTCGCGAACGCAGAGTTTTTGACCCAGTCAGATTTAAGCAAGAGCGAACGGGACGAGTTTTACGGAGAGATCCGTTCGTCGATTGACCAGATGAATGAATTGATCTCGGACTTGTTGGAATGGTCGAGAGGGGATGAGTTCGTTCGGTGCGCAATTGGAAATATCGTCGGGACTACGGAGCGGGCGATGAGGATGATCCGAGTACGACCTGCGTTCCGACGTATTAGCATCACGCATCGTCACGAGGGATCGGCTGTAGGGTGGTACAACGCCAGCCTTATGGAACGAGCGGTGGCTAACGTTGTCCTGAATGCCTGCGAAGCGGTCTCTCCTGACTCAGGTAAGGTCACGATCACTACGTTTGGAGGGCCTGACTGCTTGCGAATGACGATCTGGGATAACGGGCCTGGAATTCCGGCGGCGATTCGGGTATCCGTATTCCAGCCATTTTTCACCTATGGCAAATCCTATGGCACCGGGCTAGGTCTTGCTATTGCAAAGAGGATAGTCGAAGACCACGGTGGCGAACTTCTCCTCAATGTTGGAGAGAAAACGGGGACATCGTTCACGATCACAATTCCATTCGCGATTCCCGAGGGAAATCACCCGCACAAGGTGAACAAGAGGTAAATTAGCCGATATTGGCGATGTTCTAGTTCTTGAGATAGAGAAAACCGCTCAGAAGACGAAATAGCGGTGGACGCAGTCTAGAGCGACTGCTCTCTGCAGCAAATTTCCCGCTATCAGGAAAAAATACCAGGAATTTTCGTAATGGCAGCCAGATGCCTTTCTGTGTCTCCTTCCGCGGTCACGGCCATCCCTGCGAATCCTTTTCGTAGAGGGTGACGCACTCCAAATACTCCATGGTCAGAAGGACGGTTGCTCTATATTTGCTCGACGCTGGAACAAGACAGAGCTCATGAATGCGACCTAAGGACCGCTTACTCTTCTGGCGAGTTGAACCTCTTTGCGGAAGCGCTCGAAAGCGTCGTGAGACGATGCAATGTTCTGGCGGGAGGTTCTTGAGAGGGATGGTTCCAAGCTGAAGGTCTTCAGCTTTATGGCTTCACCTAATCCCCTTTACCGATTGGACAGATTACGCCCGAGAAACAGCAAATGCGGCGCAACTAAACCAACAGCAAAAACCCTATGACGAAGAATTGCAAAGAACAACACTTGACATCAGCAACCTGCTCATAGAAAGCGCGCTTCCCGTCATTTGGAGATCGCTACCGAGAATGTGGCTGCGCATGACCAATACTCGAGTGAGCGCGTAGATGGGGAGCTGCCGAGCCCGACCGCTCGACTCGACGGCCGCGGTTACTCCGATGTGAAGGATCCTAGCGGAAAGTTTCCGGCGTTGTACACGAAATGCGTCACTACCCCGGCCCATCCATAACGGATATAGCGCGGCACGACCACCGAACGAGCAGTAGCTACGATGGTTTTTCTCTCCTCAATCGTTTCAATTCGTGCATTCGCAGGAACGAACTTGCGGTCTTCTCCTGCCACTTCCACATCACCTAACTGTTGGTCAGGTGTAGAGAGCCCATCAGCGTGCGTGAACCATGCGCGGATGCTACTACCCTCTGGAGTCGCCTGTAGAAACTGCGGGGAGCTGTACTCTATGTGTTCACCGTAGGCGATCGCGCGAGCATTCGCAGCAAGACGTGCGGCCACCGTCTGCTTATTCGGCGGGTGAATATCCTTCGCGAGACCGACATCAAGGGAAACCGCCATACCCGTATTAGCGAGAGAAAGAGTTCGTCGCTGCGCATCGCGGACCTGTCCCCAGAGATCGGGAGGCGATGTAAAGCTGGAGATTTGCACGAAGAGAAAAGGAAAGTCTCCCTGAGCCCATTGTCGACGCCAGTCTGTAATGAGCGTTGGAAAAACGCGTTCATAGTATGCGGCACGAGCGGGATCCGCATCCGTTTCGCCTTGGTACCAGATGATTCCCTTGATGACGTAGTGGGTATAGGGAGAGATCATTGCGTTGTAGAGTGCGCCCGGTGCCCACGCCCCTTTGTGATCGTTTGGGATGGCCGGATGCTTAGGCATGGACTGACCTGCGACTTTTGCAGCTTCATCTTCGCGATTGTAGACGGCGCGAATACTGTCTGCCTTGGCTTGATCTCGCGCGATATTAATAGCATCCGTGGCTACAGAGGTGAGATTTGCATTGATGATGCTATCTAAACTAATCCAGGCATGTGCAGGTGTGCCTCCCCATGTGGTTTCAATTAGACCGATTGGTACCTTTTCCGTGCGCGACAGCTCACGACCGAAGAAGTAGGCGACGGCAGAGAAATCGCGGGCAGTCTCGGGCGTACACTCTGACCAGACATCGGTTGAATCCGAGAGCGGCGTTCCGGAGGTAACCTCTTTCTGTACAAGCAGCCGCAGTTGCGGATGGGCTGCGGCGGCGATCTCCTTCTCTCCATCTTTGACCAGCGTGCTCGGATTGAAACCTTTGAGCGGCATACCCATATTGGATTGGCCGGAGGCAATCCAGACATCGCCTAGAAGGATGTCACGGCGCTCCAGCGTTGTGGTAGTTTTCTCGCTTGTCACGGTGAGCGTGTAGGGGCCACCCACGGCTTCAGGTTTTAGCCACACCTGCCATTCACCGACATCGTCGGCCTCGGCCGTGAGCGATTGGTTATGGAAGCGAACAGAGATCTTCTCGCCCGGGGAGGCCCATCCCCATATTCTCGCTGGCCGATCGCGTTGCAAAACTGCGTGATCAGAGAGCACGCCAGGAAGGCGGACCTGCGCCCTCGATATCTGTGTGGGTGAGATTGAAATAAAGAGGAGAGCAAAAAGAAAATAAAGCCGGCGCATAATCTAATTCTCCGCGGGCCATCATCCCGTATATTGGTTTGGAAAGGCGCTTCTATGCAATCGCCCTCGTGGCCCCTGTCGAAATACCACCGTCCACGAGCAACGTTTGGCCCGTGATGTATCCGCTCGCTGCCGAGGCAAGAAACACTACTGCTCCATTGAGATCATCAGGAAGCCCTGGACGTTTTAGAGGTATTCGGTCCGTGATATATTCCACCCACTTCTCATTTTCATAGAGGGCCGCGTTCTGCGTTGTCTTGAACCAACCGGGAGCGAGACAATTAACCGTTACTCCGTATGCGCCCCATTCATCAGCCAAGCTCATCGTCAGCTGCTTAATTCCACCGCGACTTGCGCAGTATGGATTGATTCCGGCGTACCCAAACACACTTGTCACAGAACCAATATTGATAATCCTTCCGTAACCATGGGCAATCATTCTTCTAGCGAATGCTTGCGCGACAAAGAATGGACCCCTTAGATTTGTCTCTAATACGAGATTCCAATCGCCCCAGGTTACGTCTAACGCAGGTTTGCGAACGTTGCAGCCAGCATTATTTACCAAAATATCGATGTTTCCGAAATGTCCGAGCGCACTTTCCGACATTTTGAGAATACTGTCCGGATCGCGGACATCTAGTTGCAGGGGAAGGACTTCACGGCCAAGGGCTTCAACTTCCGATTGGAATTCTCTTAAATCTCCCAAATGCCTGCTCGTGATCACCAAATCGGCTCCAGCGACTGCTAGCGCTCGTCCCAGGTATTGACCTAGCCCACGACTTGCGCCAGTAACTACCGCAACTCTTCCCTTCAAATCGAACTGGCCTTCGCTCATTTTCTTTCCTAAGGTTGCAGGATTACTTTCATCAATCCGGGCTCACGGCTATATAGCCGCTCAAACCACTGTGCGCCTTCAGCCAGCGGAGCAATAGCAGTAATCATCGGATCTACATTTATCGCGCCTGATTGCATGAGTTTGATGGATTCACCATATTCTCCAGCCGACGCGCACGAACCCAGGATGCTAAGTTGTCGAGTCACGACCGTTTGAAGCGGGATTTCAACCTTGGCGGCAAGGTTCCCGATAAGAGTCACCGTTCCGCCTCGACGCACTGAATCAATAGCTGTATTTATCGATCTTTGCGCACCCACTACCTCTACCGCAATATCGACTCCTGCCCCATCGGTTGAAGCGCTAAGTTTTGAAATGAGATTGGGGTCGGTCGCAAGGAAAGTTTCGTCGGCTCCGAGTTGCCGAGCTAACTTCAATTTGGCTTCATCTAAATCAATAGCCATTACCAACGTGCAACCGAAATTTCTAAACGCCTGAATCGCAAGCAGACCTATCATACCGACGCCAATTACGACAACGCTGCTGCCTGGCCGAATTTTCGTGATTTTCGCGGCATGTACGGCGACCGAAACTGCCTCGATCATTGCGGCTTTCTCATAAGGAAAAGAGTCTGGCAGTGCGTACAGTATGCGTTCCGGTACAGCCACCAATTCGGCGAATGCTCCATGTCGGCGGTACTCTCGGCAAGAGACACCGAGCACTTGCCTGTTATTGCAAAGATTTATTTCCCCGTTGCGGCAGAAATCACAATTGCCGCAAAAAATCGTAGAGTCGAATGTGACACGATCTCCCGCCTTCACGGTAGTGACATCAGAGCCGACTTCTACAACAATGCCGGCTGCTTCATGACCCATAATCAGGGGAGGTATCCGTCTGCCAGTACTTCCGTCATACCCGTGAACGTCGCTACCACAGATACCGCAGGCCTTTACCTCAATCAGGACGTCAGCAACTCCGATCTCAGGTTTTAAAACCTCTCTCATCTTCAATTTACGGGGATCTTCAAGAACAAGCGCTTGCATATTTCAAAATATAATCTATAATCTTTGGAATGTCGAGAGGGCGAAACTGAACAAAGACTCCAACTTGGGCACCAGCGGAGACAAACCGTATGTCTTTACCAGTAACGACCCCTACGATCGTCAATCTCCGATCCGATTAGTCGTGCCGCAGTTGGATAGTCGGGAATATATGAAATCCATTAGAGAGTTTGAAGTCCCTATGGATTGCTTCGCTATCTGGTATCTAGGACAAAACGGTTTCATCCTCAAGGACTTCTGTGGCCCACTTATGGGCATCGACCTCTACCTCACTAATAGTTGCGCGCGAACCTTTTCACATTTGCCGTTCCGTTTGGACAGACAACTCCCGATCTTTATTGAGCCGGAACACCTTGATATCGATGTATTTATCACCACCCATTCGCATGATGATCATGCAGATCCTGAAACCATTAGGCGACTTGAAAAAAGAGCGGGTTCAGCCTTCGTTGGGCCATTCAATTCGCAGACTATTTATAGCGCTAATGGCGTTCCTGAGAGCTCCCGCCACTTGATTCATCCAGGCGAATCTTTGAAGTTTGGCAGCACAAGAATCGACGCCACTTTTGCCTTGCCAACTGACGCTACCGATCTAAATCACACGGGGCTGTTCGTGACCTTCAGCAACGGTTTGTCGTTCTACAACAGCGGGGACACTGCCTGGGCAGAGAGATTACCAGACCTGCTTCCCAAAAACATGGACGTTTGCTCGATTTGTATCAACGGTGGGTTTCACAATCTAGCCCCCCTTCAGGCAGCCACCATCGTAAAGGCGCTCGAACCGCGCGTAGTCACACCGTGCCACTACGACATGATGGTAAACAATGTTGGTTGCCCTGAGAGTTTTAGGATTGCGCTTGATCTTGTAGGGTCCAACGCGTTATTCAAACTGCTCAAATATTACGAACCCTGGGTGTATCGGCGCGTTTAACTTCAATCTCAACCGAAGGTTACTAATGGAAATCTCGCTAGCGGGAAAAGTGGCTGTCGTCACGGGTGCATCGTCGGGAATCGGACTCGCTATCACACGTGCTTATCTAGAGGCGGGTGCAACCGGCGTGATTGCGGTCTTTCGAAGGAAGGACACTCCCAAGGAGCTTGAGGAAGTATCGACCCTCTTTCCGAATAGACTTACCGTGGTTCGTGGAGATGTTTCCGAAGAACAGACATCGATTGATTTCACGAACGCTGCGTTGGAACGATTCGGCAGAATAGACATTCTCGTAAGTAATGCCGCAATCAGCATAGTTAAGGAACTCCATTTGCATTCGCCCCAGGAATGGGACTCCGTAATGAATGCAAACGTTAAAAGCTTGTATTGGGCAGCCCGCCACGTGATACCGGTGATGATTAAACAACATAAAGGCTTGGTTCTTATCAGCGGATCAATCTCTGGTGAAGCTGGTATTCCAACCCAAGGCGCTTATGCACCATCAAAGGGGGCGCTACACCAAATGGCGAGACAAATGGCAATCGAGTACGCGAAACACGGGATTCGTGTCAACACGATAGCTTGCGGAACAGTGGACACGCCAATTGTGCATCAGTCCGCCGCATCATCGGGAGATCCGGAAGGATATTGGGCGATGTTGAAAAATGCGCATCCGATCGGTCGGGTCGCGAGCGCTGAAGAAGTAGCGAGCTTTTACACTTACATGGCTTCCGAATTCGCCACATTTTTCACAGGCGCCACTCTGATGATGGATGGCGGTTATACCGCCCAGTAGGAGCTTTCATGAACACGATGTTGGCTGCTCGATATCTCGGTCCTGATCGTATAGAGGCCAAAAAAATATTTCTTCCTGAAATAGGCGAGGATGAAGCGCTTATTGAAGTGGAGGCGTGCGGATTCTGTGGATCCGACATAAACATAGTCGCGGGCACGCATCCGCGCGCTATTGCGCCCTTAACGCTTGGCCACGAACTCTCGGGAAGGATCGTTCAGATCCGAACATCGGGCAACGGCTTTAAAATTGGGGATCGGATCACGACATATCCGCTCATTACATGTGGTAGGTGCTACGCGTGTACACACGGTATGGCCCATGTATGCAGGCAACTTCGTCTGTTTGGTTTTGATGTCGATGGTGGAATGGCAGAGTTCGTAAAGCTTCCAGTCTCTTCTCTTTTGAAATTACCTGCCGGAATGTCAGCGCAAACTGGAGCTCTCATTGAGCCCCTAGCGGTCGCCGTTCACGGTGTCTCGCGGACCAATCTTCAGAACGCTCGAATCGTAGTGGTTATGGGAGCCGGGCCAATCGGGTTACTTACTGCTCTTGTAGCACGCACTAAGGGGATAGAGAACATCTTTGTCAGTGACGTGCTGCAATCGCGGAGAAAACTCGCCGAGAGTCTTGGTTTCAAGGCAGTTGCCGCTGGAGAGGAGCTCCGCCAGTTCGTAATGAACGCTTCAGACCAAAATGGAGCAGACGTCCTTTTTGAATGTGCGGGTCACCCATCTTCAGCTCGCGAGATGACATCGCTTGTGCGATCCCGTGCGGTAATCGTCAACTTGGGCGTCTTCAAGGAACCCGTGAAAATTGACATGCAGGCTGTCAACTTTAAAGAAATCACCCTCCTCGGATCAAGAGTTTATCAACGCAGTGATTTTCAAGATGCAATCGACCTTGCGATGCGTTTGCCGTTGGAAAAGATCGTGACTCACTCCTATGCTTTGAATCATGTAACTGATGCATTCAAACAGTTCCGTTCCGGTGACGTCTGCAAAGTCATGGTTCTACCCGGGCAGGAGATGTCATGAACCCTTTCAGTCTTGAGGGACAATTAGCACTTGTCACGGGAGGAACACGGGGCATCGGCTTGGGAGCCGCGAGAGCGCTTGCCGAATCGGGAGCCAGCATCATCCTTGTCGGACGCGACCACGATGAACTCCAACGTTCTGCTTTGAGTCTACGCAACCCATCTTCACAAATTCATGTTTCGGCTTTTGACCTTTCTCAGGCAAATGAGATTAGACCTTGGTTCTATGAGCTATGCGAGAAGACAGGTTCACCCGATATCCTCGTCAATTCTGCCGGTATTTCTCGCCGGGGGCCCGCTATCGATCTTTCACTTGAAGACTGGAACGACGTGATGGAATTAAACGCTACAGCCATTTTTGAGTTGAGCCGAAACTTCGCTCGAATTCGTATCCAAGAGGGAAAAGGGGGGCGGGTAATCAACATCGCCTCCCTGATGACAGCTGCCGCTCGCCCTGGAACGGCGCCCTACACCGCGTCCAAGGGAGCTGTCGGACAGCTCACAAAGGTATTGGCCATTGAGTGGGCGAAACATGGGATTCTGGTGAACTCGATTGGACCTGGATACATCGATACAGACCTCAACAAGCCACTAATCGACGATGTTGATTTCGACAGTTGGGTGAAAACAAGGTGCCCGCTTGGTAGGTGGGGTGTCCCTGAAGATATTGCATGGCCTGTGGTCTTCCTGGCGAGCAAAGCCGCGAGTTTTATCACTGGACAAACGATCTATGTGGATGGGGGCTGGCTCGCTACCTTTTAGCACATCGATTAGCTTTCAATTAACGGAATCGATTCGCAAAATTATTATTTATTGTCTATAAATCAAGGCTTTCCATCAGAAACCGAGGATTTTATGTATTCATCTCAAACCGCTATGACGGCATCATCGCCAGCAAAAGTAGGTCTTAATCGTACCGTGATCGAAAGTACGATCGCTGCTGCCCTGGGCGGACTTCTTTTTGGTTTTGATACTGCCGTAATTGCGGGCATAACGAAGGCCCTGACCACACGGTTTCAACTGACACCGACGACCCTAGGTCTCACTGTCGCAATTGCTCTCTGGGGAACCATTGTTGGGGCAGCAACGGGCGGCTATGCAGGGGATCGATTTGGCCGACGGGGCAGTCTGCGAGTTTTAGCGGTACTATTCATTGCCTCAGCACTCGGCTGTGCATTTGCTTGGGATTGGATCTCGTTCATGATTTTTCGATTCGTCGCTGGGATAGCAATCGGAGCGTCTTCCGTGGTGGGTCCGATGTATATTGCCGAGATCGCGCCCGCCCACTGGCGCGGACGAATGGTGGCATCGTTTCAACTTAACATTGTTTTTGGGATTCTCGTCGCCTACTTTTCAAATTATGTGATTGGGACGTTCGGCTTGGGGGCCAATGAATGGAGATGGAAGCTTGCTGTTTCGGCGATTCCGGCCAGCCTCTTCCTTCTGATGCTTTTTCGAATACCGCAAAGTCCGCGATGGTTAGTTGAAAAGGGCCGAACTCGAGAGGCCGAATCTGTTCTTGATTTGATTGCTGGAGATGCAGCCGAGGCAGAACTATCTGAAATAGAGCAGTCCCTGGCTAGTGACCGCGTTGCTGGAAATCAACCTCTATTTTCACGGCGTTATCGTATCCCTGTGATGTTGGCCATCACGATTGCCTTGTTCAATCAATTTTCAGGAATCAATCCAATTCTCTATTACCTGAACGATATTTTCTCAAGTGCAGGATTTACGAAGGTCTCCGGTGATTTGCAAGCGGTCGCAATTGGAGCCACGAATCTCATCTTCACCGTTGTGGCAATGTCAGTGATAGACAAGTTAGGTCGTAAAAAGCTTCTCATTCTTGGTTCGGTGGGTACGTTCGTTTGCTTATCCATCATCAGTTTTATCTTCTTTACAGGAAAGCATAAGAACGTGCTTATCTGGCCTCTCGTGGGATTTGTTGCCTTTTTTGCTGTATCCCAAGGGTCAGTTATCTGGGTTTATATTAGTGAAGTTTTTCCGAACTCGGTTCGAGCCAAAGGACAGAGTCTGGGGAGTTTTACTCACTGGCTCACCTGCGCGAGCCTTTCAAATCTTTTCCCCATTGTCGCTGCCCACAGTGCCTCAGGCCCATTCATATTTTTCACCAGCATGATGGTTCTTCAATTTATCGTTGTTCTGCGTTTCTTTCCTGAAACAAAGGGATTCACCTTGGAGCAGCTTCAGGCAGTGCTCGAGACCAAGTAGCGGCTCAAACGACGGGGTGCCACAAACGCAATTTTGTTCCCACATTAGAAGGTTCAAAGTTCATCCGTTCCCGTCGGGTAAGTTATGTATTCGGGGCGTTACCCGTGTACTATAGAGAAAATATTAACTCGGAAAGGCTATATCTAAGTGAGGTCGACATTGCCAAGCAGGCTTATTGGGCATCTCTCCATTCAGAGCGCTCCCCAGGCTGCCGCACAAGCCATCCGAGAAGCACTAATTTCAGGGGAGCTTAAAGCGGGTGATCGACTTTTAGAGCAAAGGTGGGCAGAACGACTTGGGATTGGGCAACCTACTCTTAGAGAGGCCTTGAGAGAGTTGGAGTACCAAGGCCTGCTCATAAAACAACCTCAACGAGGGACTTACGTGGCCCAATTGAGCCCAGAGGACTATCGCCGAATCCTTGAAATCCGCATCCCCCTCGAATCTATTGCGATCGGTAGAGCTGCGAAAAGGCTCACAGACGAAGCAAACGCTGAGCTGACGGATTTGGTTATGACGATGGCTGGTACCGGTAAGGAAATCGATGTCAAAAATTTCCACGATTGCGACGTTTCATTCCACCGCAAGATTTGGGAATTGGCCGACAACGAGTATTTGCAAGAGCTTCTTGAGAAGATCACATTTCGTCTGTTCGTATTCTCTGTCGTGGGCAGATGGCCGGACGCTCCAAACGCGATGAGTGAACGACTTGCGGCCGTCCAGCAACACATGGGGATTTTGGAAGGTATCAGAACGCGCGATCCCCAGCGAGCACAACGTCAGTTTGTCAGGCACACCGTCGAATACTGGAACAAGCAATACGGATTGACCTTGAGCGAAGAAGACCTCCTAATGTCCAAGAGCTAATTAAAGGGAGAGAAATCGCATTCGTAACCACTTGACCCAACTGGATGTCGGTAGGTTTTAAGGCTCCTCGACAGAATCACTGAATTTGATTGTCATTAGCTATCAGGCCTAGCAGCGGAAGGCATGTCCTGACTTGGAGACATTGTTCCTCCTCAGAAGTGGCTTGGTGTCAATGATTTACCCGTACCCCGAATTTTGGGGAAACGATCGCACCTCCGATTAACAACTGATACGTATCTAATCCGCACAAGTGCTGACCTCATAAATGTGTTGAAATTCCGTTTTGACAACTGCAATAGATAATCTATAAACTCGCCTTGCGTAGGAGGAAGCACCAAATTTATGAGCGTTTCAAGACGGCAATTTATTCATTGCATTTCAGCGGCGGGTCTCACCCTTTCTTGTGCGGATCGCAATAGCTGGGCGATCGGAAAAGGGAAGGCGGAAGACTCTGAAATCGAAATTCCTCATACTTTGAACCCTGTACCTATTCAAGCAGTTGTGATTGACGACGACTTTTGGTCCCCTAAGCGAAAGGTTTGGCAGGAGGTCACAATCCGGGACTGTTTCCGCAAGTTCGAGAGCGATCGTGGCGGTGCGCTCAATAATTTCGACAAGGTGAGCGCAGGGCTAAGGGGTGGTCACGCCGGCGACCCATGGATGGACGGCCTTATCTACGAGATGATCCGTGGTGCTTCAGACTTCCTCATCTCACATCCCGATCCAGAGCTAGAACGACAATTGGATGGATATGTTGACCGAATTGCCGCAGCAGCAGCGAAGGATGCTAGGGGGTACATCAACACGTACACGCAGTTGGTTGAACCTGGGCATGACTGGGGATTGAAAGGGGGTTTGCAGATCTGGCAGCATGAAATCTATAACCTGGGGGCTTTGATCGATGCTGGCATTCACTACTATCGCGCGACTGGAAAAACCGCTCTCCTAGAGTCGGGGGTAAAAATTGCAAACTACATGTACGACTTCATGGGACCAGCGCCAAAGAAAAATATTGTTCCCTGCCACCCTTTGCCTGAAGAAGCTTTGGTGAGGCTGTATGAACTGTTCCATGAACAACCAACACTTAAGGAGAAGGTTGGACTTCCGGTCAATGAGACTAACTATCTTCGCTTGTCACAATTCTGGATCGAAAACAGAGGAAATAATATCGGGAAACCCGATTGGGAAAAGAACCGACAGGCCGCCGAGCAATTTGTTCGAAATCAGGAATACGGTGATGGACGTCCTTCTTGGGGGAGATACGCTCAGGACGACGTACCAGTTTTTGAGCAAAAGGAAATAGAAGGCCACGCCGTTCGCGCGACCCTGCTTTGCGCGGGCATCGCGGCAGCATATAGGGTAAACAACGACTCTCGCTACGGAGATACCTCAGTCAGACTGTGGGAAAACATGGTCTACAAGCGCATGCACGTCACCGGCGGAGTGGGCGCATATGCACAAGAGGAGAAATTCGGACCGGACTACACATTACCTAACGATGCCTACTTAGAGACATGTGCCGCAGTCGGAGCAGGTTTTTTTCATCAAAACATGAATTCGGCTTTCGGTCACGCGAGATATGTGGACGAACTTGAACGAACGCTCTATAACGGAGCGTTGGCTGGAGTTTCTCTGAAAGGAGACACATACTTTTACGAAAATCCGCTTGAGGGGACTACGAAGCGTACAAGGTGGGTATGGCACGAATGCCCATGTTGCCCACCGATGTTCATCAAATTCATGGGAGCAATGCCAAGTTACATCTATGCCACAGATCATGAAAGTGTCTATGTGAACCTTTTCGTCGGTAGTCGCGCCACAATTAAGGTGCAAGATGCGCAAATGATTTTAAAACAAACGACCCAATATCCCTGGGATGGCGCTATCCGGATCGATGTTGAGGCCGCGCCGACAGAATCAACAAAGCTAATGCTTCGAGTTCCGGGTTGGTGTCGGGGTGAAAGTTTGACTGTCAACGGAAAACGAATCGCAACTGATCAACGGGTTCGCGGCTATGTGCAGATCGACCGGCCGTGGAGGAGAGGAGACGTCGTGGCATTGACGCTTCCAATGCCGATTAGAAAAGTCCGCGCCAATCTGGCCGTTAAAGCGGATATCGGGCGCGTCGCACTTATGCGTGGTCCGATCGTTTATTGTTTGGAATCTGCAGATAACGCCGGCTCGACTCAGAACATCGCCATCAAAGATGCTTCCCTCGACGCGCAGGTGCGCCACGACCTAATGGGGGGGCT
>DATMKY010000119.1:0-6337 GCA_035570955.1 Edaphobacter sp. | reverse complement strand
TTCGCGATGGAAATGGCGATATGAAATGCGAGCAAATCAGATTCCTGCATCGCCCGCTTCGAGATGACGGCGTTCACAAAGAAACGCCCCGTCTCCTGATCATTCATCACATAGTGCTTGATGTCGCCGACCACATGTTGTGCCTGTTCACACTTCATGAGGTTGCCGACGACGGTGCCCGAGAGGAGTGGATCTTCACCCGCATATTCGAAGCTACGTCCATTCCGTGGCTCGCGGGCTAAATCTACCCCGCCTCCCAACGTCATGTTGAACCCTTGCGCTCGGAGCTCCTGGCCGATCACTGTGCCGAATTCGCAGGCCGAGTCAACGTCCCAGCTTGATGTCGCTCCCAAACTCGACGGCATGGCGGTGGAATATCTCCCGTTTGCTCCACTGTCTCTGACCCCATAGCCCGCATCCGAAATCACGAGAGGGGGTAATCCAAGGCGCGAAACTCCCTCAACGTATCCCGCTCCGCCGTTTGTCAGATGCGTGAGCGGCATCTGCCATTGAGGGGCATGTGCCATTCCATTACCGTGCAAGAGCACTAGTTTTTCATCGAGTGTCAACTGTTTTAGGACTAGCTCTGCCCGATCCTCCGGGGCGAGGACAGGATTCATCCAAGGCCGGTCAGCACTTTGAGCAATCGCGACGGATGCCGCTGACAGGGCCCCAAGGATCGCGGTGAAGATGAAAAAGAGGCGAAAACCGGAGTCCCGATTGAACCTGGGTTTCCGAGAAGTATTCAGGAGAGCGACGAGAGTCATTTGGAGCCTTCCGTTCTGTTTTGAATGACAAACCTAGCGTTCTTGGTATGAAGCTCTTTGAGGTACGTGACTCCGTTTATGACCGAAGTGACCACGCCAGTTGTTTCCTGTTTTCCTTCGGCCATGCGCGCGGAGACGGTAAAGGATTTGTCGTCTTCCGTCTTGATGGTCAGCCACACCCGCGATCCCGATGCCGCGGTCCACGACACTTCGCATATTCCGCGAGGCAGTTCTGCATTTCCGGCGCGGACAGGTGAGGCCAGATAAATCGTCTGAGTGTCCTTGGCCGCCATCAGAGTGCCCGAAAAGAGCATCGCCAACATGGCAAGCCCACGCATGTACCTCACGGCGGTCTCCTTCTTTAGCGTCAGATTGTGTTGGATTTCCCGCATGCATTCAGGCTAGGCAAGTCTGGACCCTATTTAAAAGGTCCATCGTGCATCAGACATGGCACTAAGAGTGAAAGCTATTTATTTACATCTAGATAGGCTCCATGACGGAGGCGGCTCAAGGGAATGTATCATACAGGGATTTCGCCCCAAAAAAGAGGGTCACCAAGTCTGGACGGCAACAACCGTGGGTGCGCCGGAATGACCTTCAATGACGTTCGCTTCAATTACGGCTTCGAGGTTCAATTTGTCCCAGTTCTCCGGAGCTTTTTGCAGCACTGCATCCAGGTACGCTTGATTGGAGACGACCTCGCTTGCAGCTTCGGTTCCTTCCCCAAAATGCCGGCAAGTATGATGACAGGTTCTCCGGTGACGTTGTCATGAAGTCTCGCGACTACGACGTAGTCGCGTGAAAGGCTCTCGCCCGGACCTGCCATTGAAGCGTCTAGAACCTTCTGCGAACCTGCGAGTACCGTTCGCATACACAGCTGCTCTAGCCACTACGTCGGGGCATCCAGCCATTCTAAAAGTGGGTTCAGGGGCTCTTTGATTTGGCTATTGCTTATAAATACGCGACTCCCAAGGAGCAAGATTGAGGGTTCGGGTGTTGGCTTGATCGGATGTGGGGATGTCAGAAAGCAGGAGCTTGCCAGCTGTGAGATTGTTTGGCAGCGTGTAAGTGACTGAAGTAGATCTGAAGTTTTCAACCACTAGGTACTTCTCGTCGCCCAGCGTGCGGGTGTAGGCGAAGACGTGGGGATGCTGCGGGTCAAGGTCTTCGAAGTCGCCATAGACGAAGGCCAGGGTGTGAGCGCGTAGAGCGACGAGAGCGCGGACGTAGTTGAGGACGGAGGCAGGGTCGGATTCTTCCTGGGCGGCGTTGATCTGCTGGTAGTTGGGATTGACGGCGAGCCATGGGTGGGTGCTGGTGGTGAAGCCGGCCTGGGGGGAGCTATCCCACTGCATGGGGGTGCGGGCGTTGTCGCGGGCGACCTTCGCCTCGGCGCTAAGGAAAGCCTGCGCTGAGACTTTGCCGGTGTCAACGAGAGCCTTGTAGGCGTTCTTTACGGCTATGTCGTCATAGACGGCGAGCGTCTTAAAGGGGAAGTCCGTCATCCCGAGCTCGTCACCTTCGAAAAGGAAGGGCGTGCCGCGAAGGGTGAGAATCATGGTCTCGAAGAGCTTGGCGGACGGAACGCGCATTGCGGGCGAGTCGTCACCAAAGGTCGAGACGATCCGCGGATTGTCGTGGTTGGAGAGGAAGACAGTGTCCCAGTCGTGCTTGGTCAGAACCCTGGCATGGCTGTCGTAAATCGCCTTGAGTTCGGGAACGGACCAGGGGCCAAGCGTGCTGAGACCAAAGTCGGAGCGGCCCAGCTTAATCGCGTCGAAGCTGAAGATCATGTTGAGCTCGTGCCGGCGGTCGTCGACCAGATTGCCGGTCTGTGCAAGCGTGGTCCCGGTGGCCTCGCCTACCGACATGTCGTCGTACTTCGAGAGCACCTCGTGGTCCATCTCGCGAAGGTACTCGGCGAGGTGGGGGCCATTGGCGTAGGCGTTCGGCGGCGCTTTGAGCTGTTCGGGCGTGAGGTCGGGCATGCCAGTGGGCTTTGAGATCAGCGGGATCACGTCCATCCGGAAACCCGAGACGCCCTTATCCAGCCAAAAGCGCATCAGCGAGAAGACCTCTTCGCGGACCTTTGGGTTAGCCCAGTTGAGATCGGGCTGCTTAGCGGTAAAGTAGTGAAGGTAGTACTCGTCCGTCTTCGGGTCGAGCGTCCAGGCGGAGCCAGAGAAGTACGACGGGTAGTTGTTAGGCGGGGTGCGGGTGCCGTCGGGTGCGGTATGACCCGGCCGCCAGATGTAGAAGTCGCGGTACGGATTTGTCTTGCTCGACTGCGACTCGACGAACCACTTGTTTTCATCGGATGTATGGTTCACGACGAGGTCGATGATTAGCCGCATGTGGCGCTGCTTGATGCCGGCAAGCAGCGCGTCAAAGTCGTCCATGGTGCCGAACTCCGTCATCACCTTGCGGTAGTCGCGGATGTCGTATCCATTGTCGACGTTGGGCGAGTCGAAGTGAGGGCTGAGCCAGAGGACGTTGACGCCGAGCTTCTGCAGGTAGTCGAGCTTGGAGGTGATGCCAGGCAGATCTCCGATGCCGTCACCGTTCGAGTCTTTGAAAGAGCGCGGGTAAATCTGGTACACGACGGCTTCCTTCCACCATTTGGGCTCATAACCGTTAATGAGTCTCTGGGCAGGAGCGGGAACACCAAGCGAGAGCAAGCCGCCAACGATGGCGATACGTAGTAAGGTGAGCTTGTAGCGCAGGTACCAGCGCACGCATAAGATGATCACCTCGCGGTCGAAATGCCGCCCTCGAAACAACTTCTCGACGCTATTCAGTTCGCTCACCGTTGATCCTCAATTCTCCAAGAGCCACTCTAACCGACGAGGCGGGCCGTTTGCACCAGAGCCCACTGCCCTGGGATTTGCGATGAAAATGGCGAGATGAAATGCGAGCAAATCAGATTCCTGCATCGCCCGCTTCGAGATGACGGAGTTCACAAAGAAATGCCCCGTTTTCATGATCATTCGTCACATAGTGCTCGATGTCGCCGGCCACATGTTGCGCCTGTTCACACTTCATAAGGTTGCCGACGACGGTGCCCGAGAGGAGTGGATCTTCACCCGCATACGCTAGAGGGGAACTCTGGACGCTTACAGGTATCTTGCCGGATCCTCCGGAGATCTCAGGAACACACTCAGATTAGGAGGAGCCGATTGTTTTTATAAGCTGCATCGTGCATTAGACGGTGCAGGGGTATGTATAAGTGTCGTATTTGCAATTCAATAAGGAAGAAACGGGGCGCGGTTTTGAGGCGTGTATGATACAGCCTTTTTGGTATGAAAACGTCTTACCACGTCTCCACAGCAACAACCGTTGGCGGTCCGGGGTGGCCTTCGATCACATTCGCTTCTATGACGGCCTCTAGATTCAGTTGGTCCCAGTTCTTCGGAGCCTTCTGTAGAACTCCTCCTCGACCGAATGAAGAATCGCTCCACGCGGGAATGGTATCTGCGATCGGCCGTTGAGCATGAATGGAGACGGAATGTCCTCGTTCATCCGGTTTCAAGCCGAGTGCAGGAGCGTCAAGGCAAAGCCCTCTCGAATTTTTCCAGAGCACTTCCGAACCTCATATTTAAGTGTCGGGACGTCACTGGGACGATAAGACCGAGGACATCACAGCGGCTTGCGTTGAGGCATGACTGGAGTCAGTAAATCTGACAGTCCGATGTTGCGGTACATTTCCGTGCGAACGCGATCGGCCACTCCATTGACGATTTCTGCACCGTCTTGTGTGGGGTCGATGTGGACACGGAAGGGACGCTTGCCGAAAGGCATGTCCACCACTCTGACGATAGCTTTGGCGACATCAGCCACATCGGCATCGGGGGGCGCGGTAGCAGCGAACCCCTTCATAATGTCGTCACCGAGGTGAGCGTAAGGGCCGTTGTCGTATTCGGCTTGGCGTGTCTTGTCTGCAGGTGAGCCAGCGTGTGCGAAATGGTTTGTGCCGGAGGTGAAAGCACCGGGAACGATGATGGACGTCTCAATACCCCAGCGATTCAGTTCTGCGGCATAGCTGACAGCGAGCGCGTCCATAGCCGCCTTTGCCGCGAAGTAAGGCGCGAGGTATGGCGGCGTGCCTCCGCGTGTGCTGGTGCTTCCGACCCAGAGAACCAATCCATTTTTCTGCTGGCGCAGTTGTGGGAGTGCAGCGCGGTTGACGCGACCTGCATTAGCTGCTCGGGAGTGAAGGCTTCGGCTGCGCCGAAAACCATGTGTCCGGCGTTGTGGATGACGACGTCGAGACGACCGTCCTTCTCAACGATGGTTTTGATGGCCTGGTCGGCTGATTCCTGAGAGGCGACGTCGAGTTCGATAGTGCGGAGGTGCACCTTGTTCTCTGCTGCGAACTTTTGAGCAGCTTCTACCTGCACTGCGTTGCGGCCTGTGGTTTCGCGCATGCTGGCGTAGACGGTGTGTCCTGCGATAGCGAGAGCGTGAGCCGCGAGGGAGCCAAAACCGCTCGATGCTCCTGTGATGACGATGACGTTCTTCATTACCAGTCTCCTATGCGGCCCGTTAGACCTGCGTGAATGTGATGGCTGCGTGCGAGCGGTGCGGACTTCTTATGCGAAGCCGCCATTTGCGCGAAGCACCTGCGCGTTGACCCACCCGCCATCGGGTCCGGCAAGGAAGGAGACGGCGCTTGCGATATCCTCCGGCTGGCCGAGGCGCTCAAGTGGCGCCATGCTGCTGATCTGCTTGATCTGCTCTTCGGTCTTGCCGTCCAGGAAGAGTTCGGTCCCGACGGGTCCAGGCGCAATGGCGTTGACTGTAATTCTGTGTCCCCGGAGTTCGTTGGCCAGGACGTGGACGAGACCTTCGACGCCTGCCTTGGAGGCAATGTAGGGGCCGTAGGCGGGGAAGTTCTTAGCGAGGACGCTGCTGGAGAAGGCGATGATACGGCCTCCCTCGGCGACGTGCTGCGCTGCCTGCGAGAAGACGAGGAAGGTTCCGCGGAGGTTGGTGGCGATGACCTTGTCGAATGTCTCTACGTCGCCTTTGGCGATAGGTGAGAGGGGCATGATGCCTGCGTTGTTGACGACGACGTCGATTTGGCCGAAGGCCTTGAGGGTCTTCTCGAAGAGCTGCTTGACGTCTTCCGGGTTGGCAACGTCGGCCTGGATGGCGAGGGCGCGGCCTCCAGCGCTGGTGATCTCGTTGACGACCTCTTCCGCCTTGGCCGTGTTGCCGGCGAAGTTGACGACGACGCCGAATCCGTCTGCTGCGAGGCGAAGAGCGATGGTGCGTCCGATGCCCCTGGATGCGCCGGTTACGATAGCTGTCTTTCTCATGGTGATTCTCCTTTTTGGCGGCTTCTTCGAACTTGAAGTCCGTCGCTAAAAAGAGATTGAGCCTTCCAGAGTTATACGTCCAATGCATAGTGCTAATATTGTTTATGCGTGTAACGCAGCTACGTCAAGCAGACCTAAATCTTCTTGTTGTGTTTTCGGTACTTGCCGAAGAGCGGAATGTATCGCGTGCCGCCAAGCGGTTGCTGTTGAGCCAACCTGCGGTGAGCCGCGCCTTGCAGCGGATGCGAGATA
>DATMKY010000118.1:0-56929 GCA_035570955.1 Edaphobacter sp. | reverse complement strand
GCGGTCGAGGTCTTCGCGGCTTCCGGTGCGGGTCATGAAAGCCGAGAGGACGGCTCGGGCCTGAAGATATTCTTCGGAAAGATCCTGATTAAGGGAGACAGGGCTGGGTGCGGTTCGATGATTTTCGTGCGTGGTCTGGAGATCGCCGAAGCCTTGAAGGGTGCTAAAGACTTCGTTGCAGATTTCAGCCTGGACGCTGACGAGATCGAACGACGCTACATTGATGGAGCCACCAGCCTTGATGCTTTGGCCGGGAACGTCGAGAAGTTGCCAATTGAGATCAAAACCTTTTTCGGAACGGAGGAAGTTACCGGCGAGGACGAAGTTAACGAGAAGTTTCTTGCCGACGCTGAGCGGGTCGAGTTGCGCGGCAGGGATGGTCATTAAAGAAGAGGACGGGCGAACTACGAGGGTGGACATTCTAGTGAGCCGTGTGGCAATGGCGTCGGCGAGAGCATAGCCGTAGAGCGGAGCTACGTCCGCTGGGCCGAAGTTGACGAAGGGGAGGACGACGATGCTGTTTTGCGTGCTGGCGGCGGTGGCGGCAGGCTCGCGGAAACGCTCGGCGAGCATACTAAGGATGCCGGTGGTGCGTTTCTCTTCTTCGGGAGTATCGAAGCCGAGACGGTTCTGCGCGGGACGAAGCGAGACGTTATCCGCGGGGAGAAGAACTGAGTCGAGCTGCATGGTACGGATAATCGTTTTGAGCGCGTCCCGGACTTCGGCCGCGGAGGAGAAACGTGCGGAGGGTTGCTTTTCAAGGCAGCGGAGGATGACGGACTCGAGTTCGACGGGAAGGCCGGGAGCGATCTCGCGGATAGGTGGCGGATCGGCGAATTGAGTTGCGCGGATGGTCTGGAACTCGGGTGCGTCGGGCCGATGGAAAGGATGGCGGCCAGTCGCAAGTTCGTAAAGGATGAGGCCGAAGGCGAAGATGTCGGATTGGACGCTGGATTGGCCGGTGACAAATTGCTCTGGTGCCATATAGGCGATGGTGCCGCCGCGCGCGGTGTAGGTCGGGCCCGGGACTGCCTGCGGAGAGTCTACTTTGCGCTTGCTAGCGGGACCTGATGGATCGAACTCTGCCTGATCGGGGCGGAGGCGGCGAGCAAGACCGAAGTCAAGAATCTTGATGAGGCCGCCGTCGGTGAGCATAACGTTGGCAGGCTTGAGGTCGCGATGAAAGATACCGAGGTTGTGCGCGGCGGAGAGGCCGTCGGCGGTCTGGATGCCGGCAGAGAGGACGAGTTGGAGGGTGGCTGGGCCTTCGGCGATGAGCTTATCGAGAGACTTGCCCGGAATGTACTGCATGACGATGTAGGCCTCTTCACCATTGCCGCTTTCAGCGGGAGCTTCGCCGACGTCGTAGATGGCGCAGACGTTGGGGTGGTCAATAGCAGAGGCGAGACGTGCTTCGCGGAGTTGCGTGGCGCGCATCTGCTCGGTGGTGAGATTGCCTCGCTTGAGGAGTTTGAGGACGACGGGGCGCTGGAGAAGCGTGTCGTTGGCGAGGTAGACAACGCCGCTGCCGCCGGTGCCGATCTTGCGAATGAACTCGTACTGCTTGATCTCACGTCGTTTCATTAATTCATTATTGCAAGTGTGAGCGTGTGGAAGATGAATGCGACGCAGCGATGGGTGTGAAGCTTAAAAGAAAGTGCCCCGGAGTCTCGCAATTGTCTGCGAGTTTCCGGGGCCTGGGAGAGTGGGAGTCGTGTAGCAGTTATGCAGAGAGGCGACGGCGAACCATGCCGGCGACTCCAAGAAGACCTGTGCCGAGCAGCGAGAGTGTTCCGGGCTCGGGAACCGCAGGTGGGTCGTAACCGACTAGACCTTGTCTGGTCTCGGAATCCCACTTTGAACCTGAGGTTGGAGAGAGCCAGTCGAGGTCTGCGATGAGGCCGTTGTTGACTTGTCCGTGGCTGATGGCATTGTTGAGAAGGTTGATGTCGTTGTGGTAGTCGGTCCAGAGCGGGCTGCTGCTCGAGAGGATGAACTCGGGGCTGTTGTTGCCTCCGGTTCCGTCGTACTCGGTGGCCCAGATAGCAGCCTGGAGTGCTTCACTCTCGGTTTTGGTATCGGCACCTGCACTGAGATTGACGATGAGCCATGCGATGTCAGCGGCGTTGTTGACGTGGCTTCCGTTTACGATCCCGGTGGTATTTGAGGTGAGATTGTAGGTGCCTCCGTTGTTGATGTCGTCGAAGAGATCGACGCAGTACACGGCGTTGAAGGAGACTGGCTGGCCGTTGATGATCGCGGTGGTGCCGACGAAGTTACCGCCTCCTGCGGTCTCGGTAGTGGTATGTCCGTTGTCCTTGATGGAAAAGGTGAACGAACCGACCGAAGTGCCAACGGAGAGCGAATCGGCGTGGGCTGCTACTCCGCCGAGAGTAAAGAGAGCCGCGGCAGTCAGCAGAGAGAGTTTCGATAACGACATGAGTCCTCCAATGTTGCAGATTGAGTTGCTGTTGTGATTTACGGGATGAATGTAAGCAAGTGGCTTGCCAATCTTGAAACAGGAAGAATTTGCCGGTTTTTGGAGGGAAACTAGTTGTTGTGCAGGAAATCAGAGAGTTGCGGGTTGTGGAAGAGAAAAATTTTTCCTACGGAGTTTCCCGTGAATTTCCCTTGAGGAGAAGAGGGCCTCGTCCCTGCGGCCTTCAGGTAACCGAGGTTAATGTTACGGGCGGGAATTGCGATGGCGACTGATCGGAAGATTTAGTGGGGCTGGGCTGGCTTAGAACACTCTGCGATAGAGATTGAAGCGTGACGGAGAGTCTGGCTGGCGCTGGTAGTGCGACCAAGCGGAGGCGAATTCAGGACTCTGGAGGAACCAAGAGAGCATGTCGAAGTCTTTGTCTTCGAGACCCTGGCATGGATGTCGTTTGCTGCATTGCTCCACGAGAACGACAGACGGACGGTAGAGGTTAAGATCCTCGGCGACCTGGAGACGCTGGGTTGAAGAGCGTTGCGCGAGCTTGTCGGAGGGGAGACGTTTGAAGAGACTCGGAGGAACGCTGGGTCCGGTTTCGTTCTGAACGAGTGCGGGGAGAGTCCAGAGGCAGGGGAAACGACTGCCCCAGCTGAAACCCTGATTGAAGACTTCAGCAAATGGCAACAAGTTAGTAGAGAAGATATAGACGGTCTGCGGAGTTTTGAACTGTGTGAGTTCCTGATTCAATTCGGAACGGCTGGAGATGACGGCCGGACTGAATTTCGCAATAAGAATACTTGTCGCGCAGCCGAGCGTAAGGAGAGTGAAAAACGCGACTGAGAGAGGAATCTCAGGGACAAAAGCGAGCCGGTCTGCGAGATGCCTAAGGAGATCGACGACGAGGAACAGGGCTGCGAGAGTCAGAAACGCATCGATGGGATAGGCATGGTAGGGCCAGTCGACATGCTGAATACCGTACGCGACCACTGCTGCAAGAGAACAAGCCGACAGAGCGACGATCGGCAGGGCAAATATCAAGAATCGGCGGAGGAAGAACGCGCCTATAAGAAGCGCAGACGCGAGCGCCACACTGATTTCCATTGTGTGCAACAGAGAAGCCGTAGTGTCGGTGGCGTAGGCCCAGTAAGTGTCGAGAATGAGTGGGACGACTTCCTTTGTGTAGAGCGGAGTTAAGACGCGAACCATTGCGAGATAGATTGCTCCGGTGAGAAGCATCGCAAGCAGCTCCGGGCTCATGATGCGGCGGAGGGTTCGGTTCCAGATAGCCATGGCAAGCTCGAAGGCGACCAAGACGAGGGCATGTTGCGGCTTCAGGCAGATGGCTACCCCCGCCGCGACACCGATGGCACACCGTTCAAGCAACGAAAATTTGCTAACGACTTGGAAGGCGACGCAGCAAAGGTATGGAAGGGTGAGGATAACGAGAAGATGCTCCCTCTGACCGAAGTCGTAGGGAAGGATCTTTAGTTCCACGTAGAGGACGCTTAGGGCGAGAAGGCTCCAAAGGCCTTTAGCTGAAGCTGCATCCGATCGACGGAACAAGCGAATACACCATGCAATGCTTGCGAGGAGCAAAAGGAAGACAAGCAAACGAAAACAGACGATCAGATTGAGATGAAGCGCTCGCGCAAGCAGATCTGGGACCGTCGAGAGCCAGATGATGAGCGGGGGATTTGTGTCAGAGAGACCTGGGCCATATAGCTTGACTCCATCGAGGACCCGCTGCGCTGCGAAGAGATACCAGAATTGATCGTGACCGAGCATGTTGCCGCGAAGTTGAGCGATGCTGACCAGCACCATCACGAGGGCGGTCGATGCGACGCACAGGGTGAGGAGAGAGCTTCGAAAAGACGACGCGTGTTTTGAGAACATCAGGCGAGATTTTTTTCGAGGTGGTTGGCCGCTGCGTCGAATTCGGCGATTCGACTGGGATTGCTAAGTAGAGGCTGGCGATAGTCGAGGAAGGTTTTGAAGTCAGCGAAGGGGACGATGAGACGCTGGACTCGACTATTGAGGAGCATGAGGATGGAGGAGAGCGTGACGCTGAGCGCTTGAACAAGGATGATGAGCATGCCAAAGGAGACCGTGGTCGCCCATCCGGGTGTTGCAAGCTGCGGAAAGAAGATGCGAAGGATGAGGACGACACAGATCATGACGGCGCTGAGGCCGAATAGGACGATGGTGACAAAGAGCAAGCGGACGAAGATGGTATCGGCGTAGACGGAGATGCTACTGAATCCGTGGACGACGAGCGAGGTGAAGTTCATTTTGGATTTGCCGGCGTATCGGCGGGCGCGATCTACGGGGACGGTCTGAATTGGCAGCTTCGAACGGAGTACTGCGGCAGGAAGATTGTTCCAGAGATCGGCTACACGGACTAATCGCCTGGCATAGCTGCGGGAGAACAAGGAAAAATTGCCGAAGTCGATTTGTTTTGCGGTGAGAAGCTTGAAGATGAGCTTGTAGACGAGGTAGGAGACCTTGAAGGTAAAGTTTTCGGAGCGTTTGCGACGACGGGCGACGATGCAGAAGTCTTCGCGAGAGCCAGCGGTGGCGATGAGCTTTTCGATGACCTTGGGTGAGTCTTCGCCGTCAGCGTCCATGATCAGAACTGCGTCGAAGTCATCATCGGCGACGGCAGTGCAGAGACCAATAGCGATAGCTCGCTGATGGCCGACATTGCTGTAGAGGTGAATGATCTCGAGACTGGCGAGATTATGAAGCTGGTGGAGGTCGTGGAGCGAATTTTCTGGGGCAATGGTCGATCCATCGTTGACTGCACTGATGTTGATCGCCATAGGAAGCGATGCGGCGACCTCATTTATTTCGCGCAGGAGGATTCTGAAAGAGTCCCAATCATTGAAGACTGGCACGACAAGTCTCAATTTCTTCATTTCCACGGCACCTTCTGGGATGAGATGCTTGCCTGCGCGTCGAACGAATCTCTGGCAGTTGAATTTTCTTGGTTGGTTAAAATTTGTCCAACTTTGTCTACGGCGAGTTTACCGTATGTCCACGGCAGCATTCGGCTTGCGCCAAATTCCTACAATGGACTTACCAAGGGAGTAACCGAAGACCGGATCGATAAGCCGCGAGACAGGGACAATCCATTTGTCCCAGACGCCGATTTGCGCACGGGTGGGCATGGATTGACGCAGGAAAAGCTGGTTAGCGGCAGAGGCCATGATGCCGAACGTGTCGAGGTAGAAGATCTTCTCGAGAGCCAGGCCCGGGGGAGAGGTTTCCTTGAGGGAAGTTCGGTTGTAGCGACGGAAGTGCCCGATAGAGGTATCGAATGGTGTGAAGAGCCATTGATGCGCTGGGGAGAGAACGATCACGCGTCCGCCTGGACGAAGACGCGATGCCGCCGCGCGAAGTTCGCCGGCATCGTCTTCGATGTGCTCAAGGACGTCTATATAGATGATGGAGTCGAATGTTTCGGAAGGATCGAGAGACTGGAGGGTGCCACAGAGGTTCTCGTAGTTGCGGGTGGGGTCGATGGCTTTGAGGTTTGCTGCGAGTTGCGCGGAGAGCTGCGGGTCGGGTTCGAGGCAGACCCAGCGGCGTGAATTCGTAGAACTAAGAAGCGCCGTGTTTGAACCGATGCCCGCACCAGCTTCAAGAACATCGCCGGTGAGGTAGGGAGCTATTTTTCCTGACCAGTAGGACTTCCAGTTTTTGGCCAGGGCAAAGAGATCGAGCTCAGAGCCAACGTAGTGAAATTCAGTCATGGATTCGCTGATAACCCTTTGTTTGATGTTGGCCGAATGGTTACGAGTCATGGCCAGCTTAACAAACTAGTGACGCATGTCAGGGCTTTTGTGTTGCTCCCATGGGCGAGGATTAACAGGATCGTCTTGCCATTTCTGGCGGCGACCTATGAGGAACATGACTAGACCGAAGACGAACATGATGAGTCCCCAGGTGAGATTGAGGTTGATGCCCATGGATTTTTCGTAGATGTCGGCGGCGTTGCGGGTGACGAGGCCGTAGATGCTCATCAGGCCTCCGATGAGGAGGAAGATGAGGCCAAGGGGGATACGTATGTCGAGTCCCATGAATGCTCCAGGGTTTAGGAAATAGGTTTAGGGTAGCTTGGGAAAGCAGATTCCTGCGACCGGGTTGTTATGCGAAGACGAGGTTAAGAATGATGAGAATCGCCAGGACTGCTACGGCGAGGGTTGCGGGTTTCTGGTACCAGCTTAGGTGAGTTTCTACAGGTTTGGGTGTTAGCGAGTATACGAGGCCTACCAGTTCGGGCTCGGGGCGTGGTTTGGTGACCAGACTGATGGCGATGGTGACAACGAAGTTGACCGAGAAGGCGAAGATGGCAGTCCAAAAATTTTGCGCCATGTCGCTGGGGTAGGTGTGGACGATGTGAAGCCATCCACCGTGGATGCCAGGTGTGGCGTCGGCGGGGATGGTGAGGCCGTGGTGGAGGAGTGCGGCGGTTGTTCCAGAGAGGAGGCCGGTGAAGGCTGCGTGGCCTGTAGTCTTTTTCCAGAACATGCCAAGTAAGAAGGTGGCGAAGAGTGGAGCGTTGACTATCGAGAAGACAAGCTGGAGCGCGTCCATGATGTTGTTGAAGTTGGTGACGAGGTAGGCTGCGGCGATGGAGAGTGCGACTCCTCCTATCGTGGCCATGCGGCCCATCCATAAATAGTGAGCGTCGGTGGCCTTTTTGTTGATGTAAGCCTGGTAGATGTCGTAAGTCCAGACGGTGTTGAAGGCGGTGACATTGCCGGCCATTCCGGACATGAAGCTGGCGAGAAGTGCGGTAAGCCCGAGGCCAAGGATTCCTGTGGGAAAGAAGTGGAGGAGCATCACCGGGATGGCTAGGTCATAGTTATAGACCGGTGTGCCGTCGGCGTTGAGGACTGGCTGATTGTTGACTGGATCGACTTTAACAGGAATGATGCCGTGGGGATGGGCTTCATCGAGCGGGACTTTGACAGCCGGATGCGCAGCGGCCAATGCAGCGTAGTCTGCATTCGAGAGCGGCTGGCCAGGAATAGTAACGATCTGAGTGTGATTTGTTGTCTGCCCCGCTCCTCCCATATGGCTGGTGACGCTCACTGCGATGAGACCGGGCAAGATTACGAGAAACGGGAAAAACATTTTGGGGAGCGCGGCGATGAGAGGGACTTTACGAGCGGATACTTCGGAATCGGCAGCCATGGCTCGCTGGATGACCAGGAAGTCGGTGCACCAGTAGCCAAAGCTCAAGACAAAGCCCAGGCCCATGGCTAGACCGAACCACTCGACACCTAGCGTGTTAGTGGAGGCGTGAGCCATCCCTTGCCAGGAGTGCGTCATGTTGGCGGGAAGGGTCTGCTTGATTCCTTGCCAGCCGCCTACGTTGCGTAGGCCGATCCAGACGAGCGGGGCGAAGCCGGCGACGATCAAGAAGAATTGGAGGACTTCGTTGTAGATGGCGCTAGTGAGACCACCGAGAAAGATGTAGCCGAGGACGATGATGGCCGAGAGGAAGACCGAGACGTGGAAGATGTAGGGGTCGGGGACGATTCCGTGCAGGAGGCCGAGGGTCTGGATGAGGAGCGCCATCGCATACATCGAGATGCCAGAGGAGAGCACGGTCATGATGGCGAAGGAGAAAGCGTTTACGGCGCGGGTTTTCTCGTCGAAGCGGAGGCGTAGGTATTCGGGTACGGAGCGGGCCTTGGAGCCGTAATAGAAGGGCATCATGAAGATGCCAACGAAGATCATGGCAGGGATGGCGCCGATCCAATAAAAATGGCTGGTGATGATGCCATATTTTGCGCCGGATGCTCCCATGCCAATAACTTCCTGGGCTCCCAGGTTGGCGGAGATGAAGGCAAGGCCGCAGACCCAGGCCGGGATGGAGCGGCCTGCCAGGAAGAAGTCGTTGGAAGTGCGCATGTAGCGCTTGAGGGCGAAGCCGATGCCCAGAACAAAGACAAAGTAGACCAGCATGATGAGCCAGTCGATAATGGAGAGAGTCACGGTATCCCTTGAAAGAAAGAGGTTTGAGTGCGAGGTTAAACGTTATGGTACTGGGGGAAACTGTATCTTCTTTTGGGGGTTTTCGTCCAGATTTGAACCGATAAGTCAATGATTGGGGGGAGGTTTTGTGGCACAGGAATTGCCTTCGATCGTGCGAAAGCAGAAGCAGAGTGGAGGTTTTGAGAGTGAAAAAATTCGATTCGGGTTGCCAACGCGAACCAAAAATTGTGCATCGCATTGGTTATCGACAAAGAGACCGACCTCTCCACCAGCCTGATTCCTGGAGATTTTCGGGAGACTAAACGCAATGAGTCTTGTTGTATCTTTGCCCTTGGAACAAACGAATCCCCGCATGACCGCCAATCTTCTTCTCATCGACGACAACGCTGTCCAGGCAGCAACGCGGCAGACGATTCTGAGACGAGCCGGGTATTTCGTGGTTGCGGCACTAAAGGCGGAGCGGGCGCTAGAGCAGATTCAGGGCGGTGACTTTCCTGATGAGATGAACATGGTGATCACAGACCACCTGATGCCGGGGATGAACGGCGCAGAGTTTGTCCGGGCGTTACGAAAGACGCATCCAAAGCTTCCAGTACTGGTGATCAGCGGGCTTGAAGAAGCCGAGCGAGAGTACGCGGGATTGTGCGTAACGTTTCGCATGAAACCATTACTACCGGATCAGTTGCTGGAGACGGTTCGGTGCATGGTGAATCAGGGTGAGTTGGATTCCAAGCTGCCTGCGGTTTCCTAAAGAGCAATTTGTCCGGTAAACGACGCTAATTTGTTGCGTTTGATTGCCGTTGCGGGCTGCCCTTGAGAGAATAAGGGCAGGGGGATTCATGCAGCTACATCCGATGCCGGAGTTTGGAAGCTTTACGCTGTTACTGGCTTTGGCGTTGAGCTTTTATACGCTGCTGATGGGTGGAGTGGCGTTGTGGCGTACGCGTGGGGTGGCGGCGGGTGTTGATCGCCAGGGCGACCGGTTGGGTGAGACAGCTCGGCGGGCGGGAATTGCGAGCTTTGTCGTTGTGAGCTGCGCAGCTTTTGCGCTGGTGTGGGCTTCGTTTACGAATGACTTTTCGGTTTCGTACATTCTTCATCACACGAATCGGGATTTGAATACGGCTTATAAGTTTTCTGCGCTGTGGTCGGGGCAGGAGGGGTCGCTCCTGTTGTGGGCGTGGCTGCTGAGTGCGTATGGGTTTGTGTTGCGAATACGGAACAAGGTGGATGTGCGGCTGACGGCTTATGCATCGACGATTCTGGCGGGCGTGCAGGTTTTCTTTTTGATGTTGTTGAACTTTGCGGCTCCTCCGTTTGCGATTGAGCCGGGACCTCGGGCGCTGGATGGGTTTGGATTAAATCCGCTGCTGCAGTATCCGGAGATGGTGATTCATCCGCCGATGCTCTATCTAGGGTATGTGGGTTTCTCGGTGCCGTTTGCGTTCGCGCTGGGCGCACTGATGATGAGGTATCCGGGAGAGAAGTGGATCCACATTACGCGGCGATGGACGATGGTAACGTGGCTGTTTCTGACGTGCGGGATCTTTTTGGGTGCGCACTGGGCCTACAGCGTCCTGGGGTGGGGGGGATATTGGGGTTGGGATCCGGTTGAAAATGCCAGTTTGATGCCGTGGCTGACAGGGACGGCGTTTCTGCATTCGGTGATGATGCAGGAGAAGCGCGGGATGATGAAGAGCTGGAACGTGTGGCTTATCTTCTCGACATTTCTGCTGACGATTTTGGGAACACTGTTGACGCGGTCGGGACTGGTGAGTTCGGTCCATGCGTTTGCGCAGAGCTCGATCGGGAACTGGTTTTATGGGTTCATCCTGATTGTGTTTGCGGTTTGTTTATTTACATTTTTCCGCCAGCGCGATCATTTGAAGAGTGAGAACCGGCTGGAGTCGCTGGTTTCGCGTGAGTCAAGTTTTCTGTTTAACAACTTGATCTTGCTGGCGGCTTGTTTCACGGTGCTATGGGGAACCCTCTTCCCTGTTTTGAGTGAGTATGTGCAGGGGACGAAGGTGACGATGGGTGCGCCGTTTTATAACCGCGTGAACCTGCCCATCGGATTGTTTTTGTTGTTCTTGACGGGAATCGGGCCGTTGCTGGCGTGGCGTTCGACTTCGCTGCGCTCGATTCGTCGGAACTTTGTCCTGCCGGGGATCGCGATGGCGCTGGCTCTGGTAGTGTTGATTGCTGTTGGTGTGCGGCCGTGGGCGGCTGGTGACGACTGGCAAAGTAATTTGTTTTCGCTGGTCACATTTACGCTGGCGGCAGGCGTGATTACGGCGATTGCTTCGGAGTTTCTGCGCGGTGCTTCGGTGGTGGCAACGCAGACTGGGAAGAACCTGCTGGCTTCAACGGTGTTGCTGGTGCGAAGGAATACGCGTCGATATGGTGGCTACATCGTTCACTTCGGGATAGTGGTGATGTTTATAGGGATTGCGGGCGGAGCATTCAATCAGTCGCATGAGCAGGAGATGGGATTCGGCGACACAATGACACTGGGCCCTTACAGGCTGGTCTGCCAGAGCTTCACACAGGATTCTAAGCCGGAGTTCGATACAGAGTATGCGCTGCTGGATGTTTACAAGGGCCAGAAGAAGCTGACGCAGCTTGCTCCAGAGAAGCGGATTTATTTTCCGAATACGGACCATGCTCAGCCGTCGACGATGGTGGCGTTGCGATCTACGCTGGCGAACGATCTTTATGTGATTTATGAAGGGCGAGACGTAGATACGGACAAACCGATTATTAAGGTGTTTCTGAATCCGCTGATGAACTGGATCTGGATTGGCGTTTTGATTGTTGTGGCAGGGACAGTGTTGGCGCTTGTGCCTAGTTTGACGAGGGCTCCGGTGCGGATTGCGGTTGCGGAGCCAAGTATGGCGGAGGCTGCGATTCATCATGCTTAGGCGGTGGCTTTCTGCGGTGGTGGTTTGTCTGCTGGCAGTGGTCATGCTGGGAGCTGATCCGTCGTCGCGGTTCAATCGAATCGGTCATCAGATGATGTGCGCGTGCGGGTGCGGACAGATTTTGCTGGAGTGCAACCATGTAGGTTGTCCAGATTCGGACCGGATGATTGGCGAGTTGCGCGGTCAGATTGCCGGGGGCGGTTCGGATACGGCAATCATGAATTGGTTTGCTGCAAAGTATGGCGCGACAATTCTAGCCGCGCCGATTCGCGGGGGATTCGATAACGTCGCCTGGATTGCGCCCATGGCAGTGTTTCTGCTCGCTACGGTGGGCGTTGGATTTTTGATCTGGGCGTGGAAGCAGAGAGGCGGCGGCGGGCCGGGAAGCAGTTCCGGCGGCGGTGGATTAGGCGTGATGGAAGACAGCGAGTTGCGTGATCGCATTCGCAGAGAGACGGTGTATTGAGATGGGTTTGATTGCTGGGGCATTGTTGGCGCTGACAGTGTTCGCGTACATGTTCTGGCCGGAGAAGAATCCTTTTGTGCAGGCGGATAAGACCAGAGTAGATTATCTGCGAGAGCGGAAGGAAGCGATCTATGAGAATCTGCGGGATTTGAATTTTGAGTTTCAGGCCGGAAAGTATCCGGAACAGGATTATGCGGAGCAGCGGACGGGGTTGGAGGACGAGGCCGCTCGGGTGATCGCAGAGATGGAGATGCTTGAGGCGCGAGGTGTTCGAGCGCATCGCAGCCAGATGTAAAAAGATTGTTTGGGTGCTGACGGCAGCAGCTTGCTGGGGTTAAGATTCGTCGAAAGATATAAACCGAACGAAACCTGTACAACTTGATGGCTCCGAGAATAAGAGCACTGTTGCGAACCGCCTATGTCGCGCTGGGTGCTACGTCGATTTATCTGACGTGGCTATTGGCCCCATTCGTCAGCCGAACTCATTCGGCTGTTTATCACTGGAGCGGGCGGGCCAGCGACCTCTTCCTCCCTCCTACAATCGACTTTTGCGCCGTCTGGCTATTGCTGACTGTTGCGTTTTTGATGGCGCGGGGACCGGGATGGGTGCGTCGCGTGGTGTGGGGCGCCACGATTGCTTTTACACCATGTATGGCACTAAAGAACTGGGCTTATGTAATGGGCACACAGTTCAGGCCAACGATTGGGCTGTCGCTATTCTGTGCGGGTCTCGCCTTCTTTCTGATTTTTCTGTTATTGAGAGGCCATGGCTGCGATGTGAGATTCGAAAGGATCGTGAACGGCGTTTCAACATTTTTTCTTTTTGCCGGGTTGAGCGGGATTATCGTTCTCGGCGAGGTTGCCTGGTATGGCCTGCAAACTAGTTCGTTGAACCCTGCGATCACGCTGCATCGGGTGCAAGACCGCCCAGCGCACGGAGATAAATCGCGTATCTTTTGGATCGTGTTCGATGAACTCTCTTATGCGCAGGTGTATGAGAGAAGATTTGAAGGGCTTCAACTGCCTGCCTTCGACGCACTGGCTGGCCAGGCGACCGTGTTCACACATACGATTCCGGCGGGAATTCTGACAGACCGTGTTTTGCCTGCCCTGATGACAGGTAGACCCGTGAACGCCATTCGAGCCTCATCCGATAGCAGGCGGTTGTCGCTGCACAATTCTGTTACGGGTGTATGGGAATCGTTTGACGAGCACAATACGGTGTTTGAGGATGCGTTGCAAATGAACTATGGCACTGCAGTGGCAGGCTGGTACCACCCATACTGCCGAATTCTGCCGGAAGTGCTGGATCATTGTTTCTGGACGTACAGCAATCCAACAGAAAACAGTTTGTTTCCGCGGATGAGTTTTCGCTCCAACCTGGCGACACCCTTAATTCAGTTCGTCGGTGGCAGGTTGGGCCATCGCGTTGTCTCTCTCTTCCATGAGGTTCCTGAGTTCACGAGGATCAATGCGGAGCAACATATTTTCGACTATGAGGCACTCGCGGAGGCTACAGACCGGATCCTCGACGATCGCTCTGCAGGGTTCGTAATGATCCATCTTCCGGTTCCTCACCCTGGTGGAATCTATGATCGCAGAGCTGAAAGGATGGTGACGAACCATTCTACTTACGTCGATAATCTTGCGCTAACAGATAAGTTCCTTGGTCATGTGCGGGCGAAGCTCGAGAAGAGAGGGGAATGGGACTCGTCTGCGGTCGTCCTGATGGGAGATCATTCGTGGCGCCTTGGGGCGTTCGAGAGAGAACCACGGGGCTTGGTAGAAGAGGAAAGAATCGCAAGCCTCGGAGGCAAGTTCGACGACAGGCCCGCTTATGTCGTAAAACTACCCAACCAGCGAACGAGTACTCTTATCGACGAACCTTTTGCTGCTCTGAATACGCGAGGGTTATTAGACGCGTTGTTTTCCCAGAAAATCCGGTCCGGAGAGGATCTTTCTGCCTGGGTCAAGCAGACAGGAAATTGACGCAAACCTGAGGGGTGCCCCTTTCTTTTCCCTCTTATGCGTTTTGTAACGGCTGCGATGGTGCTGGTGGGGTGCGGCTTCGCTGGCCGGGACAGGTTGTAATTTGACTGTTTCGAAGTGAGGAACTGCCGCCACGCGGGGTGGTATTTACCATTTCGATAACGCAACCTCTCAAATAGGACGACCGCCCTGTAGTATTCGGATGGTGTTGACAAGAAGAGATTTATTGCGAGCGGCGGTAGCTGCTCTTGGGCTAAGTTCGGTTTTCTTACTTTGGATGATGGGCCCCGTTGTTTCTTCGAGGCACGATGCAATCTACCATTGGAGCGCCTCGCCGCTTAGCTTCTTCGCACCCCCGATTGTGGAGTTTTGCGCTTGCTGGTTGCTGCTGACAGTACTGATGGCCACAACGAAAGGACGGGTGCGAGTTGCGATCTGGTGCGGGGCGCTTGGCCTGACGCCGTGGATGGCAGTGGCTAATTGGGCCCTCCTGCAGGACCGGGCTCCTCATCCGACGATCGCACTTGTCCTTCTTTTTGTCGGGGTGGCGGCCTTTGCGATTCCGTTGGTGTTGTGGAGGCCAAAGTACGAGCGGCAGTCAGAACGGCTAGTGGAGTTCTCTTCGACAATGCTGGCATTGCTGGCGATGAGCGGTGTGGGTGTTCTGTGCGGGTGCGTTTGGTATGGTTGGCAAGCCCGATCCCTGAATGCAGAACAGTCCTTTCAAGGTCGTCAAGATTATCCTCAGCAACTCGGCAGACCGCGGGTCATCTGGATGATCCTGGATGAGCTCTCGTATCAGCAGGTGTATGAGCGAAGATATCCGGGACTCGACCTGCCATCCTTTGACGCAGTCGCCCGGGAAGCAACGGTGTTCACGCATGTTATTCCAGCGGGGTTTCTGACAGAACGCGTGGTTCCGTCGCTGATGACCGGAGACACGGTAGACAAGATTCGCTCTACCGCTGATGGAAGACTGTCGATCCATCATCCTGAGAGTAGGAGCTGGACGGTATTTGACGAACGCGGCACTGTCTTTCAAGACGCGTTGGACATGAAGTACAAGACGGCGATCGCGGGATGGTATAACCCGTACTGCAGGCTCCTGCGAGGCGTTCTGGACTCCTGTTTCTGGACTTACGGGGGCTCGACGGACAATCTGCTCATTCCGCGGGCGGGATTGATTTCAAACCTGATCATGCCGTGGGGGCGTTTTTTCTCGAGGGGAATGGGCTATCGTCAGATCTCGACTCTACTGACGCCAGCGGCAGGTCAGATCGACGTGAAGGAGCATGTCGTGGATTACCTGGCTCTGGCTGCAGCAGCCGACCGGATTCTGGACGACCGAAGTGCGGGGTTCGTCCTGATTCACATGCCAATCCCTCATCCTTTCGGAATCTATAACCGCAAATCAGGTAGATTGACATCGGAACATTCAAACTATCTGGATAATCTCGTGCTGGCCGATCAGTTTTTGGGAAAGGTACGTGAGCGACTCGAAAACAGCGGGCAGTGGGACAGCTCTACGGTTGTCATCATGGGAGATCATTCCTGGCGCTCACAGGAATTCTGGCGTCAAACGCCTGAGTGGACAGAAGAGGAGCAGATCGCGAGCGGCGGCGAGTTTGATGATCGGCCAGGATTCATTGTGAAGCTGGCCGGCCAATCCACGAGTAGTCATATTGATAAGCCATTCGATGCGAAGAATACGCGGAAGCTGCTGGATGGGTTGCTTGCACAACGAATCACATCCAAGGAAGAATTGTCCGCGTGGGAGATGACGCTGCCGTGAAGATCGCCGCAGAATAAGAGCCAGAGGATGGCTCGTTCCTGTAGTGGGGCTCGGCTTTGACGTAAACTTAAAGGGTGAACCTCTTCCCATCTTTTCCTTCTTTTTTACGGTCCGTTGTAGTAGCTGCTGCGATGGTAGTGGCTTTTTCTGGGTTTGTTTCCGCTGAGACTATCACCGGCGTCGTGACGAATAAGACGACCAATAAGCCTGCGGCCGGGGATGACGTCGTGTTGATTCGCCTGCAGCAGGGAATGCAGGAGGCTTCGAGGACGAAGACTGATGCGAAGGGTCGGTTTTCGCTGGATGTTCCGGATAATGGGATTCACCTGGTGCGGGTGACGCACGATAAGGCGAATTATTTCCGGCCGGCGCCTCCAGGAACACAGTCGGTCGAAGTGGAGGTGTTCAACGCAGCCGCGAAGGTACAGGGCGTTGCAAGCGAGGCCGATGTAATGCGCATCCAGACCGATGAGAGCGGGAAGACGTTGCGCGTGGTCGAGAATTTTTTTGTGAAGAACGAGTCAACCCCCCCTATGACGCAGTTCAGCGATCGGGCGTTTGAGTTTTCTTTGCCATCAGGCGCAGTGGTTGAGGGTTCGGCGGCACTGGCTCCGGGTGGAATGCCAGTGCAGGCTTCGCCAGTGCCGGTCGGGGAGGCGAATCGCTATGCGTTTATCTTTCCGATTCGGCCGGGGGAGACGCGATTTCAGATTACCTATCATCTGCCATACAGCGGGAGTTTGAAGTTTGCACCGCGGGTTGTGATGCCGACGGACACGATTGCGGTGATGATGCCGAAGAGCATGACGTTCCAACCGGGGGCTTCGACTTCATATACTCCTGTAACGGAGGAGACTACGGCGCAGACCTACGTCGCGCGAAACGTTGAGCCCTCACAGCCGCTGGACTTTACAGTTTCAGGGACGGGACAGATGCCTCGCGAGACGGGAACTGCGGCTGCGAGCGGGGGCGATGCTTCAGCCCCGGCTAGTGCTGGCGGTGCGGCTGCGACTGGCGATTCACGGCCTGGTGGTGGGTTGGGTGTTCCAGTGGATCCTGAGGGGAATAATGATCCTTGGGCGAAGTATAAGTGGTGGATTTTGGGTGGACTCGGGTTGGCAATGGCCGCAGGTGCAGGATTCATGCTGAAGAATGGGCCTGCGCAGACTGCGACCCCTGCGGTTGCGGTGGGTCACGGTATGGTTACGAACGTTGGGGCGCCGGGCGATTCCCTGCTGGCGGCGATGAAGGAAGAGTTGTTTGCACTGGAGACAGACCGGCTACAAGGGCGGTTGAATGAGAATGAGTATCTCGAGCAGAAAGCTGCTCTCGAAGTAGTGCTGCGACGCGCGCTCGGACGCAGCGAACGGGTAGTGGACGAAGCGAAGACGGCTGGGCCGGTTGCCTGAGGTCGTCGGATTGTTTCGACGTATGCTCCGATGAAGCAGACGATTCAAAGATGAGGAGGGATTTCGTTTCGTGCAGACTTTCGTGCGGGCTTTGCGGTTGTATGCAATGGTAGCTTGGGTTGGCGGTTTGGTCCTCTTCGCTTTTGTGGTTGCTCCGGTGGCATTTGGGAGTTTACCGAGCGGACATGAGGCTGGGTTGGTGGTGGGCGGGACATTGCGAGTGCTGCACTGGATTGGGCTGATTGGTGGTGCGGTGTTTTGCGTTGGCACGGGATGGCTTTGGCTGCGGGCAGAGGTTCCGGCACGGATCGGGTTTGCACGGCAGCTTGTTCTTGTTGCGGTGATGCTGGTGGTGACCGCCTACTCACAGTTTCGAGTGTTGCCGGCGATGGAGGCGGATCGAGCGCTAGCAGGTGGTGTAGTGGAGACGGCATCGTTGGAGAATACGGGGCGCGTGGATTTTGAACGGCTGCATCGGCTGTCGGAGAAGCTCGAGGGGTTTGTGCTGCTGTGCGGGCTAGGTGTGGTGTTTGTGTTGTCCAGAGAGTCGCAGTGGCCGGAGACGGGTAAGCCTAAGACAGATAGAATCGTTAGACCATGAAGATTTGGGTGATTGGGTTGCGCGGTGTGGCGTTTAATTTTGAGGGCGATGGCGATCGGTTAATTCGCCTGGTCGGTTAGCCGTGTCGGGACTTTGGCTGAGCCTCACGCTGGGGCTGGTAGCCGGGTTGGCGGACTATCTGGGTGGATTTCTCTTAGTGCGCCGGTCACCTTCGGCGAAGGCTCTGCGATATTTTGTCGCACTCGGAGCGGGCTTTATGCTGGCGGCGGCGATTCTGGAGATGATTCCCGAGGGAATCCAGGTCAATCCGCGGTGGGCTGCGCTCTTGGTGCTCGCGGGATACTGTGGAGTGCATCTGCTGGAGCATACGCTGGTGCCGCACTTTCACTTTGGGGAAGAAACGCATCATCACGAATTTCTTTCGGCCAAGACGAGCTACTCAGTGCTGCTTGGACTGGCGACACACACATTTTTTGATGGTGTGGCGATAGGGTCCGGCTTTGTATTGTCGCGCTGGCTGGGGTGGGTGCTGTTCTTTGCGGTGTTTCTGCATAAGATTCCCGAGGGTTTTACGATGGCGAGCGTGATGCTCGCGGGTGGACGAGGGCGTGCGATGGCGCTGAACTCGGCACTCTTTCTTGGGGCGATGACGGTGCTTGGGGTGTTCGTCATTAATCTTCAGCCCAGCTGGGTGCGCGTGGGGTTGCCGCTTTCCGCTGGAGTGACGATTTATGTTGCGGCGACTGATCTGGTGCCGGAAGTGAATCGAGAGCCAGGGATCAGAATGGCTTTGGTGTTTTTTGTGGGAGTCCTTGTCTTCTTTTTGCTTCGTTTGTTGGGGCCGGGATAGTTCGTGCTTCAAGTGGGATACCTACAATCAACGATGAAACATGAGCAAAACGACAATCAGTATCGTCCAGGGAAACATCACGACACGTGCGGTTGATGCTATCGTGAACGCGGCTAATGGCACGCTTTTGGGGGGTGGCGGTGTTGACGGCGCAATTCACAAGGCCGCGGGTCCCGACCTGCTAGAAGAGTGTCGAGAGTTAGGTGGGTGTGCTACGGGTCAGGCCAAGGTCACGAAGCCCTATGGCATACGTCAGGTGAGAAATATTATCCACACTGTCGGGCCGATCTACGGGCGGGACAGTCGTGGGGCTGAGCTCCTTGCAGGCTGTTACACCGAGTGTCTTAGCCTCGCACGGATTCAAGGTTGCCGAAGCATCGCTTTCCCATCGATTTCGACCGGGGCCTATGGATATCCCATTGAGGCGGCAAGCGAGATTGCCCTTAGGGCGATCGGCGATTATCTCGGGAAGCATCCTGGAGATTTTGACCTTGTTGAGATCGTGACCTTTTCGAAGGGTGACTATCGGATGTATCTACGAACCTTCCAACGAATTATTTCCGATTTCGAATAGTAGAGCTCGACTCTCTCTCTTTGATTATTTGAGGGCTCCGCAGGGTAGAGATTGCCCCCGGAGTCGAAGGCTACAGCAGACGGATGGTATCTTCGGTTAACTTGCTGCACATCAATTACAAGAAGATTGAGAAGAGTTTCGGAGGGAGAATGCTACGCCATTGTTTAACGTTGGATTTGAAGGATGATGCAACTGCAATTTCGGAGTACAAGCGGTATCACGTGAAGATCTGGCCGGAGGTGAAGCAGAGCCTGTTCGATGCCGGGGTGGAGAAGATGGAGATATACCTGCTTGGAACGCGGATGTTCATGATTATGGATGTGAATAATTCGTTTTCTTTGTCTGCGAAGGCGGCGATGGATCTGGCGAATGCCAGGGTGCAGGAGTGGGAGACAATTATGCACGGCTTTCAACAGCAGTTGCCCGGGGCAGCACCTGATCAGTACTGGATGGTGATGGAGCGAGTGTTCAGCCTGGCAGATCAGTAAGGCGGAATTGCGGTTCGGCACTTCTTCGATGAATTGAAAACGAAAAGAAGCCCCGGAACGATCCGGGGCTCCCTGGTTAATTGGAGAGTGGCTAGGGGATTTGTTGGAAACGGCCATTGGCGATACCGACCGCGAAGGGTTGATAGATGGGGACTCCGGCACCAACAAACTCGGTGATGAAGTGGTTGCCCGAGCCAGCAACCCAGACGTTTCCAGCCTGATCGACTGCAGTGGCGAGGCTGGCGTTGAGGTCTGAGGTGGGCTTCATATAGCCGGTAGCAGGCGACAACGCGTTGGGACCAAAGAGGCTGATCTCGCTGAGGCTGGCTGAGCCGCTATTGGGAATCCAGGTGTTGCCTCTGCCATCGATCGAGATGTCGGTCGGGCCGGAGATTCCTGCTGCAGTGGAGGTGAAAGGCCACCCACTCGCCGAAACCCAGTTGGTGCCATTGAATACCAACTGATTGATATCGCCATTGATTCCATCGGCGACAAAGATACTGCTTCGGGATACCGCCAGTCCGTAAGAGGACTCGGAGACAGCGGGGATGAGATTCGTAACGAATCCTCCCATGCTGCCCGGGCCAGTACCAGCTGTAACCTGAGCGACCGAAGTAGAACCAGTGGAGAGCCAAATATCTCCCAGAACTGCGGGGCCCTTGTAGCTCGGCATCATGCGAATCGGATTCGGGCCAACCTGGTTGGATATCTGAATTGGGGCTACGGCTGCCACAGCAGTCGCGGCTCCTGGAATCTGATAGAGCGAACCAACACTACCAGAAGCCGAAGAGAAATAGACGTTGCCAACTCCGTCCGCGGTAATGGCGAGGGGCGATACGCCGACCGGGAATGCGAGGGTCGCCCGGGTGTCCTGGTTGTAGCGATACATTGTGGTGCCGGCGCTAAACCAGATTTTGCCGGTGGAATCAAGCACAGCGCCATCGTTTGAGGCGCCAGCGTCGAAGTTGACGCAGGCGATCGGCGCACCAGCCTGGCTGATGGCAGAGAGATTGCCACCGGTCTGCGAGTTGGCGATCCAAACGTCGTCATGACCATCGATGTTGATGTCCACTGGCGCGTTGATGAAGTCGCCTGTGCCGCCAGTAGGCGTGCCGCAGGTTCCGCTACTGATGTAGGCTACTGCCAAAGTCCAATCTGTGGGCTGGCTAGCTGCCGGCTGGTATGGTGCACCTACACCGCCTGCGAGGCTGTAGAGAGCCGCGAGGTTCGTCGTTCCAGTCGATCCCTGTCCATTGGTAGGATTGGTGAACATGTAATAAAGAGCTTGAAGGGTATCTGTCGTCGTCGAAGGATAGCTGCCGTTAAGGCTCGTTGTATTCGCTTGGGCGGGAACGGCGGATGCGAAGAGAGTATTGCAGGCAGCGTTGGCAGATGTTGCGCCATTGATGCACGCAGAGATGATATTGCCGATGAGATTGAGCTTGCCAGCCTCAGGAACCGCAGTAACTGTAACGCCAGAAGCGACGTTCGTACCCCCTATGGGTGCGATGTTGGTTGTGCTAACCGCGAGACCCGTTGTGGAGTTAGCGAGCAGCGCGATGGTGGAAGAAAGTTGGTCGACGACGATCTTCTGCTGACCGGTGCCATCCGCTCTGAGAGTGTCGGTGTTGGGATCGAAGAACTGTACTGCTGCTGCCATGGTGGCTGCTGTCGTGACCTCACTCATGTAGACGAAGTTCGAAGCGGTGAGTTCCCTGCAATCGCCATAGATGGCAATAAAGGCAGCAGCACTATTGGATTGAGTGGCAATTCCATTGTTTTGCGTATTGCCGCCCCTGGAAACAACGTAGACCAGCGGGTCGCTGTTGCTTGGGCAGGAGAACTGATTGCCAGTGTCGGTGTTACCGTTGACTGGATCTTTGCTAAAGCCGAAAAATCCACCGCTATCGGTGGTGGTAGTCGCGGCGAGGACTGCAGGACCGCTCTGTCCGGCGTACCAGAGAGTGACCGTAGCGCCGACGACTGGCTGATTACCGCCATGAATTTTTCCGCTGAGAGCGGCTGGCGTGCTCAGAGGGTTTGCGCTAAGTGGAGCTGTGGTCGACATGCTGGAGCAGCCGACCATGACGACGGCGCTCGATGCCAACAGCGCAATGAGAGCCCGCTTTGAGCCCGAAAGCCGGGCGGAATAATTGCGAATCATGGATGTTCCCTCCGAAAAATAATGAAGCGGTTTACTAGACAAGGTGGTTGCCTTGGCGACAGGTTGTGGTGACCAGGGGGAGTTCGCACTCGTAAAATACGACGGGCTTCGGAAAAAATACCCTGATTGCAAATTGCCTGCATTTCGTTCTGTAGACATCGATCTCTTCCTGTTGATGAAGCCCCTTTGCCAGCAGTCGAATCTTTTTTTGAATAGAATCAACCGCCGGAATAAAGGCAGAACCCAAACTTCACATGATGGAGCATACCCGAGGTTGGCAGCTCCGTTGCTTAATTGCTCCTGCGACTTTTGGGTCATTTATCAAGAGCTCATCATGTTGAGTTTGAGTTGGAAACATTGAAAAAACCGATAATGTAAGACCCGTCGAGGTTTTTTTTGGAGCACTGTAAGTGCGGTTAAGGGTGAGGTTAGAAGACAAGAGGCCGCGGGCTATTCGGAGCGGATTTTTCAGAGATGAAAGAGAAGAGGGGAAAGGCGCGACATTTTTGACACGTCGAAAACGAAGGAGCGAATTCATCGCTTCGCTATTGATGAACTTTATCCCATGCCTGAAATTCGCTGTGATGTTCCAGAGGGATGCAGTGCTGCTGTATTGCGGATGATGAGAGAAAAATGTGTTTAGAAATATTCGGGTAGAAGTTTCGAAATCCGGTCGGCGACGGTGGATAGGCAACGCGAGTTGCAGGAAGGTACTCTATACGAGTAGATTTTCTTCCAACCTGAAATCCGTCAACAGGAGAAACCCAATGCGCGATAAATTATCGGCCATTGCATCAAGCTTAGCCCTTTCGGCAATATTCATGTTGAGCGGATGTAAGAGCTCATCCCCTGCACCGCCGCCTGCCAGTTCGCCTGCTCCGGCTGCGAGTTCGGATGGCTCGGCACCGCCCGCAGCGGCACCCTCGAGTTCGACTGCGATGACTCCTGCTCCAAGTGCAGCACCTGCGGCTGCGCCAGCAAGTTCGACCGCGATGACTGCGGCGCCACCCGCTCCGGCGCCGGGAACAGCTATGACGGCGGCTCCGGCTGCGCCTCCTCCGCCGCCACCACCGATAAAGCTGACGGCCGCGGCGGGTGCTTCTGTGATCGTAACGGTAACTCAGGAACTGCGGGCCAGCAAGAATAGCGTCGGCGATGGATTTACCGGAGTGCTAGCGCAGCCAGTGAAGACGACAGACGGTAAGACAGTGTTTCCTCGCGGCGCACATGTAGCCGGAACTGTTGTTGCGGCGAAGGGACAGGGCAAATTTAAAGGATCGGGTTCGCTTGGAATTCAGGTGACTTCGATCTCCGGGACTCCGGTGAGCGTGAGTGAATACGAGCAAGAACAAAAGGGTAAGGGTAAACGGTCGACGGCGATGATTGGCGGGGGTGCCGGTGGCGGTGCGCTGATTGGAGGGTTGGCAGGCGGCGGCAAGGGTGCTCTAATCGGGGGTTTGATTGGTGCGGGCGCAGGAACGGCCGGGGCCGCATTTACCGGGAATAAAGATGTCGTTATTCCGTCGGAGACCACGATCAGCTTCCACCTTACCGCTCCAGTGACGATTACAGTCAAACCAAAGGAAACGGATATGGCTGCTCCTCCGCAATAAAGAATTGTGGCATTGCAACGCCTGCTCCTTTCATCGAGGGGCAGGCGTTTTGTTTTGCGTTCGTCAGTTGACGAGACGGGCGATAGACTGAATGGATGCGCTTGAATCCCGTTTTTCTATTGTCCGCGACTGATGTTGCGCACTTCCCTTCCGAAGCGAAGACATTTGGCGCGCCTGAGGTTGCGTTTCTGGGGCGATCGAATGTGGGGAAATCTTCACTGATCAATTCCCTGCTCGGGTCTCGTGAAGCAAAGGTTTCGTCCACGCCAGGAAGAACTCGGGCGATTAATTTTTTTGCCTTGCATGAGGGTGCGGGCGAGAAGATTAAAACGAGGCCAGCGATGATCTTTGCGGATCTGCCTGGATATGGGTATGCGAAGATCTCGAAATCGATCTCGGCAGAGTGGCCGAAGTTTATTGAGCCTTATCTTAGTGAACGAGAGGCGCTGGCACTTTGTGTCTGTCTCGTGGATACGAATATTCCGCCGCAGGAGAATGATACGCAGTTGCTTACATATTTGAAGCAGACTCAGCGGCCGTTCGTGGTGGTGGGAACGAAGGCAGATCGGCTGTCGAATAATCAGCTGGCGAAGTCGATGACGGCACTGAAGAAGGCCCATGGAGTGGATGAGATTTTGCCCGTGTCGGCAAAGACGGATGCGGGAACGAAGGGGCTTTGGGCGAAGCTGATGGAGGTCGTGGAGTAGACTGCACGCAGCAGTTTGTCGTCGCCAGGAGATTTTGTGCTTCTGCAACATACGATCGACAGCGTTACTTATGACTTTCGTGACCTGAAGGATTTGCTTGCGAAGGCATCTCCTCCACGATCAGGGGACGAGTTGGCAGGCGTTGCCGCAGAGAGCTCTGTAGAGCGCGTTGCGGCGCAGATGGCTCTTGCGGATTTGCCTTTGTCGGTTTTTTTGAGTGAGGCGATTGTTCCCTATGAGACCGATGAGGTTACTCGGCTTATCTTGGATACTCATGATGCTTCTGCTTTTGCACCGATTGCGAGCCTGACGGTTGGAGGATTCCGCGACTGGTTGCTTTTGGAGGAAGCTACGACTGAGTTTTTGTCCGAGTTGGCTCCGGGATTGACGCCAGAGATGACTGCGGCGGTTTCGAAGCTGATGCGGGTGCAGGATTTGATTGCGGTCGCGCGAAAGGTTTCTGTTGTTACGCGGTTTCGAACGACGGTTGGCTTGGTTGGACGGCTTTCGACGCGACTGCAACCGAATCATCCAACGGATGATCCTGTGGGGATTGCGGCTGCCATCATCGATGGGTTAACGCTTGGATCCGGCGACGCGGTGATTGGGATCAATCCCGTGGGAGATAGTGTTTCGAGTACCACGAATCTGCTGCGCTTGATCGATGTGATACGTGAGCGGTATGCGATTCCTACGCAGAGTTGCGTGCTTGCACATGTAACGACGCAGATGGCTGCGATGGATCAGGGCGCTCCGGTTGATCTGGTGTTTCAGTCGATTGCAGGAACCGAATTGGCGAATGCCTCGTTTGGAGTGAGCCTTGCATTGCTCGATGAGGCTCACTGCGCGGCTCGTGAGTTGAGGCGAGGGACCGTTGGAGAGAATGTGATGTACTTTGAGACCGGCCAAGGGAGTGCTCTTTCGGCGAAGGCGCATCATGGCCTGGATCAGCAGACATGTGAGGCTCGGGCGTATGCTGTGGCACGACGGTTTTCGCCGATGTTGGTTAATACGGTAGTGGGGTTCATCGGACCGGAGTACTTATATGATGGCAAGCAGATTTTACGGGCTGGCTTAGAGGATCATTTTTGTGGGAAGCTGCTTGGCCTGCCGATGGGATGCGATGTTTGCTATACGAACCATGCGGAGGCTGATCAGGATGATATGGATACGCTGCTGACTCTACTTGGCGCTGCGGGAGTGAATTACATCATGGGGGTTCCGGGCGCGGATGATGTGATGCTTCAGTACCAGAGCACGTCGTTTCATGATGCGCTTTATCTTCGGTCGGTGCTTGGGCTGCGGCCTGCGCCCGAATTTGAGGAGTGGCTGAAAGGCGATATGCCGCAACAACTTGCGCTACCGACGCATCTGCTGCTGCGCGGTGAGGGCTAACTCTGCTATGACGGGTTTGATTCGCGGCTCCGGGTTCAATTTACGGGATTACACATCTGCGCGGGTTTCGCTGTCCACCGTGGGACACAGTCTTGCGACAAGCGAAGTCTTGAGCTTTCAGCTTGCGCATGCGCGAGCTCGGGATGCAGTTCATGCCGGGCTTCACCTGCCTTCGTTTCAACTGCGGTTGCAAGAAGAGTTGCCAGTGCTTGCTGAGGCTGGGATCGCTGTGAGGCAGGTTGAGACGATGGCTGGCGATCGCGCGACGTATCTGCGGAGACCTGATCTTGGACGGATAGTTCATCAGGATTCGGTTGCGCAACTTCGGGGAGCTCCTTGTGATCTGGCGATTGTGATTGCGGATGGACTTTCGGCCCTTGCAGTTGAGCGGAACGCGATTCCTCTGCTGCATGAGCTTGTGCCCTTGCTGCTTTCGGGGGAATGGGCGATTGGGCCGTTGACGCTGGTGCGGTATGGCAGGGTTGCGGTGGGTGATGCGGTTGGGAGTCTACTAGGCGCGCGTTTGAGCCTTGTGCTAATCGGCGAACGGCCAGGATTGTCTTCACCGGCGAGTCTTGGGGCTTACGTTACATGGAACCCTGGTACGAAACGAACGGATGCTGAGCGAAATTGCGTCTCGAATATTTGCGCGGGTGGGCTCGCCCCGGATGCGGCTGCGGGGAAGGTCTTTTGGTATCTCGCGGAGGGTCGCGCAAGAGAGATTACCGGGGTTGGGTTGAAGGAGGGTTCACTCAATTTGCCATGAGCGTCGGCTGGATCGGGTTTGGGTAGCAATACAATCGGCTCATGCGATTTCTCTTTGCTCTTCTTTTTTCTGTGATGGCGTTTGCGCAGGACAGAATTGTTCTGCAGACGAGCGTGCTTCTGGATGGCAAAGGCGGGGTGCTGAAGAACCAGCAGATTGTGATTGCGGACGGGCGGATTGTTTCGGTGGGGCCTGGGAATGCCAAGGTTGACTATGATCTGCGCGGACTGACGGTAATGCCAGGGTGGATCGATACGCATGTGCATCTGGAGTGGCACATGGATGCCAATGAGAAGTCCGTGGCATCCGGAAAGCTGGAGGACAGCGTTTTGTATGACGCGGGGGACGCGTGGATGGAGTTACAGGATGGATTTACGACAGTGCAGAGCGTAGGTTCGGCTGCGGACGAGCCAGTGCGCGACAGGATTAGTCAGGGTGTGTTGCCAGGACCGCGCGTTTTGACTTCGCTGAACCAGCTTCGCGGGGTTGTCGGCGAAGGCGAGAAGCAGAAGGTCTTCTCAACAGAGGAACTGCGAGAGATGGTTCGGAAGAATAAGGCAGACGGCGCGGATCTGATTAAGCTGTTTGCGACTTCAGGGCTGGGCGCAGGGGGTGGGCAGATTACAACAGATGGGCAGATTGAGGCGGTGTGCTCCCAGGCAAAGGAAGTGGGACTGCGGACGATCGTTCATGCAATTGGCGATGCTGGGGCGAGGGCTTCAGTCGTGGCCGGATGTACTTCGATTGAGCATGGAACGTTTTTGAAGGATGAGACGCTGGATCTGATGGTGAAGCATGGGACCTATTTTGATCCAAACCTTTTGGTGTTGCACAACTATCTCGATAAACGTGGGAGTTTTACTTTTACAGATTCCCAACTGAAGACGATTGAGAATGGGTTGGCGCCTACGATTGATGTTTTAAAGAGGGCGCGGGCGAAGGGTGTAAAGATCGTGTTCGGGACGGATGCCGTGGCTGGGGCGCACGGGCGCAATGCTGAGGAGTTTGTCTATCGGGTGAAGGAGGGTGGCGAGAAGCCGATGGATGCGATTGTTAGTGCGACCTCGGTTTCGGCTGAGTCATTGGGGATGGGTAAAGAGATTGGGACTGTGGCGCCGGGCTATCAGGCAGATCTGGTTGCGGTGGAGGGCGATCCGCTAGTTGATATTACGGCTGTGCGGCGGGTGCGTTTTGTGATGAGAGGTGGCCGCGTTTATAAGAATCTCGCGCATTAGGATCTCTGAATTTGAATCTTGCCAGAAAGATTAGGGTGCGCTGTCACTTCTGCCAGTGGCAGCGTCTGCCGGGCAGGGGTTATATGGATGGCAAGTGTGACGGTCATCCCCCCCCGATTCTGTACGGCAAAAAAGGAGGAGTGTGTGCTCAGGAAAAATCTTTTAGCAGTCAGTGTGGCAACGGTGATGATTTTGACAGGCGGCGCTTCGGCTCAGCAAGCCGCTTCCAATCCTCCAGACCAGAGCAAGATCGATCAGGACATTGATCTGATGAGGAAAGATATCAGGTCGGAGAAGAAACAGCTGATTGCGGCCAATCTGCAGTTGACGGACACAGAGGCGACCAAGTTCTGGCCGATTTATGACCAGTACACCGCAGAGTTGGTAAAGATTAACGATGCGAAATATTCCGCGATCAAGGAATATGCAGCGAACTACAACACGTTGACGGACGAGAAAGCTCTGAGCCTGAGTCGCCAGATTCTTGGAGTCGACGAATCGGTGGCTCAGTTGCGACTGAAGTATATCCCGATTGTTAATAAGGTGCTTCCGGGTAAAAAAACGGCGATTTTTTTTCAGCTAGACCGGAGGCTGGTAACGATGATTGATCTGCAACTCGCTGCAGATATTCCTCTCATTCAGCAATAAAGTGTTTGGTTGCATTGCAAAAAGGGGGACCGAGAATGCGTTCGATCCCTTCAGGTATAATTCCCGGCAACATCGGCCCGATCTCATCCAAGTTAAGAGCAGTTCCTTCACGACCCACTCCTATCCGAGAAGCGTAAGAATTTTGCAGCGAAATTGCGTACGCTGAGGAGGTCACAATGAAGCGCACTCTTGCAACGTTACTGCTCGCATTGCCTGCCTGGTTTGGCGGGAATGCGGAGCAGCTGATACCCGCCGGTTCGGTCATGCAATGTATGGTGTCCCAACCACACCTTTCCTCTAAAACAGAGCACGTCGGCGATCCTGTGCTCTGCCAGGTAAGCCACAGTGAGATGTACGGCCGATCGGTATTTCCGTATGGAAGCTACATGGTCGGGCGATTTGAAGATTACAAGGATCCGGGCCACTTCGTCGGCAAGGGCTGGATGGAATTAAAATTTGACCGGATGGTCGTTGGCAACGATACAGTGATTCCGGTTACGACCCGTGTGGTTGCGACCTCGGCGAAGTATCCTGTGGATAAAGACGGGAAGATTCACGGAACGGGACATCCGGTTCGCGACACAATTGAGTGGATGATTCCGGTGCTTTGGCCGATCGATCTGATTAATTTGCCGCGGCGAGGACCGTATCCTGAACTCAAGCCCGAGACACGGCTTACAGTGATGGTGCTGGATGACTTCGGGATTCCGACGAAGTCAGAGGTGCAGCATCAACCGGAGATGATCTCGAAGTACAACTATGCTGATCCAACGCCGACGCAACAACCGGCGCCGATTGAGCACGCGTATGCGCAGCAACCAGTACAGCAGGTCCCGGTGCAACAGGCTTATGCCCAGCCGAGCCCGACGGTTGTTGTGGTACAGGCTCCAGCACCTGCTGCTCCTACGATCATTCAACAACAGGCTCCAGCTCCTGTTTACCAACAGCCGCCGATCGTGGTGCAACACCCACCGGTGATTTACGGCTATCCCCCTCCTCCGGCATATGCCTATCCGCCGATTGCCTATCGTGGATACTATCGGGCTTACTAAAAGGAGAAAAACATAATGCTCCGGAAATTCTCCGGAGCATTATGTTTTTAGGTGGAAAGATGACTCGAACGACTACTCGCCGTAGTAGTCGAGGCCGAGATGGGTGATGAGATCTTCGCCCATGATGTGGCGGAGCGTGTTTTTGAGCTTCATGTGTTGGATGAAGAGGTCGTGTTCCGGATAGACTCCGGGGCGACTGTCGGGGTCTTTGAAATAGAAGCTGAGCCATTCCTGGATTCCCAGATTCTTGAGGCTTGGCGTCCGCGCTGCGAGGTCCATGAAGAGGACCAGATCGAGCGCAAGCGGGGCTGCGAGGATAGAGTCGCGGCAGAGAAAATCGACTTTAAGCTGCATGGGGTAACCAAGCCAGCCGAAGATGTCGATATTGTCCCAACCTTCTTTATTATCCCCACGTGGCGGGTAATAGTTGATGCGAACTTTGTGGTAAATGTCACCATAGAGCTCGGGGTGAAGGTGGGGCTGGAAGATGTGCTCGAGAACGCCGAGCTTGGACACTTCCTTGGTTTTAAAGGACTCGGGGTCGTCGAGAACTTCGCCGTCACGATTGCCGAGGATGTTGGTGGAGTACCAGCCCGAGACACCGAGGTTGCGAACCTTGAAGGCGGGGGCGAGAACGGTCTTGATGAAGGTCTGGCCGGTTTTGAAGTCTTTGCCGGCAATGGGTGCATTCATCCTGCGGGATAGCTCGTTGAGCGCAGGGATGTCGACGGTGAGGTTGGGGGCACCGTTGATGAAGGGAATGCCTTCTTTGAGTGCGGCCCAAGCGTAGAGCATGGAGGGGGAGATGCTAGGGTCGTCATCGACCAATCCTTTTTCAAAAGCGGCGAGGGTCTGGTGGACGGCAGTCTGCTCAAGATAGATCTCAGTGGAGCCGCACCAGATCATGACCTGGCGGTCGGTCTTGTTCTTGAACTCGGCGATGTCGTTGCGGATTTGGTTGGCGAGGTCGCACTTGTTTTTGCCAGTTTTGGTCTTCTTACCTTCGAGCCGCTTGACATAGTGCTGGTCGAAGGCAGCGGGCATGGGCTCGATGGACTGAAGGAAAGGCTTGATCTCTTCCAACTGGTAGCGGTCCAGAACCTGTGCGGTCTTTGCGGCGTCGTAGAGGTTGCCGCCGAAGATGTCCCAGCCGGTGAACACGAGGTCGTCGAGTGAGGCGATGGGGACGAAGTCTTTAATGAGGGGGGTGCGGTTTTCTGTACGCTTGCCAAGGCGGATGGTGGCCATCTGGGAGGTTGATCCGATGGGTTTAGCGAGGCCGCGGCGAATTGCTTCTACACCGGCGATGAGCGTGGTGGCGACGGCTCCCATACCGGGGATCATGACTCCTAGTTTTCCAGTGGCTGGCTTGATGCTGGCCGCTTCTAATGCGGCTCCGGGTGTAGACATTTCTGAGCAGTACCCTTCTGTGTTGCGATGTTTCCGTTGGGCGGAACTTTAAGTATCGCCTATGGAAAGGGTGGGAGCAAATTTACCCACATTTCGTTGCATTTGCCAAAGTCCAAATCTTTTCCACTCGTATGAACGATTCAAGAATTTCTAAATGAAGTGGCATCGAAGGTATATACATTCCGGTTACATCTTCATCAGTCGAAGATTGCGGCGGGTGATGGGCGATGCTAGTCTGCGGCCAGTCAAAATTATCAGTTTTGTCTTCACTAACCTTGTGCTATTTGCTCTGACTTCTCCCAACTACATCCTTGTAAAACCTTGTAACCATGACAGTCCCTTTCGCAAAGCGGCATGAGGTAATTCCTGTCTTCTTTCCAAAGTTAACTCGGCTCTGAAAAATCACGGAAGGTAAAATTATGAAAAAGTTTGCAACAATTCTGACCGTTGCAATTCTCTCAATGTCCACGGGGAGAATTTGGGCGGATGGCATTGGTCTTACGGTATCCGGCATCCTTACTCTTTACGGTGCTGGCAACACTCCCCTTCAACCTTCCGGAACGAATTACCTGAATAGTGCCAATGGAGCTGTGCCGTCTGGGTACGGCAACAGCAACACCAATGGTAATGCGATCATTGGCTCAGGAATTGAATTTGGAGTATCCAATGGATCGGATCTACTGACCATCGATTTCACGGGCTCCACAGTAACATTGACGGATACCTGCCTTAACTCTGGCTGTGGCAGTACGCCTTACACAGTCGCCATATATAGTCCGTATATCACCGGATATTCGCTTGTTTCTTCTACCTTTGAGAACGCTGTACTCGGATATGGCGACACGCTCGCTTTTCCCGGTAATGCCGGGGCTCTCACGTTCTTCGGCGACCCCGGCTGGTCTGGCGGTTCGGTCACCTTCGACTACACTTCGGTCGCTCCTCCACCGCCAGCGACACAATCGCTTCGCTTGACTTCCTTTTCGCGGTTGGCTGCACCGGCTGTCGACAGCTCTGACCCGCCCACTGCAGTCCCCGAGCCTGCGACTTTTGGTTTAGTGGGAACAGGGCTTCTGGGATTGGCTGGTTTCATTCGCCGATTCCGCGTATAACAAGACCCAACAAATACCAAAAACAAAGCCGAGCCGCACTAAAAATGCGGCTTTTGCTTCCTTTGCATAGTCCTGATGTGCTCGGGATAAAGTTCTGCGGGGAGTTCGCAAAGTCTCTAATTAACGAATTTCACCGGCGAACTGAAGATACCGTCACTGTAAATCGCAGTCCTCTATGCGGGTTCGGTGCGGATGCGGTTTTTCCAGTGGGAGATGACGAACCAGAGGAAGCCCGCGATGAGGACTGCTTCGACGGCGAGGTGGAAGCGATGGAAGATCGCTTTGAAGCGCGGGTCGGTGTTCCAGGTTGCACCTAGCTTCATGCCAATCCAAGCGAGGGAATAGCACCAGGGCCAAGAGCCAATGAAAGTATAGAGGTGGAAGCGGAACTGATTCATCTTCGCGACGCCAGCTGGAAATGCGATGAAGGTGCGGACGATGGGAAGCATACGTCCTATGAGTACGGTAATGGAGCCATAGCGGTCGAAGAAGCGGTCAACGAGGTCGAGGTCGCGGCGGCTGAGGAGTAGGTAGCTGCCATAGCGTTCAACCATGGGCCGTCCGCCGCGGGCACCGACCCAGTAGGCGGGGATTGAGCCAAGGTTGGAGGCCAGCGAAGCGACGGTAGCGAGGATGATGAGGTCAAGTTGTGTGTGCGCGAGAGCATAGCCTGCGAGCGGCATAATGACTTCAGAGGGAATAGGAATGCAGGCGGACTGGATAGCCATGAGGATGATCACGGTCAGGTATCCGCCGCTGGCGATAAGGCCTACGAGGAGCGCAATGAGTTTTTCTGACATGCAGGTGCAGTATAGCGGTTGGGTGAAGATGCGTTGAATGCGCTAGCATTAACAGTTCAGGAGAGTTTTTTATGTCAGATACCGCAGTTGCTCCCGTCGCTCCAGCTTCGCCTACTCCTTCTTCGCCTTCCGCTTCCGGAAGACCGGCCAGCAGCTATGGTTCTGCCCCGCACGATCCTTCGAAACCGGCTGCGAAGCGGCAGATTGTTTGTTTCAGCTTTTATAAGGTAATGCCGGAGTGGCGTCGGCTTCCTGCGGAGGAGCGGGCAGCGCACAAACTTGCGTTTGCCGAGGTGCTGTGTAAGTGGAATAAGCCCGGAGAGTTTCTGTCGATGACCTATTCGACGGTGGGGACTCGCGGCGATGTAGATATGTGCGTTTGGTCGATTGGGTATGGCGTCGATGAGTTGAACCGGATGCGGAGTGAGTTGCTGCGGACCCCGATGGGTGGGTATCTGAGCTCGCCGCATAATTTTCTGGCTATGACTAAGCGGTCGCAATATCAGATTGATCGGCCGGATGAGAGCGAAGGCGAGGGACGTGGAGCGATTCGTCCGGGTGGGCAGAAGTACATCTTCATTTATCCGTTCTGGAAGACGCGGGCATGGTATCTGCTGCCGGCGGAGGAGCGGAAGAGGTTGATGGATGAGCATATTCGCGTCGGATTGAGCTATCCGCGGGTGAAACTGAATACAACTTATTCGTTCGGGATCGATGATCAGGAGTTTGTCGTGGCATTTGAGACAAATTTTCCAGAGGATTTTCTGGATCTCGTGCAACAACTTAGAGAGACGGAGATCAGCATGTATACGCTGGCAGATACTCCAATCTTTAGTTGTGTGCGGGTTTCGGCGACGGAGATGCTGGATCGTTTGGGGTAAGTTTTCCTAAAGGAAAAGCGCCACTTTTGTCTGCGTGGCGCATTTGGTAAACGAGTTATTTCTTTGTTAGTTCTTCGTAGCAGACCTGCGTCCAACTCTTGTAGTTGAGTTTATCGGTGTCGCCTACTGCCGCTTTGACCTCGTCGAGAGACTTGCCCTGTGCGACGAGTTCTTTCACTTGAGCGCGGCGGGCTTCTGCATCAGCGATTCGCTTTTGGATGTCGGCTTTGGCGATGATGTTGCCGTGGCCAGGAACAAAAGTGTCGGCATCGAGGGAGGCAATTCCTTTGGCCGTAGTGATCCAACCTTCAGTTGAGCCGTTCTTTTCATCGTGGATGCGGGGATATGGATTGGCGGTAGCAATGATGTCGCCGGTGGCTACGATCTTTTCGGTTGGGAGATAGACGACGAGGTCGCCGCTGGTATGCGCCGGGGCCCAGTGGTAGAGCTCGAACTTCACGCCCTCAATGGTCACCGTTTCTTTTTGCTTCGTGACGACCTGAGTGGGGAGATGGTCGGCGGGCGGGGCTCCGCGGCCTCCTGAACCAAGTGCGACCTCCTGTTCTTTCTTGTTGTTCTCCTGGGCAATGACTTTGACCCCTGCGGGGAAGGCGGCGAGTCCGTTAACGTGGTCTCCGTCGCTGTGGGTGAGGATGACTGTAGTTACCGGCTTGGGTGTGATCTTCGCGATGTCGTCAAGAAGTTCCTGACCGCCGGGCTTTGTTGTCTTGGCGTCGACGACAATGACGCCTTTGTCTCCGACAATGACGGTGCTGTTGCCTCCGCCGCCCTCGATCCAGTAAATGTTTGGTTTGAGTTGATGAGTGATGAACGGCGCAGCTGGCTGCGGCGTCTGTGCGGACACTGCGGCGGTGAGGGTGGCGAGAGCTACCCATTGAAATTTTTGGAGAAGATTTCTGAGAGTCATGCTAGTGCGCTCCGGCACGTAATCTGGCGAGTCATTACGGCACGGCCATCTTATCGGAAGACTGGGGTGAGGAGGTAAACTCTCACTCGTGCCGACTAAATCTGCTAAGACAATGCGATCCGAAAAACCTCTCAGTGGCGGTAATGCTGTCGACAAGCTTCCGTCCTCAAGAAAAGTGCACGGGAAGACCAAGAACCCGACCTCACCCGCGCGTGTGGCAGCGATTTTGCATGTTTTGGCGAAGACTTATCCGGGAGTGGTTTGCGCGCTGAACCATAAGAATGCGTGGGAGCTTACGGTTGCGACGATTCTGAGTGCGCAGTGTACGGATGTTCGAGTGAACCTAGTTACTCCGACGTTGTTCAAGGCGTTTCCAACTCCGAAGGCTATGGCTGGTGCGTCCCTTCCTGAGTTGGAGGAGTTGATTCGGACGACTGGTTTTTTTCGCAATAAGGCGAAGTCAATTAGGGGTGCTGCGCAGGTGGTGACGCAGGAGTTTGGGGGAAGGGTTCCACAGACGATGGAGGAGATTCTGCGGTTGCCCGGGGTGGCGAGGAAGACGGGCAATGTTGTGTTGGGGTCCTGGTATGGGATCGCAGTGGGGGTGGTCGTCGATACGCATGTGATGAGGTTGTCGAGGCGACTTGAGTTGACGAAGGAGACCTCGCCTGAGAAGGTGGAGCGGGATTTGATGAAGATCATTCCGCAGGATCGGTGGATCAGTTTTTCGCATGAGCTTATTCATCATGGAAGGCAGGTCTGTGTGGCCCGAAAGCCTAAGTGTGTGGATTGCACACTGGAGAAACTTTGTAATTCTTCAGATAAGACGTGGAGTTCGCACTAGGCATGGTCAGATCCACCGAAGAATGCGCAGCGCATGGTCTTGCCTGAGGCCTGCCAGCATTTGATGGTCTCGTAGACGATGACGGTGGCGTAGGTGACGGTGATCCAGAGAAGTATTTCTTCGATAGGGAGAAATCCCCATGCAGTAATGCGTATGCCAAGCATCTGTTCGTCGCGGAAGTTCCACCACCCGTAGGGGATGGCCAGAGTAGCTTCCCAGAGGAGGCTGATGAGGATAATGAAGAGGGTTGAGAGCGAGAAGGCTCGCCAGTTAATTACTGCTCGTGCGGATGGAAAGAGCGCCGACGAAGGCGTGAGTGCGGCGACCGCGAGAAAGATGAAGTAGCCGGGAAGGCCTGACGTGTTCGAGAAGTATTTTTTGAAGATGATTCCCCCCACGACCAGGACAATGGCGAGGATGATCGACTCTGGGTGTGGCTTGAGTAGGCGGCGAAACTGCTTTCGCTGGGCAGAATCTGTTTGGATGCTGTAGGCGGAGAGCCAGTACTCGTCGAGCCAGATGTAGAGGAGAAGGACACAGAGGAAGCCTGTGAGATAGAAGATGTACTCTTCGATGGGAACGGGCGAGCCGAGAGCAGGGGCTTTGATACCAAGAGTCGCTGCTGGGTTTGGGAAAGTGAAGAAGTACCGAGCGAAGAAGAAATCGAGAGCCGCGCCGAGAGGAAACAGAATGGCGATGGTCCAGCCAAAGCTCTTTTTAGAGATCTTTATGCCTTCCTGTGGGAAGAACCAGAACGCGATGACGAGGATTGGGATGATGAAGAGGAGAAGACTGATGGTATAGCCGTGAGGCGATGCTTCAGCATTCGTCGCAATTGTAGCGTTCAGTGCAGAGAGGGTGATCGTGCGGAGCGTGAGGATGGTCGGGATGATAATCATCGCGAGGATGGCGATGACGATCATGGAACTGCGGCGGGAACTGAGGCGCGAGGATCGGGAGGAGACACTCATTTAAGTACTGGGGATGGGGCAGGCCCTTTAGTACGAATAGTGCGAGCAGTTTACCTCGCGCCCTTCGCAAAAAGAGTATCCGAACTTTGGTGGTTCAGTGAAGGCTCCGGCTTGAACTTTGGGTTGGCTGAGTCATGAGAAGTGGACGATGAGAGATTGGATGAGAGCGGGAATGGTTGGTTCGGCAGCTTCCACGTTGGGTGCGTGTCCGAAGTCGCGCAGAGTTTGGCTGGTGATGGGGCCAATGGAAGCCAAAGTGATACCGGATGGGAACGTGAGATTGGAGGCTTCAAGAAGATTACAGAGGTTGCGAACGGTTGAGGCGCTGGTGAAAGTGATCGCGTCGGGATAGTTTTCGGGCGACGCGAAGAGTTGCTGAACCGCGGGAATGGATTCGGCGGCGAGTTGGTTGCGATAGGCTTCTGCGATGGTAACAGTGGCACCGGCGCCGGTGAGGGTGTGTGGGAGATGGTCGCGGGCTTCGGCGGCGCGAACGAGGAGGAAGGACTTGCCAGGTGCTTCGGGGAGCAAGGCTTCGGCGAGAGATTCGGCTACATATTGTGTGGGGATGAGGTCGACGGTTAGGCCGATGTCGTTGGCGGCACGGAGGGTGGCGGGACCTATGACGGCAATGTGTTTCGGAAGTTGTGTGAGATGAAGAAAATGGGCACGGCGGTGGAAGGCTTCGACCGCATTGGCGCTCGTGAAGAGAAGCCAGTCGTAGGTTCCGAGGCAGGCGAGAGCTGCGTCGAGTGCGGCGAAAGAGGCAGGCGGTGCTATCTCGATGGTTGGGATGAGGATAGGGACCGCTCCGAAGGCTTGAAGTTGTGTGGCTAGCTCGGAGGCTTGATGAGGAGCTCGAGTGATAAGGATGCGTTTATTTGCGAGGGGCGGCACTCGAACGATTTTAGACTGCGGATGGCGATATTGAGGTTATGTAGTCAGTGAGTTGAGAGAAACTAACGGCCTGGGGCCAATTCTCGACCCGACATCAACCCGGCTCAGTTATATCGGAGGGTGTGAAAGGAAATGACTGCAGTACGTAAAAAAAATCTTGTTGCGCAGAAATAATTTTGTGATAAGTTCACATCACTCCAGGATGAAAATGCGGTTTTCTGGGACGAACAATTTTTCGCTCTCCGAGTTCCGCAAGATGTCGCCAGTTCCTCACGGGTCTCACTTTGCGGGACCGAAGTTGATTTGGTGTTTCTGTTTTATGGAAAACCTTGGGCGTTCCGGGCTCCGGTGAGATCAGAGCGCAGGACGTTGAGCGTGTAGGGTACTTCGATAGTTTTCGCTAATCACTTGTTTAGGCACCCAGATTCTTTTGTAGTGTTTGATCTGCAATTTCTGTATCTGGCTCCATAAGCGACAAGCCCCTCAGACTCTTTGTGGGGTATAGCAAGTTTTGTTTTCTTTTCCAGGGAAGTTCTATTTCGATTCACCCTTCGCCGAGTGAACGGGCGGAGCTGTATCGACTCACTTTCTCGACACGGGAATGGTGAGCTGTACGTGTATCAACGGCCCATAAGCAAACACATGAATGAAAAGTCCGGGCTAACCAAGCCGGAGTGTTGGAAAACAATTCACAGGAGACCACATGAGACGGCTTATTTCACGCATGCGGATTTTAGCGATACTGACGGGCATAGTTCTGGGTTCCGTGTTTTCAAACATCGAGCCTGCGTTCGGGCAGGGCACGAACACCGGAACAGTGAGTGGAGTTGTTACTGATCCAACCGGCGCGGTTGTTCCGGGTGTTGCGATAACCCTCACCGACGCGAGCACTGGTACTCGACTTACGACTGTGACGAACACCGACGGACAGTATGTTCTCGTCAATGTTCAACCGGCGAACTATAACATCTCGTCGGTGAAGGCCGGATTTTCAAAAGATGAAATCCAAGGGGTAGTCGTCAGCGTCGGCACGCAGACTACCGCTAACTTCAAGATGGTCGTCGGCTCCGAAACTACTGTCGTCGAAGTAACGGCTGCAGCTTCCGATCTGCAGACCATGAATGCCTCCACCGGTACGACGGTAGACCCCGCCATGGTTGAATCACTTCCCGCGATCGGCCGCGATGTGGCTACCTTCACGACGATGCAGCCTGGCGTCACACCTGACGGGCACGTGGCCGGCACAACTCAGGATCAGGCTACTTTCCAGCTTGACGGTGGAAGCAATACAGCTGATATGGACGGGACCCAGGGGGTCTACACCAGCAATAACGTTAACTCGAGCATTGGTGGCTTCTTCGCCGGTGCGACCGGGGCCGGAGGTGTAGTACCGATGCCGCAGGACAGCGTTGAAGAGTTCAAGGTGTCGACGACCGGCCAGACAGCGGACTTCAACAACTCTTCGGGTTCGCAGTCGCAAATCGTTACCAAACGCGGTCACGAAAAATGGCACGGGACGGCTTACGAGTATTACCTCGACAGCAACATCGGCGCTAACACATGGCAGAATAACTTTCCGAACGCATACACGCCTAAAGCCAGCTATCACTACAGCCGCTTCGGTGGCTCCGCCGGAGGACCTATCGCCCCTCGAATCTGGGGTGGCAAAACCTACTTCTTCGCCAACTATGAGGGATTTCGTTATCCGCTGGCTGCGACGCTCGAGCGTGCGGTGCCGTCGTACGAATTTCTGCAGCTGGGCCAAATGACCTTTGGCGCCAACACTTACTCAAAGACCCAATTGACGACAGCCGATCCCCGCCACATTGGTATGAACTCAACCCTGGCGAACGTCTATAAGACGCAGCTGCCAAATGCTCCTGTTGGGGATAATGGACCCGGAAGCGGCTTAGTGGGGACATTCGATAAGAGCTGTGGTGCTCTCTCTGGAGCAATATGCGACAGCATCAATGTCATCGGCTACAAGGCCAATGTGCTGACCCCGCAAAGCAGCAACTTCCTCGCCACGCGGCTCGATCACGACTTCGGTGCAAAGTGGCACCTGATGGCAAGCTACCGCTATTACAGCCTGACTAACCTTACTTCGAACCAAGTCGATATCGGTGGGGTTCTTCCAGGCGACACGATGGGCGTTCCCAAGGCTCTTACACCACGACCACAGTCTCCATGGTTTTTCGTTGTGGGCATGACCACCAACATCTCTTCCTCTCTTACCAACGATTTTCACTACAGCTATCTGCGTAATTTCTGGCAGTGGAAAGGAGCGAACGCTCCGGCCCAGGTCGCCGGCGCCGCAGGCGCGATTGAACCTCTGGGTGAGAGCTCGACAATCGTTCTTTCTCCTTACAACGTTAACGCGCAGAACATCCGGACTCGTATCTGGAACGGCAAGGACAATTTTTTCAGCGATAACCTAACCAAACTGGCAGGTAATCACCTCTTCCAGTTCGGCGGCCAATATCAGCACAACTTCAACTACCACCAGCGCACCGACAACGGAGCGAGCATCAACTTTACGCCTACCTATCAGATTGGCGGCGATACGACAGGAGGCAATATCACCTACTCGTCTTCCGGAATCGGCGGTGTGGCAACTACGGGTCCCTTTCGTCGTCTCGCGGATACTTACTATGGCTTTGTAACTGCCACTCAGGTGGCCAACACCTATGGCAACTCGGGCGGTACGCTGTCGTTGAACCCGGCGCTGACACCGATCGGTGCCCACACGACAATTCCCTACTACAACATTTACGTTACCGACACATGGAAGGCAAAGCCTAGCCTCAGTCTTAACTACGGCATCAGCTGGGCGCTTGAGATGCCGCCCACAGAGGCCAATGGCAATCAGGTGATGTTTACTGACGTGGGTGGCAATGCAATTCGCATTCAGGATTATCTGAATAACCGCAGGAGCGCTGCCCTTGCCGGACAAATCTACAATCCTGAAATCGGTTTCGCGCTGATCAAGAATGTCGGGCCAGGTGGACGAAAATATCCCTATGACCCGTACTATGCTGCATTCAGCCCTCGTCTTTCTTTCGCGTGGAATCCGAAGTTTGAGAACAAGAGCCTCACTAAAATATTCGGCGAAGGTGCAACCGTTGTTCGCGGTGGATACGGCCGGATCTTCGGTCGCATTAATGGTGATGTGCAGGTTCTCAATCCGCTTCTCAGCCCTGGTCTGATCCTTGCGACACAGTGCAAATATGCACAATCGCCCATTACTGGTTCGGGCACTTGTACCCAGACCAACTTTAATGAAACTACCGCCTACCGGTTCGGCTCAGCTGCGGGTCTGGACGGTGTAGCACCTGCCCTGACTAACGCTGCATTGCCAACGACTCTGACACAGCCCTACCATCCGGGTTTTGATGGTCCCGGCGTATCGATTGCGTCACCAGTTGACCCTTCAATGCGTCCCAACAACGTCGATACCTTCAACTTCTCTATTCAACGGCAGATCAACAACAAGATGTTGGTTGAGGTCGGCTACATCGGCCGCCTCGTCCACCACGAGTACATCATGGAGAATCCCAATGTGATTCCGTACATGATGAGCCTTGGCGGTCAGAGCTTCGCGTCGGCGTATCTGGCGATCGAAGGGGCTTTTGGTTGTGCGACGTCGGCCAGCCTTTGTGCCAAGAGCGCCACTCCGACCAATGTCACCCCTCAGCCGTTCTTTGAAGCCTCACTCGCGGGGACCGGCTACTGCAACACCTACGCGAACTGCACCGCTGCTGTAGTTGCGAAACAGGCCACTAATTTCCGCGCGCAAAATGTTTTCACCATCTGGCAGGCGCTTGACAACAACACCGCTACTAACGGATTCAATTTTCCCCGCAGCCTGATGGGGACGCCTACTTCGAATGCAACTTACGGCGGAGCGGGCCAGGTCGTTACTGGTCTGAGCATCGGAACACCGAACGGCTATAGCAATTATCACGGCGGTTACGTCTCGTTCAAGACAAGTAACTTCCACGGCTTGACCTTCCAGGAGAACCTCACCATCAGCAAAGCGCTCGGCCTGAATGCATACAACCAGTCCACTAGCTCAATCAGTGCTGTCGATAGCTTCAATCTTCGCCAGCAATATGGCCGTCAGAGCTTCGATCAAAAGGCCATCTTCAACACTTTCATCGTGTATCAAATTCCTTACTACAGCGCGCAGAACGGCATCATCGGGCGGCTCGCAGGTGGATGGACTTTGTCACCCGTCCTAACGGCGGGCACAGGTCAGCCTCTCCAGTGTGTCACCAATAACAGCGGGCAGAATTTCGGCGGCGAGGATGGCGCCACATTCACTGATGCCAACGAAAACTGCGTCTTTACCGCTCCACCCTCGTTGGGTCGCCCTCAAACATATCGAAATATTGCGGGAGGCACCGATCCTAATGGTGTTGCAGTTGGAACCACGTCAAAGGGTAACGTCAACTTTTTCAGTAACCCTGTTGCGGTGTATGACAGCGTTCGGCCTCTGTTGCTCGGTCTCGATAACCGAAGCGGTGGTGGCGGACGGATCAGCGGCCTGGGATACCTTAACCTCGATCTGAGCGTGAAGAAGAGGCTCGTCGTCTACGAAAAAGTGAGTATGGAGTTCACGGGTGTGCTTACCAATGTGATGAACCATCTTGATTTTGCGCAACCCAGCATGAGTCTACAGAGTGCGTCCAATTGGGGTACCACGAAGACCCAAGGCAACCTTCCACGTCAGATCCAGATGGGGGTACGCGCCAGCTTCTAACCTTTATCCGAATCAGTTGCATTGGCAAACCCCGTCGAGTTTTGGCGGGGTTTGTTTTGGCTGGTTGGAGAGCGGTTTGAGAAGGATGCTACGGTATTCGATCTTCATGGGCGGACCTACGTGAACCTGCACCCCGATGAGGCCCTCGAATTTTCTGTTGGCGGAATCGTCATCGATGACTTCAGACATGACATGGCCATTGAGAATGTGAATGAGGACATTGCCGCGAAGGATGAGATGGTACTGGTTCCAGTCGTTGGGACGGATGAACGTCTTAAGTTCATCGGAAGTGCCGAGACTAGCGATGACGGTCGAACCGTTGCTGTCGACGTGCACGATCTGACCGCGCATAGCGAGAAAGGTGCGGCCCCGCTCCTCGTAATTTTGGCCGGTGTATTTGTCCGCGCCATCGATATCGGCCTGGTACCCACGCAGGAGCCATTTTGTACCAGGGAACTCGACGCTGCGGTAGTTGATACCTGAATTGCCCTGGGAGGAGATACGGAATTCGACTTTGAGTTCGAAGTCTTTCGGCGTTCCTCCGCGCCAGATGAGAAAGCTGTTTTGTTGGAGGAGATTGCTAGGTGTGACTTCGCCGATGAGGATGTTGTTTTCGACACGCCAATACTGTGGATCCCCGTCCCAGTTTTTGAGAGTGCCATCGAAGATGGGCTGGAAGCCGTCGTTGGTGTCGGCGAGCGGATGAGGGTATATCTGAGGACCGGGCGATGGGGCGAAGGGATAGGGTTGGATGGGGGTTTGTGCGGATGCGCTGAGTGCAGTGGCGATAGTAAGTCCAATAAGAGTGACCGTGCGCATTTGAGCTCCAAACGATTCGGTAGTCGGTTGCTCTTTGGTTTATCACGGAGAGGCAAAGGCCGTGCGGATCCAACGCCAAAATCAGATCACAAACAGTCTCCAAGGAAGATTGCATCATTTGTAGAGACTGGCACACAACCGAATGTGCTGTTTAGGGACTGATCGGCGCGTTCCGCACATTTCGCGGATTGCTCCCGACAAGGATGTGCTTCAAGACGATCACGCAACTGGTGTAGGAAGCAGATCGAGCGCGCCTTTCGAGATGAGGTCATCGGCGACCCATCGGCCGAGGGCCTCTGGAGTGGTGGAGTAAGTGGCTTCGGTGTCGATCTGAATCATAGATTCGCCGTCGGGAGAGACAACCTGCGCAAGCATACGCCACTTCCCTGCTTCTGTGGCAGGAGGGATGCAGTGAGCACCAATAGGGAGAGAGCATCCACCTCCGAGGGAGTCGAGGGTGATGCGCTCGGCATCGACGGCGAAGTGGGTGGGAGGATGATCGAGGAAAGCAACAGCATTGCGGATCGCTTGATCGCGCTGCGGGTTGGGACTGGAACGCGCAGGGTGTGAAACGCTGCGAGTCTCGAGCGCCAACGCTCCCTGACCTGGGGCTGGACAGATCTCTTCGGGAGGAAAGCGATAGTGGACGGATTCGATTCTTCCGAGACGATCAAGGCCTGCGGCAGCGAGGACGAGCGCATCGCAGTATTCCTCATCGAGCTTGCGAAGACGCGTGTCGATGTTGCCGCGGACTTCGACGAAGGTGACGTCTGGACGGAGGGCTAAGATCTGAGCCTGACGGCGAGGACTAGTGGTTCCTATGCGGCCTCCGGCAGGTAGGGTGTGAAGGGCCCAGTACCTGTCGCAGACCCAGACGTCGCGGGCGTCCGCTCGTTTGGGGATCGCGGCTAGCGTGAACTGTGGGGCTAGTTTCGTGGGTAGATCTTTAAGAGAGTGAACAGCAAGATCGATGCGGCCTTCTTCTAGGGCTTCTTCGATTTCCTTAATGAAGATCCCTTTACCGTCGAGATTTGACGGCGGGACAAAGCCTGGCTGTTGCATGCGGTCGCCAGTGGTTCGAATGATCTCGATTTCTGCGTGATGGCCTACGCTGCGAAAAGCCTCGAGGATATGGTTCGCCTGCCAAAGGGCAAGCTGAGAGCCTCGGCTTCCGATGCGGATGGGAGTGCGGAGAATGTCGTACCCTGTGCTCATATCTTTCTCTAGAATACGAGACGGGGCTGTGAATGGTTCCGACGTTTGCGGCGAAGTCGAGCGAAGGTTAGTCGTTTAATGCAGATTAGGAGATTTTGACAACAACTTTGCCGTATCCGCGTGCGTTTGGAATCGCCTTCTCATAGGCTTTCGCTGCGTCTTCGAGCGGGACGACGGCGTTGACGAAGGTTTTGAGCTCGCCGGCGTCTAGGAGACTCGCTACTTCCTTGAGTTGCTGCTGGTTGGGCTCGACGATGAAGAAGCTGTTTGTCAGGCGCAGGTCAGTCTCGGAGTCGGAGGCGATGGTGATGAAGCGGCCACTCGGCTTGAGGACGGACCATGAGAGATCGCGGGTCTGGCCGCCAACGGTGTCAAATACTACGTCGATGTCGCGGACGATGTCCTGAAAGTGCGTGGTTTTGTAGTCGATGACTTCGTTGGCTCCTAGCTGCTCAACCAAAGCGAGATTTCTAGTTGAGGCCGTTGCAACGATGTATGCTCCCTGACGGCGGGCCAGTTGGACGGCGAAGGTTCCTACAGCTCCGGAAGCGCCGTGAATGAGAATTCGCTGACTTGGTTGCAGTTTGGCGTGGACGAAGAGGGCTTGCCAGGCAGTGAGAGCGCTAATGGGGACCGACGCGGCTTCTTCGTCGGTGAGGGTGGACGGCTTTGTCGCGATGCTTGAGGGTTGGGTGAGGCAGAGTTCGGCGAGGGCGCCATCGGCGTACCAATCGTTGAAGCCGTAGACGGCTTGACCGACAGTGAAGGCGGTTACTTCTTCGCCTTTTGCCGCGATGACTCCCGAGAATTCGTGGCTGGGGATCGCATTGGAGCGCTTGGCTCCGCTTTTTGTCTGGATCGTCGGTTGCCACTCAAGTTCGGTCGGGATGATTCCTGCAGCATGGACTCGGACTAGCACGTCAGCTTTGCCCGGCACCGGTTGAGCTACATCAGCGAGTTGAAGTGTGGGACCATTTGACGTTTCATGGAGCTGAATTGCCTTCATCTGTGACCTCTTGGCTCTCTGCTTCTTTCGAACTCGGTTATCTAAGAGATGCTTGGGAATGCGGGATCGATGCATATGAGTCTTTTTCAAAAAAAAATACTAACCGTGAAATGAATGGGCTGTCTAAGCCGTTAAACGGAAGAGACGGTCCTCATTTCGGGCTCAATAATTTTTCTGCTTTTTCCACTCCGGCATTGAGACGGGACATAGGGTGCCCGTAAAGTTATGGTATAGTCGAATACTACATAGGTATAGTCGCATGCTACATAGATACATAATTTCACTGTTTCTTGTTCTTGCGAGCTGCACGAGTGGCCTCGCTCAAAGTGCTGGAGCGCTCCATGGGCAGGTACTGGACCCGAGTGGAGCGATCGTGCCGGGGGCTTCGATCACGCTGGCGGCGGGCAAGAATGCATTTACAACTAAATCGAGCGCGGATGGAAGTTACAGCTTTCATGATCTCCCCCCGGGAAATTATTCATTGACGGTGGATGCGGAAGGTTTTGCTCCTTTGACCAGGAGTAATGTTGTAGTTGCCGCGGGGCAGACGCGTCAGATGGATCTTTCGATCAAGATTGCGGTTCAGCAGCAGGACGTAACCGTTACCGGTAAGAACACCGGCGTCAGCGTGAATCCCGATGAAAATGGTGGCGCGATTGTACTGAATGGAAGCGATCTGGATGCGCTCTCGGACGACCCCGATCAGTTACAGAATGAGTTGCAAGCATTAGCGGGACCGGCGGCGGGACCGAACGGCGGCGAGATTTATGTTGATGGCTTTCAGGGTGGGCAGATTCCGCCAAAGTCTTCGATTCGCGAGATTCGAATCAATCAGAATCCGTTTTCGGCGGAGTTCAACAGGATCGGCTATGGGCGAATTGAGATTCTTACGAAACCGGGATCTGACAAGTTTTCCGGGCATCTGGGCGGGTTCGGATCGACGTCGGCTTTGAATACTGCTAATCCTCTCGTGCCGGTTCAACCGGACTATTATCTGTACTCTTTCCAAGGGGATGTAAATGGGCCTCTAACGAAAACTGCATCGTATTTCTTCAATGCGTTTGATATGCAGCGGCAGAACCAAAGCATCGTTAATGCGGTGAATCCGAATGACACGACTGCAATCATCCAACAGGCGCTGCCGAATCCTTCGTCCTTTTTATATGTGAATCCGCGTGTGGATTTTCAACTTGGCAAGAGCAATACGTTGACCGTTCGGGAATCGTTCTCACGCAATGTTGCAAAGGGCAATGGGCCGGGTGGACTCAGCCTCGCTGAGCAGGCCTTCAATAGCAGCGGATATCAGAATGGATTGGCGATTGGCGACACGGTTGTTGTGAACTCGCATCTGATCAATGAGACGCGATTTCAGTGGCAGAGAATTCGCAATAGTCAGGCGCCGGATTTTTTGACTCCCACAATTACAGTTCAAGGTGCGTTTATTACGGGCGGGAGCAACTCGGGTGTGGTACAGGATCACCAAGATGTCTTCGAACTGCAGAACTACAGTACAGCGACTGCGAAGTTGCATACGATGCGGTTCGGCGTGCGTCTGCATGCGATTCGCGATGCTAACTATTCGACTTCGGGAGAGAACGGAAATTACGTTTTTCAGTCAATCGACCATTACCTGGCGGGGACTCCGGACCAATACCATGTGACGGTTGTGAACAATCCTCTGGCGAGAGTGACTCTTTTTGATTTGGGTTTGTTTTTTCAGGATGACTGGCGCGTGAAACCGAATCTTACCTTGAGTGCCGGGCTACGGTTTGAGAGCCAGAACTGGATTCATGACCATGCTGACTTGGGCCCTCGGCTCGCGTTAGCGTGGGCTCCGGGACACACAGGCACAGGGCCAGCGAAGACAGTCGTACGCGGTGGATATGGATGGTTTTATGACAGGTTCAATGTTCCGGGTTCGTTGAATTCACCGGGAGCTACGCCTTACGTGATCCAGACGATTCACCAGAATGGGATCAACCAGCAGAGTTTCGTGGTGAATGATCCCAACTTTTATGATCCGAATACGCCGGTAGTTCCTACGCAGGGGGCTGCGACTACGCGGCCTACTTTTTCCACCATTGACCCGCACTTTCATGCGGCGCTCAATATGCAGGGCGGCGTGGGAGTGGATCGCCAGATCAGCAAAGTGACGCTAAATGCGACTTATCTTTATACGCGCGGGATTCACCAGTATCTATCGGACAATGTGACAGCTCCGGAATTTGATCCGACGACTTACACGATTACGGGAGCGACGCCGAACGCTTACAACTATCAATTTCAGTCTGGGGGCGTTTTCACTCAGCATCAGATTATTACGACGGCAAATGCGCGATTCCGGAGGCTCTCGCTGACCAGTTCGTATACATACAGCAAAGCCGAGAGCGACACGCAGGGGCCTAACTATTTCCCTTCTGTCGCGAACAATCCCGGATTTGATTATGGGCGGGCCTCCTTTGGAATCCATCACCGGGTTTTTCTGTTGACGACTTATACCGCGCCGCATGGAATTATCCTCGCTCCGCTGTTGTCGGCACAGTCGGGGACGCCGTACAACATCTCGATTGGAAGCGATCTGACCGGGAATAATCAGTTCAATGCGCGGCCTACGTTTGGGACATGTGGGGCCGCGGATGTGGTCTCAACGCCGTTTGGGTGCCTCGACAGTAATCCCACGGGCAAGGGCGAGATGATTGTACCGTTCAACCTGGGAACGGGGCCTGCGAATGTGATCTTTCATATGAGGGCGAGTAAGGCGATCGGGATCGGGCCACGCAAGGAGAGCGGGAGCGGTTTGAACTCGGGCGGCCAGAATACGAGCGTGAACGGGCGCGGCCTGAGCGGGACATCCTCGGGGCCACGCCTGGATGCAACAGTGCCGCGAAAGTACAACCTGACCCTGGTTGTAGTGGCGCTGAACCTGTTCAATATTGTGAATCGCGGCCCGGAGAACGGTGTGTTAAATTCGACTCTGTTCGGACAATCGCAGACACTGGCTGGTGGGCCTTTTGGCTCACCAACCCCCGGGAACCGGAGTATTTTGTTTTCGGCTAATTTTTCGTTCTAGTCTTCATTTTGAGATCGCGTCGATACCCGAACCTGATTGAGCGAGCAGAGACTGGCATCAGATGCCAGCCCTTACTCTTAAGATTACGTCCTTCGAATCAGGTGGGATTAGCGATGACCGCCTCCGCCGTGCAAGCCACCACCTCCACCATGGAAACCACCGCCGCCTGTGACGCCTCCGCGAACAGCGCCGCCTCTGAAGCCTCCTGCGACGACATGGCCTCCGCGGTAGGGATAGATACCATGGCCATAGCGGCCATAGATGAAGCCGCCTCCGTAGAGGTACCACGGTGAGTAGAAGCCATAGCCGAACGGACTCCAGAAGAGCCCCTCACCGGGGAGCCAGGTGTAGCCGAAGGGCCCACCAGCCCAGTACCAGCCGGGATAGAAGCTATTGACGCCTGCGTAGTCTTCGGCAAGGTCGATGTTGGCTTCGCCCAAGTACTCAGAGCGAAGGCTACTCCACCGATAGAGATCATCCTGTGATTTGTCTTTGTCGAAGCGCTGCGGCTTGGCGGGTTCGCCGGTAAGCATGAGGTTGTGGCCAGCCTTGACTTCGATGGGTTTGACATCGGCCTCCAGATTAGGCCCGGGAAAGACGTTGGCTTTGCCCTTGAAGACGTTCACGGCAGAACTATCGGCATTAAAAGTGTAGAGGCCGTCCTCAAGAAGTTGTGTCTGTCCTTTTTCCATGTCGATAAGGATGACATTCTGTTTGTAGAGCTGATCGGCCTCAACGTTAGCGTTTCCACGTTCTAGTTTGACTTCCGTGTGCGTCAGGTTGGGGGAGATCATCTGAATAGTGCTGTCGTTTCCGATGCGAAGAAATACGCCCGGCGTAAGAAGGACTTCGACTTTGCCGTTTGAAGTGGAGAGATATTGCCCATTGCCTAAGACAGCGTTGCCCATGGAGTTTGGGGTGACAGGACGGCCTTCGATTGAGACCTGTCCTTCGATGTAATTGAGAGTCCCCGGGCCGGCTTGGTTCGCTGCTTGCCCGAAGGCTGTAGCGGACAGAGTCGCCAGGGAAAGAAAAAGCACTTTCAACCTTGGCATCATAAAAACCTCTGCTTAGTAGATGTCTTCATGGTTGAAAGGTTTCAAGTCAAAATACTGTAAACAAAGGGGATGACACAGGAACGGGGCGCAACTATTTTTACAGTTTCGTGTTGTTTCCTTTGGATTGTAATGGGCACCATGCAAGACCGCCGGATCGATGATTGATTACTTGGCGTGGGTTCCCGGCACCCGTTTAGAACTAAAAGCTGATGTTGGCGTCGAAGACGAGGGTGCGGCCCTGATAGGTGTTTCGTGCGTGATACTCCCAGAGCGCGCTGGTGCCGAAGTTGAGGGACTTGAATGGTGCGGTCAGGTTGACGGTAAAACCTGCCGCATTGACACCGTAGAGGAGCGGCGCTCGTGCCGGGAGTTGCCCCCCGGCCTGGGTTGTTTCCCACTGGCCGTACCCTGCTGGTCCAAACTGGAGCGGCCATCGGTCTCCCTTCGCAAGAGAGATTGTCTGAGTTAGGGAGTAGTCGACTGAATCGTTCTGTCCGGGGTGGAGGGTTGTGCCGCGTTGAGTAGTGTTCCAAGCGTACGAGTTTAAGACACTTATTTGCGTGTTCTTGCTCTTGTTGAGATAGACGGTCGCGCCAGTTTGCCAAAAGCTTGTCCAGAAGCCGGTAGAGACATTATCCGATGCGTTGGGAACATATCGGCCTGTCGGGATGGCGAAGATATAACCCGTCTGGATATCGGCCCATTTGAAGTGCCAGCCCAAGTCGAAAGGCATAACGTTGGTGTTGGTCAGACCGACTGCAGAGCCGCTTTGGGTCGGACGTCCTGACAAGGGATCACTCGCAGTAAAAGATCCGTTCGATAAGACCAAATCCAGGGAAAACTCAAGGTTGGCGTGGAGGAATTTGAACTTTGGAACGTAGATTACGCTGTTGTTGTCGTAAAGAAAGCTGGCGGAGCCCTGAATGGGAATTGCATTGCCCTGTGGGCCTTTTAGTTTGTCTGAGTAGATGTACCAGACCTGATTATCGTAGGAGAAACCGGGGTCCGAGACGGTACCACCACCAGTAAGAACCGAACCCGGAGAATAAGAGCCGCGGACTTGAGGAGACGCAGGAATTGCGTGAAGGAAAAAGATGGATAACGCTGCCGGAATGAGGGAAAAGGTACCGTAAAGACTTCTCATTTCTGTCTGCGATTCTCCGCCGCAAACAGCTGACCACATTGCGAGTAAAAAAGCATACTGGCTGATGTGTCAGGTTTTGGAGTTTATTCGGAGTCTTTGGGGCGGGTGGATTCGCGCAAAGCCGTGAGCTGCGGGTGGAGGAGCTTAGCGGTGAGGCTGCGCGTGAGGGCTTCGACGGCTTCACGCTGTTCAGACGTCAGGTCAGCCAGTTTGGATTGGGAGCGGGCTAATTCTGCCTGGCGGAGGTCTTCGGCATGTTGTTGGAGAGCCTTGATTGCCGGGACCGCGTCGCGGGATTGAATGCGTTCTTGGTACTTGTCGACTTCCCTGCTCACGATATTTTCCGCGGCGGCAGCTTCACGGCTGCGGTCCGCAAGGTTGGCGGCAGCAACTTGCTGGAGATCGTCGATGTCATAGACGAAGCAGCCTTCGACTTCGTTCACGCGCGGGTCGACGTCACGAGGGACTGCGATGTCGATGAAGAACATCGGCCGGTTGCGACGGGCATGGAGAAATAGCTGGCCGTGAGAGCGTTCGAAGATCTTTTGCGGGGCACCGGTCGAAGTAATGACAATGTCTGCACGGGGTGTCTGGTCGTAGAGGTCGTCGAACGGGATTGCTTCGGTGTGGACCGCGGGGCCGGCGAAGGTGGAGGCGATTTTTTCAGCACGGGATTGGGTGCGGTTGACGACGAGGATAGAGGCGGCGCCCTGCTGGATGAGATGACGCGCGGCGAGCTCGGACATTTTGCCTGCCCCCACGAGCAGGACGGTTTTGCCTGCGAGGGAGCCGAAGATTTTCTTGGCGAGATCGACGGCTATTGAGGCGATGGAGACGGAGCTTGAGCCGATCTGGGTTTCGCTGCGAATTTTTTTGGCGACAGTAAAGGTGCGCTGGAGGAGGGACTCGAGGTGGGTGGAAACGGCACCGACTTCGCGGGCGATGGTGTAGGACTCTTTGACCTGGCCGAGGATCTGCGGCTCGCCGACGACCATGCTATCGAGTGAGCTGGCGACGCGGAAGAGGTGGCGGACGGCTTCGCGATCGCGGTGTTCGTAGAGATGAGGCTGTATGTCGTGCGGGGGGACGCTGAAGTACTCGTGGAGGAAGCGCAGGAGATCGGCTTTGATTTGCGGCTGCTGTGTTTCGTCGTCTTCCTGCAAAGTGAGAAGTTCGACACGATTGCAGGTGGAGAGAATGAGGCCTTCGCGAATGCCTGGTTGGTGGAGAAGACTGCGGGTGGCGTCGGCAAGGCGAGTGGAGGGGATGGCAAGGCGCTCGCGCACCTCGATGGGAGCGGTGTTGTGGTTGATGCCGAGGAGGACGAGGTTCATGGAGCGGTGAACCTGTGAACGGAGGAGAACTCGTTAGCAGCCCAGACGGCGAGGACGACGAGGAAGACGAAGCTTGAGAGATAAACTGCGCGGCGTCCGCGAAGGCCAGAGTGGCGGCGAATATAGATCATCGCAATGTAGACGAGCCACATGGCGAAGGCGAGAAGGATCTTCGGATCGCGAAAGTAGGTTGGGCCGACGGTGGCCTGGGCAATGAGAGAACCGATGAGCAGGCCGGCAGTCATACAGGGCAGGCCGAAGAGAAGAGCCTTGAGGCCGATCTGATCGGCAGTTTCAAGGGGCGGGAGTGATGGCAGCATGGAAGATTTTTGTTTCAGGCGCCGTTCTTGCACGAGATAGAGCAACGACGCGAGCAGCGAAAGCAGAAGTGCGGCGTAGGCTGCAAGGAGGAGGGCGACATGGAGAAAAATCCAGCCTGTCTGGATCATTGGAAAGGCTGAGGTCTCCTGACTGGGATGAAAGGCGGGGACGAGGCCGAGGAGAAAGCAGATCGGCAACAGAAAGATTCCCAGTGAGAGAGTTCGGTAGCGCCAGTAGATGAGTAGAAAAGAGACGGCCAGGAGGAGTCCAAGGAGTGTCTGCGTCTCGTGGGTATCGACCGGAAGGCGGTGGTGAGCAGCGTTAAGCATCTCGGCAAGCGAGACGAAGTGGAAGAGTACAGCCGCGATCGTGGCGGGGATGGCAATGTGACGCCAGCGGGGACGGTCGTAGAGAGCCGCGGGTAAAACAGCGAGTGCGGCGATGCCGTACAGGACCACTGCGACTTTGAGCCAGAGGAGAGACATTCGTGATGATTCGCCAGCGGCTAAACTCGCGAATCTTCAGTATATCGGTTTGGCAGGTTGCGGACGAGCGTCCTGATTGCCGTTGATTTCAGACGCAGTTGGCAGATAATAGGTGCGATACGCGTGCGGCAATCGCACAGCGGACTCAATTCCGGGAACAATCCATTTTCTTGAAGGAGTATTGCGATGAATAAAGTGCTGACGATTACGCGGGCCGTTTGTTTGTGTGCGGTCCCTTTGCTGGTTGGTTTTGCCCAGGATATTGTGAGGCCGGATGTGAAGACCGGACTGTGGCAGACCACCATCAACAATCATATCAATGGAATGCCACCTATTCCGGACGACGTACTTGCGCGAATGACTCCGGAGCAGAAGGCACGCATGATGGGAGCGGGCGGGCCGCGAACCGTGAAGGTTTGTGTTACCGAGGAGAAGTTGAATAAAGGCACTGATTTTGGAAGCAACGACCGTCAAAACTGCAAACGAACGGTTATCAGCAGCACAGCGAAGTCAACCGATCTGCAGGAGGAGTGCACCGACAAGGATGGGACTTATACCGCAAAGGTTCACTATGAGATTACGAGCCGTGAGTCGGCAAATGGGACGATCCATGTCGACATGAATCGGATGGGCAAGAGCATGACGATGGACGGGACGATGCAGACGAAGTGGCTTGCTGATTCGTGTGGCGATGTGAAGTAGACGGGGATCAGTATCGAACAGTAAGGCGGTTTCTCAACAAGCGCAGAGACTGTTCGGTACTGTATTCTGCGGTTCTGCGATGGCAAATGAGTCGGTAACGGGTCTGGCGGGAGAATCGGCGAATCTGACGCCGGTGATGCGGCAGTATTTTGCGGCGAAGGAACAACATCCGGACTGCTTGATGTTTTGCAGGATCGGGGATTTTTATGAACTGTTCTATGACGACGCGATACTAGTGTCGCGTGAGTTGCAGCTGACGCTGACTGCACGTGATCGAGAGAAAAAGCAGCCGATGTGCGGGGTCCCGTATCACGCTGCAGAGATGTACCTGCAAAAGCTGCTGCGCATGGGATACAAGATTGCGCTGTGCGAGCAGATGGAGGATCCGAAACAGACAAAGACGATCGTTCGGCGGGAAGTGACTCGAGTGCTGACACCCGGGACGGCGCTCGATCCGACGATGGGAGCGGAGCAGAGCAATTATCTGGCTAGTATTTGTCTGGTTGGTTCGGGAATGGTTCAGGGCGGCACCTCGGTCTGGGGATTGGCTCTGCTCGATCTATCCACCGGGGAGTTTCGGGCAACGGAATTTTCAGGTGCGAGTGCTTGGGCTTTGCTGGTGGACGAATTGGGAAGGGTTCGTCCGGCGGAGTTACTTTATGGGCAGGCATTGCCGGGGTTGAGTGCAGGTAAGAAGAATCTACTTACTACCTTCCGCGATGAGAGTGTGAAGGATGGGGAGTATGGGCATCCAGGTGTCGGCGAGGTGGAAGATGCTGAGGTCAGTTCGGGGGTGGATGGGATTCGGACTAAAACTGCGCTGGATGAGTGGGTGTTTACGGCCGAGTATGCGGTGCCTTTGGTAAGAAACCACTTTAAAGTGCATTCGCTCGATGGGATGGGGCTTGGTGGACACGAGGCTGCTGCGATTGCGGCGGGCGCACTGCTGCACTATATGCGGCAGACGAAGCAGGGCGGGCTGGAGCATGTTGATGGGCTGCGGTTTTATGAGCGGTCTTCGTCGCTGGAGCTGGATGCGGTGAGTGTGAAGAATCTGGAGCTGGTGGAGCCGCTGTTTTCGGGCGAATCGGTGCAGACGACGTTGTTCTATACGATGGATGCGTGTTGTACCCCGATGGGTAAGCGGTTGCTACGGGCTTCGCTGTTGCGACCGGCGAGCGATTTGAAAGTGATTGAGGCGCGACTAGAGGCTGTGAGTGAAGCGTCGGGGGATCTACGACGGCGTGAGGGTCTGCGGCGATCGATGGATGGGGTTTTGGATCTGGAGCGGCTCTTGGGACGAGTGGCGCTTGATTCGGCAGGGCCGCGCGAGGTGATGGCGTTGGCGAAGACGCTTGGTTGTCTGCCTGGGATGGTGGCAGCTGTGCAGATGTTTGAGGCACCGAGGTGGCGGGATCTTGGAACAACAGTCGATCCACTGGAGGATCTGCACGAGATGATCGTGCAGACGATTGCGGAGGAACCACCAGCGTCGCTGGCAGATGGCGGAGCAATTCGAGAGGGTGTAGATGGAGAGCTGGATGAGCTGCGTGAGCTGTCTCGGAGTGGGAGACAAGCTCTGGCCACGATTGAGGAGCGCGAGCGGACTCGAACGGGGATTGGTTCGTTGAAGGTACGGTTCAATACTGTGTTTGGCTACTACCTGGAAGTGACCAAAGCAAATGCGAAGGCGGTTCCTGCTGACTATGAGAGGAAGCAGACACTGGTGAATGCGGAACGGTTTACGACTCCCGAGCTGAAGGAGTACGAGGCGAAGATTCTGACGGCACAGGAGCGAAGTGGGGAGATTGAGAAGAGGATTTTTGCCGAGCTGAGGCGGCAGTTGCTCGTTGCGGCGGGTAGGATTCGCGAGACGGCCAGGAAGGTCGCAGAGGTCGATCTGCTGGCTTGTTTTGCCCATCTGGCGGCGTTGCGAGGGTGGGTGAGGCCGCAAGTGGAGAAGTCGGGCCTGCTGGAGTTTATACAGGCCCGGCATCCGGTGGTGGAACGGCGCCTTGAGGAGTCAGGGGGCGGCCGGTTTGTGCCGAACTCGGTGCATCTGGATGCGGATGCGGGGCCGGCGGTATTGCTGATTACCGGGCCAAATATGGGGGGTAAGTCGACTTATCTGCGAATGGCGGCTTTGCTTACGGTAATGGCGCAGATGGGTTGTTTTGTTCCCGCAGAGAGGATGCGGCTAGGGCTGGTTGACCGGATTTATACGCGAATTGGAGCGAGCGATAACGTGGCGCGGGGGCGGTCGACGTTTATGGTTGAGATGACGGAGACAGCTGCAATTCTAAATACGGCAACGAATCGCTCGCTGGTGCTATTGGATGAGATGGGACGTGGGACGGCTACTTATGATGGGTTGAGTCTGGCTTGGGCTACTGTGGAGTACCTGCATGATCGGATTGGCGCGAGGACTTTGTTTGCGACTCATTACCATGAGCTGACTTTGCTGGCCGAACGGTTGTCGCGGCTGACGAATCTGCGCGTGACGGTGAAGGAGACTGCGGGGGGAATTGTGTTCTTACATACAGTAGAGGCTGGGCCGGCGAGCAAGAGTTATGGAATAGAAGTGGCGAAGCTGGCGGGATTGCCCGCAGGCGTGATCGCACGGGCGCGCGAGGTTTTAAAGCTGCATGAACGAGCCGAGACGCAGCAGGTAAGAGAGGCTTCACCGATGCCGGAGATGCAGATGACGATGTTTACTCCACTGTCGCAGAGGATTGTGGATCGGCTGGCGGAGGCCGATGTCGATGGGTTGACTCCTCGTGAGGCGTTGAATCTGCTGGCGGAGTTGCAACGGGAGTTGAAGGGATGATGGAGAAGAGTTTGGTTGTGGCAGGGGTGATGAGCGGGACTTCAGCCGATGGAGTGGACGTGGCAGTGTGCCGGATCTCGCCTGCTCGTGCGAAGGGTGGAACACCGCGGGTGAAGCTGCTGGGACATGTTGGAATGGCTTATCCGAAGGCTGTACGTGCGGCGGTTCTGACTGCGATGGATGCAGATGCAATTTCGGTGGCGGAGTTGTCGCGGTTGAACTGGCGGCTTGGGGAGGTTTATGCCGAAGCTGTCGAGAAGGCTCAATTTTCGATTGGGGTGAAGGTTCGGCTGGTGGGGTGTCATGGGCAGACGGTGTATCACCAGGGGGCTGCGGAGAAGTACTTGGGCAAGAATGTACGGACTACGTGGCAGATGGGTGAGGCTTCGGTGATTGCAGAGCGGCTGCGCGTGCCGGTGGTGAGTGACTTTCGACCGGCGGATATAGCCGCGGGTGGACAGGGTGCTCCGCTGGTCCCAATGTTGGATTACTGCATGTTTCGTTCCGCGAAGGTGAGTCGAGTGTTGTTGAATTTGGGTGGCATCGGGAATTTGACGGCAATTCCTGCGGAGGCCAGCATCGATGGAGTGATGGCGTTCGACACTGGGCCTGGGAATATGGTGATCGATGGATGCATGCGGCGGCTGTATGAGCGCGAGTTTGACAGGAATGGTTCGGTGGCGCGATCAGGTAGGGCACTGCAGGGTGTAGTAGATGAGATCTTGAAAGAGAGATACTTCTCTTCCCTGCCACCGAAGTCGTGTGGGCGAGAACAGTTTGGGGAGACCTTTGTCTCACGGATGATTGCGATGTGCCGAAAGGCAAGTGGTAGTGACGATCGGGATGAGGACGTTGTTGCTACGGCTACGGCTCTGACGGCTGCTTCGATTCTGGATGCGTATCGGCGGTTTGTGTGGGGGCATGTGGGGCAGGCAGCTCCATTGTCGCCTGTAGAGTTTGTGGTGGCGGGCGGTGGGTCAAAGAATTCGGCACTGATGAGGATGCTGGAGGATGGTCTGCAGACGATTGGAGTGAAGGTCCGGTTAATGGAGGAGTTGGGTGTGCCCGCGCAGGCTAAGGAGGGTGTGGCTTTTGCGCTGCTGGCCTGGCTGAGTTGGTTTGGTCTGGCGGGCAATGTTCCTGCGGCCACCGGGGCGCGGAGAGCGGCGGTGCTGGGGAAGATTTGTCACAGATGAGGCCTGAGACGGCTTGGATGAGAGTGACCTTGCGTCAAACGATAGCCACCTTAATGACGATGAAGCTGTCGCGACA